>JBQCIM010000058.1:0-15620 GCA_051953735.1 Ginsengibacter sp.
AATTGGAAAAAACGTATATTAATTCTTTAAAAGATACTATGGGAATTGAGGATGATAATTCAGATGCCCTGGATGAATTGAACAAATCAAAACAGGATGAGGCTGCAAAAACTGATACAATTCCTGCTCCATCAAAAAAAGAAAATGTAAAGGATCATTCTACAAATGCAATACTGCCTGACAGATCGAAACGCAAAATAAAAAATGATTCTTCTCACTAAAAAAATTTCTAACATCTAATGCGCGATCGGGCGATCATATCTAAAGGAATAGACTGGATAAGTGTTTGGTTGTATATTATTCTTGTTTCCGTTGGTGTGATTTGTATTTTTTCTGTCGAGTATCATAACAGTGGAGATATCTGGAGAAACATTATAGGTCTGAAAAAAAATTATTCGCGGCAATTGTTGTTCGTCGGAATTTCCGGAATAATCGCCATTTTCATTTTGCTCACTGACAGTAAATTATTCACGGCAACCGCCAATCTTAGTTATGCTTTTGGTATTCTTTTAATGATGGCTACTTTTGTGTTGGGAAAAGATATTAACGGCTCAAAGTCGTGGATACCACTCGGTTTTTTTAATCTTCAGCCAGTAGAAACTTGTAAAATATTTACAGCTTTGGCGTTGTCAAAATATCTTTCGCGACCTGAAACCAATTTTCAAAATCCCCGATCACAATTAATTGCTGCAGCAATAGCATTGACTCCCGCAGTTTTTTCTCTTCTTCAAAATGAAACCGGGTTGGCTTTGGTTTATTTTGCTTTTTTAATTCCCATGTATCGTGAAGGGCTTCCGCCGGTTTATCTCATCATCGGTTTTTCATTTGCTGTGCTGGTAGTTGCTACAATTTTAGTTGATAAAAATTTGCTTGCTCTTATTCTAACTCTCATTGCCATCGCAGTCATCTATGCTTTAAGAAGAACTATTAAGCGCGATAAAGGTGTTCTGGTAATGATTCTGGCCCTTTGGGTTTTATGCGTCGGAATCCAGCGTTTCGCCGTTCCTTATATGTTCAAACATGTTTTGCATCAATACCAGGTAGAAAGAATTATGAACACTTTCGGCGTTGATTATGTTCCTGATGCAGAAACGGCAAAGCTGAGTAAAGAAGATAAAGCAGAACAGGCAAGAACAAAAAGAGCTACAAAAGCAAAAGAAAATTATAATGTAAAACAGTCAAAAATCGCCATTGGTTCCGGAGGTTTATGGGGGAAAGGGTTTTTGAAAGGAACTCAAACACAAGGAGATTTTGTTCCTGAACAACACACGGATTTTATTTTCACTTCTGTTGGCGAGAATTTTGGTTTTTGGGGAAGTACGCTGATCGTTTTAATATATATGGCCTTTATGTTGAGAATGGTTTTTCTTGCAGAACGGCAGCGAAGTACATTTAGCAGAGTTTATGCATACAGCGTTGCCGCAATTATTTTTTTTCACGTTTCTATCAATATTTGCATGACCATTGGCCTTGCTCCGGTTATTGGAATAACACTTCCTTTGATGAGTTACGGAGGTTCTTCCCTGCTCACGTTTACCATTTTAATTTTTATCTTAGTTCGCCTAGACGCCGACAGGCACATGGTTTTGAGATAAACAACTTTTGAGAAAAAAAAGAATTGTTGTTATTTGTTGCTTTACTGCAAATAGAATTGTAGCAAATTTTATCACATTAAATTAAATAGGCGGTGAATAAATATAGACATTTGCGGTGGCTAAAGAAAAATAATTTAAATGAAAATAATTCCATTAAGTGAAGGCGCGTTTACTGTAGATCAAACGAAAAAATTTATTCCTTTTAATGTAAATGAAGACGATCTGCAACAGAGAAATAAAGGAAGTATTTTGGTAGAAATTCAGCCTTTTGCTGTCATCACTTCAAAAGATATTCTTTTATTTGATACTGGACTTGGTTTTGCTGATGAAAAAGGGCAATTGCAGATCCACAAAAATCTGGCAGCAAATGGAATCAATGCAACAGATGTTACCAAAGTTCTTCTTTCACATCTTCATAAAGATCATACTGGCGGAATTGCACAGACAAATAAAAAGATTGTAAGCTTTGAAAATGCTACTTATTATATCAACAAAAATGAATGGAATTTTGGTTTACAAAAAGGAATGCCTTCCTACCGTGTAACTGATTTTTTATTGCTTGAAAAATATAAAAAGTTAGAGTTCGTCGAAGGCGAAGGTCTAATAGATGATTATATCCATTACGAAGTTACCGGCGCTCATTGTCCTTATCACCAGGTTTTTAAAATTATTGAAGATGATCAGATTATTTTTTACGGCGGCGATGTTGCGCCTCAATTGCAACAAATGAAAAATCGGTTCAAAGCAAAGTATGATTTTGATGGAGCCGCAGCAATGGAATTAAGGCAACAATGGTGGAAAGAAGGAGAAAGGGAAAAATGGACTTTTTTATTTTATCACGATATTAAATTTCCAATATTTCAATTTTGATCTAAGTTAAGAAAGGCCTGCCCTAAAAAGGGCCGGCCGTTGCTAACCTATGAAAAACACCGTTGCAAAAATAGTAGAAAAACTAATTTTCCCAATTTTAATTTATTCTTTTTATTAATATAGATGTGGATAACCTGAACTCTGTCTATTTTTTATCAAATTTTTTTAGAAAAAGTCAAACATCTATAAGTAAACCAACAAATAAGTTCAATTCTTATTTCTAAAAATGTTTAGGAATTCTTTTTTTAAGGAAAAAAATGAAAGAAATCTTGCAGAAGGTTGATGATAAATTATTTTTTTTGATTCTGTTGCTTTTGTTCTTTTAAACGTCGTATCAGCGCATTTCTAAATTCTCTTTCAGCGTTATACAGGTCGTTAACTCTCTGGGGACCGACAATTTTTTCGAAAGAAGGTTTGTACTTTTTTCGGATGTCTAATAATTTTTGTTCATTCTCCAGGGCATCATCGCTTCTATTGACGCGCAGTTGTCTTATTTCATTTTGGTAATCATTATAAACAGGCCAGAATTTTTCTGCTTCTGAAGAAGTGAGTTGAAGCTTTTGAGTAATAAAAGCAATTTTCAAATCCTGAATTTTTTCATTTCGCTGACCATTTTTGTTTTGAGCAATGGCAAATGAAAAACTTCCAAAGATCAGTAAGAATAAGAGTAAATATTTTTTCATTTTATTGCGTGTTTTTATTAGATCCTTCATTGATCTGATTCAAAAAATTGTTCAACGCATTTTCATTTGTAAGATAATCTTCTGTGCTTGGCAATTCTGTTGTATCCATATCTTTAGTGATTGCTTCCTCATCTAAAATATTACCATTGTTTTCAAGATACTTTACAATTTCTTCATCACTTAAAGATGAAATTCCTTGGTTTAATTGTTCCGGTGTTTTGTATTCTGAAGCAATTTGCATCTCAGGAATTGAATTAGAATTATGATTAAAAATCTGTAAAGAAGAAATCGCAATAACACCTGCAACTACCGCTGCTGCTGCATATTTCCACCATTTTTTTACAGAAGAAATCGCAATAACTTTAGGTTTTGATGGTTTAATCTTTTCAAGAATTTCATTACTTAGATTTTCAAAATAGTTTTCAGGAACATCAAAAACGCGCTCCTCTTTCAAGTAATGTAATGCAGGAGAAAGCGCTTTGATCTCTTCTGAGGCAGTTTGATTTTCTTCTTGTTTTATTTTTGAAAGTATCGTATCGCTTAAGGAATTAAAATATCCTTCCGGCACTTTTTGGAAATTATCCTTTTTATCCTGAAGAAAAATTGTTGTTAAAATTTTTGCATCAAAATCTGAAAAATAATCTTCAGGCACCTGGAAAACATTTACCTTTTCCATAGAAGCCAATGTAGGACTTATGTCTTTTAATTCTTCTGTTATTTCTGTTCTTTTCTGCATTGTGCTCTTCAGACTATCTGTATTCCTGATAGTTTAATTATTCAAAATAAAATTTTCAATTTTTTTTGCTGCATGATGATAACTCGCTTTCAGCGCCCCTTCGCTGGTTTCCAAAACATGGCTCATTTCTTCGTATGGCATTTCGTCATAATACCGGAGATTAAAAACCAACCGCTGTTTCTCCGGCAACGACTGAATTGCCAATTGCAGCTTCCATTCCAGCTTGTTGGCATCAAAGTTTGTATCGCTTCTTAACTTGTTGCTCAAACCATTTTCATCATCACTTAACGAAATGGAATTGCGCTTTTTCTGCTGACTTAAAAAAGTAAGAGATTCATTAGTGGCAATGCGGTAAAGCCAGGTATAAAGCTGGCTTTCTTCACGGAAATTTTCCAATGATTTCCAAACTTTTATAAACATATTTTGCAGCACGTCATCCGCGTCTTCGTGAGTAATGACCATTCTCCGGATATGCCAGTATAATTTTTCCTGGTATTTTTTTATGATGCCGGTAAATCCCTGTTCTTTTGTTGCAGGATCTTTATAAAGAGCAAGAAGCTCCTGATCATTCAGATTTTCAGTCATATTATTTTCAGTCTTAAACAAAAGTAACAAACTGTTTTTAAGAGAATTTATTTTTAAGATCAGTAAAATTGTAAAAAATATTTAAAGAAGGATTTCGTCAATTGCTTTCAGATAAGCCTTCAAAACAATTTCCTTATCAAATTCGGTTATAATTTTTTGACGTGCTTTTTTGCCCATTGTTTTTCTTTCTTCGCAGGATAACAAATACATCTGTTCCATTTTTTCAGCAAGATCTTTACTATCCTGGACTTTGCATAAAAAGCCGGTTATTGTGTCATCTACTATTTCTTTGCATCCTGTTGTATTAGTAGTAATGACCGGCTTTTCCATGCTTGCAGCTTCGAGTAAAATGTTCGAAGTTCCTTCGCGGTAAGAAGGCAAAACAATGCAATCTGCCTGTGCAATATATTTGCGAATGTCTTTTTTTTCTCCTTCATAATCTATGATTCCTTCAACAATCCAATTTTGCAAATCTGACTTTGAAATAGTATTTGATCTTAAATTCTGGTGCCAGAAAGGGCCGATGACATTGAAATTAATTTTTGGATATTTTTTTCTGATCATTCTTGCTGCTTCTACAAATTCAAAAATTCCTTTGTCTTTAATTAATCTTCCGATGAATAAAAAAATAAAATTTTCTTCTTTCTTTCTTTCAAAAATGATCGGACTAAATTTTTCGTAATCAACTCCGGAGCCGGGAAGCCTTTCTGCAATTTCTTTCTTCACAAATTTTTTTTCAATAAATAAATTCATATCGTCAAAATTTTGAAAAAAAACTTTTCGTGTTTTGCGAAGTGCAAAACGATAAATATATCTTGCAGTTCTATATGCGAGATTTTTGCTGGTAAATAAAGGACCAACTCCGGTAATGTTGGTAACAGTTGGGATGCCAAGATAACGTGTAATAAAATTTCCCCAAATCGCAGGCCTGATGCTGAATGTAAGGCAAATGTCGGGTTGTAAATTTTTCAATGCACTATATAAATTGGAAATATATTTCAGCACTTTTATTGGGTTCAAATTGCCTGAACCGATGTTTATTACATGCAATCCTGTTTTTTCAACATGAGAAACAAACGAGTTTGTATGCGTAAGAATAGTCACGTCATAGCCTTCTTTCAAAAGCCGCTGCATTAGTCCATCTCTCATTGTATAAGTTGAGAAAAGGCCGTTCTCAATAACTGCGATTTTTTTCTTTGAGGACTGGACAGTTGTCATTGATAAACTTTTTTATACCATATTTCCAATGACAAAAGAGTCCATAAAATTTTGGCTCTTTTTTCATCTGAAATTTTTATTTTCTTTTTTAATAGATCGTGAACAAAATTCTTGTCAACAAAGTTCTTATAATAATTATTATTTGCAGAAAGATAATCAAAAACCGGTTCTTGCAACTCGTTATCTACCCAATTTTTTAATGGAATTTCGAACCCTCTTTTCGGCTGATCAATTAATTCTGAAGGAAGATATTTTTTGGCCAATTGCCTCAATAAAAATTTGGTAGTTTTCCCTTTGATCTTGTATTCATCTGGCAGTGAAGGAACATATTCGAGCAATTCTTTTGAAAGAAAGGCGCTTCTTCCTTCCTGCGAATTTGCCATTGTTGCAATATCCATTTTTACTAAGAAATCACTGTAAAGAACAGTGTCAAAATCAAGATTCATCATTTTTTTTAATCCTGATAAATTGCTGTTGGCAATTTTATCAAAATCCTGTCTGACAGGAGCAAGATAATCGACACCATTATCAAGAATATATTGCTGGTATTCTTCAAAAATGTCAACTCCTGCAGAAAGATAAATTTCCAGATCTGAATTTGAAGCTAACGATGTCAGACGATATAAATAATTGTATGTTGATTTTTTTTCATTGCTTGCAGGAAGATTTTTTTTTAAAAAATTAGCGCCTTTTTTCACCAAAAAATTCTTTTTAAAAAAATCATATTTTGAAAACGGAACGTATCTTCTATAGCCACCAAAAAGTTCATCAGCACCATCACCGTTCAAAATTACCGTGACGTATTTTTTCGCTTCACGGCTAACATAAAAACTTGGAATAATCGAACTATCATAAAATGGCTCGCCGTAATTACTCAAAATATTTTCAAGATCGTTTCTCAGATTTTGAAATGAAATTCTGATTTCTGTATGATCAGTTTTATACTTTTTTGCTACCAATTTTGCCAACGGTGCTTCATCATATTCTCCTGAAAAAGAAACGGTGAATGTTTTTAGGTTGCTTTTATATTCACTGGCAATTGATGTTACAAGCCCGCTGTCAATTCCGCCGCTTAAAAAACTTCCGACTTCGAGATCGCTTGTCTCCAATCTTCTTTTAATCCCAGTGTGAAGCAGTTCATCGATTTTTTGCAAACTTTCTTCAAGCGAATCTGTATTTTGTTTTTGATAAAAATGATGAATGTTCCACCAGTTTTCTTCTTTAATTGAAAGTGAATTACAATCAACAACCAAAAAAGTTCCGGCTCTTAATTCTGTTACATTTTTATACGGAGTAAATTGTCGATAAAAAGATCCAAGACGCAGGTATTGCAAAATATGATTTTCTTCAACCTCAAGCTGCGTCATTGTTTTAAGGCAATTGAGCTCGCTTGCAAAAAGGAATTTTTTATGATCAAAAAAATAATAAAAGGGTTTTTTGCCGGCCCTGTCGCGCGCAATGAATAATTGGTTTTTGATTTTATCATAAATCACAAAAGCAAACATTCCATCAATATATTCGAGAAAATTGGTTCCCAAGCAATCATAAAGAAGAAGTAAAGTTTCTGTGTCAGAAGAAGTTTTTCCCTTTAATGAAAATTTTTTTCTTATTTCCGCGTGATTATAAATTTCGCCATTAAAAATGATGGTGTATTTTTCATCAAAATGCATTGGCTGTTTTCCGCCGGCGATATCCAGAATGGAAAGGCGTAAATGAAAGAGATCTACATTTTTATTCTGATAACTATTTTGTTCATCAGGCCCGCGATGACCTAACGTTTTTTTTACCTGCTCATAAGAGAATCCGGCGTTGACGGCTCCTGCAATACCACACATTATTTTCCGCGATTAATTTGCTTCACAAAATAACTTTATTATTTCTGAATTAGATGGCAGGAAAAAATAAGAGAAATATTTTTTTATTTTTTATGAAAGTAAGTACGGACATATACAAATGTAGCTCTCATTGAAGCATCTAAATGTTTTTTGCCAGAAGATTGTTTTTATATTCTTCCAGTTTTGCAGCATCACGTACGCCCCAATAAATTTCAAAGTCCAGTGAAACAACAAATTTGCCATTTTCCATTGCAACAATATTAATCGAAAAAATTGATCTGTATGATTTAAAAGAACTTATTTTGCCGATTGTAAAAAGACAGAAAGAACTAGTATGAAATCTGAATTTTTGAGGCCACCGGACAGGATTATCACAACAAAAAACAGGGATATAAATATTTTCGCTATTGATGGAGAAAATATTGATAAAAAAGTAGTAGATGAGTTTGGAGAAGAATGGTTGAAATTTTATGAACATGATGATGAGCTTGTGAAAAAAGGAGGTGAGGAATATTTCGACATTTTGAATGGAAACATGATTAATTCACAAACTTATCTTTTGGATGTTGGTTGCGGTACGGGAAGATGGGCAAAATATCTTGCACCAAAAGTTGGATTTATAGAAGCTGTTGATCCGAGCAACGCAATTTTTGCGGCAGACAAATTACTGGGAAAAATTAAAAATGTCAGGTTGTCAAAAGCATCAATAGAAACCCTTCCTTTTGCCGATGAAACATTTGATTTTGTAATGAGCATAGGTGTTTTGCATCATATTCCTGACACAAAAAAAGCGCTGACAGATTGTGTTAAAAAAGTAAAAAAAGGTGGTTACTTTTTTGTGTACCTCTATTATAATTTAGACCGTCGCGGTCCTTTTTATAAATCTCTTTTTGAATTAAGCAATCTTCTTCGAAAAATTATCAGCAGGCTTCCGGGAAAAATAAAACATTTTGTTTGCGACGTCCTTGCTGTTATTTTTTATATGCCTTTTATTTTAGCAGGAAGGCTTTTCAATTTTTTAGGATTTAAAGATCTTGCAAAAAGAATGCCTTTGCATGGCTATCAAAACCGTTCTTTTTTCATGATAAGAAATGATGCTTTGGATCGCTTTGGAACCCGCCTTGAGCAAAGATTTTCTGCTAAAGAGATCATTGAAATGATGCAGAATGCAGGATTGACGAACATCGTAGTAAGCGATGGCATTCCTTATTATCATGCTGTTGGAGAAAAAATATAATCTATTTTAAAGTAAATCAGCAAATAGCTACAATTTCTTTTTTAGCGCTTTTCTAAAATTAAAAAAAACTTTTCGATACATTAAACTTTAATTTTTCGTTTTAGTCTACTTTCTTTCTTGAAAAAAGTTTCCTTTTAAAAGGTCAGATTAAAATGTCTCTTACCAATCAATTAAAAAATCAGCATTTGCTTTGGCGTGCTGCTTTTGGCCCAATGGCAGAAAATGCCAATCAGCTTGATCAAGTTTCTCAAAAAGAATTATACGATCTTTTGTTAAAAACATCTTCAAAGAATCCCGATCCTTTAAATGTTGCTAATAATACTTTTGACGGATTGATAAAAGGTATCCAGGATTTGGGTCAAATGCAAAAATTAACGCAAGAGCAAAAAAAACAATTGCGAAAACAATCAGCGGAAGACATAAAAAATTTAAACCTTACGTGGCTTAGCGAAATGATCAATAGCGAGGCTCAGCTTCGTGAAAAGATGAGCCTTTTCTGGCACGGACATTTTGCATGCAGGATCATCAATATTTTTTTTCAGCAACAACTTTTAAGTGTCATTCGTGAAAATGCATTAAAGAATTTTGGCGACTTACTTCGGGAAGTTAGCAAAAGTCCGGCGATGCTTTCTTTTCTGAATAATCAACAAAACAGGAAACAACATCCTAATGAAAATTTTGCGCGTGAAGTGATGGAACTGTTTACAATGGGAAGAGGGAATTATACAGAAACGGACGTGAAAGAAGGCGCCAGAGCCTTTACAGGATGGGGCTTCAATCTAAGAGGAGAATTTGTAGATCGACCTTTTCTTCATGATAATGGAAGCAAAACTTTCTTAGGCAAATCCGGAAATTTTAATGGCGATGATATTATTGACATTATTCTGGAACAAAAAGCCACCGCAAAATTTATCACTAAAAAGATCTATAAATTTTTTGTAAATGAAAATGTGGATGATGAAAAAGCGGAAGAACTTGCTGGAACTTTTTACAACAGTAATTACGATTTGCAAAAACTAATGAACGGAATTTTTACAAGTGAATGGTTTTATGATTCAAAAAATATCAGAACTCACATTAAATCTCCGGTAGAATTGGTGGTTGGAATACGAAGATTAATTCCAATGGAATTAGAAAAACCAGAGGCTCAGTTATTGTTTCAAAAAGTTCTTGGCCAGGTTTTATTTTATCCTCCCAATGTGGCAGGATGGCCTGGGGGAAAAAGCTGGATAGACAGCAGTGCGTTGATGTTTAGAATGCGTGTTCCCCAGATTTTGACGAATGAACAACAGTTTTTAATCCGGCCAAAAGACGATGATGATGTGATGATGGGAAAGGAAGGATTGGACAAACCAATTAGCCCAAACCAGCTGCAGGTAAATGTTGATTGGAATTCAGTGATCAAAGTTTTTGAAAAAATCCCAAAAGAAAAACTTTCCGAAAAAGTGAATGAGATTGTTTTGCAAACAAAAAATTCGATCAATACAAATGTTTTAAAAAGATATACAGACAATACATCAAGAGAAGGATTTATAAAAACTATGATCATCGAATTAATGAGCACACCTGAGTATCAGCTGTGTTGACAATTCAGTAAACAAACAAATAACTTGTTTTATGCTTTTGAAACGCAAAGAATTTTTACAAATTGGCACGCTGGCTTCAGCGTCTTTGATGATGCCGAAATTTTTAAAAGCTTTTGAAAAAAAGGCGCTCGAGCCGGCAGGGAATAAAGTGATGGTGGTGCTGCAATTCAGTGGCGGCAATGATGGTTTGAACACTGTAATTCCGATCAGAAATGATATTTATTACAGATCGCGGCCAAAGCTTGGAATTGAAAAAGATCAGAGTTTACAAATTACAGATGAAGCGGGCCTCAATCCGGCATTGCCTTTTTTTAAACAATTATTTGACGAAGGAAGTTTGGCAATCATGAATAATGTTGGTTATCCAAATCCGGATCGTTCTCATTTCCGCAGTATGGATATCTGGCAAAGCGCCAGTGATAGCAATGAATACCTTGCTACGGGTTGGCTTGGTAGATACCTGGATGCGCAGTGTAGCGGCTGTGATAAACCGACTCAGGCACTGGAAATTGATGATGTTTTAAGTCTTGCTTTAAAAGGTGAAAATATAAAAGGCCTTGCAGTAAAAGATCCGAAGAGATTATTTAATTCAAGCAATGAAAGATACTTCCAGGAAATAAATGCTACCCATGAACACGGCGAAGTAACTGTTGATTATCTGTACAAAACATTAGGCGAAACAATGAACAGCGCGAATTATATTTATGAACAAAGCCGTCGACATCCTTCTTCTCAAACCTACCCTGCTACTGAATTAGGAAAGAATTTAAAAACGATTTGCTCGTTAATTTTAAGCGATATCAATACCAAAGTTTATTATGTAAGTCTTGGAAGTTTTGACACACACGTAAACCAGGAAAACCAGCAAAAAAGATTGTTTACAGAATTGAATGATGCAATAAGTGCTTTTGTAAATGATTTAAAAAGTAACAACCGTTTCCAAGATGTGACGGTCATGACGTTCAGCGAATTTGGAAGAAGAGTGGCGCAAAATGCCAGCGGCGGAACAGATCACGGAACAGCCAATAACATGTTTTTTGTTGGCGGCGGATTAAAACAAAAAGGATTATTAAACCCCATGGCAGATTTAAGTGATTTAAACCAGGGAGATTTGAAATTCACGGTTGATTTTAAAAATGTTTATGCCACGATGCTGCAAAACTGGCTTGGTGCCGATCATGAAAAAATTCTTGGGAAGAAGTATAACATTATGAACTTTGTTTAAAGGGTTTGAGGAATTGGAATTTATGATGGACCGGTACTTTCCCAATTTCTTTTAACACCAATATTGAATGTTAATTATCTTTTCTTATTGTTTCTTGGTTCACTGCAAAGAAATTAATTACAAACTTGTTTATCCAGCAAAGAAACCACCTGAGAAGCTTTTTCAAAGACCTGGCTTAATTGTGTGGCATTTGAGGGGGGCGCATATAAATTGATTTCTACTTCATCCATCAGCGAGGTAAGCATCATCGAAGTTCCAATGCTTACATTGCATTTATCCAGTTCTTCATTCAGCCTTTTTTTGGAAAGTTCATTTTCCGGAACTTTAAATTTTGCTGCCAGGTATTTTTTTAAAGAAGTATCAAGAGTGTGATAGAATTCGCTGCTGTTGCCGCTAACCAGTTTTTCATGTGCTTCTGTTAATGGACTTTCAGGAATTTTAAATTCTTCTTTTTCCTCCTCAATTTCATTTTTCAAATCATCGAGTTTCACATTTTTTTCAAGTTCATTTTTGTCTTTATTTTTCCTAATGATGAAAAAAAGAATCACAAAAATAATAATGGCAACAAACGCAATGCCTGCAATGAATTCAGTTTGTGTTGACATAATATGATCAGTTTCAGAATTTTTATTGCTATTGCTTTTCCCAAAGAAATTTCGGCTTCCTTTTTTTACATTCACCTGCAATGGAGACGTACGGACGGTTTTATAAGTAGAAGTTTCCGGATCAAAATAAGAAAATGAAATAGAATCAATGGTGTATTCCCCTGCTTTTGAAACGGTAAAAGGGAAGGAAAAAGTCTTGCTTCCCTGCATTGGAACAGATGTTTTGTCTATGTTGTCTTTTATTTTTGCCTCATAACCATCTATTCCTTTGGGCCAAACAATTGTTGGCGCATTGATCAATTGAATGTTTCCTTTTCCTTTTACAACAACTTCTAACGTTCCTGCATCATCGGTAGTAATATTATTTTTCTCAAGAGAAGAATTGATTGTAAAATTTCCCACTGCTCCTCTGAAGTCCGCTGGTTTATTTTCAGCCGGCAATGGTTTTACGTTGATTGTTTCTGAATTTGATTTTAGAGTTACGTTTTGCTGAATCTGTGCTTCGGGGGGAAGTGCTGCTGATCCCAAATCATTAAACATATCAAAAAATGGATCGCTGCGCTGTGAGTTGGCATATTGAGATTTTATAAAAGTGACTTTATTATCAGCAACAACAGGATCAAGTTTAATATTGCCGGCTTGCAATGGATATAATTCTACCTTTCGAAGAGTATATACATTATACATACGCCCATTGTATTTTTCGAGAACAGAATTATTATTTACATCAAAATCATTCACTGAAAAGCCATTAAAAGATGGAGCATCGGTAATTGTTGTTTCAGAAGGAAGCCTTGTATAAAGTTTGTAAGTTGCTACAATTGGTTGGCCAACATAACAACTTTTTTTATCAATATCCAATTTCAAAAAAACGTTTTTTGCAGTCTTGTCCGCCGCATTTTCTCCCGGTTTTAAAATGTAATCGTCAAACTGATGCACAGACGAAGCAGGTGGAAAATCTAAATTCAAATTGGCAAACGGAGATAAGTTTTGAGCATTGTTATTTGGCGGAGACACAGAGCCGGCAACCACCTGAATAGTCATTGGTTGTGTTTTTAAATTTTGTCCGTCAGCAATTGCAGTTGCAGAACCGATCGTAAATTTTCCCGTTGATGTTGGTTGCAAGGAATATCCGATTGAGACAGATTGACTGATTTTTCCGTTGATACTTGTTACACTCCTTTGTTGATTAGGACCTGAAGCAATTATAAAATTATCAAAAGATGGAGGAGTAATATTGTCAACATTGGTAGCATTGTCGACCTTAAACTGAATCTGAAGCAGATCTTTTTTTCCGATTTTTTTTTGTGGACAAACAACAGAAAATTTTACCTGGGCAACAGAAGAATCAGGCCAGAAAATGACTGCCAGCAGAATAAATGAAACGAAAAATTTATTTGAATAAGATCGTAAAAATTGAATCATTTCATCAGCTAAAGGTGAGTTACAAAAATAGTTGGAATAGAATTTAAAAAAAGGTTAATAGAAATGCTGATTGTTAAAGGATTTAGGGAAGATCGCCTAAAAAGGGGCGCATCACTATGTCTTCAACACAAGCCTGAGGCGAAAGAAAGGAAGCTGAAAAAATCATTGCTGCCACATCCTGCACTTCCATAATTCTTTCGGGTGAAATATTTGCTTCTTCCCAACTTGCAGTCATCACCGCTCCGGGATAAACGGCAGTTACTTTGATATTAAATGGTTTCATTTCTTCCCGAAGGTTTTTACTAAAACCTGCCAAAGCGAATTTGCTGATACTGTAAGAGCCTCCATTGCTATAAGCCTTCAAAGCCGCTATGGAACAGATGTTAAAGATATGACCGGATTTGTTTTCCATCATTTTCGGAAGCAATGCTCGTGTTAAATAATATGCAGAAAACAAATTGGTGTTCATCATTTTTTCCAGATTACCTTCTGGTTCATTGTAAACACTTCCGGGCACAAACTGTCCTGCATTGTTGATCAAAATATCAATAGGAATATTTTTTTGTAAAAGCCAGTCTGCAAATTTTAAAACCTCTTGTTTCTCAGAAAGATCAGCAGAAAAATAATCTACGCAACCGCCAAATCTTTCATTCAGTTCACTGGCAGTTTGTGCCAATTCTCTTTGATTTCTGGAGCAAATGAAAATGTTATTTTTTGCTGTTGCGAATTTTTCCGCCATCGCTTTTCCCATACCTTTGCTGCCGCCTGTAATTACAATATTCAACATGTTGTAGCGTTTTTTCCAAGGTAACAAATCTAAAATCTTAAGCGGACATTTTAAAAATAACCTCCTTGAAATACCAACATCTTTTTTTTGATCTTGATCATACACTTTGGGATTTTGATGCAAACGCAAAAGAATCTCTTTTAGAACTATATGAATTTTTTAGTCTTGAAAGCCGCTCTGTTTCACCGTTTGAAAACTTCTATTCCATTTATCTTGGCCATAATACCATTTTGTGGGAACGGTATGAAAAAGGATTCATAACAACTGAAGAATTAAAATGGCGCAGGATGTGGCGCACGCTGCTTGACTTCAAAATTGCTGATGAGAAACTTGCGAAGGACATGAGCGAATATTTTCTAGAAATTCTTCCAACAAAGAAAAAAGTGTTTGAATATACTAATGAAATTCTTGGCTATTTAACTGAAAAAAAATATTCTCTTCATCTCATTACAAATGGCTTTGAAAAAACACAAAGATTAAAATTGGACAGTTCTGATTTGACCAAATATTTTAAGACCATTGTTACATCCGAAATTTCTAATTCCGTGAAACCCAAAAAAGAGATTTTTGAATACGCTTTGAATAAAGCGAACGGGAAAATTGAAGAAAGCCTTATGATTGGTGACAATCTTAACGCTGATATTCTTGGTGCAAAGAACGCAGGAATGGATTCAGTTTTTGTAAATCACATTAATGCAGAGTGTGGTGAAGAACCAACATATATCATTCGACATTTAAAAGAATTGGAATCCATTTTATAAATCACATTTTCAAAATCCTCAAAAAATATAAATCAAATTATTTGTTGATTCACTGTGCTACACTCACTCTTACACCTTCACTGTGCGCAGTGAATTCCGGTGCATACATGCATTGAATGGTGGTAATGCCATTGCTGAAATTTCCTGCATGCGTAACGAACATCGGATATTCGAAAACATAAGTTCCTTTGTTTAGATATCCAAAGAAGAAATTGGTGCTGACATCTTTCGTCGTTTCATAATAACCAAGCCCGTCCAGGTATTTGTAACCACTCAGAACATTGACTGGTTCCATGCAAGAGGCGCGCATATCCTTCATATGAACATATTCCATGTCGCGATCAACACGAAGTTCGATGCGCACTTTTATTTTATCGCCGATGTGTAATCTATCTCCATTATTTACAGGAATTAAAACCGGTCCTTTATTAGAATTCTTTTCAACAAATAATTTTTTAGAAAGTTTTAATGG
>JBQCIM010000059.1:0-41482 GCA_051953735.1 Ginsengibacter sp.
CGGCTCATCCTTAATTACTTTTTCTTCTTCTTTCTCAGTCAATGGAATTTCTCTTAACACATTTTTTGGATTTTTATCATTTCGAAAGCCAAGAAACGTTGCCGGTTTACGAATACGGCCGGAGGTAGTCCATGTGGCAAATTTGAAATTGGCCACGAGTTCCGGTTTTACATAATGTATGGTGGCGCCTTTTGTATCCAGCACTTTATTGATAAAGGGCGATTCGTCGATCTCAAGGCTTTTTAATTTCTTTAATATTGCGCCCATATCTTTTTCTTTATAACCACCACCCGAACGTCCAATCCATTCGAGTTGTTTGTTTTTGTTATAAGCTCCAAAAAGCAACGACCTGAAAGCTCTTCCGCTGGAAGAATCAGCCCATCCGCCAACAACAAATTCCTGTCTTTTTTCGGCAGGCAATTTCAGCCAGTCTTTGCCGCGGTTGCCCGGTTGATATTGGCTCGTTTTTCGCTTGGCGACAATACCTTCCATTTGCTGCTTTTTGATCAGCTCAAAAAGTGCGATTCCCTGCTCAAAACTGTCGCTGTACCTGATCACATCATTAAAAGGAATGACTTTGGAAAGAATTTCTTTTCGCTCTGTTAAGGGAAGCTGCATTAGCTCAAAACCTTTGCACCACGGGATGTCGAAGAGATAAAACACGAGCGGGTTTTCACCATTATTTTTTTGCAACGCATCAAAATCCGGGTGGCCTTCTTTGTTCAGCGCTACCAATTCTCCGTCAAGGATGACATCAAAATTCAATTGTGATAACTGATGTTCTATTGACGGATATTTTGCTGTGTAATCCAAACCGCTTCGTGAAGCCAGGCGTACCTTTCCATTTTGCACGTATGCCATGATCCGGTAGCCGTCAAGTTTTACTTCGTATAAAAAATCAGGATCGTCGAAAGGTTCTTTGATCAATGTGCACAACATCGGTTTTACATCTGATAAAAACTTCGATTTTTTCCCTTTTTGCAACAAAGCTACGAGGTCATTTTCGTTTGCTTTTTCTTCCACAGGTTCTTTCGTGTTGCTTACTTTTTTAGCGCGGTTGCTTTGCCATTCTTTTTGAGGATGTTCTTTTACCTCTTCTAAAGTTTTGCCGGATAAAACCGAACGATCTTCTTTAGTAATATCCTTCGTGGTTGCATATTTGTCCTTCTTCTTGATCAGCAGCCACGCGTTATCGCCACGCTCTGGTGTTTTTACCAAAGAAAATTCTCCCTTCAGTTTTTCTCCATGCAACACAAATGAAAAGCTTCCCTGGTAAAGATGGTGCATCAGGCTTTTTTCATCTTCCTTTTTCGTTTTCTTTTTTTCGGCGGGTTCGTAAGTTCCTTCATCCCAAACGATGACAGTTCCCGCGCCATATCCTTCGGGAATGATGCCTTCAAAATTGCGGTAGTCCCATGGATGATCTTCCACCATCATGGCAAGTCGTTTATCTTCCGGATTCATTGAAGGGCCTTTGGGCACCGCCCAGCTTTTTAAAACGCCTTCCATTTCGAGCCTGAAATCATAATGAAGATGTGACGCATGATGTTTCTGAACCACAAACCGCAACTCATTCCCGGTTGGCTTTCCACCGGTAGGTTCCGGCGTTTTATCAAACGATCTTTTTTGTTTGTATTTGGAAAGAGACATTACTTTTTGTAATAAAAAGATATGCCAGCTTTTGCTGATCAACAAAATATTGCAGTTTAAATTTCTGGTAATAACAGGATGTATATTTTTCAGCCAGCCAAACCAAAAATGCTGTAGGCAAGAATGATCAACACTATTAATGAAATGATGACATACAAATAATCCTTTTCGAAAAGAAAGCCTATAATAGAAAATATCACTCTTGAAACAGGAGTAGCAATTAATAAAAGCAGCCCAAGCTGAATAATTGATAGACTATCCAGGTGGACGACTCCTTTTATAATTTGTTTTACAGAGCGCAGGCTGGAAGGCTCGCTCCTGAAAGTTTTGAAATGTGGATATGAAAATCCATTCTGATATAAATAAATGATCCCTCCGAAAATTACGAGTGCCGCGGAAATGATCACTCCCGTTATCAGCAATGTTCCCATTACTGATTCCATATCATAATCGGTTATTTTATTTTTCGTTGTCATATTTGCCCTGTCATCCCATTATAAATCATCTGAAGAGCCAGAAAAGTGATAATGATCGCAAATAATATTCTGAGCCATTTGGTCTGTGCTTTTACAAGAATTTTTGAGCCGGTAAAAGCACCTGCAATTACGCCTATCACTACCGGCATTGAAAGCCCCGGATTAATATAACCTCTTTCAAGGTAAATGCCGGCACTGGCGGCCGCTGTTACGCCAATCATAAAATTACTGGTAGTGGTAGAAACCTTGAAAGGAAGCTTCATAAAATGATCCATAGCAATCACTTTCAATGCACCGGAACCTATTCCGAGTAACCCTGATAAAATTCCTGCAACCACCATCATAAAAAAACCTGCCGGAACATTTTGTGCCTCATATTCAATTTCTCCTGCTGCTGTTGGATAAGAACTGTTCAGTTTTAAAATGCCTGCAATTCCTGATCTTTTTCGCTGCACAAGTATCGATTCATTTTTTTTCTTTAATGAAAGCGATGCAGAGAAAATTAATACCAGTCCAAAGATGATAGAAATAATAGAAGTAGGCGCGAAAACAGCTAACATCGCTCCACCGACAGCGCCGACAGTAGTAGCAATTTCTAAAAACATTCCGATACGAATATTAGAAATTCCTTCTTTTACATAAGCGGAAGCCGCGCCAGAGGAAGTAGCAATTACTGAAATCAGCGATGCGCCGATTGCATAATGAATGTCAACATGAAATAAAAGAGTAAGCATCGGGATTATGATCACTCCACCGCCTAAGCCGGTTAAAGAACCGACCAACCCTGCTAAAAAAGATCCGGTAAGGATAATAAGAGAAAAAATGAGAATAGTCATTCAGTTTATTAAAATCCTTGCAAAAGTAACTTTTAAGCATCGTAATATTTTCGTATTGCCGGTATAATCTCCGCGTAAATGCCTTTTGTAGTAAAAAACAAACTGCGAATAGGACAGCACTGGGGGGCAATCTTTTGAGTAATTACACAAGTGACGTGTGTTACAATGAAATGTTACTTAACGAGCACAGAGAAAATCTGCATTGTATCATTTAATTACTTCCTTCGGGTAAAATATTCTGATTTACTCTAAATAAATTATGAGGGTCGTATTTCTTTTTGATCTTTGTTAAACGATCATAATTCCCTTTATAGCTGGCTTTAATGCGATCCTGTCCTTCATTCATAATAAAGTTAAGATAAGCGCCGCCGCATGAGTATGGATGAAGCTCTTCCCAATAATCTTTGCACCATTTGGTGATTTTTTCAGCATTGGCAGGATCAGGATCTACTCCTACAATTACACCTGCATATTTTGCATCCCTGTAAGCCCACGCAGTTTCGTCATTCGCCACTCTGCCTGCCGCGCCACTTACCGGATACAAATGCATCTGCGAAAGTGGTGTTGGGATCTTTGATCCGAATTCAAAATGCTTGTCTCTTGCTGCTGCTTCTGACTCATTAAAGAAATCAGCTCTCCAATACCACTGCAATCCGGGAGGAAGGAGACCGTCAAACAGCTTTTGTATGGCAGGATAAGGCATCTCGCCTACATGTTGAAAAACGGGATTGGTGTCAAGAACCGGCTTAAATAATTCTTTGGCTCTTGACATATCTCCTGTATAGCACCAAACCACTCCGCAAAACTTTTTATGGTGAAGTGGTTCAGGAAATGGTGGCCCTGGTACAACTAACTGGGCAAAAAAACCATTCAGATCATCGGGAGCATTATTGATAAACTGATCATACCATTCCATCATTTCCTGGGTCTTTTCAATCGGCCATAATGTGGGACCACCAAAAACATTTTTTACAGGATGCGCCTGGAATTTGAAAGAAGTTACTACTCCAAAATTCCCACCTCCGCCACGAATTGCCCAAAAGAGATCACTGTTTTTATCCTTGCTGGCAGTAATAAATGAACCATCGGCTAAAACCATATCGGCTTCCAGCAAATTATCGATGGAAAGTCCATATTTTCTTGAAAGATAACCAACTCCTCCGCCAAGTGTCAGGCCTCCTACACCGGTTGTAGAAACAATGCCGGCAGGAACTGCAAGACCAAAAGGGTGTGTTGCATGATCTACTTCTCCCCATACATTGCCGCCGCCAACACGGACAGTTTTTGTTTCAGGATCTACACGTACATATTTAATCCCTGACAGATCAATTACCAAACCATTATCACACATGCCCAGCCCGCCACCATTGTGACCTCCTCCGCGTACGGCAAGCAGTAAATTATTTTCTCTTGCAAAATTTACTGACGATATTACATCAGCGACATCCATACACTTTACGATCATACCAGGGTGTTTATGGATCATTCCATTATATATTTTGCAGGCCTCCTCATATCCGGCATCAGCCGGCAAAAAGATTTGACCCCTGATCTTCGATTTGAAATCGGTGATAGCAGAAACATCCACACCCTGAATTGAATCTGACATAATTTGATTTTTGTATTTGAGTAAACTACGAACTAAGAATTACGAACTAACAACTATAAACGTTACTTTTTCATTTTATCTGCACTATTCATTTTTGGTTGCATTTCCATCATTTCTTTGTTAACCGTTGCATCTTCTGTAAAGCCCCAGTGATCTGTAATTTTATTGTCCTTAAACTTCACCACATCCACTGCTCTTATATCAATATTTTTTCCGCCCATACCCATAGAAGAATCTGTAGGAGTGCCGGTGATGTGGACGAGTGAGAAAACATAATCACCATTGCCAGCGCTGGTAATTACATCGGTTTTAAGGTCTTTGATTTGAGTATGCATCAGTCCAAGCATTTTTACAATACTATCGCGTCCTTTAACCTCAGTGCCGTTGGGACCGTCATGCTCAACAGCATCGGCAGCGATCAGTGTGTCTATAGCACTGACATCGCCTGTTTCAATTGCTTTATAGATTTTATTATTGTCGGCAAGGTGAGTTTCATTTTCAGTGTTTGTGTTAGCTGCAGTGGTATCTGTTGTAGGGCTTTTGCAGGAAACCAATAAAAACATAAATACAGATAAACCGGTTAAGATCTGTTTCATTTGCTGTAAATTTTTTTGATGATAAAATTGATGGATTCCGGTGCCATCAGAAATAAGTGAAGTCTTACGAAGGGTGGGAGAACAAAGCTAAAAGTTTTTTTGATACAACAAAAAAATTTTAGTAAAGAAAGAAATATCATTGATTCTTATTCCTTAGCACAGCCGATTCGACATTCGCTATTTACTTTGATATCGCATCCAATCGACCTCCAGTTCGTATGGATGCAATGGTTTTTCAATTGCCCGAAGATTCGTTTCAACTGCCCATTCATTGGTGTGCCAGAAGTTCATACGATAATAAGAAGGATGTTGCGGTATGCCGCGTTGAGATCCCTGGTAATCCCACAAAATGATTTTTTTGCCGGTTTCAGGATCAATAATCCACCAGGTAAGCCGATTTAAATTCCAGTCAAATCCATATGTATAGAAACGGGAAGATGCGTCGTAATGATCAATAGCTTCAATGGTTTGCGGCTGATTTTGCGCACCGCTTAATGGAGTAGGTTCTCCTTTATAACCTACTTTAAAAATAGTATTGTAAATAATTCCCTTAGCTAAATTGATGGTTCGCCCGATTCTTTTAAGGGCACCTCTGTTGCCGGTCCAGGTGCCTATGTAAATGATGGACGGATCAGCAACCAGCCATTCAAAGTCTATTTCACTAAGTCCATACACACTATCCATATAATAAGTGAAATAACCGACAACCGCGCCTGTATTTGGTTGAACCTTTCTTACATCAGGAACTTTTAAACGGGCAGAGTAAGTACCAAAATAAGTAAAGTGATTCGATATAATTTCAGGACCGCGACCTGCACCGGCGCTATCAAGAGGATCTATTTTAAATAACAGCACTTTGGAACCAGGTTCTGTTTTAGACGTAACACCTGATTGCCATTTAAAAGCAGATTTAGTTCCCGTAGAGCCGTACCTGAAATTTTGTAAAACGGAGTCACTGAAGTTTTCAATAAAAGAATGAGACAGCTTTCCGTTTTGCGCATAAATAGAAAGACAGATAAAAAATGAAAAAAGGAAAAGTATTAGTTTCATAAAAGCAATACGTGTTTTTCTTTACGAATGTAAGAATATAGTGGCACTTACTTAATCGTCGGGAATACCAATTCCTTAGTAAACAAACAAATCCGTTCGTTTCTCTTTCTGTTAAAAGATAGAGAATATCTTTTCTCCATTGCACAATGCATGATGTTTAATCTGTATTTTTAAATTGTATTTAGAGGACAATGAAAGATTAGCGAAAACAATCTAAAATAACAACTCATGGGCTTATTTAGTTTTTTTAGCCGGAAAAATGGAAACGCAGTTCACCTCAATGGTGCTGATTCCGCTCATAAAATTTCGGAAAACGCTCAAGGCGTATTTGTTGAAACGGGTAAGGAATTAAATCCTGAATCTGCTGATAATAATCATGCTTCATCTACCGAACATGGCATTAATCTGCTGTTTCATTTTCTTGAAAAAAATTATGAGAAGAAAGGCTATGATGATGCTTTAATGAATCCTGATAATACCCACCTCGAACAAAATATCGCTGCATTAAAAAATGAACTCGAAAGAACGATCAGGAAGGTAAAAACGTTTTACGAAGATTTTATCAGGGAAATTAATTTTCACATCTCAAGCCGCAGCAGGAGTGGCATGGTAGATACCGTAGAAGAACTGAATGCAAAAAAGGAGACTGCCGAAAGCCACATTCGCCAGGTACTGGAAATAGAACAGGAAGCGAATGAAAACAGGGGAGTAGCGCAGGGAATTGTATTGAGCTACACTCGTGGCTTCAGAAATGGCCTTGCAGCGATTTCCCATCATTCCATTATGAACAGAAACTTTTAAAAACAGCCATATGAAAAATTGGTGGATCCGCTTTGGATGTTTTCTCACCGGGTACAATTATGGTATCGTGCGCAACTCCAGTGAAGTAGCGGCTAAAACAGTGAAACGCTATACTTCTGCGATGCTGATCGTATGCATTTTATGGGCGTTTATCGGCTATTGCTTTACGCGGCGTTACCTTCATGGCGGCACTTATGGTTCCATAGCCGGAGCAGTGATATTGGTACTCATTATTATCCAGATAGAGCGCCAGATCATCCTGTCTATTAATCCAACATTCTGGCTTTACCTGGCAAGAGGAATCATTGCCTGCACTATGGCCATCATTGGTGCGATCATTATCGACCAGATCATTTTCAAAGAAGACATTGACCTGGAAAAAATAAATTCCATCGAAGAAAGAGTTAAAAAAGCGTTGCCGCCAAAAACGGAAGAATTGCGAAATCAAATTGCTTCTTTGGATTCAGCAATTGATAAGAAGGAACAGGAACGGCTTGCACTAATTAAAGATGTGGAAGATCATCCCACCACTAAAATTTTTTCTACCCAATCAGCAGTGAAAACTGAGAAGCGAACCATGATTGATTCGGTAACCGGAAAACCAATTGTAACAGAACGGTCGACACCCCAGATGGTAACCGTTTCTTCAAACATGCCCAATCCACAGATCGGAATGATCGCCCCATTGGAAAGAACCATCAGTGAACTTCGGATGCAAAAGTTGGCGAAAGATTCTGCCCTTTTGAATATCAGGCCTGCTCTCGAAAAAGAGATCAGTTCCAAGGTCGGTTTTTTGGATGAACTGGAAGTGATGTATCGTTTGATCACCCGCTCGAACGTGGCGCTGATCGTTTGGCTGCTTTGGTTCTTTTTCCTGTTTGGGCTAGAGATGCTGGTATTGATCAGCAAGGTAAATGAGAAAGAAACTGATTATGAAAAAACCGTGAAGCATCATATGGCATTACAGGTAAAAAAACTGGATGCGTTTGCTAGGGCAGCGGAAGGGGAATAAAATACAACAGTAAACTAGTAAATATCAGCTTTTCCTAAATGGTATTTTGTCGCATTCATACCTGTATTTGTCGCAAACGCACTGCATTTATCAAAGTATTATAGTTGAAATTTGTCTCATAAACAAATCATAAAGTAGTATGAGAAAAATAATTGTCTTATCAATGATCACATTAGACGGAGTAATGCAGGCTCCCGGCGGCTCTAAGGAAGATACATCAGGCGGGTTCAAATATGGTGGCTGGACTAAACCATATGGAGACGAAGTTTACGATAAGGTAGTGCGAAAAGAACTGGAGCCGGCAGATTATCTTTTGGGCAAAAAAACATTTGAGATATGGGCCGGCTACTGGCCTGAGCACGGCGACTTTTGGCCGGGTATTAATGAAGGTACCAAATATGTGTTTTCCAAAACCTTGAAAAAGTCGGATCCGATGGTTGCCGGCTGGAAAAACTCGGTAGTATTAAAAAAAGTGGCTGATATCAAGAAACTGAAACAATCGAAAGGTGCTGATATTCATGTGTGGGGAAGTAGCGAGCTGGTTCAACTGCTACTTAAGAATGATCTTGTCGATGAACTGAGACTCAAAATTCATCCCCTGACTTTAGGAAAGGGAAAAAAGCTTTTTGGTAATGGAACCATTGCAGCAGCATTTACGTTGACAGAGAGTATTGTCACATCAACCGGAGTTATCATTGCCTATTACACACGTGCAGGAAAAGTAAAAACAGGCACTGTGGGAGTGTGATGGATGAAGGAGGAAACTTTTTTAATCTTACTTGAAGTTTTAATTAATCACAAATAATGGATTTAGGCATGATCAAATATTTCCCTTGTTGATCTCCTTTTAGTATGGCAATCGGTGTATCAGTAAATAAACAGCTGTATCAGTAAATAAACAATTAACTCCATTTTTTCTTCTCAAGTCATTCTCCTCTTGTGTTTTTCAACCACATATCTGCAACTCGTGTTCGCTTTTGCCTCGATGCAAGTATCGAAGATATATTGAAGGAATTGCATTTTTAATAAGGCAAAAAAGGAAGCGCAAATAGCCTGCGAAAATAATCCTTTCACAAAATATTCAAATCTTTTACCTTCACAATCTCAAATTATTCTACATGAAAAAAATTTTAGTTGCAGCCTTTTTGGTTGTCTTCTCTTGTGGCGCTGCTTTTGCCCAGGAAGACAGTGATTCTCATTATGACCAGCACAAAGCGTTTTACCCTTTCTTTTACACTTCACACGGCAATGAATTCCGCAGTGCAAGCGGAAAGCCCGGACCTCATTACTGGCAAAACAGGGCCGATTATAAAATCAATGTATCATTGGATACTACACAAAAAACGGTTTCAGGTTCAGTAGCGATCACTTATAAGAATAACAGCCCCGATGCATTAAAATTTTTATGGCTGCAACTGGATCAGAATATTTACCGGGAGGATAGCCGTGCCGAAGCTACTACACTGATCACCGGTGGACGCTGGGCCAGCAAAGCATTTACACAAGGAGATGAGTTAAAATCTGTAGAAGTGGTAATGAATGGCAAAACCTTCAAGGCCAAATACAGCGTTTCTGACACTCGGATGCAGCTTTGGCTTCCTAGTGAACTGGCTGCAAAAACAGGATCGGTTCAAATAAAAATAAATTATGCTTTTTCTGTACCTGAGTATGGAACCGACAGGATGGGAAGGTTAAATACAAAGAATGGATGGATCTATGAAATTGCACAGTGGTATCCCCGGATGTGCGTGTATGATGACATCGAAGGCTGGAATACCTTGCCTTATCTGGGTGCAGGAGAATTCTACCTTGAATATGGAAATATAGATTATACTATTACGGCTCCGTCCGATCTGATCATAGTTGGTTCGGGTGAATTGCAAAATCCTGCCGAAGTTTTAACCTCCGCTGTAAGGAGCCGCCTGAAAGAGGCGCATAACAGTGATAAAACCGTTACTATTATCGGCGCGGATGAATTAAAGGGTTCCTCTTATCATCCCGCAAAATCAGCTCTTACATGGCATTTTGTATGCAACAACACGAGAGACGTTGCGTGGGCTGCTTCCAAAGCTTTTATATGGGATGCGGCAAGGATCAATTTGCCAAGTGGTAAAAAAGCACTCGCGCAATCTGTTTACCCGATTGAAAGCGCTACCGACAGCGGTTGGAAAAGATCAACAGAGTTTGTGAAAGGCGCGATTGAATTGTATTCTAAAGAATGGTATGAGTTTACCTATCCTTCCGCAACCAATGTCGCCGGAATCGTAGGGGGAATGGAATATCCAGGTATTGTTTTCTGCTCATGGAAAAGTACCGGCGAAGGACTTTGGGGCGTTACCAATCATGAGTTTGGACACAACTGGTTTCCTATGATCGTTGGCTCTAACGAGCGAAAGTATCCGTGGATGGATGAAGGCTTCAATACTTTTATTAACGGAGTAGATACGAAAGTTTTTAACCATGGAGAATTTTATGAAAAAAGTGATCTGCAGGAAGTGGCTCCTTTTATGTTTAAAGATGATGCAGATCCCATTATGACGATTCCTGATGTAACACAACAAAATTTCCTGGGCATTGCTGCTTATGAAAAACCGGGAGCCGGATTAGATATTTTGCGCAATCATATTCTTGGCGTGGAAAGGTTTGATTCTGCATTCCGGATCTACATCGACAGGTGGGCTTTCAAACATCCGACTCCCTGGGATTTCTTCAGAACTATGGAGAATGTCAGCGGTGAAGATTTGAGTTATTTCTGGCGCGGATGGTTTTTTACCAATTCAAAACTTGACCAGGGGATAACAGATGTGAAATATGAAGACAATGACCCAAAAAAAGGAGCATTAATTACTGTTGTCAATAAAGAACAGATGGTTTTACCGGTTCCACTGATGATCATCCAGGAAAACGGAAAGACCGATTCCCTTACTCTTCCCGCAGAAATCTGGCAGCGTGGTGGTACCTGGACATTTCATTATCCGTCTACTTCTCCAATCAAGAAAGTGATCATCGATCCGAATCACGATTATCCTGATATTAACCCTGCTAACAATACTTTCACTGCGGCGCCTTTAAAACCAGTTCCCCAGGGACTTTCAGCAAATGAGGTGATCAGTAATTATTTGAAAGCGATAGGCGGGGCTGATAAAATTAAAGCCATCAAAGATTACTCTTATACTGCTAAAGGAAATGTACAGGGGCAAGGAATACAGTATATGGCAAAATACAAGGCACCTAATCACATGCTTTTGATGATTACTCTCACTGCTTCTAACCGGGTTTTACAAAAAGTGGTAGTGAATGGGAACGATGTGAGTTTATCGGCAATGGGGCAGAATCATACGGTTGACAGTGCCACAAAAGAGCGGGTGAAAGAAGAAGCTTTGCCCTTCCCTGAAACTGAATTTTTAAATTCTTCCTACCAATTGTCATTAATGCCGATGATTGCAGATGTAAATGGAAAAGATGCTTATGTTGTAGATGTGAAGTCGGCCTCCGGAGCCGAAGTAAAGGAGTTTTTCGATGCAAAAACAGGTTTGAAGCTGAAGAAAGAAATCGAAGGTCAGAATGGTGCTTCCAGTGTTAGCTATGGCGATTATAAAGAAGTAAATGGTATTATGATTCCTTATTCTGAAACCATTTCACAGGGAATCGATATTCCTTTGAAAGCCACGGAAGTAAAAATAGACAGTGGGCTGAAGGATGATGAGTTTAAGTAAAGTAAAAGGTGTTACCGATAAGTAATTGATAATTAATATACAGAGGGTATCTTATTCAGGAGATATCCTCTGTTTGTATTTATGAGAAGAATAACATTTACAAAAGCATTTTACAGATATTTTTGCCTGCCATAAATTTTATTCATTACCATGGCACGAAAAAGACATAACGGTTTTATTTATCAGCGCATCGTTGTGTTTGTTTTCATCTTTCTGAATTGTTTATTTACTGCTGCACCTTTTGTCCAGGCTTCAGCTTTTAATAGTCACGCAATAAATGTTTCTGCATTTTCGCTTCAAAATCAAAATGACGAGGAAGAAACCAGCCACCTGAGTAATATTGCTGACGAACAGCAGGATTGCCATATCACCTTTAGAAATAAAATTTCTAACGCATTTTATTCTGTAAAAGATTATCGTTCTGACGCTGGAATTGAGAAAGATTCCGCTATTCTGCACTTCGCTGATACTTATTTATTGATCCGACCTCAATATTATTCTTTCCTTTCGATCTACTATTTGTTCTGATCAGATTTTTTCTGTCAGCAACAGTGTTTATTCTTTCTTTTTTTAAAGGAGACAGATACGCTTATTTCATAAAAATTATTCCTTCATTATTTTATCAACTTATTATGCAAACGATCATTGATTTTTTTACTCATCTTGCGAACCCTGAATGGATCATGCGATACGGCGGTTTGTATATTGTCGTGTTAATTGTTTTTATCGAAACCGGTTTCCCGTTTGGGTTCTTCCTGCCGGGCGATTCACTTTTGTTTATTGCCGGTATGGTTATCGCTAATGCTCTCTCTCCGTTTGATATGCATTTGCTCAACCTGCTTTATTGGATCGTGCTGATCGCAGCGGCCGGTACGATCGGTAATTTCATGGGATATTGGCTCGGAAGTAAATCCAAAGCGCTGCTGTTTGAACGAAAAGACAATTTCTTTTTCAAGAAAAAATACCTTTTACAGGCAAAAGAATTTTACGATAAGAAAGGCGGGGGCGCCATTGTGCTTGCCAGGTTTTTACCCATTGTGCGTACATTTGCGCCATTAGTTGCGGGCATTGTAAAAATGGGTTGGCGAAATTTTTCTTTTTATAATATTGCCGGAAGCTTTTTATGGGCTGCCACGATTGTAACTGCCGGCTTCTTATTGGGTGAAAATTTATGGGCGAAACAGAACCTTGAGAAGATCATCATAGGAATTGTGCTCATTACGACCGCTCCTGTTTTAATAAAGGTGCTGACATCGAAAAAAAAGAAACAGCCGATCAATACAGTTGCCGGTTAATTATTTCGTGCTTTTCAAATTTTCAAAGCTTCACAATATATGCATCTTGTTTTTCCGGATTTTGCAAACCCTGCCGTGTGGGTGAGCCTGTTAACGCTTACTTTTTTGGAAATCGTACTGGGTATTGACAATGTCGTCTTTATTTCTATCGTAGCCGATAAACTTCCTAAAGAGCGGCAGCGCAGTTCACGTAATATAGGCCTGATGCTTGCCATGCTTTTTCGCATTGGCTTATTGTTGTGCATTACCTGGATCATTGGGCTTAAGGATCCTGTGATAAGCATTCCGTCCTTTGCAGGAATTACTGAAAATGGACTCGATTTAAGTTATAAAGATCTGATACTGATTGCAGGCGGCCTTTTCCTGATCATAAAAAGCACGCTTGAGATACATCATAAATTTCAGAAGGAGGAGAAGAAAGAATTAAAGAGCAACAAAAAGAAGATCGGATTTGGAGCGGTTATCTTTCAGATTGTGCTGGTGGACGCGGTTTTTTCCTTCGATTCTATACTGACTGCTGTAGGTCTTGTGGACAATGTGATCATCATGATCATTGCAGTTATAGTATCCATCGGCATCATGATGCTTTTTGCAGGGCCGGTAAGCAATATCATCAACCGGCATCCAACGCTGCAAATGCTGGCTCTTTCTTTCGTCGTTGTTATCGGAGTGGTTTTGATTGCGGGCGGCCTGCACCAGGAAGTGAGCAAAAGCATTATCTATTCATGCCTTGGTTTTTCACTAGCTGTGGAAGTGCTTAACATTCGTTTCAGGAAAAAGACGGAAAAATTATGATCAGAGCGCGTTGTATTCAAAGATCGTAGGCCTGCACCTTTCCCCCAAAGATTATTCACAGCGCTTTAAAAAAGTTCTTCGTATTTCCATCTTCAGTTCCGGCTTTATAGTAGCTTCGGAAAAATTCATCTGCTGAGAGAGCGCCGCTTCCTTTTATGGCAAAAAACACCAGTAAAATTAGCGTGATGATAGAGAGGATCCATTCGAAAGTGGAACTGCCATAATTTCTTGTATTGATAAAAAACACCGCAATGACAAGTATCGGTATTTGCACGATGGAAGAAGTTCTTGTAAAAAGGCCACAAGCAATAAACAAGCCGCATAATAAACTCAGATAGGCTACAACAAACGAGAGGAGTTCAGTGTAAGACGTTAATGCGCCAATGCCTGTCCGTCCAATTAGCTGCTTCAGCAATTCTGTGTCGCGGATGAAAACGATCCCTTTCCAAAAAAGGATCATTCCTAATGCAAATCTTAACAGAGAAAACCAGCCTGGCTGGTTGTCATTTGTTTTTTCAGTAACAGGAGATTCAATCATAACTTACGATTTAAAAAGTTGGTAATTCGTGCTCCGCTGTTCATTTCTGTTATTTTTGCCACAAACTTTGTGCAACTTTGCGTTAAAATCTCTTTAGTGTGAAAAATTATTGTATTGCTTCTATCCTGTTCATTATTTCTTCCTGTTCCTCGTCTCAAAAAAATCAAAAAACACCGGAAATACACCAGCTAAAATTTCTCAGCGAATATGTTGTTCCTTACAATTTCCAGTTTCAAAACACTACTGTTGGCGGCCTTTCGGGCATCGATTACAATTCTGAAAAGAAAGAATATTATTTCATCAGCGACGACCGCTCTCAAAAAAATCTGGCAAGATTTTATACCGCTCAGATTGCTATTAATCAAAATAAAATTGATAGTGTTATTTTTCTTCAAACCACTTTCTTAAAAGACAAAAGCGGAAATTTTTATCCAAATTCCGCCCAGGATCCTTTCCACACTCCGGACCCTGAGGCCTTGAGATATTATCCCAAAAGCAACTCTTTTATCTGGAGCAGCGAAGGAGAGAGAATTGTCAACTCTCAAAATGTGGTTCTTGAAGATCCTGCTGTTACTGAAATAAACACTTCCGGCAATTTTACAGACACTTTTCAATTGCCTCCTCAATTGCAAATGCATGCCACTGAATATGGGCCAAGACAAAATGGTGTTTTTGAAGGATTGACTTTTTCAGCAGACGGAAAGTCGCTTTTTGTAAGTGTGGAAGAACCTTTATTCCAGGATGGCCATCCTGCCGGGACCGGCGATTCTACTGCGGTTACGAGAATTCTCCAATTTGATATGATCTCAAAAAAGCCGGTTGCACAATATGCTTACCCGCTCGACCCGGTTGCTTATGCGCCCATTACGCCTTCCGCTTTCAAAATAAATGGTATTTCTGATATTTTGTGGCTTTCTGACAATCAGTTTTTGGTAATAGAACGTTCCTTTTCTACCGGGCGCCTTGCCTGCACGATAAAAGTATTTCAGGCCGATATTTCTTCAGCAGAAAATATTAATGATATAGATTCATTAAAGAACAAAACAGTAACAAAAGTTTCAAAAAAATTATTGCTGAATATGGATACTCTTGGCGGATATATCGACAACATTGAAGGAGTTACTTTCGGTCCTACACTTTCCAATGGAAAAAGATTCCTGATCTTTATCGCAGATAATAATTTTGTTCCAATTGAACAAACACAGGTTCTGTTGTTTGAGGTTGATTAAAATAAAAATGGGCGGTCAAAAAACCGCCCAAAATAAAGATCAATTATTTCTTTGTTTACTGCTCTTACCGTTTTTATTTTCCTTGTGAAGGAGAAGCAGGCGGCATCGGAGGCCTGTTATTATTTTCCATATTTTTCATCGGAGGTTTACTGTCGGGATGAGGGTCGCCGTGGTGACATGTGTAGCAGGTCACATATCTGAGCATATAGCTTACAGCAGCTGTATCAGTAGGTTCGGCCATTTTACCGCTGTCCATACTTTCTTCAATTTGCTGGAAATGATTTTTGTTGATATCGATCGTCATCAGCATCATCTTGCGCGCAATTTGTTTTTCGGGTTTATCATCCGCAGCAAAATCCATCTTTTTGGTATCTGCATGAAACACATGACAATAATTACATTTTACGCCAAGAGAAGCAGTAAAATGATGCATAACACTATCCAAACCGTCTTTTGAAATGTCTTTAGGCAAAATCTGTAAATTAGTAAAACGTGGTTGATTCAAAGTGGTAAAAGCCTGGAACGCAAACACACTGAAAATGCAAGCGACCACAACCATCATACTTTTTTTCATAAATATCTTTTTATTGTTTTTAGTTTCAAAAAATTGAATTCCGAAATTATCAAAAAAAATTTAATAAAGAAGTTTTTAACATTTTTATTTTTATGTGAATAAGTAAATTAGTAAAAAGCATTCCTGTTTTTTATATTTGATATATCATTATTAACCTTGTAAAATAACCCTATTGACAGAGACAATTATAAACCTCGAAACCGTAAATCCAATCGAATTTTTTGGTGTAAATAACGGCAAATTAGATATTCTTAAAAAGAAATTTCCCCGTTTAAAAATTCTCAGTCGTGGAACTCAAATCAAACTTAGCGGCGCACCCGAGCAAATTGAAAATGCAAGAGAAAAAATAAATCTTGCGGTTCAATATCTTGAGCGAAACGGAATGATGAGCGAGAATTATCTGGAACAAATTCTCGGCGGCGATGATGAAAAAGTTACCGATCATTTTATGGAACACAACCAGACTGATGTGCTGGTTTTTGGTCCTCATGGCAAAAGCGTGAGAGCCAGAACTGCCAATCAGAAAAAGATGGTTCAGGCCATCGATAAAAATGATATTGTATTTGCCATTGGCCCTGCGGGAACCGGTAAGACTTACACCGCTGTTGCGCTTGCAGTAAGAGCTTTGAAAAATAAGCAGGTGAAGAAAATTATTCTTACCCGTCCGGCAGTGGAAGCAGGAGAGAGCCTTGGTTTTCTTCCCGGTGATCTGAAAGAAAAGATCGATCCGTATTTGCGCCCATTGTATGATGCGCTGGATGATATGATTCCGGCTGATAAATTGGGTTATTATATGACTACCCGCACGATTGAAATTGCACCGTTGGCTTATATGCGCGGACGTACGCTCGACAACGCTTTTATCATTCTGGATGAAGCGCAAAACGCAACCGACCTGCAGTTAAAAATGTTTTTAACAAGAATTGGAGCTAACGCAAGAGCGATCATTACCGGCGATATTACTCAAATCGATCTTCCACCGAAAGTAAAAAGCGGATTGGAAAAATCTGTACGCATTCTTGCCAATATTAACGGCATCGGGCATGTGGTGCTCGACGAAGAAGATGTGGTAAGACATAAACTGATCAAAGCAATCATCAAAGCGTATGATAAGGAAAAATTAAAAGAACTGGAAGATTTGAAATAAAATTGCTACATCACATTTTAAAAAAGGCAGCCATTGTGTTGCCTTTTATTTTTCCGGTAAAAAATTAATTCATTCTAAAAAAAATTACTTTTGTTTGATCAAATAGAAATATTTTATGAAGAAAATAATCCTAATCGCGCTTGCCACATTTGCTGTTTTTATTTCCGGATGCAAATCAGGCGGCAACGGAGAAAATCCTAAAGAAGTTTTGAATCATTTTTTCAGTGCGCTCTCAAAAAAAGATTTTACAGATGCTAAAAAATATGCAACAAAAGATAGCGAAGGAATGCTGGGCATGATGGAAATGGGAATGCAACAAATGAATAACAATGATCATGCTGATAAAATGATGCAAATGGTAAACAATATGCAAATGGGTGATGCGACTATCAGCGGCGACAGCGCTACCGTTCCTGTAACAGATAAAAAATCAGGCGAAAGCACCGACTTCCTTTTAAAGAAAGAAAACGGAGATTGGAAAGTTGCTTTTGATATGTCGACCCTGATGCAAATGGCCAATAAAAAAATGATGGAACATGGAATGAAAGGAATGGGAAACATGGGCAGAATGGATAGTTCCGAAATGAGCGTAGACAGCATTCATCACCATGATACAGAAAATTTGAAGTCAACACATCCAATGACTGACAGCGCAAAAAAATAAGGTTGAAAAAGTTTCGATAGAATAAAAAACACCTTTTGATGAGGTGTTTTTTTTATTTGCAATAGAAACATTTTACCTTCATCCATAAAATAAAAAAATGAAACGCGTATTAATGATTGCCGGTGCTGTTACAATACTGCTCAGCGCCTGCAACAGTTCAGAAGATGTTGACAGAAGCGATCCTCTTACATCAGGCAGAGGTTTTATTGAAGCTTCTTTAAAAGGGAATTATGTAAAAGCACAAAAATATTTGTTGCCTGATAGTACCAACATGCAATACTTTGAAGGCTTAAAAGATTTCAACAGCAAAATGGATGCAGAAGACCGGCGTGGTTACAGCGATGCGAATATCATCATCGATTCCACCGTAGAAAAATCAGACTCTGTCAACATTATTTACTACACCAACAGTTATAAAAACAAACCTTCAAAAATAAAACTGGTGAAGCACAACAATGACTGGCTGGTGGATTTTAAATATACTTTCCATGATAATAATTAATTTCGAAAGATGAAAATTATTCTGTTCGTTGGCCTCGGAAGCTTTATTGGTGGCATTTCACGTTATCTGGTTTCATTGTTTATTCAGAATAAAGTCCTTTCCACTTTTCCTTATGGAACGTTAGCGGTAAATATCATCGGCTGTTTTTTGATTGGCATTATTTATGGATTCAGTGACAGAGGAAATATGAATGTAGAGTGGCGCCTTTTTCTGGCAACAGGCATCATGGGCGGCTTTACCACTTTTTCTTCTTTTTCAAATGAAACCGTCAGCATGCTTCGCGATGCCCAGTATTTGCAGGCGTTTTCATATGTTGCCTTTAGTGTGATCGTTGGACTCGCGGCAACTTTTGCAGGAATTTCATTAATAAAATATTTATAAAATGGTCAACAATCCTGATGCAAAACTTCTTCGCATTTTTTTGGGTGAGTCTGACAAATATCACCAGCAGCCCTTGTATGAAACCATTGTTTTCGAAGCAAAAAAACAATCGCTTTCCGGAGCAACGGTTACGCGTGGCATTATGGGATTTGGACCAAATAGCAATGTGCACACAGCAAAACTTTTCGACATTTCAACAGACCTTCCTGTGATCATTGAAATTGTAGATACGCTGGAAAAAATAAATGTATTTATTAAAACTGTGGAACAACTTTTTGAAGAATCAAAGTCCGGCGGTTTGATAACGATTGAAAAAGCAGAAGTGATCAGGTATCAAAGTTCGTAAGTCAAAAGTTGAATCTTGCCATAAATTTAATAATTAAACAATTAAATAATTAAAATGTACGTTCTTCATCCATGGCATGGCGCTTCTCACGGAGATGAGGCACCGCAAATTGTAAATGCGCTGATTGAAATTCCGCAGGGGTCGAAATCAAAATACGAGATTGATAAAAAAACGGGATTGTTGAAATTAGACCGGATCATTTATTCATCATTTCACTACCCCGTGAATTATGGATTTATTCCGCAGACACTGGGAAAAGACGGCGATCCGTTGGATATCCTGGTGATGTGTTCGGAGGCCATTCAGCCGCTGTGTTTGGTAAAAGCTTTTGTGATTGGAAACATGCAAATGATTGATCAGGATTTGATTGATGATAAAATTATTGCTGTTGCCGTTAATGATCCAACTGTGAATTATATCCAAAGCCTTGATGAAGTGCCGCCGCATATTTTTAAAGTTTTGAAAAATTATTTTGAACAATACAAAGTGCTTGAAAATAAAAAAGTAGAGATCAACGATTTCCAGGAAAAAGAAAAAGCATTTGAAATTATCAACGAATCGATTCAATTTTACCACGAAACTTTTTCAAAATAAAAAGAGAGAAACCAAAACGTCTTAAAATAAATGAGAAAATTAATTTTTGCGGGAATCATCCTTCTTGGATTTTCGTGTAAAAAAAATAAAACCACAGAAACTAAACCGACAGATATTATTCCACGTTGCGGAACTATAATGATGACGCCCATTTTGGATAGTTTTATTGCGCCAACATACTACATCACCATGCTGGTTTCCTTTCCCGAGGGAGATGAGATTATTCATTGCAAAGGCGATGTTACCGGCGACCATGATGGCTCATGGTTCTTGCCGAAATATAATAAGGACAGCACTTATTGCACACAGCCAATTGTAAAATAGGAATTGAAAGTAATTGTTGACTTACTGTTTTAAATAAATAGTAAATGAACAAATAAATGCATTTTCTATCCTCAACAATTTATCCTGAAACCCAAGCCAGGCAAAGACTTTCAAAAAAACGAAAATCTATTTTTAAATCAATTTTTTCCTCTTTAATAAAATTGGCATTGATATAACCTTCTTCATTTTTTAAAAACACTTCATTCAAACTCATGTTGTTTTTGAAGCTCAGCTGGCCTTTTCCATACCATTTAAAAATCGATTCTTTCGCGCTCCAGAAAAGAGTTAGGATTTGATGGTTGAAAGTTAAAGGTTCAATGTTCAAGGTTGATGATTGAAGGTTGAAGGTGGAAGAAAGTTCAAGTTCTGATTCGCGCAAAAATCTTTCTTTCACCAATTCAATTTTTGGAGAAACTATTTCCACATCAATACCTACCGGTTTATTTTCACTTACAATTGCTGCTGCAAAATCTTTGCAATGAGAAATAGAGAAATGTAATTTCCCGTTTGATAACAAAGGTTTTTTTGATTCGGCAATTTCAATTAAATGAAAAGGAAATCCCGGATGAAGGATTTCCAGGAGATAGCGTCCGGCCAGGTGTTGCATGCGTTTGTGAGGATGAATGATTTCTTTCTGAACTGAAGTTTTTTCTAAAAAAAAGTCTTCACTTTCTGTTATTTTCCAAACTGCAAGTTTGGTTGAATCGTTGATATTATGTTGATAAAACAAAGGCATTTAAAAGAATTTATCCTTCTGTTTGGAATTATTTTGCAACTGTAAAAATAACCGCAATTAAATGATTTTATCTGACAAGCGAATTCTGGAAGAAATTGAAAAGAAAACGATCATTATCCAACCTTATTCCCGCGAAAAATTAGGCAGCAACAGTTACGATGTTCATCTCGGAAAAACGTTGGCTGTCTACAAAGATTCAGTTCTTGATGCAAAAAAACATAACGAGATTGAATATTTTGATATTCCACAAGAAGGGTTTGTTTTACAACCGACGCAATTATATCTCGGTGTTACTTTTGAATATACAGAAACTCATGCGCACGTTCCTTTCCTGGAAGGGAAATCTTCCACAGGCCGCCTTGGTATTGATATTCACGCTACCGCAGGAAAAGGAGACGTAGGCTTTTGCGGTCACTGGACGCTGGAAATTTCCTGCAAAATTCCTGTGAGAGTTTATACAGGGATGCCTATTGGACAATTGATTTATTTTCCTGTTGAAGGCGAAGTGGAGGTAAAATACGATACCAAGAAAAATGCAAAATACAGCCACCAGCCGGACAAGCCAGTTGAGAGTATGATGTGGAAGAATAAGTTTTAGAAAATTTTTTCTATATTATTTCAACTGATATGCTGCAATCGTTTTATGAAGAAAAGTTGGAACGTACACAATCTTTTTTTGCGGATTATAGCCAATGTCGGCAGCATTGATTTTTTGTTCATGAGTTTCTAATAAAGTTTCAACTTTTCCATTCGCGTGAACATAATAAATGTAACCACTCCAGGATGTAACCAGAAAATCACCGTTGCTAACTGGTTCTATTCCATCAATGCCATCAGTAACGGTTGCGATCAAACTGATTTTTTTGTTGGCATCTGCTTTCTTTAAATCTTTTCCCTCAGCAAATATCAGATCATCCCCAATCGATTTCAAACCATTGGCGCCGCTGATATTATCTAAAAATAAAGTTGGATGATCATTTTGAATCTTCCAGATTTTGCTGGTTTTTGAATCAGAAACGTAAACTACACCTTTGTTTGAGACGGTTATATCATTCAACCCTGATGCACCGGGAATAGGGATTTTCTTTTCCACTTTTCCTTTATTAACATCAATTACTACCACATCACTGAGGTCAGCTGCATAAAGCCGGTTACCAAATTTTCCTAAACCTTTTGGTGCATTCAATCCGGTAATAAATGTGGTATCAATTATTTTTCCTGACGTTGATAGTTTCGCTACACCTCCCTTTCCATCAGCATCCCAGGGCCCACCTTCTATCAAAGAAACGTACAAGATACGTTTATTCAGATCAGGCAAAACCGATTCAGGAACATTGATGTCCCCGGCAGTTTCCCAAAGTTTTATTAACTGATGTTTTTGCGCATTTGCAGAAATAGAAATAAAAAAAATTGCAGGGAAAAGGAACTTCTTCATAAAATTATTTTTTAGAAGTGAAAAGGAAGTTCAATTTAAAATAATTATTTCTTTTAATAAATTTTTTCTCTCGATTTTACACCAATTCAATCACCGTTAATTCAGGAAGAATGCCGACACGACCCGGATAACCAATAAATCCAAATCCGGGATTGACATATAATTTTTGTTTTCCTTCTTCATACAAACAGTCCCACTCTTTATAAATATATTGAACGGGGCTCCATTTAAATCCCGGAATTTCTACACCAAATTGCATTCCGTGTGTATGGCCACTCAGCGTAAGATCTACATCACCATATTCCGGACGAACCTGTGCATCCCAATGACTTGGATCGTGACTGATCAGGATCTTAAAAGGATAGTTTTCAGCGCCGGCATACGCTTTTTTCATATTTCCATATCTTGGAAAATGCGCTTTTGCGCTCCAGTTTTGAATGCCGATCAATGCGATCTTATCGCCATTTCTCTCCAGTTCAACATGTTCATCCATCATCAGTCTCCAACCCAGTTGCTGATGAATTTTTGCGAGATTAAACAGGTTTTGTTCCTTGCTGACTCCGTCATAAGGCCACTTTACATAATCGCCATAATCGTGATTGCCAAAAGTAGAATAAACACCCATCGGCGCTTTCACTCTATTAAAAACATCGATGTAATCTTTCATTTCTGTGGCGCGGTCATTTACCAGATCGCCGCTGAAAATGACAAGGTCTGCATTTTCTGCCATAATCTTTTCCACACCATGTTCTACTGCTTTTTTATTCATAAAGCTTCCCGAATGGACATCGCTGAAATGAAGAATTTTCATTCCTTTAAATCCCGGAGGTAAATTATCAAACGCAAGTTTTACGCGCTTTACTTTGTAATTATATTTATTGGAAAATCCATAAATTAAACTTCCGAAAAGTGTAGTACCGGCTGCCAGGCCAAGCCAACTAAGGAATACAGAGCGACTGATCCCACCGCCGGTCATTTGCGCCACTTCCGTATTTCTGAAAAAAGCTTTCTCCGCCGCCCATTGGATTAATCGTCTTACATCATCTAGCAGGAAAAAAACGGACGCAACAATTTGAGAAAAAACAAATCCGAGAATCGTTGCAAAAAGATAAGTTCTGAATTTTCTTGGAAAAAATTCCGGGCCTGTCAGTACAAAGATCAGGAAGCCAATGATACATAAAATAGCAACGGTCCAATAGAAAGAAAAAATGATGGTTTTTACTTTTGAAGAAGCCGGATTGCTGACGGATTTTATTGCCATGAACACATAAAGGTCAAGCAAAATCATAATCACAATTATGATAAAAGTTCCTAATGGCGTACGCATTTTTTAAAAATTAATTTTGAGTTAAAAAAGAATAAACTCATCCAGTTGATTGCTGATCGCTTTTAGAGTTTCTTCATTCAAATGTCCTTCTTTGTCCATCACTTTATCTACCACAGAAATTGGAAGTTTATTATAAAAAACATTCATTTTCATATAATGCAACGTGTCTGCAAGATGATCCATGCCGCGTAAATTTCCTGCTCTTCCGGTGGCAACGCCGGTCAATAAAGCTTTTTTATAATTCCAGACTTTGCGGATGTCGCTGTTGTCGATCATCGCTTTTAAAACACCGGGATAAGAGCCGTTGTATTCGGGAATGATAAAAAGAAATTTTTTTGTAGGAATCAAAATCTCGTTTTCTGCTTTGATAATTCCTTCAGAACGATGGAGTACGTCCAGGTTTTTCAGGGTGAAAATAGGAGCGTCGATATTTTTTTCTTTAAGGATCCGCTGGTATTCTTTTGCAACTTCTTCTGTATGGCTTCCAACCCTGTTTGTGCCGCTGATGATCGTGTACATGATATAAAATTAATTGCTTTTATGCTTTTGGGTATATTAAAATAGTAAATTGTTAGAAGTTGGGGGAATAATAAATAGCTTTTAACCATAGATTGTGCGGGAATATTATGCCTAATAATTAAATTTGCCACATTGGCTGATGAATGTAAAAAATCGATCATTTTTATTAGGAACTTTTTAGAAGAATTTGCAGTGATCGAAGAAATATGGCCAATTCTTTTTTTTGAGAAAAGCAGATCATTCAAAAAAATTTCTGCTTAAATTATAGTAAAGAAAAACCAGGAAACCGATAACCGAATATGGGAAAAACAATTGGAATTGCGAATCAAAAAGGCGGTGTTGGAAAAACCACTACTGCTATCAATCTTGCTGCAAGTCTTGCTGTGCTTGAGTTTAAGACATTACTCGTGGATGCTGATCCACAGGCAAACAGCACCACCGGCGTTGGCTTTGATCTTCATAATGTTACTACAGGGCTTTATGATTGCATGGTAAATGAAACTCCTGCAAAGGATGTTATTCTAAAAACAGAAATTCCTTATCTGGATCTGATGCCTTCACATATTGATCTGGTTGGCGCTGAAATTGAAATGATCAATTATCCTGACAGGGAAAGTGTGTTGAAAAATGTGTTGAAATCTGTTCGCGATCAATACGATTTTATTATCATTGATTGCTCCCCTTCTTTGGGTTTAATTACCGTGAATGCTCTTGTGGCCTCAGATAGTGTGGTAGTGCCGGTTCAGGCTGAATTTTTTGCATTGGAAGGTTTGGGAAAATTATTAAATACCATCAAAATTGTTCAAAACAGGTTGAACCCTGATTTACAAATCGAAGGGCTTTTGATGACGATGTATGATGGACGATTGCGCTTGTGCAACCAGGTGGTGAATGAGGTTCGCCATCATTTTGAAGAGCTTGTGTTCAATAGTGTGATTCATCGAAACACACGCCTGAGTGAAGCTCCAAGCTTTGGAAAGCCAGCGATTCTTTATGATGCTGACAGCAAGGGCGCCATCAATTATCTGAACCTTGCCAAAGAAGTTCTTCAAAAAAATAATATGACAAAGATGAGCCAGACTGATAAAGTTTTGGAACATCCTTAATTAAAAAATATTATCCAATTTATAAATGAAATCAACACCCAATAAAAAAGATGCATTAGGAAAAGGTATCCGTTCATTGTTACAAAATATTGATACTGATCTTTCAGTTACCGAAAAAAGTTTGATCAAAGATTCGGAGAGAAATAATGTTGCCAATACAAGAATTCCGTTGAATTTAATTGAGGCAAACCCTGAGCAGCCGCGACATGATTTTGATGAAACTGCATTAAGTGAATTAGCGGCTTCTGTAAAACTGCACGATATTATTCAGCCAATAACTGTTACCAAAATTGGCAATGGAAAATATCGCATCATCGCCGGTGAGAGAAGATTTCGTGCTGCTAAAATTGCAGGTCTTGCTGATGTTCCGGTCTACATCAGGGATGTAAAAGATTCTAAAATTCTTGAACTGGCTTTGCTCGAAAATTTGCAAAGAGAAGATCTGAACGCAATTGAAATTGCTTTGAGCTATAAGCAATTAATGGAAGAATTGGATTATACCCAGGATCAGCTGGCAGAGCGGATGGGCAAAGAAAGAAGTACGATCACGAATTACATTCGGCTTTTAAAATTGCCACCGGATATCCAGGCTGCTGTCAGAAATGGAAACATCAGCATGGGCCATGCACGCGCACTGATCAATGTGGATGTAGTGGACAAACAATTATTTATTTTTAATGAAATAAAAAGCAAAGAACTTTCTGTTCGCCAGACAGAAGAATTAGTAAGAAGATTATACACGCCAAAATCTGCTGTTAATAATTCTGTAAAAACCAGCCTACCACCGTCTTTGAAAAAAATTGAAGATAATTTAGCATCTCATTTCAGCACTAAAGTGAAAATGACGCACAGTAAAAAAGGAACCGGCAGCATCACTTTTGATTATTTTTCTATCGAAGAATTAAGTTCGCTTTTAGACAAGATGCAGGTTTCGGTAGATTAAGTTATGACACGAAAATTTATTTTTACTTTTTTCTTTTCACTCCTTTTATTTTCAGGAACTGAAGTTTTTGCTCAGCAAAATGATACGCTTCATGTTGGCAAAGATTCTGTTGAAAAAAAAGAAGATACGGTTATCACAAAAAATAATCTCCCGATTGCTCCTGAAAAAAGTGTGATGGCTTTAGATACTTCGGTAAAATTTAATCCACACAAAGCCTTATTTCGCTCTGCAGTTTTGCCGGGCTGGGGACAATGGTATAATAAAAAATATTGGAAGATTCCGATCATTTATGGCGCGCTGGGAGTTACGACAGGAATCTTTTTATATAATTTAAAATATTACAAACTTTTGCGTAAAGCAGTACAATACCGGCTTGATACAATTCCTTCGAATGACGCACTTATCGACCCTGCATTTATTCATTTGTCCACCGAATCGATTCGCATTTACCGCGATGCTTACAGACAAAACATTGATTATTCCGTTTTGGCTTTTTTGGTTGTGTGGGGATTGAATGTAGTAGATGCCACTGTTGATGCCCATTTGAAAGCCTTTGATGTTAGTCCTGATATTGGAATGAAGATAAGGCCAGGATTTAATTATACGACCAACAATGCGGGAGTTTCGCTGGTTTTCTTTTTTAAAGATAAAAGTTCAAAAGCTTTGCAACCTCTTCCGTAATTTTATTTTTTATTTATCCTTTATTTTTTTTACACATGAAAATTGCATTGATCGGCTATGGGAAAATGGGCCATGCCATTGAAGAAATTGCTTTACAAAGAGGCCATGAAATTGTTTTAAAAATTACAGATGAAAATCTTCAGGACCTTACCAAAGAAAATATCCGGAAGGCGGATGTTGCGATTGAATTTACCAATCCTCAAAGTGCTGCTGAAAATATTTTGTTTTGCTTAGATGAAAATGTTGCGGTCGTTTGTGGCACTACTGGCTGGCTTCATGAACTAAAATATGTGGAAGAAAAATGTAAAGAATTGAATGGAAGTTTTTTGTATGCAAGTAATTTTAGTGTTGGTGTAAATATTTTTTTCGAGCTCAATAAAAAATTAGCAACAATTATAAAAGCGCATCAGGCTTACGACGTATCGATTGAAGAAATTCATCACACACAGAAAAAAGATGCGCCAAGCGGCACAGCCATTACACTTGCTGAACAAATTATTGAAGCTTCTGATAAAAAAAATAAATGGGTAAATAATGATACCGAAAATGAAAATGAACTTTCGATCATCAGCAAAAGAATTGATGAAGTTCCCGGAACACATTCTGTAAAATATATTTCCTCTGTTGATGATATTGAAATTATTCATACGGCTCATAACAGGAAAGGTTTTGCAGAAGGAGCGGTTTTAGCAGCAGAATTTATTAATGGGAAAAAAGGGATTTTTTCTATGAAAGATGTTTTGAATTTTTAAGAAAAAAGAAAATAAAAGTATTCCTTCGTTTACTCAAAAAAAACAAGCGGCTGGCTCATTGAGCCAGCCGCTTATAGTATAACCTTTTATAAACCTAAAAATTATAAGCTACACGAAGATTTACGGAACCATCGGTAGCACCGTTTTTGCTGGAAGCAAGATATTTTAATGCAAGATCAAGATTGGGGCTAACATAGTAGCCAATACTTGGAGCATAAGCAAAAGCACCGCCACCGCCGCTTTGAGTAGAAACTGCATAACCTAATTGGGCATGTCCATACATTTTTCCGGTTTCTCCAAAAAAGAATTTGACACCTGCAAGAATAGGAATAATACCAAAGGTGCTTTTAATACCGGAACCAGAAGGAATATCTTTTATCTTGTATCCTTCGTATCCAACACTACCAGTGATTTTTGTAGTAGATGCTACAGCAAAATCACCTTGAATATCTGCGCCGTACGCAATAGAAAGTCCTGTAGTTGTGGGAATACCAATATTGGCTGCAATGCTGAAACTGGTTGCTTTTGTGTCTTGAGCTTTTAGGCCGATGGTTGAAAATGCAGCAACGGCAAATAACAAAATTAATTTTTTCATGTTTTTAGTTTTAGATTTAAAATTTGTTTTGACTCAATTTGATTTAAATTAAAATAAAAATTACACCACAAATATCTATAATATTGCGTATTTGACAAATCAAATCAATACTTCTTTTTTATAAGATAAACTCAAAGATCAATGGAAGCAACTCTTTCTACAAATGTTACACCTGCAATCAACAAAGAAGAAAGGCGCAATCAGAAAAATGCAGTGCTGGCGGGCTTTCTAGGCTGGACGTTGGATGCATTTGATTTTTTCATTCTCACATTCGCACTTGCTACTGTTGCAAAAGATTTCAACAGAACGATTCCGGAAATCGCACTCACACTTACTGCCAGCCTTGCAATGCGCCCGGTTGGTGCTTTTATTTTTGGTTTGATGGCAGACCGTTTTGGAAGAAAAGGGCCTTTGATGATCAACATTATTTTTTATTCCATTATCGAAATTTTTTCGGGCCTTGCCCCAAACTATACTGTGTTTTTAATTTTAAGGTTGTTGTATGGAGTTGGAATGGGAGGAGAGTGGGGCGTTGGCGCTTCTTTGGTGATGGAATCTGTGCCGGTAAAACGTCGTGGTTTTTTATCAGGATTATTGCAGGAAGGATATGCCTTTGGATTTTTGCTGGCAGCTGCAGCCTATTATCTCGTATTTCCTCACTTTGGTTGGCGTGTTATGTTTTTTATCGGAGGATTGCCTGCGCTGCTCACCTTGTTTATCAGGTCTAAAGTAAAAGAAACTGCAGCATGGAAAGCAACAAGGACAAGGGATTGGAAAGAATATGGAAATGCAGTGAAGAAACATTGGAAATTATTTTTGTATCTCGTGCTGCTGATGTCTGCGATGAATCTTATTTCTCATGGAACACAGGATCTGTATCCAACTTTTTTACAGCAACAACGCCATTTTGATCCTCATAAAACAGCCGTCATTACTATCATTTCAATGATGGGAGCCATTTTAGGAGGATTATTGTTTGGACATCTTTCAGATTTATATGGAAGAAAAAAAATGATGGCGCTCGCTGTCATTCTGGCTATCATTCTGATTCCGTTATGGTTGCTGGCGAATGGAAGTTTTTTAATTGCTCTTGGCGCTTTTGGAATGCAATTCATGGTGCAGGGAGCATGGGGAATTATTCCGGCTCATATCAACGAACTTTCGCCCGGAAGTCTTCGTGGTTTTTTTCCAGGATTTGCATATCAAATTGGAGTTTTGATTGCTTCTGCAATTGTTTATGTTGAAGCATTACTTGCTCAATATGTTAGCTACTCAACTTCGATGGAAATTCTTGCGGGTTCGGTATTGGTGTTGGCAGCAATAGTAATCCTTGCCGGCCCGGAAGCAAGAGGAATTCATTTTAACCCAAATCATCAGAAAACGAAATAAAGAAATTGAAGTTATTTCTTTGTTTACTGAAAAAACGTTTGTGCATCACTGTTATGTTGTTCCAAAAAAGTCTCTGACTTTACAATTTCCCTTCGTCGTTTTCAAGTTTGTCTAAAATGGATTTATATTCTGCAAAACGATGTTCACGAATTGGTTTCACATAAGGTTCTGTTTTAAAATATAAAATCAAACAGGGACTTATGTTTTTATATTTTTCAACAAACTCAAACTTGATTAATTCTCCATTTTTTATTCTCTGTTTAATTTTGTTGTGGTATGGGTACATTTCGTTGTTCCTTAAACGTTATTCTTTTTTTTCATCACTCTTCTTCATATCTACGCTTAAATCATAACCCTGAACAGTCAGGAATAATGAAAGTGTATCTCCGTGCAGTTTTCCGGTCACAGGAGTTAGTTGACCTTGTATTGGTACAGAAAATGAAATACTATCACCCATTACTCTCCCATTGGTAATATCAGAAACAGAGCCATCATAATGAGTATCTTTTCCAGTAAGCGAATCTCCCTTGGCTACAAAATCATAAGTTACTTTGTATTGGTTCATTATTTCGCCAGTCCAATGACCGGTTATATCACTGCTTTGCGCAAATAAAAAGGAAAGTGATAATGTAAAGAAGCCTGATAATAGTAGTTTCTTTTTCATACAATTTTTTTATTAAAGGTTTTAATTTAAAGTTCAATATGAAGTTACTAAATGTTCTTTGTGAATTAAAAGATGTAGGGAAAAAATCGCCACCAATTTCTTATTCCCTGCAATAGTTTAGTACCGTCTGAAAAACCGCTTTCCTCACAGGACTTACATTGTAATAAAATCCAGTTTTCAACAATCCCATATTTTGCCGGTTAATCAGCAGGATTATTGACAGATTATATTTTGGAACCACCATAATTCCTGTACCAGTAAAACCGGTATGGCCGAAAGTGCCTTCAGGGCCGTCTTTGATAAAAGAATCGGTAGTGTCCATCATCCAGCCCAATCCATTGTTGAATTGATCTTTCACAAAAAAAGAATCAATGACGGGACTTGAGATAAATTGTTTGTTGCCCACTTTTCCTTTATTCATGAGCATGTCCACCAACTTCTGAATGTCGTCCACAGTAGAAAATAATCCTGCGGAACCTGCAATACCGCCATTGGCATACCACGCATTTCCATCATTCACTTCTCCTTTTAGCACATACTTTCTCCAACCGTTCCAACTCTTCGGATCAAGGCCTTTTACCGAATAGCCAAGAGAGGAATCATACACCATTCGCGTTTCATAAGGATTACCGAGAGAGGTAGCTGCAATGTTGGTGGTTCTGCCATGTTGCAACGGATTGTACATCGTGTGCGTCATTCCCAAGGGCACAAAAATATTTTGCTTTTCAAATTTGTCTAAAGGCATTCCGGAAACTTTTTCAATAATTTCCTGCAAAAGAATAAATCCCAGATCGCTGTAGCGGCGCTGCTTGCCAACAGGATATTTAAGAGGCAATTCTCCGATCAATTTATAAGTAGTTTCTTTATTATGAGAAAAATAAAAAAGCGGGTACCACTCAATCAGTCCGGCTGTATGCGTGAGCAGATTTCTGATAGTAATTGCTTTTTTATCGCCGGTGTCAAAAGCCGCAATGTATTTTCCAACGGGATCATCCACTTTGATAAGCCCTCTATCAACAAGCAACATGACGGAGGTTGTTGTGCCAATAACTTTGGTAAGAGAAGCCATATCAAAAAGGGTAGCCGTGTTCATTGGCACCGGCGGATCCAGGAGATTATGGTTGATGTCATATTTCTGTGCATAACCATAAGCATGTTTATAAAGGATCTTCCCCTCTTTTTTTATTTGAATTACTGCTCCCGGAATCAGATCGTTAGCTACCTGGCTGTTTAAAATACTGTCAATCTGAGTATAGAGTTTGGTTTTACGAATTTCAGAATGCGTACTTTGGCCTTTTACGATAGTGGTAATAAAGCAAGCTTGCAATAGAATAAAGAATATTTTTCTCATGCAATTGGAATTTTCAAAATCAGGAAATTTTAAAATTGAGTGAGCACAAATATACATGTTAGCCCGCTTCATCTTTAAGACTCTTTTAATCAATTCAAAAGCTGTTTGGCAAAGAAATTGCCTTTATTTAGATAAACCTCTTTATGAAAGCTACATTACATTTTAAAACAAAAGCGATTGGTTTATCAGTCCTTTTTTTGATCATTTCTTTTACAGCATCTGCTCAAAAGAAAAGTGTGTATGATGTTATTCCGGGATCAGGTCCTAAGAAGACACAGACTTCTAAAAATGTGGTAATTTTTAGAAGTAAAAAAAACGAGAGCAGGCGAAATACTTATCCTGTATATACAACAAGAAGAAAGAATTTGCCTCCCGGCCAGGCAAAAAAGATCTATGGCGGTTCTGCAACAGATTATGCTCCCGGACAAGTAAAGAAACACTACGACAATGGTTGGAAGGATGAACATGGTAAAAAAGAGCATGGCGAAAAACACGGGAAAGGGCATTGAATGCATAGATCCCAGTAATGTAAAAAGTTATATAAAAAGCCTGCGAAAAATCGCGGGCTTTTTTATTAAAATTTAGTTGAACCGGTAAGCGAGCCGGAAGTTGAGCAAGCCCACTGATCCATTTTTACTGTAGCCATCATAAGAGCCTCCTAATTCTACTCTGGGCGAAGCATTGAATCCAAGACCAAATGAATACGCGGTAGTTGTAACGCCTGATGTGCCTGGATTCGAAATAAATCCTGCTCCGATTTTTCCACCGACAAAAAACTTTCCTGTAGGATAATAGCGAAGGCCAATCCTTAACGGGAGAAGATTCGTCGTAGCATCTTCTTTGGATTTTGAAAGCAAAGCTGTATAGCCAAAATCACCGGTAAGAGCCGCTTCATTTGAAAGCATGTAAATACCAGTCAGATCAACTCCAAGTCCGATCGAAGTTCCATTCAGATTATGAACCGGAACTCCGAGGTCAATTCCTCCCTGCACGTGAAAAGAATTTTGCGCCCGTGAAGTTAAAGCGGTGAAAAGGATAATTGTTGCAAAAAATGCTGTTTTCATACTAAGTTCTTTTTTATGGTACGAATTTTTAAAGCGCAATATTAGGAAAATAAATTGAGGAGAAATTTATTGTAATACAAATTTCATCCGGAAAGAAAATGAATGAATTTGTTTGTTTACTGTTCCTTTTTTCCGGTATTCTACTTCACCATTCCTTTTATTTCCTGCAATTTCAACAAAGCTTCAACAGGTGTTAAACGATTGATATCAACGACTTCTAAAATTTTTCTGATGTCTTCAAAAGCTTGTGAATGCGCATCAAAAATGCTGAGTTGCATTTGTGGTGCATTTAATTGACGAAGATTTTCTTTAATGCTTTTTTTATTTTTTTTGATCGGTTCATTTGAGGGATTTTCTTCATTTTCTGAAGAATCAACATGCTTGGTTTCCAACTGTTTTAAAATCTCATTTGCTCTGTCTATCAATGTAGGCGGCATTCCTGCCATCTTTGCCACATGAATACCAAAGCTGTGAATGCTTCCGCCGGCAACTAATTTTCTTAAAAAAATAATTTTATTTCCGGCTTCTTTATTGGTAATGTGAAAGTTTTTTACACGCTCAAATTTATTTTCGAGTTCGTTTAATTCATGGTAATGGGTGGCAAACAGAGTCTTCGGTGCATGTGGAGAATGATGCAGATATTCAACGATGCTCCAGGCAATGGAAATACCGTCGTAAGTGGATGTTCCTCTTCCGATTTCATCCAGAAGGATTAAACTTCTCGGACTGATATTGTTGATAATACTTGCAGTTTCATTCATCTCAACCATGAAAGTACTTTCGCCACTGGTCAGATTATCACTCGCTCCAACTCTTGTAAAAATCTTATCTGTTTGTGGAATTCTCGCTTCTTCTGCCGGCACAAAACTTCCCATGTGAGCCATTAAAGTGATCAAAGCAGCCTGTCTAAGAATGGCACTTTTACCGCTCATGTTTGGCCCGGTTAAAATGATGATTTGCTGCGATTGAGGATCCAAAAAAATATCATTTTCAATGTAAGTTTCTCCCTGTGGCAAATTTCTTTCTATCACCGGATGGCGGCTTGCTTTTAGCTCAAGATCAAGCGCGGTGTGCAATTCAGGCTTTTTATATTTAAAATGCAAAGCATTATTTGCGAAACAAATCAAGCAATCAAGCACAGCAAAAACATGTCCGTTCAATTGCATCGGCGCAATATAATCCTGCAATTCATTTAATAATTGCTCAAAAATATTTTGCTCAAGCGATAGAATTTTATCTTCTGCGCCGGTTATTTTTTCTTCATATTCTTTTAGCTCTGGAGTAATATATCTTTCAGCGTTTGTCAGCGTTTGCTTGCGTATCCAGTTTTCCGGCACTTTATCTTTATGCGTATTCGTCACTTCCAGGTAATATCCAAACACGTTATTAAAACCAATTTTCAAAGAAGAAATTCCGGTGCGTTCTGTTTCTTTTTGTTGAAGTTTTAATAAATGTTCCTTGCCGTTGATAACAATACTTTTTAATTCATCTAATTGTTCGTTCACTCCTGTTGCAATTACATTTCCTTTGGAAATCGCTACCGGTGGGTTTTCTATAATTTCCTTAAAGATTTTGTCAGCGATATATTTGCAAGGATTCAATGAATCACCCAATCTTTTTAAATATTCATTTGAAGAAGTTTCACACCAATCTTTTATTTGTGCAGCAAGTTTTAATCCTTTGCCAATGTGCAACACTTCTCTTGGATTTATTTTCTTCAAAGGAATCTTACTTACCAATCTTTCTATATCTCCAGCCTGTTTTATATTCTGCGAAATTTTTATTTTTTCTTCAGGAGATTTTATAAAATATTCTACGAGATTTTGTCGCTCTTCAATTAAATTAATATCTGTCAAAGGCAGTAGCATCCATCGTTTCAGCAATCTTGCTCCCATTGGTGAAACGGTATTGTCCAACACTTTCAATAATGAATTGCTGTTATCAGAACTGCTTAATAATTCAAGATTGCGAATGGTAAACCGATCCATCCACAAATAATCTCCTTTATCAATTCTTTGCAAAGAAGTGATGTGTTGAAGATTTGGATGCTCGGTATCTTTTAAATAATGAAGAATAGCGCCTGCAGCAACGATGCCGGTTTTCATATTCTCTACACCAAAACCTTTCAGGCTCTGTGTTCCAAAATGTTTTAATAAAGTGTCTTGCGCATATTGTTCCGTGAAAATCCATTCATCTAATGTGTAGGTATAAAATTTACTGCCAAAATAACTCTTGAAATTTTTCTGTTGATTGCGTTGAAAAATTACTTCAGCAGGATTCAGGCTTTGCAACAATTTATCCGCATATTCTTTATCGCCTTCTGCAATAAAAAATTCACCGGTGGAAATATCAAGAAAAGAAATGCCTGCTTTTTCCTCTATCAAATGAAGTCCGCACAAAAAATTATTTTGATTGTGTTCAAGTAGCTTATCATTGATAGCAACGCCGGGAGTTATTAATTCTGTAACGCCGCGCTTTACAATTCCTTTTACCAATTTTGGATCTTCCAACTGATCACAAATGGCCACCCGAAAACCAGCTTTTACCAATTTGTGTAAATAGGTATCCAATGCGTGATGCGGAAATCCGGCAAGCTCCGGCGCGGTTGAAGAAGCGTTGTTTCTTTTGGTAAGTGTAATCCCTAAAACTCTTGAAGCCGTGATAGCATCCTGCCCGAAGGTTTCATAAAAATCGCCCACGCGAAAAAGTAAAACCGCATCAGGATATTTCGCCTTAATAGCATTGTGCTGTTTCATTAACGGGGTATCTGGAGAGGACATGAATTTGAAGTTGCTAATGTGCTGTTTTGCTAATTGGTTATTTTTGCAAATTAATATTCTTTTGATGAGAAAACTAACAATGGATGAATTGAACCGGAAATCTGTGGAAGAATTTAAAGAATCGGAAAAAAATAAAGTAATTGCAGTTCTTGAAAATATTCGTAGTGCTTATAATGTGGGAAGTGTTTTTCGTACGGCAGATGCATTTTTAATTGAATCAATTTATATCACCGGGTATACAGCGAGACCTCCGCATAAAGAAATTACCAAAACCGCACTGGGAGCGCAGGAAACGGTTGAATGGAGCTATTTTCCTACAACAAAAGAGGCGATAGAAGCACTCAAAAAAAATGGTTACAAAGTGTTTGCAGTGGAGCAGGTAACGGATAGTATTTTATTGCGAAAAATTCATAATTTATCAGTTGAAAAAATTGCTTTTATTTTTGGCAATGAAGTAAGCGGTGTGGAACATGAAACGATTTCTTTATGTGATGGTTGCGTGGAGATCCCTCAATTTGGAATGAAACATTCTCTGAATATTTCTGTGGCCGCAGGAATTGTTTTGTGGGAAGCGGTGAAAATAAAAATTGATTAATGGAAAACAGGATTGAAAATATAAATACTACTTCAAGGGGTAAAACAATATTAGATTATTTTTCCCTTGTAAAATTTGCCCACACCATTTTTGCAATGCCTTTTGCATTAATTGGTTTTTTCTATGGATTGAAAATTGTTAATTATGATTTAAACCGGCCATGGTGGCTGCTTTTCATCCTGGTAATTTTATGTATGGTATTTGCACGAAGCGCTGCAATGGCTTTCAATCGCTGGCTGGATGCTGAATATGATGCAAAAAATCCAAGAACGGTGATCCGTGAAATTCCCGGCGGAGTTATTTCCAAAAAAAATGCGATGATCTTTGTGATATTTAATTGCATCGCATTTATCATTTGTACTTTTTTTATTAACACACTTTGTTTTGTTTTAGCGCCTGTTGCTTTGTTTGTTATTTTGTTTTATAGTTACACAAAAAGATTTACCGTTCTCTGTCATCTCATACTCGGCTTAGGTTTGAGCCTTGCTCCAATCGGCGCTTATATTGCTGTTACCGGAAAGTTTGCGATTGTCCCAATCCTGTTTTCGTTGTCTGTTTTGTTTTGGGTAAGCGGATTTGATATTATTTATGCACTGCAGGATGAAGAGTTTGATAAAGAAAATAATTTATATTCCATTCCTTCCTTCATCGGAACAAAAAAAGCATTGCGTGTGAGTGAATTCTTACATTTTTTGTCTGCACTATCTGTGATTGCTGCCGGAATGATTGGTAATTTTTCTGCGATTTATTGGAGTGGCGTTGCGGTGTTTGCTTTCTTTCTTTTTTACCAGCACACTTTGGTAAAACCGAAAGACCTTTCAAAAGTGAACAAAGCTTTTTTCAGTTCCAATGGAATTGCGTCGGTCGTTTTTTGTGTTCTTGTTTTATTGGATCTTTTCACGAAGTGGTAATTTTTTTTTTCAGTAAACAAACAAATAAGATGCATTTTTATTTTTTCAAAAACTAAAGTTCCTAAACTTATCTAAACTCTCTAAACTCATTCAAAAAATCATGCCCCGCATTCTCTGCATCGATTATGGGAAAAAACGTACAGGCATTGCCGTTACAGATCCATTGCAAATCATTGCCACAGGATTAACCACTGTTGATTCTCATGAATTAATTTCTTTTTTAAAAAAATATTTTCAGCAGGAAGAAGTGGAACTAATGGTTATCGGTGAACCGAAAAACCTGGATGATTCAGATACACATGCAACGCCTTTGGTAAATGCGATCATTAAAAAGTTAGAAAAAGAATTTCCGAAAATTCCGATCAAAAAAGTGGATGAGCGGTTTACTTCCAAAATGGCAAAGCAGGCAATGATAGATATGGGTATGAAAAAAAAAGATCGCAGAAATAAAAGAACCGTCGATGAAATAGCGGCTACTATTATGTTACAGGAATTTATGGGCAATTCAGGATTGATTAAATAAGCGGAAAATTGTAAATTTGCACTTCAATAATTAATCAAAAAAATTCTTATGGTTCTTCCGATTGTAGCTTATGGAAATCCGATTTTACGGAAAGTGGGGAATGACATTACTCCTGATTATCCTGGTTTGCAAAAACTCATTGAAGATATGTGGGAAACGATGTATAACAGCAAAGGCGTGGGTTTGGCTGCGCCCCAGGTGAATAAAGACATTCGTTTATTTGTGATGGACAGCGTTCAGATCCTTGAAAATCTTGAGGAAGATGAAAAGAATGATTATCCGGGTGATGATGGGTATAAAGGCGTTTTTATTAATGCAAAAATCCAGGAGCTTGATGGTGATGAATGGCCTTATAATGAAGGTTGCCTGAGCATTCCAAAAATCAGGGAAGATATTTTAAGAAAAGAAACAATTACGATTGATTTTTTTGATGAAAATTTTATTGCCCACGCCAAAACTTTTACCGGAATCACTGCCCGTGTTATTCTTCACGAATACGATCATATAGAAGGCAAACTTTTTATTGACTATTTAAAACCCCTTAAGAAAAATTTGCTGAAACGTAAGCTGAATGACATTTCCAAAGGAAAAGTTTCTGTTGATTACAGAATGGTGTTTAATAAATAGTGTTCGTGGTTAATTAATTTATTGCTAACAGCATTTTACATTTCCTCCAACATTTTAAGAATTATTTTTATTGCATGATGCAAAAGTCTTTTCTGCTTTCGTTATTGCTTTTTGTTTCCTCATGCATTTTTGCCCAGAAAGATACTACCGTTAAAGTGGATGAGAATTATATTACTCTTTCAGAAATTGTTGTCAATAATAAACTGGATGTTCCTTCATTTATTGAAAGAGTGAAAAATGATACCACATTTTACAAAGCTTTTCGCAATCTTCGGATCATAGGTTATACGGCATTGAATGATATAAAGATGTTGGATAAAAAAGGCAATATTCAAGCTTCATTGCATAGTAAAACAAAACAGATCCGAACCAGAAACTGCAGAAAGATGGAAGTGCTTTCACAAAAGGTGAGTGGCGACATTTTTGATAAAAATGGAAATTTCAATTATTACACAGCACAGATGTATGCGGGTCTTTTTTTTACAAAAGACTCTGTTTGCGGAGAAAATAATATTGTAAAAGGGCATGAGTTTTCGACCAACGGCTTAAGTGGAATAGACAAGCATAAAGAGCAATTGAAAATGTTGTTTTTTAATCCCGGGAAAAAAATTAACGACCTTCCTTTTATCAGCAATAAAACAGAAATTTTTGATGAATCAATGGCAGATAAATACGATATGGCAATCGACTTTAGTCAACATGATTCAATTCCTTGTTATGTTTTCAGAATAAAAGTAAAACCCAATAAGAAAAACGATGTCGTGATTGATGAAATGACAACATGGTTCAATGAAAAAACTTTTGAGATCGTGGCAAGAAACTATTCTCTGAGTTATGATGCGGGTGTTTACGATTTTGATGTTGACATGCATGTTGAAATGAGTAAAGTGGGCAATTTGCTTGTTCCGTCAGTGTTGCGTTATAATGGAAACTGGAAAGCGATTTTTAAGAAAAGGGAAAGAGGGATTTTTACGGCTACTTTGTTTGATTTTATCAGATAGTCGCAGTAATTATTTTTCACAAATTCGCGAAGCACTATAATTTCTCCATTTTTCAATAACCGATTTCATATCTTCTGGCAATTCACTCTCAAATTTCATTTCCTCTTTAGTTGTGGGATGAATGAATCCTAATTGTTGCGCATGCAGGGCTTGACGGGGACAAAGCGCAAAACAATTTTCTACAAATTGCTTGTATTTTGTAAACACAGTTCCCTTTACAATCTTATCTCCGCCGTAAGTTTCATCGTTAAAAAGCGGATGGCCAATGTGTTGCATGTGGACGCGAATCTGATGCGTGCGGCCGGTTTCCAGCCTGCATTCTACAAGGGTTACATAATTAAATCTTTCCAGAACCTTATAGTGCGTGATTGCATCTTTTCCATGTTCTCCTTCGGGATATGCAGTAAATAATTTTCTGAATCGTTGATGACGGCCAACATGCGCTACGATGGTTCCTTCTCCTTCTTCAAAATCTCCCCAAACCAAAGCAAGATAACGGCGGTGAACCGTATGATCAAAAAATTGTTTGGCAAGATGTGTCATCGCCTTTGGATTTTTTGCCATCACCAAAAGGCCGGAAGTGTTTTTATCAATGCGATGAACCAGTCCAAAACGCGATAATTCTGTTTCTTCTATTTCAGGATTTTGTTGTTTCAGATGAAAGGCTACGGCATTCACCAAAGTGCCACCCGGATTGCCACTTCCGGGATGCACGACCATACCTGGTTCTTTATCAATCACCATCAGATCTTCATCTTCATAAACAATTTTAAAAGGAATATTTTCAGGAATGATCTCATTGCTGTCCGGAAGATAATCCTGGTAGATGACAATTTTATCGAGCGGCCTTACTTTATAATTTGATTTTACCGGTTGATCATTTACCAAAACCCGCTCTGTTTCTATCCCTTGCTGAATTTTGTTTCTGGTGGCTCCTTCAATGCGGCCCATCAAAAATTTGTCAATGCGCAGAGGTTCTTGCCCTTTCGCACAAACGATCGTTTCTCTTTCAAAAAGTTCTTCCGCTTCTTCTGAAATTTCATCATCAGAAACATCCACATTCTTTTTATTTGTATCAGCCATAATTATGAACTAAAAACTACGAACTATAACTAAACTTATCTTTGCAAATTAAAATCTTTGCATTGGAAAAACAGCACGTCATTTTTGAAGACCTTGGAATTATCAATTATAAATCAGCATGGGACTACCAGGAAGAATTAGTTAAAAAAAATCTGGAGATTAAAGCAGAAGCAAGGAAGGCTTCCGTCAATGAGCAATTGGCAATCGGCAATTTGCAGGAAGAACTACAAACTAATAACTACGAACTACAAACTAAAAACTATTTACTTTTCTGCGAGCATCTTCCTGTTTATACTTTAGGAAAAAGTGGCCACATGGAAAATGTTTTGATCAGCGAAAATGAAATGGAGGAAAAGGAAATTGAATTTTTTAAAACCAACCGGGGTGGAGATATTACATTTCATGGATTGCAACAAATTGTTGGTTATCCGATTCTTGATCTCGAAAAATTTTTTACTGACATTGGAAAATATATGCGCAGCCTGGAAGAAGTTATCATTTTAACGATTGCCGAATATGGCATAAAAGGCGACAGAAGCAAAGGTGAAACCGGCGTTTGGATCGATCCGGGAATTCACGGAAGAGAAAGAAAAATTTGCGCAATGGGAATCCGTTGCAGCCGTTGGATCACCATGCATGGATTTGCTTTAAATGTAAATACTGATCTGAGTTATTTCAACAATATTATTCCTTGTGGAATTGTAAACAAGCAAGTGACTTCCATCGAAAAAGAGTTAGGCCATAAAGTTGATTTTGAAGAAGCAAAAGAAAAAGTAAAACGCAATTTTGAAAAGGTTTTTAATGTACATATTATTTAAAAATCGAAATTGGATTATTTGTCGGTTTACTGAAAAAAGTGTGTGTAAGTTTTACACATTAAATTCACCAAAACAATTACTTTCTTATTTTTTCCGTTTATATTGCGCCCAATAAATCTTATTTTGACTACCATGAGTTTTGAAAATTATGTAATCCCCTATGAAATAAACGAACGTTATAAAAGAAAAGTAGCTTATTTTTCAATGGAATATGCGATCGATCAGCCCTTAAAAATTTACAGCGGTGGACTTGGCTTTTTATCGGGTTCACATTTGCGAAGTGCTTATGAACTGCGTCAAAACCTTGTAGGAATCGGTATTTTATGGAAAGAAGGTTATTACGACCAGGCAAGAAATGGAGATCAGACTTTAAAAGTTGTGTGGATAGAAAAAATTTATAATTTCCTCGAGGACACCGGCATCAGGTTCCAAATAGATATTCATGAT
>JBQCIM010000060.1:0-22259 GCA_051953735.1 Ginsengibacter sp.
TATAATGGTGATTTTGGTTCTAATGAGGAGATTGCCACGGCGCATGGATGTTTGTTGTAAAATTTGATCATTGTTTTATGCGCCTCGCAATGACGGAATAATGAACATTGTGGTTCTAATGGGGGAGATTGCCACGGCGCATGGATGTTTGTAGTAAAGTTTGAAGATTATTGTATGCGCCTCGCAATGACGGAATAATGAACATTGTCGTTTTAATGGGGGAGATTGCCGCGGCAGGGGAGTTCCGTGTAACATTGGATCTCTTTTTATGCGCCTCGCAATGACGATAAAAATGGACATTGTCGTTCTAATGGGCGATTGCCACGGCGCATGGAAGTTTGTTGTAAAATTTGATCATTGTTTTATGCGCCTCGCAATGACGGTAGTATATGGGTATGCGCCTCGCAATGATGGTTCTAATTGCAATGGCGTCACTTTCAATGTGCTGGTACTATTTTTGCCGAACAATCAAAAAGCCTCCCAAATGAAAATCATTTTACTTGTCCTTTCATTTTCCGTACTTTCACTTATAACTGCAGCGCAGGGTTTACATCTTAATTTATTTCTGGGAACAGCAAATTATAAGGGCGACCTGCAGGACAAGGTTTTTACTTTTAATGACGCACATCTGGCAGGCGGTTTAGGGTTCTCTTATGACTTATCGAACCGCATTGCTTTGAGAGCCGGTTTTAAAATCGGAAAGATATCTGCCAATGATAAAAATGGACCTAACAAAGCACGTAATCTTAATTTCACGTCACAGATAACGGAAGGAGACATTGACCTTCAATATTTCATCACTCCGATGGGCTTGCATTCTCTTTCTCCCTATGTTTTTGCGGGAGTTGCCTTGTATCATTTTGATCCTTACACGTATGACAGTACCGGTCATAAATATTATCTGAGATACCTGAGCACAGAAGGCGAGGGATTTATACCGGGGCGAAAGCCGTATCATATCACACAGGTGGGGATTCCTTTTGGAGCAGGGGTAAAGCTATGGTTGAGTGATAATATCAATGCAGGCTTTGAAGTAGGCTTCCGGAAATTATTTACTGATTACCTGGACGATGTAAGCACTACGTATGTAGACGCCCCTACTTTATCAGCGAACCGGGGAACAAAGGCGGTAGAACTCGCCTACCGGGGAGATGAAGTGAAAGAAGGCTCTCCCTTTTATCCTGACGCAGGTACTCAACGTGGTAATTCTGTTAATAAGGACTGGTATTATTTTGCCGGTTTTACCCTGTCATTCAGGTTGTTGAATGGAAATTTCAGACCCGGAAAGGGATTGGCTTGTCCTAAGAATGTTTTTTAACAGATAGACCGTGAGTGACACGGAACTCTGCCTCTTGGTTTTTCACCAGTAAAAACGCATACTGGCCTTGCTACGATCTTATCTTTAAAAAAAATGTAAAAAAAATTATAATGAAATTGTTTAAAAATCATTTCCTTATAGTACATTTGATGCCGACTACTTTACATTCACCTAAACTACTAACATGAACATCTTTACAAAAGCAATAAAACTCACATTTATTGTCCTTTTAATGGCATTCAGTACAATTACTGTGCAGGCTCAAACCGGTAATGCTTTAGATTTTGACGGAATCAATGACTATGTAGACATTCCTTATAATTATTCTATATCAGGTTATACTCGTTCCATTCAATTTTGGGTTAAAATCAATTCAAATACTGGCCAAAGACAGACAGTTTTTGCGGTAGGTGGGAAAACAACAAGTTACACAGGGTATGAAATATATGCTGATCCAGACGGTCATTGGTACATAGAGGTTGGTAAATCAACTCCAAGTTTTATTCCTATTCAGGGCCCTGCTATTAATTATGGAACCTGGACTAATCTGGCTGTTACATATGATGGAAGCGATATTCGCTTTTATGAAAATGGTATCCTAACCAATACTTTTGCAATTAGTGGAATTAACTCTGGCCCAAATTATCCAACACGCATTGGAGCGGGCAATACAGCAGGAATAGCCAATGAGTTTTTTGGTGGCCAGCTTGATGAATTAAGTGTATGGAATAACACACTTACACAGTCACAAATTACTTCCAACATGAATAATTCATTAACCGGAACCGAACCTTTCTTACTACAATACTTTAATTTCAATGAAGGTATTGGTAATGGGGATAATACTACCCCTCCTGTTGATACTTTGAACGATTTAGCGAAATATAATACTGATGGAACCTTACACAATTTTGCTTTAAATGGCAATACTTCTAACTGGGTAAGTGTATCTGCTCTTCCTGTTAACCTCGTTAATTTTACCGGTACTAATAAAGACGGTGCTAATTTGCTGCAATGGTCAACTGCCTCAGAGCAAAACAGCAGCAGGTTTGAGGTACAGCGTAGTGAGAATGGCAGTGATTTTACCACTGTTGGCACTGTGGCAGCAGCCGGAAACAGTGACAAACTGATCAACTATCAATACGAGGACAGACCGCTTTCCAATGCTGCCAAATATTATTACCGTTTAAAAATGGTTGATAAAGATGGTGCTACGAAATACAGCAGTGTGGTATTAATTAAGAATAGCGCCGCAACTCTCAGCCTGGTATATCCTAACCCGGCCTCAGACCACATCACTATTAGCATCAACGGTACAACACTTTTAAATACCAGAGCATTACTTACTGATGTAAATGGAAAAGTACTTCAAACGATTTCATTAACACAGTCTTCTACTCCTGTAAATATCAGTCAATACCAGAGAGGAATGTATGTGGTGAAATTCTCTGATGGAAGCAGTGTGAAGGTGGTGAAGGAGTAGTTTAATTATTAAATTATTGGATTATTTAATTATTGGGTTGGGTTGTTAGGTTGTTAGATTGTTAGATTGTTGTATTGTTGTATTGTTAGATTGTTGGGTTGTTGGATGGATGCTTCAAGTGTTGGATGGGTTTATTGTTGGGTTGAAGTGTTGGATGGTTTTATTGTTGAATGTTTTTCGTTTAAATAAAAATTATAAAGTCCATCGGAGAGATTCGATGGGCTTTTTTCGTTAATTATGGATTACAGGGTTGAAAAGAAATGGAGGTGTGTTGTCGGATTTTTGTAAGAAAAGAATCTGAATGACGTTCAGAAGCGCCACTGTTTTACCCCTTAAGCTTACAAACTGCCTATTCCTCAATCTGAATTTTATCGATGAAACCAATGGTCAGTAATTTACCAATTAGTAACTTACTTTTTAGTAAGTTTATTTATTTAAGGTTAATGTGTTATGCACGAGATGAAAAGGTGAAGCTAATACTCTTCCAGCTTTCCTATCAATTTATTTAAAAGGTTAATTATAAGAAGTTCATGAACTTTTACAAGAGGTAAAAAAGAATGCGATTCTTTTTATTTTGCTCGGGAGTGAATGTTATTGTCTGGATTGGAAATTACTGCTGAATACTTTTACTTATCCTTTTTCATTCATCGGATCTACCATTCTTACCGGTCTTTCCTGGATCTTTGATGAGAGGGCTGCACCAAGGTATTCACGGTTCAACCTGGCAATATTTTCGACAGAAATTCCCTTAGGACATTCTGCTTCGCAATTGTAAATGTTGCCGCAATTTCCAAATCCTTCCTTATCCATTTGATTTACCATATTCAATGCCCTTGAAATTCTTTCAGGATCGCCTTGCGGTAACAAAGCAAGCTGGGAAACTTTGGCTCCGACAAATAACATTGCAGAACCGTTTGGACAAGCCGCTACACAAGCTCCGCAACCAATACAGGCAGCAGCATCAAAGGCTTCATCAGAATCGGCACGATCCACTAACGTGGTATTCGCATCCGGAGCATTTCCGGTATTTACAGAAACATAACCACCGGCCTGAATAATCCTGTCAAATGCTTTTCTATCCACCATCAGATCTTTGATAACAGGAAAAGCAACAGAGCGCCATGGCTCTACAACTATCGTGTCACCATCTTTGTAAGCCCGCATGTGCAACTGGCATACTGTATTTCTTTGCCAAGGCCCGTGTGCACGACCATCTACATACATACTGCATGCCCCACAAATTCCTTCACGGCAATCATGATCAAATGCGATCGGATCTTTTCCTTCATTTACCAATCTTTCATTCAGCACGTCAAACATTTCAAGAAAAGACATTTCAGATGAAATATTTCTTACTTCATAAGTCTCAAATCCACCTTTTGCCTCAGCATTTGGTTGACGCCAGACTTTCAAGGTGAGATTCATATTGTAGTGTTCCATTGTTATATTGTTATATTGTTATATTGTTGTATTGTTGTATTGTTGTATTGTTGTATTGTTGTATTGTTAGATCGCTCAAAATTTCAATTTTTCGTTTGTATATTTAATCAAATGATTAAGAGCTTTGGGAATTTTCTCTAATTCAGAGAAAATATAATCATACTCTTCTGTTGAGAGTAGCCCTCTTACTTTTGATTTTTGAGTCCAGTCGTAGCTCTCCTTCAAAGAACCTTTGCTGTACATATAAAACTTAATTTTATCCTTTTTAAAATGCCGTCCAAATCCCTCGGCAATATTGGCCGATATGGAATCTACAGCCTGAACGTATTGGCTTCCTAATGTTTTTTTAGAAAACCATTCCCAATTTATTACAATATTCCAGACATAATTACTCAAATGAAAAGCAATGGGATAACATTCAATATCACTTAACATTAAGTATTTTTTTTCATTCTCCATATTCAGTTAGATTTTATTGGTTTTACAGTTCTCCAAATGATCAAACCAGTAATTTGAGGGTAATATAATAACAATATAACCCTATAGCAATTCAACAATAAAACCTATTCATCATTTATAACTCCTCTGACTCGGTTTCACCACTTCAAAATTTAGCGGTTCTTTATGCATGATCTCTCCTTCGGGAGTATATTCCCAGGCGGCTACATAACTGAATTCTTCATCTTTTCTTAATGCTTCTCCTTCGGAAGTCTGGCTTTCTTCGCGAAAATGACCGCCACAACTTTCTGTGCGATGAAGTGCATCAATGCACATCAATTCTCCGAGTTCGAGGAAGTCGGCCACACGGCCGGCTTTGTCCAGTTCAGGATTCATTTCATAAATTCCTCCAGGCACTTTTACGTTTTGCCAAAACTCTTTTCTCAAAGCACGGATTTCCTCAATTCCTTCTCTCAGTCCTTTATCGTTGCGCGCCATTCCGCATTTTTCCCACATGATCTTTCCCAGTCTTTTATGAAAGCTTTCTACCGATTCGGTTCCTTTTACATTCATCAGCTTTTCAATTCTTTCATTCACCGCTTTTTCTGCTTCATCAAAAGCTGGATGAGACGTTGGAATAGCGGGAGTTCTGATCTGTGTTGACATGAACGAACTGATGGTATAAGGAATTACAAAATAACCATCGGCAAGCCCCTGCATCAATGCAGAAGCACCCAGCCTATTGGCCCCATGATCACTGAAATTTGCCTCGCCAAGGCTATATAAGCCCTGCACAGTGGTGCCTAATTCATAATCTACCCAAAGTCCGCCCATGGTATAATGCACGGCTGGATAAATGCGCATCGGAACCACGTATGGATTTTCGCCCGTGATCTTTTCGTACATGGCAAACAGGTTACCGTATTTTTCTTTGATCACATTTCTTCCCAACTCAATGATGGTTTGCTCAGACGGATCATGAATCGCACGTTTATGAGCTTCAGTTTTTCCGTACCGTTTTATGGCATCGGCAAAATCAAGATAAACTGCTTTTTTTGTTGTGCCAACCCCATATCCTACATCGCATCTTTCTTTTGCAGCACGCGAAGCCACGTCTCTTGGAACCAGGTTTCCAAAAGCCGGATAACGCCGTTCGAGGTAGTAATCGCGATCAGATTCAGGAATGTCGTTCGGTTTACGTTTGTCGTCTTTATTTTTGGGAACCCATATTCTTCCATCATTTCTCAAGCTTTCACTCATCAAAGTAAGCTTGCTCTGATGTTCGCCCGTTACAGGAATACATGTCGGATGGATTTGTGTAAAACAAGGATTGGCAAAATAAGCGCCTTGTTTATGTGATTTCCATGCAGCGGTTACATTACTTCCCATCGCGTTGGTACTCAAATAAAAAACATTTCCGTAACCGCCGGAGCAAATCAAAACCGCATGTCCAAAATATCTTTCCAGTTTTCCGGTCACTAAATTTCTGGCAATAATTCCTCTTGCGATACCATCTATTTTTACGATGTCATGCATTTCGTGGCGCGAATAAATGGTTACATTTCCGAGCGCTTCCTGTCTTTCCAGAGCGCCATAAGCGCCGAGCAATAGTTGCTGGCCTGTTTGTCCGGCTGCGTAAAAAGTACGCTGCACCTGGGTTCCACCAAAGGAACGATTGCTCAGCATTCCTCCATATTCTCTTGCAAACGGAACGCCTTGTGCTACACATTGGTCAATAATATTTCCGCTAACCTGCGCCAGCCGATACACATTTGCTTCACGTGAACGATAGTCTCCGCCTTTTACGGTTTCGTAAAAAAGCCTGAAAACAGAGTCTCCATCGCTCTGGTAATTTTTGGCAGCGTTGATACCCCCTTGTGCAGCGATAGAATGCGCACGACGGGCGCTGTCCTGGAAGCAGAATGATTTTACTTTATAGCCCAGTTCACCCAGGGTGGCTGCTGCCGAAGCGCCGGCCAATCCTGTACCAATTACAATGATCTCTAATTTCCGTTTGTTGGTCGGGCTAACCAGTTGCAAATGGTCTTTATAATTGGTCCATTTTTCAGATAGTTCCCCTTCCGGAATTTTTGCATCTAATGCCATACGTTAGAATTAATTATTTTTTTACTTATCACTGATAACTTTTCACTTATTACTGAAGCCAGCCCAGCATAAATGCGAGAGGCATTGATGCAAAAAGCAGGCAGATAACAATTGAATAAAAAACGCCGATTCCTTTTATAATATAGATCCATCTTCTGTGGTTGATCCCAAAGGTTTGAAACGCACTTTGAAATCCCTGCAGCAGGTGAAACAGAAGTGATGCCAGTCCGATCATATACAAGGTGAACCATACAGGATTGGTAAAAACTTCTTTCATTTCCTGGTAAAGATTGATGACCGGTCCATGAAAATACAGCTCGTTTTTGGTGGTTGCCCAGAAATGATACAAATGCATCACTAAAAATAACAACACAAAGGTGCCGAGCCAGCCCATATAGCGACTGTACCATTTTATTTCGCGTGGGTAATTTTGTTTTTCATAAGAAATTTTGCGTGCGGCTTTGTTTTGTTTCCACAATAAAAGGCCCTGGATGATATGCAAAACAAACACGGCAAAAAGGCCAATCTCTAAAAATCTCACAAAATAATTATGCAGCATAAAGTAGGCAGCGCGGTTAAAAGTTTCGCCATTGTCATTTACAAAAATCAACGAATTAAGCGAGGCATGAACGATTAAATAAATGATGAGAAAAAAACCGGTTAAGGCCATCAGGATCTTTTTACCTATCGAAGAAGTGAATAACTGTTTCCAGGTCATAAGTGAGAGAGTTATAAAATTTCAGATAGGCAAAGGTAGGGTATGGAGTTAAATTTTTTGGGGATAAGTTTTTTGGAGAGGGAAAAATTTGGATGAAGATCAGTTTTTTTGAGAGAAATTATTGAAGCTGAAAAGCATCGAAGATCATGATTCTTTTATAAACCAGTAAAGCAACAAATATTGCATTATTTATTTTTTGAAACGATACTTCACCTATCCAATCTTCTCAACAAAAGATTATCAATTTGGTTGAAAAGCACATCAGGTTTCATTGTGCGCCAGGAGGGAAGTGAGAGCATTTCTACATAATTATTTAGTCGCGCTTTGATAAAGTCGTATTGTGTTTGCGAAGGCATATTCAGCAACACGATCCAACCATTCTTGTCTTCCACATCATCGTACCATTCTTCGTAATAGCAATCATCACTGCTGTGAAAATTTAACACATTTTCAGTGATCAAAATAAATTTACGGATTCCCTGCGAAAGGAATTCGTCGATTACATCTCTTTTCAATGTCATCACGTCATTTTCAATCGCGTCGTTCCATTCGCCGATCAATTCGATGATCATGTATTGTTCGTCATAATCTGCCATTAATACTTTGAGGTACAAAGTGCGGCTTCCAAAGTCGTCCCAGAGAGGATGCAGGTAATAATTATAAACAATGTTGGAAGAATCCATCACACTATATTCGCGGCCAAAAAAAGGAGAACGTTCATCCAGTTCTGATGAATACAAATATTGCCAGTTGCCGTATGGTTCGATGTCCTGCATTGCAGGACAAATTTATTTTTTAACTGTGAAAGAATGAAAGGAAATGAGTTAAAGTTTGCAGCAGTAAACCAATAAATAAGCATGATTTTTATTTCCCTTTTTTCTGGAAATAAATTAAAGTTTTATTTTCCCCCGTTTGCTTTCAAGTCTGCCTGGCAGTTTGCATCCAGAGTGGGAATACTAAAGAGATTTCCTCCTGAAGCGGATCTTTCTACATCATAATACATCAGGCATTGAGGATTGATACAATGCGCGCCATTTGCCTGGTCCAAATGATCTGTTTGCATGGGTGATCCCTGGTTTACGAGGCCCATCAGGTGTCCAAACTCATGTTCGAAAAGGGTACTTAATAATTGTGTCAATGAAGTAAATCCCCAGCTTCCTGAATCTTCATTCACCGTTTTTCCGAAAATAACAAAAGAAGTACTCCAATAAGAAGTGGCCAGGATATTCGGTTTGTCATAATCTCCATCCGTGATCAGAATATGAACGACAAGCGTATTATTTTGAGTAAAAGCAGTGCGGTATTTTTTTTCAATATTCGAGATGTCATCAATGGATAAAACCGGCTTTCCACTTGCAGGAATTTCCTGTTTGGTCACTTCAATTCCATCCGGCTTGTTAACGTATTTTCCCAAAAAACTGAGCAGGTTATTGATACTGGCGCTGTCTGGCGGATATCCGACCATGTATTGAATTTCAATTTTCAAAGAAGTATAAGGAGAAGCCGAAAGAATGTTATGCGCGGCGGTTCCGAGCGTGTTATAATCACTTGTGCCACCTGCGTCTTCTTTTTTACACGAAGCAAATGCTAATGAAATTGCCAGCAGCATATAAAGGACGGATCTCTTAAACATATTTTCAATTGTTGCATAAATGTAAGTATTGGGTGTAAGGTTTACAACTTATTTAAAAATTAATTTATTACCTAAAGCAACTTGTAAACAAAAGAGGCTATCCTTTTGGAACAGCCTCTTAAAAAAAGTGTCTATTTAAAATTTTAGAAGGTAAAAGTTACACGATCAGTATATGGATACTGGCCGCCATCCCATTTAAAAGACCATGCACCAGTAATTGGAATATCAGTTCCAGTAGCTAAAGGAACTGTATAAACTAAAGTGTAATTGCCTGTACCAACATTTGACCAGGTAACAACAGTGTTTTTGTTGTGGGTTACTGCAGCATAGCCTTCAGGACTGGCAGAAACAAGTGTTGCATTGGCAATTAAACCTCCTTGTAATTTACCCAAATAATTATTTTCACAGGTATTTAAATGCATCACAACAGTAAACTGCCAGATTGTATTGCCCTTGGAATCAGTTCCCATTGATTGGGCAGATGTTCGTTCAGCAGAAAGACCTTCAACGCAACCGGCATTAATAGTTGCATTTACAGCAACCTGAGGATTACCATTGTAACCACACTCGCCACCTGCTTTAGGCATATAATGTGCACGGAATCCAACGTTTCCGGCTTTTGCAGGTACATAACTATAAGATAATGGAAGTGTTCCCGGAAGCTCTACTGAAGCTACTCTTACCCAGGAAGCAACAGTACCAACCGAATCTTTTGGTGCAGGGTCTCCGGTGGCATAAGCACCAACAGGAGAATCAGAGTTATACTGTGCCTGTTCCAAAGTAAGTGCGCCACAATCTACAACAGGATCTAAAGAAACAGTAGCGGTAAAAGTTTCTCCTACCTGCCCTGGAGTTGGATTAAAGGATATTGCGGTGTACGGAGCGATAACAGGCTGGCTATTAATAGCAGGAGTCGTGTTTCCACCTTTTGCATCACTGGTCAAAGACGGTGATTGGGCTTCTTTTTTACAGCCCATAAAAGCAAGAGAAAAAATGCCGGTGCATAGCACGGCGATCAGAGGTAATTTAAAAACTTTCATTTTTTTAGTTTTTTTGTTTTAAAAATAGAAATCGTGATATATACAAGTTGATTGTATAAGAAAATTGATTACAGATTTTTAAAGGACGAGGTAAGCTTTAGAGAGGATAATGAAAGTAATTACCGGAAAATGAATTATTAAAAGCAGCAGTTTTTTGTAAGGATATAATTGAAGAGAATGCAAAAAGAATATATTTTTTTTGATCTTGCAAGCTTTTGGTCAATTATTTTTTAATATTATTTGAAATTCTTTTCCGACAACCATTCCTGACAAAAGAAAATTACTTTTGTTTGATACAAAAATTCTCATCATAGAAATGATTGCTACACAATGAAAAAAAATATCCTGTTTATTTTTCTATTCACTTTTCAATTCAGTTTTGCCCAAAGCAATGAATGGAGCATCAGCGGCAGCGTTACAAATGCTGCTACAAAAAGTCCATTGCAAGGCGCCAGCGTTTTTATCAGCAATTCATCAAAAGGCACTTCTACCGATTCGCTTGGTAATTTTTCTTTGAAAGGTTTGGAAAATGGGAATTATAATCTGGTAATTTCTTTTATGGGATTTGAAACACAGGTATACCCTGTTGCTTTAAATGGAAAGAATGCCTATGTTTCTATTGACATGAAAGACCTGGCGAAGCAGTTGGAAGATGTGGTGATCAGTCTAAAAAATGGGAACCGCAATGACCAGTTAAAAGTTTTTAGAAAAGCTTTCCTCGGAACCGACAAAAATGCAAAACAAACGGAGATTGTGAATGAAGACAAACTTCGGATGCATGTGGATGAATCAGGAAAAATCCTGAGCGCTCACAGCAACGAAATGCTGATGGTCGCCAACAATGCTCTTGGTTACCACATCAAATATTTGTTGAAAGAATTTTCTTACGATAAGAAAACGGGCGATCTGCATTATGTCGGTTATCCGCTGTTTGAGGAAATGAAAAGCTCATCAGCATCGCAGGAAAAAGAATGGAAAGAAAACCGTGAAAAAGTTTATAGGTTTTCTTTGCTACGATTTTATCGCACTCTTGGAAAAAGAAGTTTAATTCAACAGGGGTATATTCTTGGAAATCTGATAACGCCTCAATTGGATAATCCACAAGCAAGAGGAGTTGCCAGCAAACCGATCATTCCACCAAATGGGTTTTTAATAACTGTGAACAATCTTCAGTACGTTGATACACTTTTTTATCCCGAGATACCTTATTACAAATTAATGACTGCTTTGCCCGGACATAAATATCTTTTGAATTTTTCGGGAATAATGAGTGTCGATGCAACCAACTCACAGGGAAAACCCGGGAATATTGATTACTACAAACCCGGCGAAAAAACGAGTATCATTTCATTAAGACAACCAGTAGAAATTAATGAAGATGGTTTACCGCAAGATCCTTCTATGGTGACTTATACCGGCTATTGGATGGAACTTCGAATTGCGGATCTTTTGCCTTTTGATTATAAACCTGCAGAAGAAATAAATAAGTAAACGCCGCCTTTATTCTAAATTTTCATGCTACATTTGCGCAACAAAATTTTTATAAACCCTAATGAAGGTTTTAATAAAAAACGCTACTATACTCTCTTCTTCCTCTCCTTTTCACGGAAAAAACAAAAACATTTTTATTGATAACGGCATCATTTCAAAAATAGATGATGAGCTGAATATTGAGGCAGATGAAACGATAGATGTTGAAGGACTCTATGTTTCGATTGGCTGGATCGATTGCTTTGCCAACTTTTGTGATCCGGGAGAAGAATACAAAGAAACGGTTCAAACTGGTGCGAAAGCCGCTGCTGCGGGTGGTTTCACGGAAGTGATGCTGATTCCAAATACACAACCGGTTGTTTCGAACAAAAGCCAGGTTGAATACCTGGTAGAAAAAAGTAAATCGCTTCCTGTAAAAATTCTTCCGATCGGAGCTATCACCAAAAATGCAGAAGGCAAAGAATTGAGCGAAATGTTTGACATGTTTAATGCCGGTGCGGTTGCTTTTTCTGACGGAACCAATCCTGTTCAGTCATCAGGTATTTTGCAAAAAGCGCTTGAATATATTATTGCAATAAATGGAACGATCCTGCAATTGCCTGACGATAAAAATATCGGCACTTTTGGATTAATGAATGAAGGCAAAGTTTCAACAAGACTTGGCCTTCAAGGAAAACCCGCATTGTCAGAAGAGCTAATGATAGCAAGGGATATAGAGCTGGTGAGATATACGAATTCAAAAATTCATTTCACCGGAATTTCTACTAAAAAATCTTTAGAGCTAATTGCTGCTGCTAAAAAAGAAGGATTGAACGTAACTTGTTCCGTTACCCCTTATCATTTATTTTTTTGCGATGAAGATTTGATGAATTACGATACGAATCTAAAAGTGAATCCTCCGTTGCGTACTAAAAAAGATCGCGATGCTTTGCGTGAAGGACTTAAAAACGGAACGATTGATTTTATTGCTTCACATCATCAGCCGCAGGATTGGGATCATAAAGTTTGCGAGTTTCAATATGCTAAAAATGGAATGGAAACTTTGGAGAGTATTTTCGGAGCAGCAGGAGCAGCGGGAGTTTCAGCAGAGACGTTTGTAACGATGCAAACTGAAAATATTCATTCCGTTTTCAATCTTCCTGTTTCCACAATCGCTGAAGGAGAAAAAGCAAATCTCACTTTGTTTGTTCCAAATGTGGAATATGTTTTTGAAGAAAAACACATTTTATCCAAAAGCAAAAACAATGCTTTTGTCAATCAAAAATTAAAAGGAAAAGTGATTGGGATAATTAACAAAGACCAATTATTTTTGAATAAATAAATTTTACCATGGAACAAACTGTAACATCTTCTACAACCAAAGGAATCGTAATTGCATTGGTCATGATCGTCATCGGGCTGATCGGATTTTTTCTTAATATCGATTCATCCACGTATTTTAGATACATCAACTTTGTAATCTTAATCGCCGGCGTCATTTGGTCAGTAACTTTTTACGGCAAGCAGATCAATTACAATTCCACCTTTGGAAACTATTTTGCTCACGGATTCAAAGTGGCTGCAGTTATCACAGTCATCATGATCATTTACGTGGTAATTGTCCTCAATGTTTTTCCCGAAATGAAGGAACGCGGCCTTGATGCTGCAAGAAAAAGTATGGAAGAAAAAGGAAAAATGACCCAGGATCAAATAACCCAGGCGATCGGTTTTACTCAAAAATTCTTTATGGTTTTTGCAATTGGAGGCGTATTGGTTGGTAATCTGGTTTTTGGTGCAATCGCTTCGCTGATTGGCGCCGGTGTTACTAAAAAGAATCCTCATCCTTTTGCTGAAGGTTAATCAAAAAATATAAATGGACATCTCAGTTGTAGTTCCGCTTTTTAATGAAGAAGAATCTTTGCCCGAACTGGAGGCATGGATAAGGCGGGTAATGGAACAAAATCATTACAACTATGAAGTTATTATGGTCGATGATGGCAGTACCGATCGTTCATGGAAAGTTATCGAAGAATTGCACCAGGTAAATCCTTTGGTAAAGGGCATTAAATTTCAAAGAAATTATGGGAAAAGTGCGGCGCTGAATGAAGGATTTAAAATGGCAAAAGGACAGGTGGTGATTACCATGGATGCAGATCTGCAGGATAGTCCCGATGAAATACCAGAGCTACGTAAAATGGTGCTGGAAGAGGGTTACGACATTGTAAGCGGATGGAAGAAAAAAAGATACGACAGTAAACTCACTAAAAATTTACCATCGAAGTTGTTTAATGCTGCCACCAGGAAAGCCAGTGGAATTTATCTTCATGATTTTAATTGCGGACTGAAAGCTTACAAATATAAGGTTGTAAAAAGTATTGAAGTTTATGGAGAAATGCATCGCTATATTCCCTTGATAGCGAAATGGTCGGGCTTTAAAAAATTTGGAGAAAAAGTGGTCGAGCACAGACCAAGAAAATACGGAGTTACCAAGTTTGGATGGAATCGTTTTGTAAATGGGTTTTTGGATCTTGCTTCTATTATGTTTGTTGGAAAGTTCAGAAAAAATCCGATGCATTTTTTTGGACTTTGGGGCACACTTACTTTTCTTTTTGGCTTTATTGTTTTTCTCTACCTGGCTATTAGCAAATTCTTTTTTGATCAAACCGGAATGACACAAAGACCCTTATTCTTTATCGCATTAGTAGCGATGGTAATTGGTTCGCAGCTTTTTCTTGCAGGATTTCTCGGAGAACTTATCGCCAGAAATGGCCCTGAAAGAAACCATTATTATATTGAAGAGAAAATTGATTAATGTGCTGATTAGCTAATTTGCTGATGCGCTAATGTGAAAATAAAATTCCTCGTTATTTGTTAGTTTACCAGGTAAGCTGCCTTCAACATTCAACCTTCAACTTTGAACCTTCAACCTTCAAAAATAATCATTATCGGTTCTGCCTATCCGCTGCGTGGAGGTGGTATTGCAACGTTTAATGAACGGCTTGCAAAAGAATTTATTAATGAAGGATTTGATACAACTATTTATACTTTTTCTTATCAATATCCGTCTTTTCTTTTTCCTGGAAAAACACAATATTCATCAGAACCGGCGCCTGAGGGCATTCCTATCAAAATAAAGATCAATTCTGTCAATCCTTTCAACTGGATCAAAGTCGGAAATGAATTACGAAAATTAAAACCAAATGTAATTGTTGTAAGATATTGGTTGCCATTTATGGGACCTTGCCTTGGCACCATTTTAAGAAGAGTGAAAAAAAATCATCACACGAAAATCATTTGTATTGCCGATAATATTTTGCCGCATGAAAAAAGGCCGGGCGACAAAATGTTTACAAAATATTTTATCAAACCGGTTGATAGTTTTATCACAATGAGTGAAAAAGTTCTCAGGGATTTAAAAAAGTTTGCAAAAGACAAACCGGCTAAATTAGTTTTGCATCCTTTGTATGATAATTTCGGGGCGATCATCACGAAACAAGAAGCACGAAAAAAATTAGGCATTTCTGAAGAAGACAAAGTCATTTTATTTTTTGGATTTATCAGAAAATATAAAGGCCTGGATATTTTATTGCCTGCTTTTAAAAAGGTAATTGAAGAAGGAAAAATTAAAAATCTAAAACTTCTTATCGCCGGAGAATTTTATGAAGACGAAAAAAATTATGAGGAGTTATTGAATGATCCTGTAATAAAAGATCACCTGATTTTGCACACCCGTTTTATTGCAAATAGTGAAGTAAAATATTATTTATGTGCGGCAGATTGCGTGATACAACCGTATCGCAGCGCTACTCAAAGTGGCGTTACTCCTCTTGCTTATCATTTTGAAATTCCAATGATCGTTACCAATGTTGGCGGTTTACCATCCATGGTTGCGGATAAAAAAGCGGGATTGATTGCAGAACCCAATGCAGAAAGCCTTGCGAAAAAAATTGAAGAATATTTTGAATTGGGAGAAGTTTTTTTCCTTCCTTTTTTGAAGGAAGAAAAGAAAAGGTTCAGTTGGAAAATAATGATTGATGCGATTTTAAAGGCGGCCGGCCTTTTATCAAAACAAGAATCTTAATTATTTCTTCGGTTACTGTTCAGGTATACATTTACGTAATAATATTAAATTACGTAACTTTATAAAAATTAAAACATGAAGACTAAATTAACTTTAAATGTGGATGATAAAATTGTTGCCCGTGCGAAGAAAGCGAGCGCAAGGAAAAAAGTAAGTTTATCATCAGTTGTCGAAGATTATCTTGATAAATTCTCTACAAAGTCTTTACCGAAAAAAAATGAAGGCAAAGAGCCTTCTCTTTTAGAACGGATTCGGAAATACACGAAGAATGCAAAACCACTTCCGGAAAATTATGACTATAAAAAAGTGTGGCATGACCATTTAGATGAGAAATATGGCAAATAAAATTTTTTTAGACATCAATATCATTATTGATTACGTTGAAGAAAGACCAAATGAACTGGATGCAATAAAAGAGGTCATGTATCTTGCGCAACTTCAAAAATTTGAAATATTTATTTCTGAAAGTGTTATTGCAACAACTATTTATTTGTTGAAAAAACAAAATATCGATGCACTTTCTGTATTAAGAGAAATTTGTAAAATTGCAGGTGTGGTTCCTTTCTCAAAAGATGTACTCTATTATCCAATTGAAAAATATAAAGATACAGAGGATGGGCTTTTATATTTCCTTGCGTACAAGACAAAGATGGATTATTTCATTACCAGAAATGTAAAAGACTTTACGTTTCTTTTTCCCTCTTTACCTGTTATGAGTCCCACTAATTTTATTAAAGAAATTTATTTGAATGATATACCGTAGTAAAGCTCCGTTGCGCATCGGCCTCGCAGGTGGTGGAACTGATGTAAGCCCCTACAGCGACCAGTTTGGGGGCGCTATTTTAAACGCAACCGTTTCACTTTTTGCTTACGCCAACATCGAACCGCTTACAGAAAATAAAATAATTGTTGAAGCGCTGGACAGAAAAGAAGAGCAACAATTTCAATATGCTTCTCAGCTTCCTATTGACCGAAAACTTGATCTTTTGAAAGGTGTTTATAATCGTATTTATAAAGATTATCAGTTGCCGGCTTCGGGGTTTCGATTGTCAACTTTTGTAGATGCGCCAGCCGGTTCAGGATTAGGAACTTCATCTACTTTGGTAGTTGCCATTCTTGGCGCTTTTGTGGAATGGCTAAAACTTCCTTTGGGTGATTACGACATTGCTCATTATGCCTACGACATTGAAAGAAATGATCTGAAACTTACCGGTGGAAAGCAGGATCAGTATGCGGCAATGTTTGGGGGAGTGAACTTTATGGAGTTTTATGAAGAAGATAAAGTAATCGTAAATCCGCTTCGGATTAAATCGCAGTACCTGAATGAATTGGAAAATAACCTCGTTCTTTACTTTACAGCAACCAGTCGTGAAAGCGCTACTATTATTGATGAGCAGGTAAAAAATGTGAACAACAAAAATGAAAAAAGTATCGAAGCAATGCACCAGTTGAAAGAGCAGGCGCGCATGATGAAAGAAGCATTGCTAAAAGGAAAACTAGATGAATTTGGCTCAATATTGGATTTTGGTTTTCAACAGAAACGACGCATGGCGCACAACATCAGTAACAGCAGAATCGAAGAGATATATGATGCAGCAAAGAAAGCCGGAGCTACAGGAGGGAAAATAAGCGGAGCCGGTGGTGGCGGGTTTATGATATTTTATTGTCCTGGAAATACGCGGCACAATGTGATCGAAGAATTGAAAAAATTTGGTGGTGAGGTGAGAAATTATACATTTATAAAAAATGGATTATCGACGTGGTGTGTGTAGAGACGTAACATGTTACGTTTGAGACGTTGCATGCAACGTCTTTACAAATTCCGACCATTTAAAAAAACAAAATGGATAAAATAAAAAATATCATTCAATCATCGATTGATGTAAAAACACAAATTCTGAATGATGATCAATTAATGCAGACGATAAATGATTGCGTGAATGTGATAGTGAGTGCGTTTGAAAAAGGAAACAAAGTTTTATTTTGCGGTAACGGAGGCAGCGCTGCAGATGCGCAACATCTTGCTGCTGAGTTTTCCGGAAGATTTTATACAGACAGAGATGCGCTTCCGGCAGAAGCTTTGCATTGCAATACTTCTTACATAACCGCTGTTGCCAACGATTACAGCTATGATGTAATTTATTCAAGACTGGTAAAAGGAATCGGAAATGAAGGAGATGTTTTGGTGGGATTAAGTACTTCCGGCAACAGTAAAAACATTGTAAAAGCTTTTGAAGTGGCAAAGGAAAAAAATATTATAACAATCGCATTCACCGGCTCTTCAGGAGGAAAATTAAAGAAGCTGGCAGATTTTCTCATCAATGTTCCTTCCGATGACACGCCGCGAATCCAGGAAAGCCATATCATGCTAGGTCATATTATTTGCCAGTTTGTGGAAGAAATTTATTTTGCAGACACAAATGATTAAACAAGCCATTATTCTTGCAGGAGGATTAGGAACCAGGCTGCGTTCTGTAGTTTCTGATGTTCCAAAATGCATGGCACCTGTGGCCGGAAAACCTTTTCTGTATTATCTTATTCAGTATTTAAAAAAAAACGGAATAGAAGATTTTATATTTAGTGTTGGATATAAGCACGAGATAATTGAAGAGTATTTGCAGAAAAATTGTGCGTATCTTAATTATCAAATTTGTTTTGAAAGTGAACCGCTTGGAACGGGTGGCGCCATTAAATTGGCATGTAAGAAATCATCCGAAATAAATGTATTGATTTGTAATGGAGACACGCTTTATAAAATTAATATAGGCCCCTTCAATCGTTCTCATGAAACTATGAATGCTGCATGTACATTGTCTTTGAAGCCAATGCATTATTTTGACAGATATGGAGTTGTTGAATTAAATGAAGATAATTCTGTAAAAACTTTTAAAGAAAAACAATATTACACAACCGGATTAATTAATGGCGGAGTTTATGCTTTGAATGTTACTGAATTTTTAAATGAAAATCTTCCTGAAAAGTTTTCTTTTGAAAAAGATTACCTGGAAAAAAAGGTGAATTCAAAAGAAGAACATCCACAGATTTATGGAATGGTACAAGACGAATATTTTATTGACATTGGAATTCCTGAAGATTATGAAAAGGCGCAGGAAGAATTGTGCTGATTATTAAATTATTGAATTAATCAATTATTGCTCTTAATTCTCAATCGTTAATTCTATTTACAATTTGAACACTGATCTGAAAAATATAAATTCTTCCTGGACGCTTTTCATTGACCGCGATGGAGTAGTCAATGATGAAAAACAGCTCGATTATATTCATACCTGGGATGAATTCAAATTTTATGAAGGAGTGAAAGAAGCTTTCAAGATCTTTAATGAAAAATTTGGAATTATTATTATGGTCACTAATCAAAGAGGTGTTGCGAAAGGCGTGACTAAAATCGAAGATCTCAATCTGATTCACAAAAACATGCTGCACGAAATTGAAGATGCAAAAGGAAGAATCGATCACATTTATTTTTGCACAGAAATGGAAAGCGAAAACCGTAAGCCCAACCCAGGCATGGGTTTGCAGGCAAAAAAAGATTATCCGGATATTGATCTTTCAAAAAGTATTATGATCGGAAATACTTTAAGCGATATGAAATTTGGAAGAAATCTGGGAGTTGCAATTAATATATTTTTACCAACAACAAGAAAAGATGTTCCGTTAGACGATGAAGAAATTGACCTTGTTTTTGATGATCTGATCTCTGTTGCTAAGGCATTATAACTTAGTTAAATATTTTCGGTTAACAAGAAATTATATCAATTAAAGTTTTCTTTGTCCAAATTTTTTTCATGAACAAAATTGTTATCTTTTTTATTTCAATTTTTGTGTTGACAAATACTTCTTTTGCACAAAGAATCACAGCAAGTGAGAAAAAGTTATTAGAAAAAAAAGAGGACTCTTTAAAAATATTTGCTCAGCAAATTATTAATGGAAGAAATCCTGAAGAACGGTTTGCAGCTGATAGCCAGTTTACGAAAACTTTCGTAAGAGCGCTACAAATTAAAAATTCTTTTTACTATCCTTTTGATTCACTGGTTTCAATCGCTAAAGTGATTCCAGCAGATAGCTCTTTTAAAATTTTTACCTGGCAATTAGTAATTGGTCCTGAAGTGATAAGACAACATGGCGCTATACAGATGAAAACTGCTGACGGTTCCCTAAAACTTTTTCCGTTGATTGACAAAACTGATCTCATTAACAACATTGATGACACCATTACCAGCAATCGTGCATGGATCGGTGCTTTGTATTATAGGATCATCGAGGAAAAATCTTTTGGGAAAAATGTTTATACGTTGCTTGGTTTTGACGACAACAATTTAAACAGCGACAGGAAATTTATAGAGGTTCTTACTTTTCAAAATGGTGAGCCGGTTTTTGGAGGACCTTATTTTAGTTTTCAGGATAATAGTTTGAAAAAAAAATCTGTTGCGCGTTATGTAATGGAGTATAAAAAAAATGCCGGCCCGCGACTTACCTACGACAATGAAATGAATATCATCATTTATGAGCATTTAATTTCTGAAACCGGTGAACCTCAAAAAAAATACACTTACATTCCTGATGGAGATTATGAAGGATTAAAATGGAGAGATGGAAAATGGGTGCATATAGAAAAAGTATTTAATCAAATTACGCCTGAAGGTCACGAGCCTGTTCCCAATCCTATCCTTGATGAGAAAGGGAATATTGATGAATCAAAATTGAGTAACAGAATGCCTGAAAATATTGAGGATTCTGTTGATCGGAACCAGCAGCAAAATCAATTAACTCCACCTTCAAAAAAGAAGAAAAAATAGTATCACTTTACAGTAAACGAAGAAATACTTTTAATTTTTTTCAGTGATTATTAAAAAGGAATAAACAGGTAAAAAAATATACTCTTCTGCGAAATGTTTCTAAAAACTTTTGAGTAGTGTAGAAAGATATCAACAAACCAAAACTTTTTTTTCTTCAAAGAAGCCGGCCATCCTTAATAAGTTTTTATATAATTAAAAGGCTGAAATTGTTCTACATAGATTTTCAATAAAAGACTATTATTCTTTGTGTAAAAAAATTTTTGTTTTCGATTTTTCGAAAAAAGGAATAGTTTTTTCTTGCTGATAATTATTTAATCTAAACAAAACATTTTATGGAAGATTACAATAGAAGCCATCGTTATCGGGATGATAACCAGTCTTCATCGAATGAAAGAAACTATGATAATAATTGGGACAGAACCTACAACCGTTCGGATGATTGGGGCGGATACAATACGGAAAACAGAGATACCCAATATAGCGACAGGGAAAGAGGTTATTCGAGTGGCGGCAATCAAATGAACAGGAATTATTATAATGATAAGAATTATTATAATGATAAATTTAGCGATCGTGGATCTTACGATACGAATGATCGTAACAGAAATTACTGGAATGACCGTGATTATATGAGTGATTATAACAAGTGGAACAATTACAACAATGATTATATGAACCGCAACAGGTATAACAACACAGATTATAACCGTAATAATTTCAGAGGCGATTATTACAACTACAGAAATGATTACATGCGTAGTAACGATTATGATCGCGACAGCAACTGGAATAATGACAACAATCTTTACAGGAATGAAGGGTGGAACGACAGATACAATAATTACCGCGAACAAGACCGCAATTGGTGGGATAAAACAAAGGACGAAGTAGCGTCATGGTTTGGAGATGATGATGCGCAACGACGCCGAAACAGAGATGAAAGATATGATGAAAGGCATAATGGTGAGCATCGTGGAAAAGGCCCCAAAAATTATACACGTTCACAGGAAAGAATAAAGGAAGATGTTTCTGATAAACTGAGCGATGATTCTTTTTTGGATGCATCTGATATAGATGTAGAAGTAAATGGAAATGAAGTTACATTAAACGGACACGTGGATTCCCGTTATTCCAAACACAGAGCAGAAGAGCTTGCAGAAGATGTAACAGGTGTAACTCATGTTCAAAATAATTTGCGTGTCTGGGATAACACCGGGACTCCGAATTTAACGAATACGCAAAACACGAATTCGAACATAAACACCAATATGAATACAAGTTCTAACTCAAATACGACAACCGGGTCAAAGAATAAAAAAGAGCATGTAACTATGTAACATTTTAATTGGTTTTTTAAATGTGAATACAGGAGTCAAACGCAGCGGATCAATTTCGCTGCGTTTATTTTTTTGTTTGTTCGACAGTGAACAAACAAATATTCAAGTTTTTACTTTTTGTTTTTCAAAAAAGACATTTTGCAGTAAATCAACAAATAGCTCGAATCTTTATTTGAAAACTTTTATTCAAAAAGTTCTGTTTGAGAAGAAGGTTTTTCTATTTCTACCCATTCCATGAGATCGGATTTTGAATAATTGGTAAGTTTATTTCCGATGGCACGCCAGCCCATAATATCAACTACTTTATGTAATTTTATTTTTGCTTTCCTGATCTGCGAACCGCGTCCTGATTGCATTTGAAGCACAGGTTCGTCGGCA
>JBQCIM010000061.1:0-32621 GCA_051953735.1 Ginsengibacter sp.
CTATGAAATCAGCACTTAAGTTTTTATTTAATAAATTAGGTTATAGAATCGTAGAGACCAGTTATTTTAAAAACCTGGTACACATTAACAACGTTTATAACTTCGTAAATTATGATACCATTATTAACAACACTGATTTTCATCACATACTCAAAAGAAAGATAGAAAAAGAAGAATCGATTTGCTGTTTTGATATCGGTGCTAATATCGGGCAAACAGCAAAAAAAATGAGTTCTTACTTTCCCTCAGCAACCATTTATTGTTTTGAACCTGTGACACACACGTATCAATTATTAACGGACAATGTAAAAGATGATCAAAGAATAAAAGTCTTTAATTACGCTTTTGGCGCTGAGAAAAATGAAATAGAAATTTTTCTTTTCCCAAATTCCCAATGGAATTCACTGAGTGCACCAGTAAGTGAAAGGGCTAAAAAAACCGGGGGACCTTCACAGACTGTAGGAGTTGACACGATTGATAATTTTGTAAAACAGAACAACATAAAAAAGATCGATATTCTAAAATCGGATACTGAAGGGTATGAATTGGAAGTGTTGAAAGGTGCCCTTGATTGTTTGCAAAATCAAATAATTGAATACCTGTATCTTGAGGTAGGCTTTAATGAGAAGGACAAGCAACATACTTATTTCCCCAAAGTAATTGAAGAAATGGCAAAATACGGATATGGGTTTGCAGGGCTTTTTGAAAAAAGTTATACGAAAAACGACCTTTTGCTTTATGCGAATGCTTTATTTATGATACAAGGGTAATCTATTTTTAAGAAGTAATGATCAAAAGGAATCCATGTTAAGTACCAGGAAAGAACCAGAGAATTTAAAAGCGGAGGATTTGTGGATTTTTAAACATGAACTGCAACGGAATTTTGCAGAGCCATCAATTGTTAAGGTAAGAAATACCTTCATTACCGCAGACGGACACTTTCCTAAAAAATATAAAAGTAATTCTGCCATATCCTACCACGCAAAATTTTTCTCCCTTACTTTTTTTCAACTTTTTCAAAAGATCCGGCAATTAAAATTTGGGGTAATTTTTCGGAAACGCTTAATCATTACTGATGAATGGAGTAAGAGTTACTTCCATTGGTTAATGGATTGTTTGCCCCGGTTAATATTGTTTGAAAGTAAAAGGCCGGAAATACCGGTTATCCTGCCTTCTTATTTGCGGGAAAAATCATTTGTTATGGAAAGCCTGGCGCTTCTGGGGAAAAACAATTTTCGGTTCCTTGAAAAAGATAAATGGTATTTTTTTAGAAGAGTCTACTTCCCGGTTCATTTGGCCCCTACCGGAAATTATAATGATGAGACCACCCGAAAATTAAGAACCGCTATTACAGTTGGCTGTAAGAATACACCGAGTCTGAAAATATACATTAGCAGGCGAAAGGCTGCGCACCGGAAAATTGATAATGAAAACGAGATATTGCCTTTGCTGGAGCAAAGCAGATTTAAAACAGTTTATTGTGAGGAGATGTCATTTAAGGAACAGGTATCATTATTTAGTGAAACCGCTGTTCTTATTACAAACCATGGAGCAGGGTTAACCAATATGCTTTTTATGCCGACTGGTACGAACGTTATTGAATTAAGAAAGGAAAACGATGATCATAACAACTGTTATTTCTCTTTAGCATCAGCTCTCAATTTAAAATACTACTATTTGCAATGTGAACCAGTAAATGAAACCGAAGATGCATACACTGCTAATATAAAGGTTCAAGCGAAACGACTTCAGCAATTAATTGAGGAAGTAACGCAAGGAAAAAAACAGGGGGTGAACTTTTAAAATGCTTCAGTCTATTAAAAATAAAATCGATACTACTACGACAGCTATTTACCCTTTAAAAATGTTTAAGACTGCATGTTATGTTGTTGTTAATTTTATTTTGGCCATTCCTAATTCGATTCTGTATGCATTATTGTTCGTATCCTACCTGATATTAGAATATTTCAATTTTCATTTGACAACCGATGCGGCCATGCAACTGCAAACGCTTACCAATTTCGTATCCGGGCATGGCATCAGTATTACTACACTCAACGAAAACAACCAGGTTATTTACCAGGCCTGTTCCTTATGGCCGGCAGGGTTGGTTGTGCTTTTAACGCCTGTTTACCTGTTGACACATAATACAGTGGCTTCATTCATTATTATCAAGGCCATAGGTTTTATTTTTTTTATTCTTTTTCTAATAAGGTACCTGGTTTATTTACAATTAAAAGATCATCAAAGGAAGTTCATTATCTTTTTTTTCATCCTTTGGGCGGTGCCGGTTGTGGAGTTTTATGCTTCGGATATGATCGCCACCAGCATTTGTTTGTGGAGTTTTTATTATTTCCTCAAATTCCTGGATAACGAAAAAACCGGTTATCTTTTCTTAAGCATATTTCTCGTGGCATCATGCTATATTATCAGGTATTCTTTTTTACCTTTTTTATTTTATCCTGCTTTGGCGTTTGTGTTAAAAGAGAAGCGACATGTTTTTAAACGTATTAAAACACTGTTGTTCATCATTTTTCTTACCGCCGTATCAGGTTTATTCTTTTATCTTTCGAACCTTTGGTTAGTTGGCGCGGCGCAAATGGCAACCAGGTGGGATGCTTTTACCGGCTTCGCCCACTGGGGGCAACTCAGCCATTTTGTGGGATTCCTGTTCACTTTTGGAACCTATCAATGGTTTTTCGAAAATATGATTGGGAGAATATTTGATGTAAACCTTGCATTCAATTGGATATCCTTGCTGGTCACTTTTTATTTTTGTTGGATATTACTGAAAGAACTTTTTAGTAAAGCAAGAAATAACGGGGATTTCCGTTTTTATAATTCAATTATTATTTCCATATCCGCAGGGCTTCTTATTATTTCTTTTTTGTGTTTCCTAACCATTAATAACCCCGGTCAGACCTGGTTACCACCTTATTGGACATTTGTACAGGATACGCGTTATTATGGGCCGGTAATTTTTATTGTATTGATCAATGTGCTGCTACTGTTTCTTCTTAAAAAGGACGGTACCTTATTACACATTATTATTCCGGTGATGATTTTGCTAAACTTGTTTACCTACCGTTCCATAATACAAAGTGGTTTCTGGGGAAATAACTACCAATCCTATGCAATGATGAAAAAGAATATTACTACGGAAATGCCATTGGATCCTTCTTCGCAACCTGTGGTAGTTTATTTCGACAAGGACACAAAAAATTCCAATTATTATTATTACCTGCAGGCAAATGGGACCATAATGATGGAAAAAGATAGAATAGACTTACATAATAATAAGTTATTTGCCAGCTATATTTTACAGAAGGATTCTGCTTCCTATAAAATTATAAAGCTGAACTGATCTTATGGAAGTAACGATTTTAATGCCATGTTTGAATGAAGCAGAAACGTTGGGAACTTGTATTAAAAAAGCGCTCCATTGGATAAACAAAAACAATATTGACGGTGAGGTATTAATTGCTGATAACGGTAGTAATGATGGCTCACAAGCGATCGCAATTGAATCAGGAGCAAGATGCATTCACGTTCCGGTGAAAGGCTACGGCTCTGCTTTAATCAATGGTATCAGAAACGCAAAAGGCGAATATATAATTATGGGTGATTGTGATGATAGTTATGACTTTTCTAGCCTGGATCAGTTTATAGAAAAACTCAGAGAAGGATTTGACCTTGTTATGGGAAACAGATTCCAGGGGGGCATTGAGAAGGATGCGATGCCTTTTATTCATAAGTACATTGGCAATCCAGTTCTTTCTTTTATCGGAAGAAAGTTTTTTAAATCAGATATAGGCGATTTTCATTGTGGACTTAGAGGATTTAAGCAATCCATTTACAAAGACCTGAAACTTCAAACTACAGGAATGGAGTTCGCCTCAGAAATGATCGTAAAATCAACGATTTTTAAATTAAAAATCACAGAGGTACCTACAACTCTGTCAAAAGATGGAAGAACGCGAGCTCCCCATCTTCGTACCTGGCGCGATGGCTGGCGGCATTTAATATTTTTATTAATTTATTCGCCCAACTGGCTTTTTAAAATACCGGGAGTGTTCTTTATGGGATTGGGTTTTATCCTGATGTTATTGACAATGTTCAGGCCCTTTGAGATTGCAAAAGATGTGTATTTTGATACCAACACTTTGATTTTTTCAGCGGTATTTATCAATTTAGGATTTACGATTCTTTCTCTTGGGCTTTTTACGAAGACTTTTGCTACCACGGAAGGTTTGTTACCCAAAAACCGGAGAGATAAAATGTTTGATCATTCATTTACGCTTGAAACCGGCCTGCTGATCGGAATGGTATTGTTATTAACCGGAATTGGCATCTCCATTTATGCTTTTTATTTGTGGGAAAAGGTGAATTTTGGACGTTTGGAATATGACAGAACGTTACGACTGGTAGTTCCGGCAGGCACTTTTATTCTTTTAGGCGTTCAAACAATTTTCTCAAGTTTTTTCATAAGTATTCTTAAGATCAAAAGGAGTAATAATGAAGTGGCTTGACAGGTATTTGCAGGATCAGCGGATAAAAAAGGCTAAACAATATATTCCGACAGGAAGCAGGGTTCTGGATATTGGAAGTGATGACGGTATTTTATTTAAAAAGGTAAAGAATATTGGGTCAGGAATAGGAATAGAACCAAAGCTTGAAAAGGAGATTGTTGGTGATAATTTCCGGGTCATCAAGGGTTATTTTCCAAACGATTGTGCCGGACAGAAGTTTGATGTAATTACTCTTTTGGCCGTATTGGAACATATTCCTCAAAATGAATTGGAAAAGTTTGGTTACAATTGTTACGATTCTTTACTTCCAGACGGCTTTGTAATCATTACAGTTCCTTCTCCGAAAGTAGATGTATTGCTATCTCTGTTTCAGAAGATAAATTTGATAGACGGTATGAGTTTAGAAGAGCATCATGGCTTTAAAGTGGCCGATACAACGAATATTTTCTCAAAAGATAAGTTTAAACTTATTGAACATAAAAAATTTCAGTGCGGATTAAATAATCTATTTGTATTCCAGGTAAAGAATTAAAGTGTAATAGAATGATATCATGAGCTAGTTCAACTTCTAAAAACTCTGCTCTCTTAATCTAAACATGCAAGTTTTATCAATCAATTTTAATAATAATAATTGGAAACAATTACTAAAATATTGGAATCAAACGAAGAATGGGATCTGCTGATCACTCCAAAAAATAAATGGTTTGATCTGAGATTAAAAGAGCTGTGGCGATACCGGGACCTGATGTGGTTGTGGGTAAGAAGGGAATATGTCAGCACCTACAAGCAAACGATATTAGGGCCGATGTGGCATTTCATCTCGCCAGTTTTTGGAACACTGATCTATATGTTTATTTTCGGCCGGATTGCGAATTTATCAACCGGCGGCGTGCCTATGTTTTTATTTTATAATGCCGGCCTTGCCATCTGGAATTTCTTTAATGGGTGCTTTAGCAGTTCTTCAGGAGCCTTTTCGAGGAATGCCGGAATTTTTGGGAAGGTATATTTCCCAAGACTCATTATGCCGTTGGCAAGTATCATTACCAGCCTGATCAAATTTGGAATCCAGTTTTGCCTGTTCCTTGCTATTTATTTTTATGTGATCATCATGCAAAGCTATCATCCGCAGGTGGGCTGGGGATTGTTGTATATTCCGCTTTCCTTGATTTTAACTGCCGGGATAGGATTTGGATTAGGACTTGTTATTTCTTCTATTACCACTAAGTACCGGGATTTAAATATGTTGGTAGGCTTTCTCATACAGCTGTTAATGTATGCAACCCCTGTTATTTATTCCCTCGGCACTTTATCTCCTGATCTGCAACATTGGCTGTCCTTCAATCCTTTAGTGGCTCCTGTAGAATCTTTCAAATATGCTTTGTTTGGAAAAGGTGAATTTTCTTTAAACAGTTTAACGTATAGTTTTGTTTGGATGGTGATTTTGCTGTTAGCCGGTATGATGGTGTTTAACCGGTCGGAAAAGAATTTTATGGATACGGTTTAGACAATTAAGAATTAAAAATTACGAATTACGAATTAGAAAATGTCAGTAGTTATAAAAGTTGAAAATCTTTCGAAGCAATACAGGCTGGGAGAGGTGGGTACGGGGTCGATGAAGGATGATATTAAAAGATGGCGTTACCGGATGATGGGAAAGGAAGATCCTTTTTTGAGGATCGGCGAGGAAAATGACCGTACTGTAAAAAGCAGGAGTGAGTATGTGTGGGCTTTGCGTGATATTAATTTTGAAGTAAAGCAGGGAGAAGTGCTGGGCATCATTGGAAGAAACGGCGCCGGTAAATCCACTTTATTAAAAATATTATCAAGAACAACGGGACCCAGCACCGGAATTATTAAGATGAAGGGAAGAGTGGCCAGCCTTTTGGAAGTAGGTACAGGCTTTCATGGTGAATTATCTGGCCGTGAAAATATTTATTTGAACGGCGCTATCATGGGAATGCGGAAAGACGAGATCAAAAGTAAACTGGACGAAATAGTTGATTTTGCCGGTGTGGAAAGATACATTGACACACCGGTGAAAAGATATTCATCCGGCATGTATGTTCGCCTGGCTTTTGCAGTTGCTGCTCATTTGGAACCAGATATAATGATCGTGGATGAAGTGCTGGCGGTGGGCGATGCCGAGTTTCAGAAAAAAGCGCTAGGAAAAATGAAAGATGTAAGCACGAAAAGTGGAAGGACGGTTTTATTTGTAAGTCATAATATGAGCGCTGTTCAAAATTTATGTCAGAATTCAATATTATTAATGAATGGGCGAATAAAAGATATTGGCGAAACGGGCAATATTATCAGCAAATATTTTTCGATCAATAAAAAGAAAAATATTCGCCTTTCAGAAATTGATGAAAGAAATGGAAATGGCTCTTTGATGTTTACCAAAGGAAGGGTAATTATCACGGATTCAGATTTCGAGAATGTAATTGATACCTTTTCAGATACAATAATTGAATTGGAATATATATTAAAAAACCGTGAACCAATAAATAATGCAAGAATTGATGTTGGAATTAATAACAAAGTGGGGGAAAGAATAGGCTGGTTAAGTTCTGATACAATAGGCCACAACCCCGATTTGTCCTGTGGCAAACTGAGCTTTCATATTTCAAACATTCCATTGGCGCCGGGAGATTATTCCTGCAATTTATATTGTGAAATAAACAATGAAGTAGCTGACTGGTTAGAGAAAGTTCTTGAATTTTCAGTAGCAGAAAAAGATTATTATTCTACGGGAAAGGTGGTGCCTGCCAACCAAGGAAATGTGCTTTTAAAATATTCAGTTCATATTTGAGTGGGACAATTTATTAAAGAAAGTATGAATATTATTAGAAATTTAATGAAAAAAAAGTTGCCTCCAAAAGGGAAGAACGAAGAACCATCAATAGAATGCGATGAAAGGCAGTCAAATTTTATAAAAATAATTGATGAACAATACGGTAACAAAAACTCTTTTATTAAAAGAAAATCTGTTGATGCTTTCAATGAACCAATTCCATGGTTTACCTATCCTTCAATAGAATACCTAAATCAGTTAGATTTAAGTTCAAAATCATTTTTAGAATGGGGTATCGGAAACTCCACACTATATTTTGCAAAAAGATGTAAAGAAATAATTTCGATTGAGCATAATAGTGATTGGCATCAATTGATCAAGGATCAACTTCCTGGAAATGCAAAGGGGGTGTTGATCTCGGAAGATGAATATTCAATATATCCGTTTAAATTCAATAAAAAATTTGATGTCATTGTTGTAGATGGAATAAAGAGATTTGATTGTTTAAAAACTGCTTTAGAAATCCTTAAAGATGACGGTTTTATAATTTTTGATAATTCTGACCGAAACCCTGAGTACTGTAAATATTTAAGAGATAATAATCTTATTGAAATAGATTTTCATGGATTTGGTCCTATCGTAAATTTCACAACTACTACTTCTATATTTTTTTCAAGGACCATAAATCTAAAACCGATTACTATTCAACCAGTAATTCCTATAGGAGGCGGTTATTAGTGGATTATTTATTCAACCGATTATTAAAAAATACAATGTTTTTTTGGTTTCTTAAGCAAAAAAAAATTAAGATTAATGTAGGTTCTGCCGCAAAAAACTTTGATAACAACTGGCTTGCAACTGATATTGAAACTCTCAATCTTACAAAAATAAAAGATTGGAAAAAGTTACTTTTTTTTTTAAAAGTAGATAATATAATGGCTGAGCATGTTTGGGAACATTTAACTGAATTGGATACAGAATTAGCTAATCAGAATTGTTTCAAATTCCTCAAGAAAGGCGGAATACTTCGAATTGCAGTTCCAGATGGATTTCATCCTAATACAAAATATATAGATCATGTAAAACCAGGAGGCAGAGGGTCAGGCGCAGAGGATCATAAAATTCTTTACAATTATAAATTAATGACTGAAAGATTACAAAAAGTGGGCTTTAAAGTGCAATTATTAGAGTACTGGGATGAAAATGGGAAATTTCATTTCATTGACTGGAGTGATGAAGGGGGCCACATCCGAAGATCAAAGAGGTATGATCGAAGAAATCAAAATGGTACCTTGAGTTATACATCCCTGATAGTAGATGCAGTAAAACCTTAATGGAAAGTTTATCCCCAATCGTTCTCTTTGTTTATAATCGTCCGCTGCATGCACAACAGACTTTGGAAGCTTTAATGTCAAATGAATTGGCGGATAAATCTATATTGTACATTTATTCTGATGGTCCCAAACAAAATGATAAAGATGGTGAAAAGAAGATAACAGACGTCAGAAAGATTATCCGTTCTAAACAATGGTGTAAAGAAGTTCGGATAATTGAATCTGATATGAATTTTGGATTAGCGAATTCAATTATTAAAGGAGTTACCGAGGTTGTAAATGAATATGGGAAGATCATTGTGCTGGAAGATGATATCGTTACTTCAAAGGGATTTCTTAAATATATGAACACTGCCCTGGATTTGTATAAAAATGAAGAAAAGGTATTTCATATTTCAGGTTATATGTTCCCGGTAAGGGGCAAACTGCCGACCATTTTTTTCTATAAACAAACTTCCTGCTGGGGTTGGGGGACGTGGGCAGGCAAATGGAATTATTTTGAACCTTCAGCCAATGAGCTATTGAAACAACTGATAAATACCAAAAAAATTGAAACGGCTGACATAGACGGTACCAACCAGTTCCTGAATCAATTGAAAGCAAATATTGAAGGAAAGCTGAAAACGTGGGCCGTTCTTTGGCACTTTAGTGTTTTTTTGAATGACGGCTTGTCGCTTCATCCCGGAAAGTCTTTAATTAAAAACATTGGTATTGATGGTTCGGGTTCGCATTGCCAGGAAACAAAGGCTTTTGATGGGAATCCTGCTGTGTATGTGCCGGTTAAGAAAATTAAGGTGGAGGAATGGAAGAAAGTATACCAGTATTTAAAAATTTTTTACAACCCCAAAAGACAGGCAGTTTCTCTGGTCTCTTTAAAGCAAAAAATAAAATCAATTGTTCCTTCAAAAATAAAGCAACCCATAAAGCGGGTTACACATAAAGCACTTTATGAGAGTGAGATGGAGGCAATGAACCTGAAAAAAATTAAAGAGACGCAAGAAGCCAGGATTCAAAACCTGCCGCGCTTTTTTGAAACAGAAATTTCATTGCTTGATAAAAATATCAGAATCGTGGATATTGCTTCGTTTCAATTTATGAAAAAAGAGATCTTTGATGGGCAGATTTATAAATTCAACGCGGATACTAATTATCCCTATATAATAGATTGCGGCGCCAATATTGGTTTAAGTGTCATTTATTTTAAACAGCTTTATCCGGAAGCAGAAATAGTTGCTTTTGAGCCTGACCGAAAAGTGTTTAAAGCGCTCCAAAACAATATCGAAGTTTTTAATTTAAAAAAAACTGAATTGATCAATAAAGCCTGTTGGAGCAAAGAAACGGTATTACAGTTTTACAGTGAAGGAGCAGATAGTGGGAGAGTCACCTCGAATAAGAATCGGGACAATATAATAGAAGTAGAAACTGTGGAATTGAAAAATTATTTAAACAGAAAAGTTGATTTTCTAAAGATAGATATTGAAGGCGCAGAAAATGAAGTGCTTTACCATAGTAAAGAATCACTGGTAAATGTTGATAGGATATTTGTTGAATTTCATTCTTTTGTGGGAAGGGAGCAAATGTTGCCTGAACTGCTGGGAATTTTGAAAGATGCAGGCTTCAGATTGCATATTTCTTCACCGGGCCTGGTTTCTAAAAATCCATTCATCCATTTAAAGACTTATGCAGGAATGGACAATCAGCTAAATATTTACGGCTACCGGTAAATAATGGAACACAATAAAAAAACCGGCCCACTAAAAATAGTTCATATTTCCAGTTCATTTAAGGGAGGAGCCGGCACCTCCGCTTACCGTATCCATCAATCGTTATTGAAAGCCGGTATTGATTCTCACTTTATTTGCCTTGATAAAAATATCAACCGAGCAAACATTTCTTTTCCACAGAATGCATCTAACAAAAAGCGATCAAGCATTTTCAATGTCCTTAAGGACAAAATCAAATGGCGCCTTAAGCATCATTTTAATATTAACCTTTACAGGAAAGAAAAGTTGATTGAAAAAATAAAAGAGGTTTCCCCATTGCTTAATTGTGAAATTACCACTTTGCCCTTTTCTGATTTCGATTTACTGGAAGATCCTTACGTACAGAACGCAGATATCATTCATTTACATTGGGTAGCTGGAATATTTGATTATCCTACTTTTTTTAAGGCTAATACTAAACCGTTGGTTTGGACGCTGCATGATATGAATCCTTTCCAGGGAATCTTTCATTATAAGGAAGACGAGGTAAAGAATAAGAATTTGGCTTTTGGCGTTAACAAAAAGATCGCGTTGCTTAAGCGCAGAAGTATCCGGAAAAGGAAGTCGAAGCTGGCGATAGTGGCTCCTTCTCAATGGTTGTTGGACTCGGCACTCGATTCAGCTACTTTTAGTAACGTAAAAGGTTTCAAAATTTCTTATCCTTTGGATATGGAAATTTTTAAGAGGCAGCCGGATAGCAGGCTAAAAGAAAAATTGAATATTCCTGAATCGCATGCAATCTTTTTATTTGTGGCTCACCGGGTAAATAATTACCGTAAGGGTTTTGACTTACTTAAAGAAGCTTTTAAAGAGATGAAAGGCAATTCGATCTCTTTATTAGTGATTGGAAATTCAGAAAAACTGGAAATCGAGGGAATAAGGGTTATCACTCTTGGCAGAGTAGAAGATGAAAGCACGCTTGCAACTTATTATTCTTTAGCCGATGCATTTATTATTCCAAGCCGTGAAGACAATTTTCCTAACGTCATGCTTGAATCTCTCGCATGTGGTACACCTGTAATCACCTTTAATGAAGGCGGTATGCGTGAAACGATTCACGATGGTTTTAATGGGATAAAAGCAAAAAAAAATTGAACCGAAAGAATTAGCAATTGCGATTAAAACGTTTTTAAAGAATCGTAAAAGTTTTAATAAGGATACTATCCGAGATTTTGCATTGAATAATTTTTCTGAAAAAACCATTGCAGCAAAATACAATGCAGTTTACCAGCATATTTTGAATTAATGCCGAAACTTTCGATCATCACCATTAATCTTAATAATTGCACCGGTTTGCAAAAAACCATGGAGAGTGTTTTTGATCAAACTTTTACTGATTATGAATACCTCGTTATTGATGGGGGCAGTTCGGATGAAAGTGTAGATGAAATTAAAAAACATCAAAATAAGTTCGTTTACTGGGTAAGCGAAAAAGATCATGGCATTTACCATGCGATGAATAAAGGAATAGCAAGGGCGCAAGGCGAATACCTGTTGTTTTTGAACAGCGGCGATTACTTGGTAAACGAAAAAGTGTTTGGTCAGATGATTGCTGAATGTGAAGGCAAAGACATAATATATGGAATATTGGTAGTAGATGATAAAGACAAACGATTCAACAAGGAGTACCCGGAGCACCTGAATTTTTCTTTTTTCCTGCGGGATACTTTACCGCATCCCTGCACATTGATAAAGCGTTCTTTATTTGAACGGATTGGCTTATACGATGAAAACTTGAAAAGTACTTCCGACTGGAAGTTTTTTTTGGTTGCTGTATGCTCTTACAATGTTTCTTATAAGTGGGTTCCTGTTCCCTTTTCTGTTTTTACAAATGATGGTATTTCTTCCAGGAAAGAAAACAGAGAATGGATTCGTGAAGACAAACAACAGGTTTTGCAAAAGTATTTTCCTGCTTTCCTGGATGATTACAAGGGAATGGATGAATGTCAATTAAAATTAAAGGACTGCAGGCAGCAGCTGATAAATATTGAGAATTCAAGGTTCTGGAAGATGCGAAACCGGTTAGCGGAATTTAGTCTTGCCAGGTTCTTTTTAAAAAAATAAAGAGAGATACTTCACAACAGTTGATGGAAAGAGTTTATTCTTTGGTTTCTGTAATCATCCCGGTATATAACCGCAGCGGTTTGATTAGTGAAACGCTTGATTCACTTATACGGCAAACTTATCCAAATTGGGAAGCGATAGTAATAGATGACGGATCAACAGATGGAACCTTTCAACTGGTTGAAAATATGGCGGAGTCAGAAAAAAGGATCAGGTTATATAAAAGAGACCGCGAACCTAAAGGGGCGCCAGTCTGCAGAAACATCGGAATTGAAAAATCAAAAGGCGAATATGTGATCTTTTTGGATTCTGATGATTTGATGCGGGAATTTTGTATTGAAAGAAGAATTTATTTTTTTGAAAAATATCATGAGGAAGATTTTATAGTTTTTCAATCTGTTCTTTTTGAAAAAGAAATAGGTGATAAAAATGTTTTTTGGAATGTGGACAGCGAAGAAAATGATTTGCAGCGATTCTTACGAACAGACGCTTTGTGGCCAATTTGCGGCCCTGTTTATAAAAGAGAAGCACTTATAAAAGTGGGTTACTTCCGTACCGAATTGCCTTTCTACCAGGACTTTGATCTGCATCTTCGTATTTTATTATTAAAACCCCAATACCGAAAATTTCTGCAACTCGAACCTGATTGCTTTATCAGGCACCATTTTAATAACAGTGTCAGTAATTCAATTCCTTTTACAAATGATCTCAAGATATTACAGCAAAGGATTGACTTTTATTTTAACCAGTTAGAATTCATAAAACAACGAAAGATAAAACTGAATACAGCACAGATTGAAACAATCTGGGGAACCTTATATTATTTCTGTAACCGGTTTTTGATCGAACACAATAACCTGAATTTGTATTATGCCAACTGGCGAAAAGCAGGAAAATTATTGCCGGTAAATCGTTTCAAACATTACATTACATGTATGGTCCCTGTTTTGACTTCGTGGCAAAAACGCTCGAAATACTTCATTAAAATAAAGACATGGTACCTATCTGTTTTTAAAAAGTCTATAGCGGATGAAAATGTAATTTTTAATTCTTCCATGTATAAAATAAGCACCAATCAACCACATGGAATCTAAGCTTATACGGCCGATTGCACTTTATCTTCCTCAGTTTCATCCCATACCTGAAAATGATCAATGGTGGGGGAAAGGATTTACAGAATGGACCAATGTAGCGAAGGCAAAACCTTTATTTAAGGGACATTGGCAGCCTCGGTTACCAACTGATCTTGGGTTTTACGATCTACGTGTTCCGGAAGTGAGAATAGCGCAAGCGGAACTTGCAAAGGAATATGGTATATACGGGTTTTGTTACTGGCATTATTGGTTCGCAGGAAAACGGCTGATCGAACGTCCATTCGCTGAAGTAGTAGCTAGTGGAAAACCTGATTTTCCATTTTGCGTCGCATGGGCCAATCAAACATGGGAAGGAACATGGCATGGCTTATCAAATAATCAGATACTGATAGAACAAACCTATCCTGGGAAGGAAGATTATATAGCTCATTTTTATTCTTTATTAACTGCTTTCCAGGATTGCAGATATATGCAGGTAGATGGCAAAAAACTGGTTTTTGTTTTCAGGCCAATGGATATTCCTGATCCGAAAGAATTTACCGATACCTGGCAGAGCCTCGCGCTAAAGGAGGGACTGAATGGTATTCATTTTGTCGGTATGCACATGCCGGCAGAGTGGAATCCTTCTGAGTATGGATATGATGCCAAGTTGCATAATTGGGCAAACGTTGATCGATTTAGAATTCCTTCAAAAAGAGAAGTGTTTGAACGCAAGTTTGTACATCCAAGATTGCGATTCTTGCTTACGAATAAAAAGCCCCTTCCAAAAGTAATTTCCTACAAGGAATATGTAAACCATTATCCTGAATATCACTTGAAAGAAAATGAATACCCCTGGATTTTTACCGGCTGGGATAATACTCCAAGATGTGGTAAAGATGGATGGTTATTTGAAGACTGCAACCCCGAGTTGTTTGGAGAACTTTGCCTACGGGCATTTAAAGAAACTGAAAATAAACCGACTAATGAAAAGATTGTGATTATCAAATCATGGAATGAATGGGCAGAAGGAAATATATTAGAACCTGATAACAACTACGGGATACAATTTCTCAAGGCTTTAAAAAAAAGCATGGCAGGCTATTTAAACGAAAAATAAGTATTGAGCAACAAAATTTCAGTCTAATCTGATGCTTCATAAGATAGTCTCCATTATAGTTCCTTGTTATAATTATGGAAAATTTTTAAGCGAAGCATTGGATAGTGTTTTCGAGCAAACTTATGCTGACTGGGAATGTGTCATTGTGAATGACGGATCAACCGATAATACCGAGGAAATAGCATTAAGATACTGTGATAAAGATGAAAGGTTCAGTTACCTATACAAAGAAAATGGGGGCCATTCTTCAGCAAGGAATTTTGCAATTAAAAGTTCTTCAGGTAAGTACATTTTACCCTTGGACGCCGATGATAGACTGAGTAAGGATTATTTAAAAAAAGCGGTTAAGAAAATTGAATCGTCAGACGATATAAAATTAGTAACGGGTCAAGTTCAACAGTTTGGTGATGTAAATGAAAAAATGGTCATACCCGCTTATGATTTGAGAAGTTACCTTATTGTAAATTACTTACCAATAAGTAGTTTATTCCGTAGGACGGATTTCGATAAAACAAATGGTTTTGACGAAAGCATGCTTGCTTTTGAGGACTGGAATCTTTTTATCGGAATTTTAAAAAATGGCGGCAGGGTTGTGGAATTACCTGAAGTAGGATTGTTTTACAGAAAAAAAGATCAGTCAATCTTCCGAAGGGCAGTAAAGGACCGCCATAGAATATTTAAAGACCTGCTCAAACTGTACAATAATCACGCTGAACTATACGAAAAATATTTTGACAATCCCATACACCTCTTGCAGGAAAACGAGAAGTTGGAAAGAGTAATTGGTGCCTATAGAAAGAGCAAGACGTACCGTTTAGGTTTGAAAGTGGACAAAATAAAGAAGATATTTAAAGGATAGTTCAAAAAAATTTAAAACGCAATCTATGTTTTTGAACTTGATATAATAGATGAACAGCACTAAATTTAAATATGGGAAAGAAGTTCTTTATTTATACAGGAACATTGGGTATTCAGCTGCTATAACCTATATTGTTTATAGATTGAAGCTGAAATTTACACATTCAAAAAGTGCAATACATCGTAGAAAAAATAAAGGCATTCTATTAGAGAAAATCAATGAGCATCTTTTTGTTTACAATAATGGTTTGGTCAAAATAAAACAAAATTTTTTAATTGAAATAAAGGAAGATAACAGAAAGATTTGGTTAAGACCTTTCAGCAGTGATAGGAAAGTATATGATCAGATTTTTAAAAAGCAAGAATATAAACCCGTTATACATTTTTTCAGTCAATTTTTTGTAGAATCGCCGCGGCTGATCATTGATCTTGGAGGAAATATCGGCCTTGCCAGTGTTTATTTTTCAGCTTTATTTCCAAACGCTAAAATATTTGCTGTGGAACCATTTGGCAGTAATATTGAATTGGCTGAAAAAAATATGACTGAAAATATTTCAAAATTCAAATTAATAAAAGGAGGAGTATGGACGACTAATACAACTCTTGGTTTAAACAGGAAGTTTAGAGATGGCAAAGAGTGGTCAATTAACCTTATTGAAGATGAAAAAGGTGAAGTAGCAGGATTTTCACTTTTGGATCTGTTAAATGAAATCAGGGAAAAAGAAAGTGTGGATATCTTAAAGATAGATATAGAAGGAACAGAAAAGAAATTATTTGAGGATAAAGAATATGCAAGTAATTTTTTGAAAAATATAAAATGCCTTGCTATAGAGATTCATGATGAGTTTGACTGTAGACAAACAATTATTGAAATACTAAAAAATAATAGCTTTATTTATTTTGAAAGCGGAGAAACCACGATTGCAATTAATAAAAATTTTATTCATTTCAAACCGTTCTATAAACTAGGATAAAAGAAGAAATGGTTCGATCGCCTTTGATTTCTGTAGTTATGCCGGTTTACAACTCAGAAGATTATATTAGGACAGCAATTGAAAGTATTTTAACCCAAACCTTTACTGACTTTGAATTTTTAATCTACAATGATGGGTCTACTGATAAAAGCCATGATATCATAACTTCATTTAATGATGAGAGAATTGTTTATAAAAGGATTGAAAATAATGAAGGTTATTTGAATTTATTGAATGATGGTCTTTTAGCCGCTAAAGGAAAATATATTGCCAGGATGGATGCTGATGATATTTCCTTGCCGAATAGATTTGAAGAACAGTTTAAATATTTGGAAAATCATACTGATGTGGGTATATGTGGAAGTTGGGTACAATTTTTTGGAGCGCTAAACTATATACAGAAGAGTCCTGTAACATTTAAAGAAATTCAATTCCGTTTGTTTTTTGGATGCCCATTAACGCATCCAAGTGTAATGATGAGAAGTGAATTTATAAAAAAATATGAATTAAAATATAGACCGGAATATTATTATGCAGAAGATCACTATTTTTTCGCACAAGCAGCCTTGCGTTTCAAGATAGTTAATTTACCAGAGGTATTGTTGAAATACAGGATCCATAATTCGCAGGTTGGAAGTGTAAAATGGAAAGAACAATTTATTTTAAAAAGTAAAATACAAGCCAGGCTTTTTTATAATCTGTTGGAAGATGGGAAAGATATTGATCTCAGGTGGTTAACAATGTTTTTTATAGAAGACAGTATTCCTGATAAAGAGTGGATTAAAAAAATAGAATTTTATAAGGCAAAAATTATAAATGCAAATAGAAAATTAAATGTTTATCCTGGGGATATTCTCGAAAAAGCAGTCACTGGTCTATTTGATTTAAAGAAAGAGAAAAACTTTTATAAATTCTTTTTTCAAAAATATTATAATCAGAAAAGATTTAATCCAATTAAGCTATACCAGTTTTTAAAGGAAAAATATCAACCACAAAGACATTTTGGAAAGAAACTTACTTTGTTATTTATTTTAAAATGTCTTGTGTTTTACAGGAAAAAGACTGTGGTTCAAATATGAGAATTGCCTATTATAGCCCTAAACGCATTAAAGATTCTAAAAAAAGTATAAGAATCCTGGGGCTCCCAACTTCCGAGGTTCATAATTTTTTCTAATGCGTTTCATTAAATTATTAATTCATAAATTTTTTAAAAAAATAGGGTTTGATATTGTAAAATATCAGACTGCAATTGCTGAGCCAATTGCTGAAACTCCTTTTGGAAGTAATCCTTTTGAAGATATACGTACCTTTCTAAAGAACAATGCTTCTCCGGTTATCTTTGATGTAGGCGGGAATGTTGGACAATCAGTAGATGAATTTAAAAAAATATTCCCGCATTCGTCGATTGATTCATTTGAGCCTGGTCCGGACACCTTTGCTAAATTAAGAGATCATTGCATTGAAATTGAAAAGGTCAAAGTTTGGAATTTTGCTATTGGATCATGTAAAGGAATTTTGCCATTTCAGGAAAATACACGGTCAGTAATGAGCAGTTTTTATAGTCCGGGTGAAAATTGGTGGGGAGAGATAAATAAAGTTACAAACGTCGAGGTAACTACATTGGACGCATTTGCTGATCAGCAAAAGGTTGATTTCATAGATATATTAAAGTCCGATACCCAGGGATTTGATTTAGAGGTTTTCAAAGGAGCAGAAAGATTAATAAATGAAAACAGGATAGGGGTAATTTTATGCGAAATCATTTATTCCAATATTTATGAAGGCACGCCATCGTTTACAAACGTGCTAAGTTATCTTTTGGATCACAATTTTTTACTGGTTGGTTTTTATTCGCAATGCCACCAGAATCATCTTTTAAGCTGGTCTGATGCACTGTTTATTAATACTGAGTATAAAAAAAGGATTATGATTTAGACTTCTATAATAAAAACACTTTTCTTAGATTGAAAATTGCCCTTCTTACCCGTCCTGACTATCGCAGCCCCCGAATTCTAGCAGAGTCTTTAAAATTGCAATTAGAACAAGGGGGAGTAAAAGTTGAAACTTTTTATACTGTTGGGTTTCTAACCCGCTTGGTTTCTTTGAAAGACAGTAAGCTCAGCTTTCATTTTTGGTTAAAAAGAAAACTAAATGGTTATTTGAAAGATGCTGCTCTTTTAAAAAAATTAAAAAGATTTGACATAATCATCATTAGTGAATGTACGCCTAATGCATTTTTAAGAAGCCTGTATAATATAGAAAAATTCAGAAGGATCATTCAAAAACCGGTTGGCCTTTATGAAGTTTATTTCCTGGGAAATGCACCGACACAAATCAATTTTTTAAAAGAAAATAACAATTCTTCATCAGAAAGATATGATTTTCATCTTTCAGTCTCTGATGTTACTGAAATTAAACAGCAGCCAACAGATAACTGGTATCCTATCGGGATCAAAGCTGAATCATGGAATTTAAAACCGATGCCTAAAAACGAATTGGTTGCAATTATAGATTTTCCACATGAAGGAAATGAAGAATTCCGTAAGGCACAAATAAGTTCATTGCAAAAAGCGGGTATCAAATATATCTCATTAGAAAAACCATATACTATTGAGGAAATCAGGCGTATTTATCAAGAGGGAGCGATCTATTTTATGCAATCTTATGAAGCATTTGGATTGCCTCTTTTAGAATCCTTTTGCTGTGGATGCCAGGTCTTTACTCCTGAATCGTGGTGGCCAATGAGTTGGCGGTTAAATGAAAATCCCGCAGTACATGGAGAAGGGGTTCTGCCAGATTGTTTCAGTATATATAAAAGCGAAGAAGAGTTGGTGAAAGAATTACTTTCCTTTAAAGAAAAGTATGATTTAACAGAAAGCCCGAAAAAAGTATTTAAAAATTTTTTGGCGCATTATCCCCAGTTTTATTTTGGAAATGAAAATGAATTACAGAGGTTTTTGAGGAATTTAAAAATAAGAGCTTCCCGTGCCTGCTAAAAAAGTTCTTTTTGTCTCACCAACGCCCACGCATCCTTGCAATGCAGGAAACCGGCAACATATCAGAGCATTAGTTACTTTCTTTCAACAGCAACACTGGGAGGTACATTTTTTATATTTTGCGTATGAAGATCATGATATAAATGAAATGCACTCCTATTTTGAAAGTAAGCTTTATATTATTCCCCGGAAAGATCTATTTGAGAACGGCCGAACAGTGAAGTACATGATTCAAAAACTTATTGCGAAAGTAAAAGGGTATAAACGAAAGTTGCAATTTTATGTTGGAATCATTAACCAAGAAGAATATCTCTACAATAGTGAACTGGATGCCGGTTTCCCCGCTGTTTCAAAATCTCTAATTAAGCGTTTGCAAGAGAAAAATAATTTCGGAGTGGTAGTTTGTGAATATGCTTTTGTGTCTAAGTCACTGACTTTTTTTGATCAATCTGTTTTAAAGATTTTGGATACTCATGACCGATTCACGGACAGGTTTCAAACCTATTTGAATAATGATCTGAAACCTTCCTGGGTAAGTTTTTTTAAAAGCGAGGAGCAAAAAGCATTGAAACGTGCCGATGTTGTTTTAGCTGTGCATCAAACCGATGCTGATTACTTTTCAGTATTGTCCGGAAAAAAAGTTTTGGTTTTTAACTATATCCCATCAATTTTAGACCGGCGTTATAAAGAATTTCAAAAGACATTATTATACCTGGCTTCAGCTAATGATATTAATCTTCAAACGATTGATCTTTTTATTAACGCAACATTTCCTTTAATCCTCAAAAAGCACCCGGATTCTGTACTGGTGATAGGAGGAAGTATTTGTGAAAAAATTAATCTTCAGCATGATAATATTATTTTAAAAGGAAAGGTAGATGATCTGAAGTCGTTTTATGCCTCAGGCGATATTTTTATCAATCCTGAAACATGTGGTACCGGTTATAAAGTGAAATCGTTAGAAGCGCTAAGTTATGGAATACCGGTTGTTGCAACCCCGTCAGGAGCAGCGGGCGTTACTGCCCCTTTTGAAAACCATTTATTTATTGCTGATACTTCCATAGAGTTTGCTACTATCATTAACAGACTTTTTTGCAATAAAGAGTTATTAGCAGGTACCTCGGCTCAGGCACTTAAATGGGTAAAAGCTTATAAGGAAAAAATGACTAAGGATTTATTACAGGTAATTCCTTCCTGATTCTTTGTGCATAGGTAATGAAAAATGGTAAAATCATATTAATACCTACAAGCGGCCTTGCAAACCGGATAAGAATAATGGCAGTTGCCATAAAACTGGCACGGAGGTCCGGGAAGGACATTACTGTTTACTGGTATAAAGATTCTGGCTTATACGCTGACTTTAGTGATCTGTTTGAGATACCCCACGGAATTACGATTAAGAAAATTCCTTTTCAATATAAGATCTGGATGAAAATGCGTCAATATTCTCCTAAACTTTTGGGGTTGGATGATTTGTATATAAGCGCTTTTAAATATGATTTTCTTTTTTTAGACAATATGGCTGAACAGGTATGGCATAATAAGCTTAATCTGCAACAGGAAGTTGATAAGGCTATGAACGTTTTAATCTGTAGTTGCCAGGAATTTGATTATTTTGATCCGGAAGACTACCATTTATTTGTTCCGAAAGCCGCTTTGCAACAAATAATTAACGATGTTTGTCAATATTTTAGCAAGAACACGATAGGAGTTCACATAAGGGGAACTGACCAGGAAGTCTCTAAAAAGTACAGTCCCTTAAGCATTTTTATAACGCAAATGGAGATGGAGATTAGCGGGAATCCTGCCGTTACCTTTTTCTTGTCCACCGATGAACAAAAATACCAGGACGAACTACTGGGAAAATTTGGTGAAGGCAGAATTTTGCATCATGGAAAGATATTTGGAAGGCGGACTACGGAAGGAATGCGAGATGCAGTAATAGACCTGTTTTGTTTATCTAAAACCTCCAAAATTTACGGTTCCTATTTTAGCTCTTTTAGTGAGGTTGCGGGACGCATTGGTAATATACCCATAGAAGTTTTAAAAAAAGAAGCTAAGATTTAGTTGAAATCAGGTCTTATCATTGTTCCGTATGAAAATGTTTATCCTCCAAGGAATGGAGGAATGCAGCGATGCTTTCACCTGATACATCAGCTTGCGAGGCATTTCGATCTTGATTTGATCATTTTTCAACCTAAGGAAAGTTTTTTAGAGTCTGTCAGAGAATATCCGGTTATTCAAAATATTAAAATCCACAGTACCAAGGATGAGAGAGGTTCAAAAGATTTTTTTTCTATTTTTCCTAAAAGAATTGCAGAAGCATTGCGTTACAGGTGGCTTAGGAAGAAAATTGTCACATCAGCAGATGGAATGTTCCTGGAATATTATCCCGTGCTGAGCCGAATAATAAAACAACATAAATTTGATTTTATTATTTTAGAAAACCTGCTCACTTTACATGGGATCAGTCTGATCCGTAAATATGATCGTTCTGTTGGAATTATCTATGATGCACATAATGTAGACAGCCATCTTGCAGAGAAGGGTGTGGAAAAGTTAGAAGTCGAAGCACAATATTTAAAAAAAGTACAACGAACAGAAGCGTCATTGCACAGAAAAGTGAATGCCATCTTCGCCTGCAGTGAGCAGGATCGTATTGGTTTTTTAGAAATGAATAACAACCGGGTTGATACTATTGTAGTTCCTAACGGAGTAATCATAAGTAAAATGAATGATACAGCAGTAAGCGAGGATTATCCCGAATATATCTTATTCTGTGGTGCTTTATGGACATCCGCAAATAGTGAAGGTCTTTATTGGTTTTATAAAAAGGTATGGCCACTTGTAAAAAATATTTTTCCATTACTGAAATTGCTCGTAGTTGGAAGTGGCAGTCTCCCGGGTAAGTACCAGGATTTGATCAAGGACACTTCGTTAGTTTTTACCGGTTCTGTTGACGATGTAAAACCGTGGTACAATAAAGCCTCGGTGGCAGTAGTGCCTTTATTAACCGGAAGCGGCACGAGATTGAAGATACTGGAAGCCATGAGTTTAGGTCTTCCCGTAATTTCAACTTCCAAAGGGGCAGAAGGAATTGACTATACAAATGGTAACAACATAATCATTTCAGACAAAGAGATAGATTTTGCGGATCATCTTATCATTCTTCTAAAAAATAAAACGAAAAGACTAGAAATTCAGCAAGAAGCAAGGAACTTAGTAAAAAGACGATATGACTGGAATTTGATCGGTGATAGTATTGCTGAATTTATAAACGTGAGTGATCATTTTAATTAACCATAAATGAAAAGATTTATAAAATAAAGAGAGAAGATGCTCAATAGAAAGAAGTAATCATAAAAGTAAAATGGAACTGATCATTTCAGATTTCAAAAATTTTATGGAATGAAGGAAATATTAAAAAAAATACTTAAAAAATTCGGGTACCAGCTGATAAATTTAGATGTAAGGGAACGTGATCCTTTTAAGGACCAGGTAAAGCTGATAACAAAAAAACATATCACTATTTTTGATGTAGGAGCCTGTACAGGAGATGTGGCCATTCAATATAACGGGCTGTTTAAAAATCCAAGGATTTATTGTTTTGAACCATTTGGGGCCTCATTTGAAATCTTGAAAAAGATGACATCAAAATTTAAAAATATAGAATGTTATAATATTGCTCTCAGTGAAGTAACTGGTTCTGTGAATTTTCATGTAAATGAATATTATCCAACAAATTCTATGCTCGCTACTCATATTGACAGTTCAAAAAATTGGAATGATGTAGTTTTTGTGACCAAGGAAGTGATTAAAATAAACTCCCTTACATTGGACGATTTTGTAGCACAAAACCGGATTGATGAAATTGACATTTTAAAGATGGATACGCAAGGAACTGAATATGAAATTTTGGAGGGAGCTTCGAAGTGCCTGGACCAGAAAAAAATCTTCCTAATTTATTTGGAGATCATCCTGATGCCTACTTACGTGAACCAAAAAAATCTAGACGAGATATTGTTATTGCTAAGGAGAAAAGGCTTTTCCCTTTATAACTTATATAATTTAAGTTACACTAATGCAGGTGAATTGCGACAAGTGGATGCAATTTTTATGCAAAATTAAAACTCAACTTTATCTGCAAAGTTTTCATTTTCCTAATTGTAAATAGTTCTAATGGCTGATTTTCCAATTAATAAAAATGGTTTTTGGGAATCCACTGATTCTTCTGGCCATTTATATGATAACAGGCTATCGGTTGGGATCAGCGTATTTTTTAAAAAAGAGAAAGCGGAGACTATTGTTGATTTGGGTTGCGGAACGGGCAATTACGTAAAGGCCTTAATCAAAAATGGATTTGAATGTGATGGTTATGATGGAAATCCTAATACAGAATTATTAACTAATGGTTTTGGAAAGGTTCTTGATCTTTCAAAACCAATTAATTTGAATAAGAATTATGACTGGGTATTATCACTGGAAGTAGGGGAGCATATTCCGGTAGAATTCGAAGATACTTTTTTAGATAATATGATCCACCATGCCATTAAGGGTATTATCATTAGCTGGGGTATTCCTGGTCAGAAAGGAGATGGTCATGTCAATTGTAAAAGTAATTCATATATAATCGGGCAAATGAAAAAAAGGGGATGGAAATATGATCAGATTTCAGCTAAAAGATTAAGGAATCAGGCAACTTTCGGATGGTTTAAAAACACGATTATGGTGTTTAGAAAAACCGAAGGCTCAAAAAACATTTTTCAAACCATGCAGTTATTTTTTACCAAAGGATCGACTTAAAAATTTTATCAGGTCTTACTATAATGGAAGGCATATCCCCATTGGTTAGTGTTTTAATGACGGCGTACAACCGGGAGCAATATATTTCTGAAGCAATCGAGAGTGTTTTAGCTTCTACTTATACTAATTTTGAATTAATAATTGTAGATGATTGTTCAAAAGACAATACGGTGAAGATTGCGAGCAGCTACGCGCAAAAGGATAAGAGAATACAGGTTTATGTGAATGATAAGAATTTGGACCAGTTTCCCAATCGCAATAAAGCAGCAGAATATGCTAAAGGCAAATACATTAAATACCTGGACTCAGATGACAAGATCTATGGGTGGGGGCTTGCTTATTGTGTTGAAATGATGGAAAAATATCCTGATGCAGGAATGGGGCTGTTGAAATTGCAAAAAGAAATGAAAAAGGAATACCTTAATTCAAAAGATGCCATTACTATTAATTATTTCGATAAGCCGATCCTTAATATCGGGCCTTCCGGTACCATTCTCAGAAAAAGTGCATTTGAAGAAGTTGGTTATTACAAAGCAGATTATGGAGTACCGTCAGATATGTATTTCAATTTAAAAATGGCTTCATCATTTCCGATAGTCCTCTTAGATAAAGAGTTCTTTTATTATAGGATTCATGATGGCCAGGAATTGCAAAATACGTATAGTTATGTGTGCTATAATTATAAGTATTTGAATGACGCTTTGCGTATTGACGGCTTCCCTTTGACAGCAGAACAAAAAAAAGTGATCCTAAAAAAAGCAAGAAGATCATTTGTAAGAATTTTTTTAATGTATATTAAAGAATCAGGTAAAATCCTAAAGGCGGTAAAAGCAATAAAAATTTCCGGAATTGGATTTATTGGTTTTCTGAGAGGAGTGTTTTGATAATTTATAATTGAGAAAATGACAGACCATCCCTTAGTAACCATTGGTATTCCTAATTATAATTATAGCAAATATATTTTGGAAACTTTAAATAGTGTTGCCGCTCAAAGCTATCCAAACATTGAACTGATCATCGTTGATGATGCCTCATCCGATAATTCAGTTGCCATGATCGAAAACTGGATTGAGAATTATAAAGGGAAAATTAAAATGTTTTTTATTAGGAATCAAGCCAACCAGGGACTTACAAAAGTTTGTAACTTCCTTTTAAGATCTGCTCAAGGAAAATATTTTCAGCCTTTGGATGCGGATGATAAAATATTGCCGCAAAAAATAGAAAAACAGGTAGCTGTTTTAGAAAATTCTGTAAATACTGCTATGATTTATTCAAATTCGCACGTGATAAACGATTCAGGTGAAATTACGAATCCTGATTATTTTAGCAGGATACATTATGATAAGAACAACATGCCTTCCGGGAACATTTTTAATGATTTGCTGACTTTTAATTTTATCTCATTGCCATCAGTATTGATTAATACTCAATTGGCAAGAGAAGCGGGTGGATTTGATGAAACGATCCAGGTTCAGGATTATTATATGTGGCTTCGGTTAAGTAAAAAGTATGAGATCAAGTATCTATCAGGTCCTTTTGCCCAATATCGTATTCATGAAACTTCAATGTCAAATGTATCCTCTACAAATTGCGTATCGGAGGAAAGTGTTATGACAATAAAATATCACTATTATAGAACAAGTAAACCTGAATTAAAACGGATAATCGCCAAAAACATACAAAACAGCTCCGTATATCTTTACCAACACAACTATTCTACGGCAAAAAAATGGCTTACCATTGCCTTCCGTTTAAATCCTTCCTTCAAGACCGCTGTTTATCTAATTGCCATCCGGTTAGGCGTGCCATTTAGCTTTTTTAAAAATCTTAAATCAAACTTCGGAAGGTAGAATGATAGTTGGAAGAGGCTTATTAGCTACAGCATTGAGTGAAATGGATAAAGAGGAGATTGTTTTTTATGCAAATGGGGTTTCCAATTCTACTATGGAAAATATTTCCAGAGGTAGCTTTGAAGAAAAGGAGATAGTAGCGATCGCCAATAATTACACAGCAAAAAAGTTTATTTATTTTAGTAGTATCCAGGTAAATGCATCTGAAAATTTTGACCGTCCCTATGTGATCCATAAGATTAAAATGGAAGAGTTGGTAAAGCGGCTGTTCCCGGATTATGTGATCATCCGCACTTCAAATATTATCGGCAACAATCCCTGGAATACTCATACTTTGTTCAATTATCTATACAATTCATTAAAAGAAGAAAAAAGAATCAATGTTATAGAATCAGCAGCGCGAAATATTCTTGATGTGGATCATTTCATGAAACTGCTAAATCACTATTTAATTCATTACAAAAAAGAACCTGGTACCGTAAATATTGTCAACACACATTCATATCAGATGTTTGAAATTTTATCCGAGTTTGAGAAAATATTTGAAACAAAATTTATGAAAGACAAAGGAAAAATTAAGATTGCAAAATTTGAAGCACCCTGCCAATTCTCGGCAAAACTGATCAAAGAATGTGGAATTGAATTAAATAATTACCTGCCAGAGGTCATCAAAAAGTATTACCCACTCTTTAAAAAAACTAATCCCGGTTGAAGGTATTAATGGTTCTTGGGAGATACTTACCCTTCAAAAATGCAGGAATAGAAAATTACACTCATTTCCTGGCTAAGATGCTGCTACAAAGTAATCACAATGTGCATGTAGCTATTCTGAATAGCAAGAACCGGGAGCCTTATATTTATGACGGAATCCAGGTTATTCCATTGTCAAATGGCTTCGACAGCTTTATTAGCTTATTGGAGCAGAACCATTACGATATTTGTCATTTCCAGGAATATTCTGCATTTGGCGGCATTGAATTATTTTGGTTTACGGCTGCAAAGCAATACTGTCAAAAGATTTTTTTTACTTTTCACCTGCCTTATTTTACCTGTTATAAAAATGATTTCAGGTACAAAGGAATTGAAGATTGCGATAATTTCTCTTCAACTGAAAGATGCGTTACATGCATTATTGCAACAAAAATGAATTATAAAAAGTCACCGCGATTTGCCTTAGGAAATTTTGGAATTGACATCATAGCACCGTTAATAAAAAGATCCGGTAAAATTCATGCGCTACAAAACAGGATCACCTTACAAAAAACTCAGTTAAATGAACTGATCAATACCTGTGACCATGTTTTTGTGTATGCTACATGGTTTAAAAGATTATTAAATGAGAATGGCTATCAGGCACCTTCAATAAAACAGATACCCTATATTACTAGTGAAAGTATCAGAGAAGACATGTTGCTTAACACTGAATGTTCTAAACTGAATAACAAAATTTTGTTCGTAGGCCGGATTGAAAAGCAAAAGGGGCTTTTATTAATTTGTAAAGCAATGAATTTATTATCAGCTGAAAATATTCAACTGGATGTTTTTGGAAATATTGTTGATGAGGATTATGAAAGGGATTGTGAGAATGAATATCAATATAATTTTAAAGGAACCATACCTCTTGAAGAACTTTTGCAGATATTGCCAATGTATGATTTTTTAATTTTGCCCAGTGTTTTTACCGAAATGTATTCCATGATGATAAAGGATGCCTTTCAAAATCAATTACCGGTCATCGCGTCTGCAGCAAAGGGAAACGTTGACGTAATCAAAGAAGGTAAAAATGGATTTACTTTTAATTATAATGATGCTAAAGACCTTGCAAGAGTTATTGACAAAGCATATTCTTTGAAACAAAACGGCTGGAAACCTGAATTTGAATTAAATAATAATCCTAAAAACGATTTAAATGAGATACTGCATTATTATTCTTAAACAACGAAACCTAACAATAATAATTGAAAGTCCTTTTTGTTTCAGGTAAATATCTTCCCTATAAAATAGGTGGTATAGAGAATTATAGTCACATTCTTGGAAAGGCTCTGCGGCAAAACGGTCATTCTGTAGATGTAGCAATTCTTGATCGTGAAAAAGTGGAAGATTACCGTTTTGAAGAAACAAATGTATTTGCTTTACAAGCTGAGGTGGAAATATTTACTACTTTATTAAAAAAAAAGGAATATGACATTTGTCATTTTCATGAATATCACGGGCCTCGTGGGATTAATATTGCCTGGTTAAAAGTAGCAAAACTCTATTGCCAAAAAGTTTTTTTCACCTTTCATTTACCTTATCTGACATGCTACAAAAACGATTTTCGTTATAAAGGCCTTGAAGATTGTGATAATTTCAGCGATACTGAACGATGCATTAAATGCATTCTGGCCAGTAGATTAAAGTATAAACCTGATTACCATTCAAACTTATATAACTCTGGAGTTAACTTTCTTATTTCAGCAACGCAAAAAGCTTCTAAAGTTAAAGAATTAGGGATTCGGATTCAATCAGGGAAGGATGATTTGAATGAATTGATAAATATGTGTGATCAAATATTTATTTATGGGAAATGGTTTAAAAACACTTTAATAAAAAATGGATTTAGTTCACCTAAACTCAAATTGATTCCTCACGTAATAAATTCCGCTAATGAGGCAAACAAAGAAAAAAACGGGAACATAAAAGGAAAGATCTTATTTGCCGGTAGAGTTGAGCGCCAGAAAGGACTTCATTTACTTTGTAAAGCAATGAATTTACTTTTGAGGAAAGATATTCAACTCGACGTAGCAGGCAATATTGAAGACGGTAGATATTTTAAATTCTGTTCAAAAGCATATTCTTTTAATTACCTGGGAGCACTACCTCATGATGAACTATTGTCTTCCTTAACTAACTATGATTTTTTAATTCTGCCAAGTGTTTTTACTGAAATGTATTCTCTTGTTTTAAGGGAAGCATTTCAAAAAAAATTGCCAGTTATTGGATCAGCAGCGAAGGGAAATGTGGACGTAATCGTCAATAACAAAAATGGATTTATTTTTAAATACAACAACTTCAAAGACCTGGCCATAACAATTGACAAAGCTTATAAACTATTAAAGACAGGTTGGCTACCGGTCATTGAAACAGATATTTTTAATGAAATATATCTACAGGAAATACTGTCTTATTATAAACCTGATTCCATTGCTTCTGAAAAATGATTGGTTTTATTGTTCCTATAATTCCTAAAAAATATTCGAAGGATTGGCACCTTGCCAACTTGATGCTTGAAAGGACGGTAAGGTCGATTTGTAATCAGACATCCCGTAATTTTAAATTAATAATTGTATACAATGACAAGCCTGAGATAGAATTCTTTGATCCAAATATTTATTATGTTCATTATTCGTGTCCTGTAATAACCATTTCACAAATTGAGGATTTCGATTTTATGAGCCAATGGTTTACTGTAGAGTTTGCAGAAAGAATGATGGATAAATCAAGAAAGATTACATTGGGTTGCAAAGTGGCGAAAGAATTGGGATGTAATTACCTGATGGCCATTGATAGTGACGATATGATCTCGAATAAAATTGCAGCATATGTAGAGGAGAATGAAGATGTAAAAGGTCCGGGATGGCGTATTACAGAAGGATATTTGTACCATGAAGGGTCGCATCTGGCTGTAAAAAATAATCAAATTTGGGCAATGAACGGGAGTACTCATATTATTCATGCAGACCTGGTGCCAATACCTGATTTTTCAACAGATTTTAAATTAATCAGTTATAACTTATTTCAACAACACGCGTACACCTACCAACGTATCATAGATTTTAACGGCCAAAAATTATCGGAGTTACCATTCACCGGCACCGTATACCTGATCCATCAAAATAATTATTCTCAGGTGCATAAAATACTTTCCGGAAACCGGATAAAGCAATTTTTAAAATTGTTATGGAATGGTGTATTTCTTACCAAGAAAATTAAAAATGAATTTGGAATTTATTTCATTTAATTCTATAACCCCTTTATTCTGAAAAAAACTTTTCATTCTATAGGCATTATTCATTTTCAACCGCTGGAGCTATATCCACCAACGTGCAATCTGATCAATTATTTAGCATTAAATTCAAGAGATAAAATAATTATTGTAACGACTAAGAACTCCGGAGAGAAAAACGTACCGTTTTATAGAAATAATTCAAAACACGTTACCATAAAGCGAACCGCAGCGATTGTACCCTCTTCCAGACTAAGATTGTTTCGCTATTTTTTTTTCTATCTGAACAGTTTACTGTTATTACTGAAACATCAACCCAGGTCTGTCCTGTATTTTGATACTATTTCGTCGTGGCCTGCGCTTGTGTATAAGAAAATAAGAGGATCTAAAGTAAAATTGCTGGCCCACTATCACGAATATTGTAGTCCACAGGAATATGCAGCTAATATGCTTTTGGTGAAATCCATGCATAAGCAGGAAGCCAAAATGTATCGGCATTCTTATCATTGGATCTCACAAACGAATGAGGTGAGGTTGCAAAAAATGATCTGTGATAATCATCTGAAAAGTATAGTTCAGCCTGTTTTTCATACGATGCCCAATTATCCCTCCCAATTTTGGGCAAAAAGTAAAACCGATCATCGGATTTCAAAAAAAATAAGATTGGTTTATGTGGGATCACTGGGATATGATACTACTTATTTGAAGGAATTGACAGAATGGGTGATAAAAAATAAATCCGATGTTACACTTGATATCTATAGTCATAATATTGATGAAAAAGCGAAATCTTTTCTGGCCCCGGTTAACACGGATGGTATCCGATTTCATGGCTCCATTAATTACGCACAATTGCCTGAGGTGCTTACGAATTATGATGTAGGCCTGGTTATATACAAGCCGGTTTCTGACAACTGGATATACAATGCTCCGAATAAAGTCTTTGAATACCTTGCCTGTGGATTAGATGTTTGGTTTTCAAAAACGATGACTTATGCAATGAATCTTACAACAGATGCAACATATCCGAAAATAATTGCCGTTGATTTTGAAAAACTGGAGGAATTTGATCTTAAGAAAGCGATCAACAGGGATGGATTATCTTACCGTGAAACCGCTTTCTTTTATGAGAATGTGTATCACGAGATTTGCGGCGCAATCAGTGAATAACAAAATGTATTATGAGGCGATTGGCCATTATTACCACACATCCGATTCAATATAATGCACCCTTGTTTGCCTTACTGACCGCGCGAAGGGCTATTGAAATAAAAGTTTTTTACACCTGGGGAGAATCGGTAATAGACAAAAAATATGATCCTGGTTTTGGAAGAACGGTTCGGTGGGATATACCGGTGCTAAACGGATATGGTTTTGAATTTTTAGAAAATGTGGCAAAGGACAAAGGTTCTCACCACTTTAATGGAATAGACAATCCCTCCATAATTGAAGTAATAAAAAAATTCAATCCTGATGGCATTTTATTGTATGGGTGGGCTTTTAAAAGTCATTTAAAGGTGTTACGATACTTTGCTAAAAAAGTGCCCATCCTATTCAGGGGAGATTCCACTTTACTGGATGAAGGAAATTTATTGAAAGGTATTACCAGGTCTCTTTTCCTAAGATGGATCTACAGCCACATTGATTTTGCCTTGTATGTTGGTAACAATAATTTCAATTATTTCAGAAAAAGTGGTTTACCTGCACCCAAATTGATACATGCCCCTCATGCTGTCGACAATGCCCGGTTTGCATTGATCACTGAGTCTTGTGCAGCTTATGCAGAAGACCTTCGTAAAAAATTGAAGATTGCAGGCGACAGTTTCGTTTTTTTATTTGCTGGGAAAATGGAGCCAAAGAAAGATCCGGTGACTTTGTTAGAGGCTTTCATTGAATGCAATTTTAATAATTCCGTTCACCTGCTTATGGTGGGGAACGGTGAATTAGATGTTGCTTTAAGGGAAAGGTATCGAAATAAAGCAGGAATTCATTTTATTGATTTTCAAAACCAGTTTCTTATGCCTGCAATTTATGAAATAGCAGACGTGTTTGTTTTGCCATCAACAGGACCGGGCGAAACATGGGGATTGTCGGTGAATGAAGCTATGGCAAATGGAAAGGCGATCATTGTAAGTGAAAAATGCGGATGCGCGGCAGACCTGGTAATGGATGGTATTAATGGACATATTTTCAAAGCTGGTGATATCAATAATCTTATAAAAGTTTTAAAAAACATGGATGAAGATAGGGTTAGCGTCCAAGCGATGAAACAAGAATCAAAAAGAATCATTGGTGAGTTTACCATTGAAAAAGTGGCTGAAACAATAGAAAGAGTAGTAAATAAATAATTCTTTAAAGACTTTTAAACGTCAAATAGACTGGAAGTTTTGGACGTTCGTAAGTAACAGAAAATGAAAGTATTTGTAGTCGGTTCGGATAAAGTATATGCTATAGAAAATTTTTATGTCAAATATTTAAGGA
>JBQCIM010000062.1:0-19077 GCA_051953735.1 Ginsengibacter sp.
GCCGCGAATCTTATAAAATCCGCCAGTTAGAAAAAATGGTAAATGCGCAGTTTCATAAAATGGATATTCCGAGCGGAAAAGATGTGTGCCGTAAACAGTTTTTTTATTTTATGGACAAATTGATCAACACCGATATTTCCAATCGTGCTTATGAAACATACATGTCTGACCTGGAAGAAAAATTTTCAGATATTTCCAAGGAAGAAGTACTGAAAAGGGTTGCTGCACTTGAGTTTGATCACTTTTTGAAATATTATGAAAACGCAGAGGATCTGAATGCGCGACCGGATTTTAAAGAAAGAAGAAATAACGATCGTCGTGATAACGAAAGAAGAGAAAGACCTTCTTATCAGAGAGACGGAGGATTTACAAAATTGTTTATCAATTTGGGAACCAAAGATGGTTTTTATAAAGCAAGTTTCCTGCAATATATTCTTGATGAAAGCAATCTTAAAAAAGAAGTTCTTGGTCGCATTGATTTACGTGAAATGAATGCATGGGTTGAAGTGGACAAATCATTTGCATCAAAAATGATCAAAAGCCTGGATGGTAGAAAATACAATGGCCGCCTGATCAGGATGAATGAAGCAGATCGGCCTGCAGGAAAAAGATCGTTAAGAGAAAGAGGGCGAATTTCTGTAAACGAAAGATAATTTTAAAAAAAAATTCAAGTCACAGTTGAGAATATCTTGTCCTGTTGATTTTCAGATCACGGAGCAACGGAGATTTTGGACTGATGTTAATGCTGTAATAGCGATAAAGACCAAGGGGAGTCATATTAATAGACATTTGCCAGCAATGCAAATCTCTTGAAATGGAAAGCGATAAAGGATTTAGTTGTCCAAGAGTAATATTATAATACCCCGTAATTCCCATTTGCCATTTCTCCGTAATATTTAAAGTTCCATTGAAGTTGAGATTTTGCGAAAACACATTTTTGAAACCAAGACTCCTAACAAATTGTTTGCTGTAAGTCATCGCATACGAAAGGCTGATTGACCATGGAATATTAAAGTCAGCAAACTCACCGGGATTATTCCTGATGTAAGCCATATCACTGTTGTATTCATCCTGTGTGTAGTCTGGATTAGGAGGAATATTTCCGGGTTTGACGCCTGACTTTTCTCCTGTTTTTTTGTTTCCTCCCTGGAAGGAACTGGACAAGGAAATATTCGCTGAAGTCATTCTTCCTAAAGAGATCGGTTTTCTTTTCCAAACCAAAACATTAATATCTCTGCCGGTGCTGTCGACTTCATAAGGATCAAAGTTGGCGCTCGTCGTGAAGTTTATTTTATTGAATAAATTGGTAGAAGCTACAGCAGTAATATTAGAGAAATGACGAAAATCAACCGGGAAGAAATTATAGCTTCCATTAATGCTGAAAGCGTCCAGCAATGAAACTTTTTTTAATGCATTTTGCCCGGTATCTTTTTTATCCCGCACTTTCATCGACAGATTGTTCTCCAGTCCGAATGTAAATCCTCCAAAACGCCCATTAGTGTAAGGGCCGTTAAGATTATAAGGAGTTCCTGGAAAATAAGGAAAAAAATCTTTACGCCCGGTTGAATCTGTTTGGACCTGGTAATAATTATTTCTATTGAAATTAGGTTGATAGCTGATCCCAAATGTTGGCCTTATCTCATGTCGGATCGCCTGTATCTTCGCATCCTTATTTTTTGCTGTAATCATTCCAAAAATCCTGGTAGAAACACTTAATCCAAAAGACATTTGCCTTGCAGTATAAAATCCTTTCTGAATACTAGTGAGCAATGTATCACGAACCGGATCCCATCTTTGCGTCACTTTTTTCTGATACCATGTTTCATCATAACTAACTGATGGCGATAACTGAAATACGCCCATTTGCGGCAGCGATAAACTGATGGGAACAGAATGATGCACACCCCATTGGAGCGTATCCCGGATTTGTTGAATAATATTTTTGTGACCAGTTGAATCAGTAAAAGAAAAACGGTTTTGTGCATTCATTGAATATCCGATACCGATATTTTCATACCACTTCAAATCGCCAGCCGCATCTTTTCTTCTGAAAGGATAAATGGTTGTCATGTTAAAACCAACTGTTGGCAAACTGACATTGATCAGTTTCAAATTCGTGTTTTGATCGTGATTGGCTGTAAGCGTAAGATTAAAAGGTAAACCCTGCCAGGTTTTGGAATACGCAATAGAAGAGGTTAGCTGGTTTTGGAAATTAAGGTTAGGATCATTGGGAATCTGGGAATTAAAACTACTGCTTCCTGCGTTCACATTAGCAGAAAAAGTTACTCCCGGCCGCGATTTTGTATCGGCGCTATGACTCCAAGTTATATGATAGGAGCGGTTTTTTGAAAAATCAGGATCACCTTTAAAATTGTAATTGAAATGCTGAATATCAAAAGAAAGACTTCCGGAATAATGATATTTTTTTGAATAACGCGGATTAAAATTCATCGACCAGCCACCATAAGAATATACATTCGATCGCACAATTACATCCCAATAATCACTGATCACTTTATAATAACCCAGCCCTTCCAAACCAAGCCCTTTTTGTTGGTTTACTGTAAAATTAGGAGCGAGAAAACCTGAATGCCTTCCCTGATTCAACGGATAAATCCCAAATGGGAAATAGATGGGAATGGGCACACCTTCAAACTCAGGGTGAACCGGGCCGGAAATAGCCACTTTGTTATTGATGAATTTTATTTTATTACTGATAAATGCAAAATGCGGTGTATCAAGATTACATGTCGTAAACCTTCCGCGAAGCGCATAAAAAACTTCCGGGCTTACTTTTTTGATCACTTGTCCATAAACATACATGTCCCCCTGCTGGGTATAAGTGCTTTTGGTAAGTCCTTTTCCGCTCTTCATATTAAAACGGATCGAGTCGCTTTGCGAAGTAAAATCTGCCTGCTTGAATGTCGGAAACGCGATCACCTTTCCCGCGCTATCCCGTTTTATCGAAGCAATAATATCTCCGGCTTCTTCATCATATGAAATGATTGGCCCTGTGAGATTATTATCTTTATAATTGGTAGTTACTTTTTTCCCATAAAGAGTCACTGTTTTGCCTGTAAGATCCACTACCATTGAATCTTCCGCCGTATAATCCACCGGAGCTTCCAATGCGTTTTTTGCAAATTTAAAATGAATGGTGTCAGCAGTTTTCTGAGTAATGGAAGTGTCTTTTTTTAAATGCGACGTATCATTTTTTAAAATAGAATCGTTATTATTAACAGGAACAGAATCAATAGAAAGATAATTTTTGTTTGGAATAGTATCGAATACGAATTTTTGCTTTTCTGCAACAGAAAAATGTTTTTCCTTTGAAGAAATAATTTTTGAGGAGAAATTGAAATTTGAATAATATCCTTTTAAAAAGTTTCCGCTGCTGCTGTTAACCGAAGATGTGATCAATACAAACAGGATAGCTGTAAAAGCAAAGGGTGAGATCGTTTTTGAGCTAAGTTTGTTTTTCTTATACATAGCAGTAAGGCAACAAAAATAGAGATAATCGGTTTAAGGATATGTGAAGATTGAAAGAATTCTTTTTACCCATTTAAAACCAATATTTGAAATGCTTGTATTAAAAACTTTCCGGCGTTCTTTTTTTGTAATTCGTTCGATTTTTCTTTTAGTTCCCATGATGTTTTTTTTCACTGCCGGTGTTTTTTCTCAAACTCCAAAAAAGACTATCAAAACAATTATTATCGATCCGGGTCATGGCGGTTCTGATCATGGGGCAATTGGAGAATATGAAGGAACATTAGGTTCCAAAGAAAAAGATATCACTCTTGCTATTTCAATGAAACTGGTTGCTGATCTGCAAAAAGCTTTACCGGATGTAAATATTATTCCTTCAAGAACGACCGATGTTTTTATGTCTGTTCATGAAAAAGCAAAATTTGCCAATGATCATCATGGCGATCTTTTTGTTTGCATTCATGCTGATGCGGTGGATTTGAAAACCGGTTCCCGAATAGTTGGTTACAAAACAGAATCTTATCACACTACAAAATATGTTGGCAAAGGAAAACACAGAAAAAAAGTAGTTACCAAACATACCCGCGAAGTTCCGATCAGGCATTATTATAAAATTCCAACAAGCAGAAAAGGCACCAGCACTTTAATTCTTGCAGCGCGACAAACCGGCGACAAGATCAAAGCGCTGGAGGGGGGAGATTTAGGATTTAATACAGAAGATGATGACAGTTCTGCAACCATCAATTACGAAAGCCCGGAATACAAAGCCAGCGCACTTTTATATTCTCAAAATTATTTTAAAAAAAGCTACCAGCTTGCGTCAGCCGTTCAGGAAGAAGTGTCTAAAGCTACAGGAAGACCCGATTTAGGTGTTTGGCAAAGAGAAAAAGGACTTTGGGTTTTGCATGCTACACAAATGCCGGCTGTATTAATTGAAACCGGTTTCATTGCCAATTATGATGACGAGCGCTACCTGAACAGCGAAAAAGGCCAGGAAGAAATAGCGCAGGCAATTACTGATGCAATTGTAAAATATAAAAACCAGGTTGAAAACGGAAGAGGCGTTGCTAATACGGCAACTACTCAGCAATAATCGAATTTCTATATTGCTGCATAATTACAGTAAACAAAACAATAAGTTCATTTTTCTATTTCCCAAACTGATCGCTCTGATCTTTTTTCGGGCCAGTTCAACTTTTATTTCACTCTTTTCATTTGTTTCTAACTGAGAAGAACTTTACTATTTTCGCAGAATAGATTTATCTCTTACGAAAAAATATTAAATGAAAGTAAGTAACGAAACCAAGATAGGGGTGATGGCAGTTGTCGGAATTGCATTGTTTGCGATAGGATTTAATTATTTAAAAGGTCACGGCATCCTTAAAAAAGAAACCTACATCTATGCTGTGTATTCTGATGTTCAGGGACTGGTAAAATCAAACCCTGTTGTTATCAACGGGATGCAGGTTGGAAGAATTGAAAACCTGGATGGCGGAAAAGACATGAAGCGAATTGTAGTAACTGTTGCTCTTAAAAAAGAGGTTAATATTCCTAAAAATTCTCTGGCAGTTATTAACCCAAATCTTTTGGGAAGTCCTACCATGGAAATTCAGTTGGGAAATGCAAATACTTATTTAAAAAATGGTGACACTTTGCTTACAACGCTTAGTGGTGGCGCTTTTGATGAAGCAATGAAAGTGATCAACCCGGTTTTGTATGAAGTCAGAAACGCAGTAAAATCGTTAGATTCTGTTCTTACAACAATTACAACTGTTTTTGATGTGCGCACGAAAGATAATATCAAGAGCATTCTCAATAATTTGAATTTGGCAACTGCCTCTTTTGTTGCAACCTCCCAATCTCTTCAGAAAATAATGGATGTACAGAACGGAGCTCTTGCGCAGTCTTTGGATAATATGAGAACATTTACCTCTAACCTCAATGCGAACAACACAAATCTGGATAGCATCATGAGAAATACAAAAGTTTTCTCAAAGAAACTTTCTTCTGTTGATCTTCAGGAAACGCTTGATTCATTGAATGTTGCCATTAATAATTTTAAGGAAGGATCAGAAAAAATAAATAGCAAATCAGGTTCGCTTGGCTTGCTGCTGAACGATAAAACCTTGTATGATAATCTTACTTCCACTTCCAATAAAATAAATATTCTGTTGGATGATATCAGAGTGCATCCAAAAAGATATGTGAACTTTTCAATTTTCGGAAGAAAGAGTAAAGGCAATTATATCACAGCGCCTTTGATTGATGATACGCTAAAAGTGGTTAAATAATAATGGTTCAAAAGGCAAAATATGTATTCCTGTTTTTATTTTTAATGGCAGGATTTATTTCGTTTGGACAGGTTTCTCCACCGCCTCAATCTTCGCAGGATACAATTCGTGAATTTGAAATTATTCGTGGACCAAGTATGCGTGCCATCAAAATTGATTCTGCAACAACGCTTCAAACTATTGCCGGAGGCGCGGTTATCAAACAGGGAACAACCATCTTTCACAGTGACAGCGCAGTTGTAAATCCTACTACACACATTTTAGAAGCATTTGGAAATATTGAAATTAACCAGGCAGATACGGTTCATACCTACAGCCAATATCTGAAATACCTTGGCATCGAAAAAATTGCGTACCTGAAAGATAAAGTAAAGCTTACCAATAAAAGTGGCACTCTTTTTACTGACGATCTTGATTATAATCTTCAGACCGGAATTGGAAATTTTCATAACGGAGGAAAAGTAATTGAAGGGAAAAGTGTGATCACCAGCGTTGAAGGAACGTATTATGATGATACAAAAGATATTTATTTTAAAAAGAACGTAAAGCTTGATGAGCCGAAAAAACACATTCGCGCTGATTCGCTTTTATATAACATGCAAACGCGGAAATCTAGTTTCATAAGTAACACCAATATAAAAACCCCTGAAGTGGAAATCAATACTACTCAGGGAACTTATGACCTGAATACCGGCAATGCTTTTTTTACCAATCGCTCTACAGTAAAGGACAGCAGCGGAAGATTATATTCTGCAAATACTATGGCGCTTGAAAACAAAACTGGTAATGCTCAGCTTGAGGGAAATGCCGTCATTATTGATTCAGCAGGAGGTTATACCATTATTGCCAATGAAGTTTTTTTGAATAAAAAAAATAATTCTTTTCTCGCAACAAGAAAACCGGTTTTGATTTTAAAGCAAAAACACGACAGTACTTATATCGCTGCTGATACTATTTTTTCAGGCTTCAGCACTTTTGTTAATAATAGCAACCAGGTGTTAAAAAAAGATAGTACCATCAATGTAAATATTTCTGAAAACGAAAAAGTTCATGAAACAATCACAAATGATTCCACTCAAAAATATTTTGAAAAGATCCGACAGGAAGAATTGGATTCCACCAACAAAATCTTGCATGAAGATTCATTAAAAAATTCTTCAAATATTAATCATTTGATTAAATCAAAAAAGGAAATTCCTCATGCGGTTGCAAATGATTCTTTACAAAAAGAAAAAATAATTTCACGAAGCGATACATTGCGACAAATTTTGAAAGAACCCGAGAAAGATTCATCAAAAAAAGATTCTGTACAAAATAAAATTGATTTGAAACATCCTAAAGCTGAGGTAGGGTCAGTAAATGACTCATTACAAGAATCACTTGAAAAAAATAGAAAACCAGATTCTTTACCAAATGATTCTTTAGAAAATTCAGCAAAACAAAAAGATGTTTCTATCAAGCCGATAAAACCGGGAAAAGACTCCACGAATAAATCTGATACATCTATCAGGTATTTTCTTGCATTTCATCATGTAAGAATCTTCAATGATTCATTGCAAAGTATTTGTGACAGCCTGTTTATTTCTTCAAAAGATTCTGTTTTCAGATTATACTACAATCCTGTTTTATGGAGCGGAAATACGCAAATAGCGGGCGATACAATGTTTCTGTATACAGAAAATAAACAGCCAAAACGATTATATGTTTTTGAAAGCGGAATGATTGTAAATCAAACAAAAGAAGGCTTCTTTAACCAGATGTCGGGAAAAACGATCAACGGATATTTTGTCGATGGCAAAATTGATTATATGCGCGTAAAAGGAACGCAGGCGGAAAGTGTTTATTACATGCAAAACGACGACAGTGCTTATATTGGAATGAACCGCGCCTCTGCAGATGTAATAGATATGTTTTTCAAAAATGAAGATTTGAAAAAGGTTGTTTTTGTAAATAACATTAATGGAAAAATGTATCCAATGAATCAAATTCCTGAAGATCAAAAGAAACTTAAAAACTTTAAATGGCTTGATGCAAAACGACCAAAAAATAAAGCTGAGTTGTTTGAATAGATTTTTTAGAAAGAGAAATAAGTAGCTAATTGTATCAGTTTCTAAAACTTTTTTTGTTCAAATAAATTTTCCTTATTTACTTTGCACCTCAATGAAACAAAATATTCACATACATCATCATCATTTTTTACCAAAAGGTAAGCTGGGTTGATTTGTATGTAAAAAATATATTCTCATAAAAGGCTTACTGAAAAGTGAGCCTTTTTTATTTTAAAAAATTAATAGGATGCTAAAAATTGCAATTCAAAAATCAGGAAGATTATACGAACAGTCTTTACAACTTTTAAAAGAATGCGGTATTGAATTAAACAACGGAAACCGTCAATTGAAAGTGCAGGCTTTCAATTTTCCGGCGGAAACTTATTTTCTGCGCGACGATGATATTCCGCAATATGTTTGTGATGGTGTAGCCGATATTGGCATTGTTGGCGAAAATGTTTTCTTCGAAAAGAATAAAGATATTCAGATCGTTCGCAAACTTGGCTTTGGCAGATGCAGGCTGAGCATTGCGGTACCAAAAAGTTTAAATTATTCCGGTGTAAAAGATTTGAATGGTTTAAAAATTGCAACATCCTATACTGTTTTGTTGCAGAAATTTTTGGATGAAAATAATCTGAAAGCGGATATTCATGAGATCAGCGGATCGGTGGAAATAGCGCCAGGTATTGGTTTGGCGGATGCAATTTGCGATTTGGTCAGCAGTGGTAGCACATTGTTTACCAACAATCTGAAAGAAGTGGAAGTAGTTTTAAATTCAGAAGCGGCGCTGGTTGCCAATAAGAACCTGGATGAAGAAAACACAAAAATTCTGGATAATTTATTGCTAAGAATCGATGCGGTAAAAGCAGCAAAAAATTATAAATATATAATGATGAATGCACCCGATCACCAGTTAAAAAATATTTGTGCTCTATTGCCGGGAATGAAAAGCCCAACGATCGTTCCGCTCGCAGAAAAAGGGTGGAACAGCATTCAGAGTGTGGTGAATGAAAATGATTTTTGGCAGGTGATTGAAAAATTAAAAGTGTTTGAAGCAGAAGGAATTTTAGTGGTGCCGATTGAAAAAATGATTTCGTAAAAAACAAGAACCAGGAAGGTTTATTAGGGGTCTCTCCTTAATTCAACAGTGTAATAAAAACCTTCTTGGTTTAAACAACATATATGAACGCAATTCTTATAAATCCTTCACGAATTGACTGGCCTGAATTAACTACACGGCCACAAATAAATTCGCAGAACCTTGAAGAAACTGTTTTAGAAATAATCAATACTGTAAAGGCTGACGGGGATGTCGCTGTGAAAAATTATTCTTTGAAATTTCATGGTTTTGCCCCAAAATCTTTGTGGGTAACCGATGAAGAGATTGCAGAATCAGCAAAGAAGATCGATAAAGATTTAAAGAAGGCGATTCTTCTTGCCAAAAAAAATATTGAAAAATTTCACAAGCATCAGTTTGAAAAAATAAAAAAAATTGAAACGTCTTCAGGTGTTGTTTGCTGGCGCAAAAGTGTGCCTCTTGAGAAAGTGGGTTTGTACATTCCGGGCGGAAGCGCGCCTTTGTTTTCTACCCTTTTGATGCTAGCTATCCCTGCGCAAATTGCCGGTTGTAAAAATATTTTAGTAACCACTCCTTCAAATAAAAATGGCGATGTGAATGATGCTGTTTTATTTGTCGCCAATATTCTCGGAATCAAAAATATTTATAAAGGTGGTGGTGCACAAGCAATCGCCGCAATGGCTTATGGAACACAAACAGTAGAAAAAGTGGACAAAATTTTCGGCCCCGGAAATCAATATGTAACGTATGCGAAAAAGCTGGTAAATATTGATGGTGTAGCGATTGATATGCTGGCAGGGCCAAGCGAAGTAGCGATCTACGCTGATGAAAGCTGTGTTCCTGAATTCGTGGCGGCAGACTTGTTGAGCCAGGCCGAACATGGGGGCGACAGCCAGGTGGTTTTGATTGCAGTAAACGAACAAATAATCGAAGATGTTATTTCCGCAATTCATCACCAATTACCAGAGCTTTCAAGAAAAGAGACTATTGAAAAAAGTTTTCTGAATAGAAGATTTATCGTGATTGAAAACATAGACGATGCGTTTGATTTTTTGAATGAATACGCGCCGGAACATTTGATCATTGCTTCAGAAAAAGCAGAGGAACTTGCAGGAAAAGTGCAAAACGCCGGAAGTGTTTTTTTAGGAAATCTTTCGCCTGAAAGTGCCGGCGACTATGCCTCCGGAACGAATCATTCATTACCTACAAATGGTTTGGCAAAAACATTTAGTGGCGTTTCGGTCGATAGTTTTGTAAAGAAAATTACCTTTCAGAAATTAAGCGCTAAAGGAATAACAAAGATTGGAAAAGCAATAGAAAATATGGCGGCTGCGGAAGGATTACCAGCGCATAAAAATGCAGTTAGTATCCGTTTAAAAAAAATAAAGGATGGAAAAATTTGATGTAGAAAACCTGGTACGGGACAACATAAAAAAATTAAAACCTTATTCTTCCGCGAGAAGTGAATATCGTGGCAATGCAGAAGTTTTTATTGATGCAAATGAAAATGCTTACGGCTCGCCATTTGAAGAAAACTTCAATCGCTATCCCGATCCTTTGCAATGGCAATTAAAGCAACAGATCTCAAAAATAAAGGGTGTGCCGCCACAAAATATCTTTGTTGGAAATGGAAGTGATGAAATAATCGACCTTGCCTTCCGGATTTTTTGTGAACCTAAAAAAGATAACGTTATTATTTGTCCGCCTACTTACGGAATGTATAAAGTGTGTGCAAATATCAATGATGTGGAAACGCGGGAAGTCTTACTTACAGGGGATTTCCAGCTAAATGTGGAAGGAATTTTATCTGCCGTGGATGAACATACAAAATTGCTTTTCATTTGTTCGCCTAATAATCCTACCGGCAATGATCTTAACAGAATGGATGTGGAATTGTTGCTCAACAATTTTCCCGGAGTTGTGCTGATTGATGAAGCGTACATTAATTTTTCCATGCAAAAAACCTTTATTTCTGAACTCGTAGAATATGAAAACCTGATCGTGATGCAAACGCTTTCAAAGGCATGGGGATTGGCAGGATTAAGGCTGGGACTGGCTTTCGCGTCAGAGATCATACTCGATCTTTTTAATAAAGTAAAACCTCCGTATAACATCAATCAATCCTCACAACAGCTTGCCATCAAAGCGTTGTCGAATATTACCGAAGTAAATGACAACATAAAAAACATTGTGCAGCAAAGAAATTGGGTGCACGATCAGTTGCAGCAATTTAAGTTTGTTCAGATTATTTATGCTTCTGATGCAAATTTTATTTTGGTAAAAGTGGACGATGCAGACAAATTGTATCAATATTTATTAATGAACAGAATTATTGTCCGGAACAGAAGCAAGGAACCTTTGTGTGAAAATTGCATCAGGATAACCATTGGAACCGAAGAAGAAAATCAAAAATTAATCAATGCTTTAAAAAATTATGCCTAAGAAATTTTTATTCATCGACCGTGATGGAACGCTCATCATGGAACCGCCTGTAACCAACCAGTTGGACGCTTTTTCTAAACTCGAATTTTATCCTCATGTGTTTGAATACCTGGTCAAAATTGTAAAAGAACTGGATTATGATCTGGTGATGGTAACCAACCAGGATGGCCTCGGCACTGATGCTTTTCCGGAAGATTCATTCTGGCCAATTCAAAATTTTGTGATCAAAACATTTGCAAACGAAGGAATTATTTTTTCTGAAGTTTTGATTGACCGGACCTTTCCGCACGAAAATAAAAACACCCGCAAACCCGGTACCGGAATGTTGAAACATTACTTTGACGAAGAGAAATATGATCTGAAAAATTCGTTTGTAATCGGCGACAGGCTTACCGATGTGGAACTCGCAAAGAATCTTGGATGCCACGCAATCTTCATCAATAATTTCCAGGAATTGGGCACAGGAGAAATTACCGTTTCAAAAGAAGACCTGAACAAAGTAATTGCGTTTGAAACACAAAAGTGGGAAGAGATTTATACTTTTTTAAAACTACCACAAAGAAAATTTTCTCACTTACGAAATACGAATGAAACAAAAATAGAAGTTGAAATTAATCTTGATGGCAGTGGCAAAGCTGATATCAAAACAGGCCTTGGTTTTTTTGATCACATGCTCGAACAGGTGGCAAAGCATTCGGGAATGGATTTAAAAATTCACTGCAACGGCGATCTTCATATTGATGAACATCACACAATTGAAGATGTGGCTTTGGCTTTTGGTGAAGCAATCTACCAAGCATTAGGCGATAAGCGCGGCATTGAAAGATATGGATTTTTATTACCGATGGATGATTGCTTAGCGCAGGTAGCCATTGACTTTGGCGGCAGAAGCTGGCTTGTTTGGGATGTGGAATTTAAAAGAGAAAAAATAGGAGAAATGCCGACAGAAATGTTTTACCATTTTTTCAAATCATTTTCTGATACGTCCAAATCGAATCTGAATATCAAAGCAGAGGGAACCAACGAGCATCATAAAATTGAAGCTATTTTTAAAGCATTTGCCAAAGCAATTAAAATGGCGATCAGGCGCGATCCTTTGAATAATTCTTTGCCAACAACGAAAGGAATTCTATGAACGTAGCAATCATAAAATATAATGCAGGGAATGTACAAAGTGTTTTATATGCTTTACAACGCCTAGGCACAAACGCAATGGTAACCGATGATGTAGATGAAATTCTTTCTGCTGACAAAGTTATTTTTCCCGGTGTTGGAAATGCTGCTTCTGCAATGGAATATCTAAAAGAAAAAAATCTGGATCAATTGATTGTCTCTTTAAAACAACCGGTGCTGGGAATCTGCCTGGGTTTACAGTTATTGTGCAATTCAAGTGAAGAAGGAAATACAAAATGCCTGGGGATGTTTGATAGTGTTGTAAAGAAATTTGATGACAGTGTTTTTCAAAATAAAAACCTGCTTCCTTATAAAATTCCTCACATGGGATGGAATACGATTGATCATCTTTCTTCTCCTTTGATGCAAGGAATCGCTGAAAATTCTTATGTATATTTCGTTCACAGTTATTATGCGGAAATATCGCTTGAAACTATTTCCACCACTGATTATATCAATCCTTTCAGTGCGGCGATGCATAAGGATAATTTTTACGGAGTACAATTTCATACAGAGAAATCAGGACCGACAGGAGAACAAATTTTGAAAAATTTTTTAAACATAAAATAAATGGAAATTATTCCAGCGATTGATATTATTGACGGCAAATGTGTGCGGCTTACGAAAGGCGATTTTGAAAAGAAAATTATTTACAATGATGATCCTTTGGAAGTGGCAAAAAGCTTTGAAGGAGTTGGAATAAAAAGACTGCATATTGTTGATCTGGATGGAGCCAATTGGCAGCCGTTAAAGAATATAAAGACACTTGAAAATATTTCTAAAAACACTTCATTAATAATTGATTTCGGCGGAGGCATCAAAACGGTTGAAAATGTTCAGGCAGTTTTTAATGCAGGTGCAGCAATGATAAGCATTGGAAGCCTTGCTGTAAAAGATCCGGTTTTATTTTTTCAAATGATCAATCAATTTGGCGCAGAAAGATTTTTGCCGGGAGCAGATGTGCTTTTCAAAAAGATAAAAATTCACGGATGGAAAGAAGAAACCGGCATTGATCTTTTTGATTTTATTAATGGAATTATTTCCAAAGGAATTGATCAGATCTTTTGTACAGATATTTCTAAGGACGGAATGATGCAAGGCCCGTCAACAGAGTTGTACCAGGAGATTTTACAAAATTTCCCTTCTTTGCATCTGATCGCCAGTGGTGGAATTTCGTGCTACGACGATTTGATTGTTTTGAAAGAAATTGGTTGCAGCGGTGCGATTGTAGGTAAAGCGATTTATGAAGAAAAGATTTCTTTACAACAAATTCAGGATTTTATAAAAAACAAATAATGCTTGCAAAAAGAATCATACCGTGTCTTGATATAAAAAACGGCAGAACCGTCAAGGGGATTAATTTTGAGAACATTCGTGATGCTGGTGATCCGGTAGAACTTGCGATGTATTATTCTGACCAGGGTGCAGACGAACTGGTTTTTTTGGATATCACCGCGACTGTCGAAAAAAGAAAAACGTTAGTGGAATTGGTAAAAAAAATTGCTGCTAATATCAACATTCCCTTCACCGTTGGGGGTGGTATTTCTTCTGTTGAGAATGCTTTTGAATTATTACAAAACGGTGCGGATAAAATTTCTGTAAATACCGCTGCTTTTAAAAATCCTGATTTAATTGATGCAACGGCAAAAGAATTTGGAAGCCAGTGTGTAGTTTTGGCAATCGATACCAAAAAAGAAAGCGATGGAAACTGGTATGTTTATCTCAACGGAGGAAGAACGAAAACGGAAACTTTATCATACGATTGGGGAAAGAAGGCGATTGATCTTGGAGCCGGAGAAATTCTTCTGACATCCATGAATAATGACGGCACAAAAGATGGATTTGCAAAGGACATTACTTCTGTTTTTTCAAAAACATTTTCTGTTCCGGTTATTGCTTCGGGCGGAGCAGGAACAATGCAACATTTTGCTGATGTGTTTTTGAATGCCAATGCTGATGCGGCCTTGGCAGCAAGTGTTTTTCATTTTGGAGAAATAAAAATTCCGGAACTAAAAAGATATTTGCTGCAAGAAAATATCAACATTAGAATTTAAAAATTAGTTATAAAACGAAAAAAGAATTACGGTTATTTGTTTGCTAGAAAAGGCTCATTTCAACCCTTCACTGAAGGAGAAGAACACGCTCTGAAAATATTCGTGAAATTAGTGCCTGAAAATTCGTGTAAAAAAATAGGACAAAAAATATAAATGAAAAGAGACTATACAGATTTAGTAAGAAGAATTGATTTTGCAAAATCGTCTTCCGGTACCGTTCCCGCGATCATCCAGGATGCTGCAACAAATGTGGTTTTGATGTTGGGCTATATGAACAAAGATGCATTATTGGAAACTATAGATTCAGGATTGGTAACCTTTTTCAGCCGTAGCAAAGGACGCTTGTGGGTAAAAGGTGAGACGAGCAAAAATTATTTGCATGTTATAGACATCAAAACTGATTGCGATTTTGATACGTTATTGATCAAAGCAAAACCGGATGGAAACGTTTGCCACACTGGCGCCGAAACCTGTTTCAATGAAGAAAACTCTGGCGAAGATTTTTTAAGAAGTCTTGAAAAAATTATTGAAGGAAGAAAAAAACGTCCTGTTTCCGGCTCTTACACTTCCACTTTATTTAAAGAAGGCATGAATCGCATTGCGCAAAAAGTGGGTGAGGAAGCAGTTGAACTGATCATAGAAGCAAAAGACAATAACAACAAACTTTTCCTGAATGAAGCCGCAGACCTGATGTTTCATTACCTGGTTTTGTTACAAGCAAAAAATAAAATGCTGGAGGATGTGATTGAGGTTTTGGAAAAAAGGCATAAAGAATAGAGGAAATTTTTTTCTTCTTTATCAAAAAAAAATTTAACTGATTGCTTTTTTTATTCTTCTTTTAAAAATCTGCGAAAATATTATTTGGAAAAACATTAAATTGTGTAATAATTCTTTCCTGATTTTTATAATTTTTTTCTGCATGACAGACGATAAGCAATCCGTATGAATAAGCAGAGTAGCGGTAAAAATAAAGTTGAAGAAGACACTATCAAGCAAACGCCTGCTTCAGGCGTGGCGAGGCATTTAAGCGATTTTACCACATCTGCTTCAATTCTGAAACTTATTCCGTTATCAATTATTATTGGTGTATTCGGTGCTTTTATTGCGCTCATTCTTCTTGATCTGATTGCTGTAATCACCAATCTTTTATATTATCAGCATTTTGATCTCAATCTCGTTTCTCCACGAAATAATACCCTTGGATGGTTAGCTGTTTTAATTCCAATGGCAGGTGGTTTAGTGGTTGGTTTTATGGCGCGTTATGGATCAGAAAGAATTCGTGGACATGGAATTCCCGAAGCGATGGAAACGATTTTGGTCGGTGGCAGTAAAGTTGAACCAAAATTAACGATACTGAAACCTGTTGCAAGCGCTATCAGCATTGGAACCGGAGGACCTTTTGGTGCAGAAGGCCCCATCATTTTAACCGGTGGCGCTGTTGGATCTGTGCTTGCACAATTTTTAAGTCTTACTGCAATTGAACGTAGAAGCCTTCTTGTTGCCGGCGCAGTGGCAGGCATGAGTGCCGTGTTTGGAACTCCTGTGGCAGCAGTGATACTCGGTGTCGAATTACTTTTGTTTGAATGGAAACCCCGTTCTTTTATTCCTGCAGCAATTTCCAGTATCGTTGCAGATGCAGTACGACACTGGTTTGTAGCGCAAGGATGGATGCGGCCAGAACCGTTGTTTCCAGTCAATAAAATTATTCCTTTAGCAACAACAGGTTTATTTGATGCAGTGATTTTAGGAATTATTTGCGGAGGAATGGCGTGGCTTCTTACCAAAGCTGTTTATGGTGCTGAAGATGCTTTTAGAAAATTGCCGGTTCACTGGATGTGGTGGCCAATCTTAGGCGGAATAATTGTTGGTATTGGTGGCGTTATTGAACCGCATGCGCTAGGAGTGGGCTATGATACAATCGCTGATGAACTTGCCGGGAACCTTGCTGTTACTACATTAGTAAGCATTTTTGTTGTAAAATTAATTATCTGGGCTATTGCACTCGGATCCGGAACCAGTGGAGGAATTCTTGCCCCGATTTTAATGATGGGGGCGGCATTGGGAGGATTGTTAGGATTGGTATTTCCCGGAAAAATTCCAGGTGAATGGGCTTTGCTCGGAATGGCCGGCGCTCTTGCCGGTGTGATGCGATCTCCATTTACATCAATTGTTTTTTGCCTGGAACTTACCCACAGCACGGATTTATTCCTTCCTCTTTTAATAACTGTAACGTTAGCGCATTTGATTAGTGTGCTTACATTAAGGCGTTCTATTCTTACAGAAAAAGTCGCTCGGCGTGGCTTTCATGTTTTAAGAGAATATGCTGTTGAACCGCTCGAAGTTTTGTTTGCAGAAGATGTGATGTCAACAAATGTGCTGACGATAAGAACGGGAACGACAATGGCTGAAGCGAAAGAAATGATTCAGGCACAACATCATCTGCGCAAACAACGCTTATTGCCTGTTGTCAATTTGGAAGGAATTATTCTTGGTGCTATTTCATGGCAGGATGTTTTGGAAAAAGCTTTGCTGGATGAGCTTTCCGGCACTGTTGATGAGTTTATGAGAACCGATATTATCACAACTTATCCTGAAGATTCGCTTCGTTCCATTGCGGATAAAATGGCTGCAAATCATGTTGGAGTTCTTCCGGTTGTTGACCGAAAAATAAAAGGAAAACTTCGAGGTTTGATCACACAATATGAACTGCTGGAAGCACGCGACCGAATTTTGCAGGAAGAACGTAAGCGTGAGCGTATTTTAAAAATGTGGTCCATTTACAGATATGGAAGTCATAATGCTCACCCGGATATTTCTTCTTCGCAACCTCCTTTTGGAGAAACAGAAAATGCTCAAAAACCATAACTTTTTTAATTAATAAATAAACAAATAACTGCATTTTTTATTTTTCGTTGAAGAAGGAACATTAACACAAGTTGCTCTATTATCATAATAAATCACAGCATGAAAAAAGGAAGAGTAGAAGCGTTTAGTGATGGTGTTTTTGCCATATTAATTACTATTATGGTTTTGGAATTGCATGCCCCGGAAGGAAATACTTTTGAAGCGCTGAAACCTTTGCTGCCAAAGCTTGTCAGCTACATTCTCAGCTTTACTTATTTGGCTATTTACTGGAACAATCATCATCACCTTTTTCAAATTGTGGAACATGTAAGCGGAAAAGTTTTATGGTACAATACGCTTTTATTATTCTGCCTTTCGCTGGTTCCTTTTGTCACTGAATGGATGGGTGAAAATCATTTTAGTGCATCGCCGGTTGCATTATATGGATCCGTTTTATTAATGTGTGGAACCGCGTATTATTTTCTTTTACATTCTCTTCTTTCGCTTCATGATTCTAAATCTCTGCTTGCAAAATCTATTGGAACAGATTTTAAAGGAAAGATATCTTTACTAATTTATGCAATCGGGATTGCTATTTCATTTTTTAATTCATGGATCAGTTTTGCCTTGTATTGTTTTGTTGCAGCCATCTGGTTTATTCCTGATAAAAGAATTGAAAAACGAATTGGATGAATTACTAAATCTTATTTATATTTATTGCCCAACTCAAAATAATTTCTCTTCATAAACTATAAAAATCAATACTGACATGGCTTTCAGGAAAATTCTACTCGCTTCGATGTTATTTCTAATTGCATGCAATCAGCATTTGCAGAAAAATTTGCAAAAAGAAAATGTTCAAACTAACCCCGCAATAAATTTTTCTTTGGAAGGACGAACACCACTTGTATATTCAACCATTGAAGGAACAAGTGACAAGATCAGCTTAACAGATACACTCTCTTTTGAAAGTCATCCTCAGCCACTGGAGACCGACGTTTGTGTATTTGTAGATCCGCGCCATCAGTTTCAAACCATCACCGGTTTTGGTGGTGCGATTGTAGATGCTTCTGCAGAAACTTTTGCAAAATTGTCAAAAGAAAAACAGGATGAACTTTTAAAAAAATATTACGATACAACGGATGGAATCGGATATAATGTAGTTCGTACCAATATTAATAGTTGCGATTTCTCAAGCGATACTTATAATTATATCCAGGATTACGATAGTTCCTTAAGCACTTTTTCTGTAAAGCATGATGAACAATTTCGGATTCCTTTATTAAAAAAGGTAAATGAGAAATTGAATGGAAAAATGTTTTTGTTTGCAACGCCGTGGAGTCCGCCTGCATGGATGAAAACCAATAACGACATGCTTCACGGAGGAAAATTGAAAAAAGAATACTATCAATTGTGGGCAAATTATTTCGTGAAATTTATTGATACTTATGAAAAGTTAGGGCTTCCGATTTCAGCAGTTTCTGTACAAAATGAACCAATGGCTACACAGCGTTGGGAATCTTGCATTTTCACTGCGGATGATGAACGTGATTTTATTAAAAATGATTTAGGGCCAACACTTGCAAAAAATAATTTGGACCAAAAAATTATTGGATGGGATCACAATCGCGACCTGATGTTTCAGCGCGCGAGCGTTTTAT
>JBQCIM010000063.1:0-8261 GCA_051953735.1 Ginsengibacter sp.
CACATCTTTTTCAATTGTCTTGCACGAAGTGTTTCCACCACCATAATTCGTTAAACGCAAATCCGCTCCCAATAAATTGGAGCGGTAAATTAATAATGCAACTTCGTCGCCATTCATGGAGGCCGCTTTTTCATCGTCCCACAAATAACTTACGTGTTTAAATTCTTTTGTTGAAATACTCATATTTTTATTTTTTCTTCTTCTAATAATTAATTTTTTTAACCATTAACCATATAAAAAATTCAGTTAATTTAATTTCTATCCGTTAACTAGGAGTATTTGGCAAAACACTACTATGATTACTAAAACCTTTATATAAAAACCGTAAGAAATATTTTGCTGTTTTAACAGTGTTTAGGTAAAAAAATTTTATAAATAAATTGGATAAAGGACAAAAAATTAATGCAAAAACAAGGAGATCGGGATTACAAGTAACAGCCGGATTAAGGAAATGATACAAGATCCAAAGTATTATTTGCATTAAACGTTTGTTTGTTATCCAATAAAGTGGTAAATGTAATTATCTATTTCAGTGCATCCATCCTGCTCCATCCTGAATAATCAATGAATGTTTTAGCGTTAGCCGTATATTTGTTATAAATGCTTTTATATTTTTTTAACCAGCTTGTTTATGGATTATTTTTTTAAATTTATTGATATTGATGTCTTATCTAATACTCCCAAATACTTACAGATTTCCAATTCAATTATTAAGGCAGTAAGCAACGGTAAATTGCAGGAGAATGACACTTTGCCTTCAATTAATGAATTTAGTAACGAATTAGACGTTTCAAGAGATACCGTCGAGAAGGGATACAAGTATTTAAAAAAAATTGGAATTTTAGATTCTGTCCCAGGGAAAGGTTTTTTTATTAAGAATTCAAATTCGCTCCAGTTTTATAAAATATTTTTATTATTTAACAAGCTCAGTACGCACAAAAAAATCATTTATGATTCATTTGTCGACACACTTGGATCTTCTGCAACAATAGATTTTTATATTTACAACAATGATTTTAACTTGTTCAAAGAACTTATAAAGAAAAGTATAGACAACTATTCCCATTACGTGATTATTCCTCACTTAACACAGGACAGTGAAACGTTTACAGATGTGCTAAATATGATTCCAAGAGATAAACTCATTCTCATGGACAAAACCATTCGGTCAATGGAAGATAGATGCAGTTCTGTTTTTGAAGACTTTGAACACGACCTCTACAATGCATTGAAAAATGCAATTCCGCAACTTCAAAAATACCATACTATAAAAATTATATTTCCTTCATACACTTATCATCCTAAAGAAATACTTGCAGGTTTCTATAATTTTTGTGTTGAACATGCATTTGAACATGCAATTATTCACGATATAAGGGAAGAAATAATTGAGGATGGAATTGTATATTTGAGTTTAATGGAAGTTGACTTGGTTACGTTACTGGAAAAAATTATAGACTGTAAAAAAGAAGTTGGAAAAGATGTAGGAGTCATATCTTATAATGACACCCCTTTAAAAAAAATTATACTTAACGGCATTACAACTGTATCAACTAATTTTCAATTAATGGGACAAAATGCTGCGAAGCTTATCTTAAATAAAGAGCAGGCCCATATTGCAATTCCGTTTCATCTGACTTTAAGAAATTCAATTTAAGTTATAACAAATTTTTCTTTGGTTTCGCTTTGATATCAGGGCTCCTTATGGAAATTTCTACAAGGTAAAATTTGATCGACTTTGTTACAGTGTATTCTCGAATTCTAACAAAGTAAAATAAATCTTCTTAAGTACCACGTCCAATTATTCTTTTATATTTTTTAAAGGCAATGTTCCAATTATTAGTATCATTTGGTTCATAAATTTTTGTATCGCAAGAATTACGTATAGTTTCCCTAATTTCATCTAAAGAACTAACATATCCCATCCCAAATGCCTGCAGCATTATATTGCCTGCAGAAGCGCCTTCTGCCAAAACAGATTTTACTGGGCGGCCAGTAGCATTTGCAGTGAATTGACAAAGTAAATGGTTTTTAATTCCACCCCCCGTAATAAAAATTTCATGAATCGGAATTGAAGTTAATATGCCTATTTCATCTGCTGTTTCTCGATACTTAAACGCCAAAGACTCTAAAACTATTCGAATAATTTGCCCTTCATTTGGTTGAATGTTCTGATTTGTTTTCTGAAAATATTCTGCTATAGCATCACACATATTAGCAGGATTTAGAAACCTTAAATCATCTACATCAATAAATCCTGCGAATTCTTCAGCCCGAGTTGCCATCTCAATGAGTTGGGTATAAGAATAATTTCGAACATTCCAGACCTTTTTGCATTGCTGTACAATCCATAATCCCATATGGTTTTTCAGGATGTCAAAAGTTTTACAAGCGCCTCCTTCGTTGGTGAAGTTCATCAAAAATGACTCCTGATTTATGATTGGATAACTACTTTCTATTCCCATTAACGACCATGTTCCAGAACTGATAAAAGCCCAGTTATTACCTTTAGCAGGAATAGCGGCAATTGCTGAATTCGTATCATGCGTGGCAACTGCTGTTACCGGTATTTTATTAATACCGGTCAACTTGCATATACGATCATCCAAGAAGCCAATAACCGAACCCGGTTCAACGATATCCTGCATAATACTCTTTGGAATTCCGAGAATATCAAATAATTTTTCTTCCCAGCTTTTTTTAACAGGATTAAAAAGCTGGGTAGTAGTAGCAAAGGATAATTCAGTTTTTTTTTCTCCTGTAAGAAAATAAGCAAGTAAGTCCGGAATAAATAATAAATCAGCTGCTCCGTCTATGAGTTCCGGCTGTTGCAGTTTAGCAGCATATAACTGAAAAAGAGTATTATACGGTGCAGAAAGCGTACCTGTAAGTTCGAAAATTTTCTGCTTGTCAATTAGTAGAGTAAACTCTTCAACAGCATTTTGCGTACGTGAGTCTCTATAAGCATAAGGAAGGCCAAGGATCGAACCATCTTTAGTAAGCAATCCAAAATCGACTCCCCATGTATCAATTCCGATTGATTCAGGTTGAATTTTTTCCTGATGCACACAAATTTCAATCCCTTTAATAATTTCATTATATAAATTGCCAATATTCCAATAGAATTTACCTTGTATTTGTAACATGCCATTTGCAAATCGATGAATTTCTTTCAATGTAAGCTCATCAGAAATTAAAGTCCCTAAAATTACCCTGCCGCTCTCTGCGCCAAGATCAACTGCTAAGAAATAATGACTCATTTTATTTTAAATAAAATTTCCAGATCTCTGATTTCTTCATCTGTCAAACCATCGGGAGTAAATCCTGCTGCGAGGCATTTAAGGAATATTATAACTCCTTTATTTGCAACATCCATATAATCGAACGCTTCCAGTGCATCGCAACCTGTTGTTACAGCCCCATGTTTGCTCCAGAGTACTACATCCCGTGATTTCAAACCTTTTATAGTTAAATCAGCCAGTTCCTTGCTTCCCGTAATTTTATAGGGAGCAATAAAAATTCCTCGGGGAATAAAAACGCGAACTTCAGGTAACATACTCCATATGGCTTTATTTAATCCCTCCTCATTATGGCCGAAGAAAGGATGATGAGATATCGCAATAAGTTCAATTGGATGGCTATGGAGAATACAGCGGTGATGATTCTTTGCTTGTTCATTAAAAAGATGAATACCAAGATGGGAAATGAACTCCATAGTAGGCCTAAAGGAACTCTTTCCTTCACCGCCCCATACAATATGGTACCCTTGTGCTTTTTCATCTATTTGGATAATGCAAGCTACTTCCTCTGGTTTATCTACCAATTCCCTTAACCTTTCCCCCGTTCCGGTAACGAAAATCAATTTTCCCGCAGCTTGAGGAGGTAAAACCTCTTGAATATATCGCTCACTTTTTATTTTTACGGCATCAACAAGGTCACTTAAATCAATAGAGATGTTACCGGCATTTCTTTCAGCCCATCCTCTTTCCCATAAATAACCGGCAACTACCCTTACTTTGTTTATTTCATTTTTTATTATTCCGTTTATGATCATTTATGTTGTTTATCTTTTAACAATAAATCTGTTCTTCTTTCATTTATGGTTATCTCAGGTGCTACTATGCTCGGTTTCGTTCTGATCTTATTTCCAATTAAAGCAAAATAGAAAATAAACAGATAAGAAGGTAGACAAATAAGATACGCAAACTGATGAGAAAAGATATCAGCGAAATATCCATACAATAAGGGCAAAACAGCGCCACCAACAATCCCCATTACTAGCAACGAAGATCCTCTTTTAGTAAATTTACCCAAGTCAGCTAGAGCCAAAGGAAAAATAGTAGGCCATAACATAGAATTTGCTAAACCTAATATGGCTACAAGGTAAATTGAAATATGGATGGGTAACGAGACAATTAATATCGTTGTTACCATCCCCAGAAGAGTGGACAACATCAAAGCTTTACTCTGGCTAACTACTTTAGGAATAAATAGCACACCTAAAATATACCCCACTACCATGCCACCAGAAGTATACCATACATAATTTTCAGGGGCAGGTAACTTTAATATCGCTGCGTAGTCATTTATTGATCCTAAGGCTATTATTTCAACACCAACATCAAAAAATATAGCTAGAACACCTAACAATAAATGTGGAAATTGAAGAATACTTGTTTTCGAGTTCGCATAAGCGGAAATTATAAAATCATCGGAACTCTCATCCTCTCCGATAGCCTTCAATTCAGGAAGTGGCGAAAAATAAGAAATAAAAGCAATAAGCGCCATTAAACCTGTAATTACATAAAATGGTATGATTACATCATTAATTCTCACATGGGTAAGGTTCATGAATAATGCTAAAATAAGAGAAGCAGCTGCGAAAGATAATTTATCACATATTCCCATTATACAAATGCGACTTGCTGCACTTTCAGGCGGGCCTAATATTGTTACATATGAATTGATGGCTCCTGTAAGCAGTGTTTGTCCCACCCCAATAATAAACAGGGCTAATAGGAATAGCGGAAAATTGATTATATGTGCAGAATATCCAATAACAAAAAATCCAATTGCTATTAATAAAAAAGCTAAAGTGATGCCCCGCTTGTAACCAACCTTCTTAATAATAGTGCCGGAAGGAACTCCAAAAATTACATATGCTGAAAATGTTGCGGTCATAATCAGGTAAGACATGGTTGTCGAAACATTAAAAGCCTGCTGAACAAAAGGTATAAAAAATGCATTAATGCCTATTGAAAATCCAAGGATGGCATACATTGCTCCAATTATTATTAATGGAATAACCAGAGTTCGTTGAGTTTTAGTCATAAATAGCTGAGGGTTTAATAATTAAAAGAAAGTTTGCTTTTTTATTTAAAGATGATCGTATTCTATTTAGTTATTGAAGTAGAAAATATAGTAATAATTTCTACAGACAATTCATTTCCCTTGTGAAGCCGATCAGTACTACCTCCACAAGCTTCTATTTCTGTAAAACCGGATGGATCGCAGTAAATACTTAGTTTTACTCCTGTTTTGGCAGGATATTGTAGGGGTGATGAATCAGCTATATCGATATGATTTTGACCTTGTGGTAACTCCTTGATAAACCGTTTTACCCGTAGAGAATTGCCGGAAATGTATTCAATCCAGGGAACATTCTTCCCTATACCCACCTGGAAACGAAAATCAGTATCAGTATCATAAATGAAGGTGTTATCCTTTAATATTCGTTTGGAATCACTACAACTGTACATATCCCAAACATCGGACTCAGAAAAGGTGGGAATAATAAGCTTTGAATCAGTTCCGGAGTCAAACTGGCATAAAGACCATGGCGCTAGCGAAAATTCATTTTTCTCAAGCGTTCTAGCACCTAAGTACCGAATCTTTTCAATTACCCGCAATACAATTTGATTTCCATCATAATCAAAATTAATCTGTCGTTCAAATTCACATGGAATACCTAGCTGAGAATTGTTGACTAGGTCAATCTCCGCTCTAATGACGGCATTCTTTTCACTTTGATCTACTACCTTCCAACAAGCAGATGTTATTGACGGAGGTACGCGCCATTCGCCGGTACTATATTCATATCCGAAACAACTACCTTCTGGGGCCGGCCAAAGCGCATCACCTCCGGGATTAAAAAATGTTGTCCTACTACTGTGATTTAAAATTGACAGTGAATTTACGCGATTCAAGATGCGTCCATTAAATACAGTAAATAATCTTCCTTCCATATCCAATGCTATGATAACTCCATTGCTCGAATTACCAATAACATGTGTAGGTCTTCTCGCTTGTCGCATTAGATCAAGAAATTCATCCCCTGTCATAATTAATTGGTTATAGCTTTTCTAATATCCTGAAGGATGATTTCTTTAGCGCGATTACCGTATTCTAACGAAGCATTTTTCGCTTCTTGGGAATACCACTTTTTGTTAGAAAAACGATTCATGTCTACACCTTCAGGGCAAAATGCCATCATTAACGATGTCTCCTGTTTGCCTGCATGATCTACTGGAAATTCTAAGCGGGCTTCGGCACTCATAAAAGGATTAATGCGTATCCAATTAAATGGATTATTACCGGCGGCATGCAAATTATAATAATCCGCGGAAGATTTATCTCCCCACCAACCTTCTCCCCTTTCAGATTCAAGAAACGCAAAAATTTCCTGACGAGCAGCAAGCTTAAACGCAAGATCGGTTGGCATACCATCAGCAAAGTTTTCACACTGGTGGTGAACAAAGACATTGATATTCCTGAAGCCGATACGTAATAAATTATAAAAAAACTGACCAGCAAATGGTTGCAATACGCCTGAATTTACGTGAACCGTTCCATTGCGTTCCGGAGGCTCAACGGCAAAACTGCTTGCACCATAATAAAAAGGAGGCATAATAACCATAGGTATTTCTTTCTCAAGAATTTCAAGAGCCCGTATTACCAATAAAGTATCGACGCCAACTGACATGTGTTCGCCGTGGTATTCCAGTACTCCAAGAGCTAATACAACAGGAATATTTTCATCAATAGCCTTTCGTATCTCGTCTGGAAACATCATTTCATATTTCATAATAGAAATTTTAATTTAGGATGAGGTTTTTTTTCATTTAAAAATAAAAGCCGATTCAATTTCAAGGTTTATTATTCAGATGCTTTTTATATTTCAATTACTTTCATAAACTTCGATGACAATTTTTCAACTCCATTTTCAGTCATTAAAACTCCATTTTCCCATCTCAATCCGAAGTCATTATCATAAAAGAATGTGTCTACTTGAAATGTCATATTTTTCTGCAAATTGTAATTGGAAACCGATTCCATCCATGGTTGTTCCACTTCCATCATGCCAATAGAATGGCATGGCCCATACAACATATATATACCGAACCCACGCGACTTAACCCAATCTTCATATTCATTTACAATACTGGCAGCACTTTTTCCAGTCTGCATAATATCTATAGTCTTTAAATGCGCCTCCAGACCAAACTGGACTAATCTTTCTTTGCGCTTTGCCAGCTTGCCTATTGATATGGGTAAACCGACGCTTGAGGAATAACCACTTACACGTGCTCCAATATTCAATTGAATCACTTCATTTTCAATTATTTTATTATTGGTAGGCCTTGAAATAGCGTTATTGGTTGCAGGGCCACAGAAACAATAAAGTGCGTGCCCTTCATATTCGCCACCTTGATTGTAAATCTCACGCTGAGCAATACCAATAACCTGTAATTCAGTCATCCCAGGTCTAATTTCATTAATTATGGCCTCTACCGCCAACTCTGAAATCTGATAAGCACGACGCATGCAGCTAATCTCATTTTCACTTTTCACGAATCTAAGAGGAAGAAAAATGTCATCAGCCTTTATCAATTCAGTGTCAGGCAATTGCTCCCTCAGAGACATATATACCGGCAATGGGGTGATAGCCCATCCAACAATTCCCAATTTCTTAATTCTCCCCCCCGGTGTATATTTTGCCACAATATCTTTGTAATTGGCAATCTCAATTCCCGGGTATTGAGGTTCAGCAGATTCCCGGTATTCTACGAGCTTTTCAATTTTCGGTAGTATACTACGTTGAGCTGCATAATTACCACTCTCGGGGCCGATGAGTAAAACTGCTTCACCTTCTGCCGGAACAAAAACTGCCGCGGATTCAAAAGTAGGCCAGTATTCACTTAAGTAACGGACATTTGCCATGTCCGCTTCATTAGCGTGAACTAAGCAAGCATCAAGTCCTG
>JBQCIM010000064.1:0-10815 GCA_051953735.1 Ginsengibacter sp.
TCCTGTTTGCGGATCCACGGCCCTGTCGATAACACTAATATTTCCCGGATAGGGATAAATATCATCTCCAAAAGCGATGGTAAAAGTAGAATCAGCAGCCATTTGCTTACTTTGTTGCAATTCAGTAAAACGGTAAATATCTTTTTGGTCAACCGTAAAATCCACAGCAATCGGGTTGTCTGTTGATACGGTATTTAAAACTGTTTGTCCGGCCACTACTGCAGTTCCTTTTTTTACCTGCGAAATTCCAATGGTACCGGTAAGCGGCGCGTAAATATTGGCAAATTGCACATTGGAATGAAGGCTTGCAACGTTCGCCTGCGCCGCTGCCACTTGTTTTTTGGTAGCTTCCAGGGTCGCATTTGCATAATCTACCTGTTGCTTTGCAATGGCATCATGCTGTGCGAGTTCATTATATCGATCAGCATCTTTTTCTGCTTTCACGAGGTTGGCTTGTTGCACCTGCAAATTTGCAATCGCCTGTTGATAATTGGCTTTATATATCTGTGCATCAATGGTGTAAAGGAGCTGTCCTTTTTTTACATTTTGTCCGTCCTTGAAATAAATTCCGGTGATATATCCACTCACTTGTGGTGTCAGATTTATCTGATCCAGTGCGTTGATGGTTCCCGGATATTGATCATAATAAACCGCATTGGTGGAAGTAACGGTGGCTACCGTAATAGGAACGGCCGGCGGAGGACCTTGTTGCTGTTGCTGGTTTTTTTTATCTGAACATGAAGAAAAAATTATTGCCGCTGCAAAAATGTAAAATATATGTTGGTATAATTTCATGCTTGTCTTTATTTAATAATTGATAGTTCCTAATGCCTGTGCCACGTCTATTTTGCTGGATAAAAGCTGGTAGAGTGCATTGTAATAGTTAATTTGTGCGGTTCGCAAATCCGACTCAGCGGTAATTACATCTAAGTATGCCTTCACGCCCGAACGGTATTGCAATTGGATCACATCATATACTTCACTGGCGAGTGAAAGATTTTCTTTAAGGCTTAAATAATTATACAAATTGCTTTTGTAAGAAGCGAGCGCGTTTTCATATTGGCTGTTGATGGTATTTTCGTAACTGCGAATATCATTACTTGCCTGCACGATCTGGTACTGTGCCTGTTTTATTTGTTGCAATCTTTTCCCTCCCTGGAAAATCGGAATGGACAGCGTGATGCCCGCATAGGAATTTGGATAGCTTTGTGCATATAATTTTGAAAATTGATTGTTCAAATAATTCAAATTATAATTTCCAAAGGCTGATACATCAGGCAAAAAACTCCATTTGTAATACTGTAAATTGTATTCCTGTAATTTTTTCTGGGTTTCCAGTTGCTGAATTTCTATGCGATTGTTGTAGTCAACAACTTGTGTGGTATCGAAATAAATTTCTTTCTCCATTTGAGTGGTATCATAAGACAGGTCAAGGAGTTTTGTACCAGGATAACCCATCAACGCTTTCAAGGCAGCATTTTTTGCTTTTAAAGATTCTTCTCCGGATTTTTGTTGCGCTTTTGCATTATTCAGAGCAATGGTGGCTCTTTTATAATCTGTTTTGTCTACAATGCCCGCCTGGTATTGATAATAAGCGTCTTTCAGACTTTGGTTTGTACGAACAATGTCTGCTTCAATCACCTTCAACTGTTGCACCGTAAGGATGATATCATAAAATGCCTTGCTCACTTCAACAGCGAGATTTATTTTTTGTTCTTTCGTGTTTTGGGCGGCCGCGAGACGAACGTCTTTTGAAGTCCGTGAAGCAAGCAGTACATCGCGGTTAAAAATATTTTGAGTTACCCCGAAATCCGCACCGGAAGTATTTTGTGTTCCTGTATGAACAATATTTCCATTAAAATTTAGTGTAGGCAATTTAAAATTATGCTGAACATTATAATTGAAATTTACCTGCGGATACCAATCGGCTAATTTGCTTTTGATAATCGTCTCAGTAATATCCTGGTTGATTTTTGCATTCTGAATATCCGGGTTATGCTGGATGGCGTATTGAATGCAGTTTTGCAAACTTGCTAGTGGAAGAAGTGAAGGAAGAGAATCCTTTTGCTGGGCATGGACACTGAAAGTAGAAATTATAAATGCAATAAAAATAATGGTCTTATTCCCTCTTCTTTTTTTTTCTTTATTTCGAGCCATTCCCTTTTCCTTTTTGTATAAAAAATAAGGGTGCAAAGCTATGAAGAAAATAAGCAATCTATTTTATGTCAATCCGGTTATTTTACCAGTCAACAAATTTGATGCTATTGTGACAGTAACAAAATATGCTTATATGTGAATAGGCCTTTTATAAATCCCGAATTACGCCTGCGCTGTAGGTCCGCCAAAATTCAAAGGCAATTCCACTGCTTCAATATCCTGTATAGTTCCATTTACCGCTTCAAATTTTTTCACATTTTCTATCATGGCTTTCATAAAGCGTTTGGCATGTGTAGGAGTAAGAATGATCCTGCTCTTTACTTTGCTTTTAGGAGTTCCCGGCATTACATTTACAAAATCAATAACAAACTCTGCATGGCTGTGGGTGATAATTGCAAGATTTGCATAAATTCCTTCTGAAACCTCTTCGGAGATTTCTATGTTCAATTGATTCTGTGCTGGAGCTTGATCTGACATAATTTTTTTTCAAAAATAAAACAAACAAACTGGGTAATAAAATAAAAAGAGAGTTAGGTAGCATTTTCTTCTGAAATAGAAATTAAAGAAGTTGGTTGGTTTACTGCACTCAAGTAGCAAAATATTAAGAGGCATTCTTTTCAGAATGCCTCTTAATATTTAACCAGTTAGATTTATTAGCGTGGTCCTTTATATGTAAAAATTTCATGAATTTTTCCCCTGATTGCTCCCGCCTGCATAAAGTAATAACTTACGTCCAGGGATTTAGTATTCAGATCAAACTTATTAACTGTTCCAGGAGATGTATCTAATTGTGCAGACCTGCTTCTTGGTGCTGGATCAGTATAAAGATTTGTAACCGCTGTTACATTTCCATCGGCATCAAATGTAAAAACAGGATCAAAATTTCCAAAATAAGAATAACCTGACCCTGTATAGAACACGTAACCAAAACCGCCAAGATCACCGTCAAAATAAGCATCCGTAGATAAGCCTTGTGTTACAAGACTGACAGTTTTAGGATAATCACCTGAGAAAGCAGGGTTTGTTAAATCAACAAAAGTTCCAGTGACGGAATATACTCCATCAAATTGATTTTTGGCACCGATATTAAGCATCAGGTGGTTCCAGTTGCTGATAGGTAAAGACGATTTTACAATAGTAAGAGGCAACATATAATTGTGGCCAGGAGCCATTTTATTCGTAAAGATTTGAATTGGAATTGAATCTTCACGATGGCCCGCCGCAATTGTTACATCTAATGATCCCAGAGAGTAAGTACTGTCTGGTAATAGCTCGTAAGGTACATAATCTGAATTCTGAGCGCTCATGGTATCATTGTAAGCGTTCATAAAGTCAACATCAAGCCCCAATGTAGCAGTTACCGGTGAGGTAGGCTTGTTAACTGAAGCAACATTTACAACAGCATAGTACAAACTAGGCGTATTGGAAACGTCAAAAGATACAGAAATTGGCGCATTTGCGTGAACAGCAGCCAATGGCAATTCAACTGCCGGTTTTCCTTTCGAAAAATCCGTATAAAAACTGTTATTTTTCAGGCAGGATTGCAGCGAAAAAATCATGGCTGCAATTACCACGAGCCTAAGATATTTATTTTGTTTCATTTTATTCAATTTTAGTTTTTTAAAGGTGGTTCCTTAAATTAAGGTTATTTCATCCAGAAGACCTTGGTACTTTGAGGATCATTACCTTGTGCAACTGCTGCTTTGTAATTATCCTGGTTAGTATTTTGTTCGGAAGTTGGATACATTAATTTTGTAGGAATGTGCCTTGTGTTTCCAGGGAATTTACTTAAAGGAAGAACCGAAGTATTTGGATAGCCGGTGCGCCGATATTCAGTCCATGCCTCAAAGTTATTTACACCATCCAAAGCTGCCCATTTTTGGGTAATAATTTCTTGAAGGCTAACAGCAGTAGCATGTTTAACAAGATATGCATTAGCAGCAGCATCTGCATCAGCAACGCTGGAACCTCCTTGTGTATAATAAAACTCAAATGAAGAAGTAACGCCTTGCCTTAATAATGCTAACGCATCTCCGCTAATCCAACCTCGCATAGCGGCCTCTGATTGAAGAAAATAACTTTCAGCAGCAGTCATTATTGGTACGGATGCTCCAAAACCGGGAAGAATTCCATGGCCGAGACCAACAGTTCCTTTATTGTTTTGTGCAGAAGCAGCAGTACGATCTCCATAATATACACCGTGATAATCATCAGGATTTGTATCAGTCTGGAAAAACTCCGAAGTATTAGGTGCAGAATTATCAGGAGCATAGACATAGAATAAACGTGAATCAGAGCTATCTTTATAAAAGTTTACAGCTGCAGCACCACCCCGTAAATAGTTATAACCATCAGAATACAAGCTTCCTCCCGGATCAACACCATAAGAACCCCAGAAAGGATTTTGTTTTCCAGCGGTATTTATATACCCAGGATTTACCATCGCATCAGAAGTTAAATATCCAACGGATGCAGTTTTAGCAATTTCAGCTTGTGCGGCAGAAGCATCGATGATATTTGACTGACGGATCAGGTAACGCAACTTTAATGTATTTGCAAATTTAGCCCATTGCGTCATATCGCCTCCAAACATGATATCATTATTACCAAGGTTGGTAGTGGTGCTCGGTGCATTTTGAATCAAATTGATTGCATTATCCAATTGCTGAATAGATGAGTCATAAATTGCCTGACCGTTATCATACTTAGGAAAGAAATTAGCCGACCCTTGAAATGCCTGTGAATATGGAACATTTCCATAGCCATCTACTAATATTTGAAAACCAAATGCCTTCAAAATTTTAGCAGCTGCTAAAGAATAAGCGCCATTCGGATCCGAAGCAGAGTTAGTTTCAATATAGGCAGCATTTTTCAGTATATTGTAAAGATTGTCCCAATTGCTTGGTCCGGCAGCGCTTACATAATAAGTCATTGAGTTGTTATCCGTTGAGTAGCCGCCACTGATGGAATAATACCCCATCCAAAGTCCTATAGTAGCAGAAGAAAAGTAGGAGTTACTCGCATAGCCAGTCAGAATAGGAGGAAGAATAAGTGAAGCCGGAGCTTGTGAGGGCTGATTTGGGTTAACGGCCAGATCAGTCAAAAAGCCCTTTTTGCACCCTGTTGAAAAAAGCAGGGTAGCAAAAATCAAATTGATATAAATTAGTTTTTTCATGTTTTTATTTTTTTAAAGGTACTATCTCTTGTTAATTGTGTTGTTTAAAATCAATTAAAAATTTGTTACTTAAAATTTAATATTTAAACTAGCACCATATTGACGTGTTGGAGGCAATTGATCATAGTTGGTAATACCTTGAGCATTACCTGTTGTATAACTAAATTCAGGATCTGTCCAAACGTTCTGAGATGGGCGGAACATTAACAGGTTTTTACCGATAATAGAGAAAGTAAGTCCATGGATCCAATGCACATTCTGAACGACGTCTTTGAAATCGTAACTTAAGCTAACATTCCTGATTTTCCAAAAAGATGCATTTTCTATGTAAGAAGTACCCGCGCTTGCATAAGCAGAGTTAGTCCAGAAATTAGCATTTCCATCTATAGTATAGTACTTGTCATTAGGAACATATTTACCATTCTGCTCATAAACTGAGTTAGGATAGATAAAGCGTTGTCTTCCATTTTGAGTAGTAAATTCAGATGCACCAGTGAAGTTCAACTGTGACCCTACATAAGCATAAAACACGTTTCCACCGCGGTATGAAGCCTGTATATTAAATGAGAAGTTTTTCCAGCTTAAGGTGGTATTAAGGTTCAACATATACTTTGGATTGACTTGTCCAACATTTTGAAGTGTATCGCCTAAGATTGGAAATCCATCAGCAGGATTGATAATCACTCGCCCCTGTGGATCGCGTTTTACATCAACTGTTTCTATTACCGGGAAAGGTTGGCCTACAACAGCATGAACTGAACCAGTAAGTCCACCATATCCTCCAATGTTGAAGTCCTTAACTCCCTGATACATTGACTTAACATCTGATCCGTTCCATGTAAAGTTTGCACCTACATCCCATTTCAACCTACTTGCATTATTTTGAATAACAGTTGCAGTTATTCCTAATTCAACACCCTGACTTAAAACATCTCCTGCATTTACAAAAGCACTGGTATATCCTGTTGTACCCGATACATTAACTGGGAACGTTTGTCCGCTTGTAAGTGAAGTATAATAAGTAGCATCTAAGTTAACACGACCATTAAGTAAACCAAGTTCAACTCCAGCTTCCTTTTCAACTGTTTTTTCAGGTACCAAGTTCGGATTACGGTAAGCACCGTTTAAGGTAAGACCTGCCTGACCACCATAAGGGAAACCACCTCCTACGTCAAATACATTTTGAATATTGTATGGGCCGATAGTGATATCGCCAGTATTACTATAAGCAAGACGTAATTTACCATAAGAGACCACATCCTGGTTTTGAAGAGATTTAATAGCATCTGTAAATACCCATGATGCGTCTGCAGACCAGAAGTTATAAGCATTCTTACCTTTTGGCAATAGTGAGGACCAGTCACGACGGAAACTTCCGTGAACAAACAAATAATTTTTGTAGCCCAAAGTAAGATCGCCGTATCCGCTCATCAGGCGGGTTTGTTCTACATAATGACTTCCACTTAGCTCGCCAATACGATAATCTGTATTATAGAAATTGTCTATAAAAAGCTGTCCGGAACTGACATTAGTTTGAGATGAATAATCATTTCCGTAAGGTTTTTCAGCGATTACATTACCTAAAATTAAATTAGCATCAATATCACCGAACTTTTTGTGAAGCGTAGCGATGATATCCTGAGAAATGTTACGTGCGTTTGCATTAGTATATGCTGCAGAACCATTTTTGTGGAGCCCTACGCTTGATGCAGTGTTACCTGCGCCCCATGGATCACTTACAGCCCATGGTGAAAAGTTTACAGCTGCTACATAACTATTGTTATCAAAAGAAGTGTATTGAGTTCCTGCACGATAAGTTAAGTTAAGCCAGTTGGTAGCTTCCAAATTCAATTGTAACACACCGGTAAAATAATTAGTTCTTGAAATTACACGTGAGTTATAGATTTGCCACCAAGGATTTGGATAATATCCGTTATAATAACGATCAAGGAAATAAGGACTATTCGGATCTTTAATTCTAGGATCGTTTAAGGGTACGTTAGCACCCTGATTTAACAAATTCCAGTAAACTGGCCGTCCCTGGTTAAAATCTCCACCCACAGTGTTTGAATATCTTTGAGCGTAACTTAAGTTGTAGTTAGCAGAGAATTTACCATAACTTTTTCTTCCTGACACATATAAGCTCGTACGACGTCCCTGGTCGTGTGGTACAACACCTTTGGTGCTTACGTCCTGAACAGATAAGAAGTACGAGTTTTTATTATCACCACCTGAATAAGACAGGTTGTTTTGGATTCTGTATCCTGTTTGGAAGAAAGCCCTTCTTGGATCAGGATTGATTCCTTTAAACGGAGTTTTAAAATAGGTGCTGTCAGGGCCAGGGCCACCGATATAACCTAAATTAGGGTCTCCGTTAAATTCCATACCGAAGTTTTGGTTTTCGTAAGGAACATATTGAATTTCGCCAGTATATGGGTTTTGAAAATTATAGTTTGGGTCCCATGGATAAGGGCCGGTTTCTCCACTACCAGGAGCATATTTATTTTGCAATGGTGGCATATAAGAAACACTTTCAAGCATGGTAGTGTTATTAAATTCAATAACAGGTTTTCCACGCTCTCCGCCACGTTTTGTTGTTACTACTAATACACCATTTGTTGCATCCACACCATAAAGCGCAGCGGCACTGGCACCTTTCAGTACAGTGATACTCTCTACGTCATTAGGATTAATTGTACTTAAAAAGTTACTACGAACTGCTACACCATCTACTACGATCAAAGCCTGGTTGTCAGCATTTAAGTGACGATAACCACGAAGTACAACGCGGATTCCTGGATCAACACCATTGTTTACTGTATTGATCTGCAAACCTGCTACCTTACCGGTTAAACCTTCTCCAATTGTCACCGGTTTGGAAACAGTCAGTTCAGAATTGTTTACGGTTTTGGTACCGTAACCCAACGCCCTTTCCTGTCTTTTAATACCCAACGCTGTAACGACTACTTCGTTAAGCCTTTTGGTACTGGAAGCGAGCGTTACATCTAAAGTCGGTTTATTACCTACTTTAACACTTTGAGCCTCAAATCCAACGCCGGTAAATTCCAAAGTGGCGTTTGAAGGAACAGTTAATTCATATTGCCCGTTGGCATTTGTAGCAGTAGCCGTGTTACTTCCCTTCACCTGTATGGTAATACCGGGAAGAGGATTACCATCGGGGCCGGTTACAAGGCCTTTCACAGAATGGTCTTGGGCAGATGCCAATACTCCACTGAGCATTAACACCGCAAAAAGTGCAAGAAATCTTCTCATGTGTATAGTTTATTTTAAGGTTGCAAATATATGGTTCTTATTAAGACTACCAAAAAAATGTTAATTAATGTAACTTTTGTAAATTATAACAGTTTAGTTAACCCGATAATGACAAATTAATCTTTCTTTTCGCTGCTTTAACCTAAAAATTTTTTTCCAGCGGTTACCGCTTATGTAAAAAATGTTTCAGGAATTGGAGGCTTTTTTAAATTAAAGAAGGTTTTAAAAATCATACAGCACTTGCAATCTGATTTGCGACTTTTTATTTCCATTAATCACATCTAACCCGCTCCCAATCTCACTTATATCCGAATAAACTGTTTGAGAAAACCTTGCCCAGCAGGACAGCTTCCTGGAAAACTTATAATGTAGATTAACATAATAATGATACCCTTTATCAAAAAATGCAGGAATAGAGTACCCATAAAGAACATCGTTTTCAAAAGCATAGATTCGGCTGTCATATCCATCCGTTTCGAAATAGGACAACCTTAGATTTCCCGAAAAAGGTTTTAAAAGTGGCTTATAAATGATGTCTCCAAAAGTCAGGAATCCTTTTTGTGGTTGCGCACCTCTTTTATCAAACCACGACAATTCAAAACGCGATCTGAAAGTAAACCTGCTGTCAATTTTATAATTAAACTGTGTTCTCAAAGATTGCTTTGGCCTGCCAACCACTGGATTTAAAAATAGATCATCAGGATTATAATTGATCGGTTTGTTTTGATATCGAAATCTTGAAGAAAGCTCCGCCTGCTTATTTGGCTTATAGATCAGTTGCACCATATAATCATTTCCCGAACTCGGTGCATCGGTTCTGTATTTCAACCACGGGAAATGATAGAAGTCTGCATACGCATCAATTCTTAAAAAGTCAGAAGGATTTAAAGTGATTGCTGAATAAAACCCACTTTCATTCGTTGGATAAGTATTTTCTGTAAAAGCGTTTCCATACAAAGATTGGTAACCTTTGGAAATATTTCTGCACAAAAAACTCATTGCCGCTCTCGAATCAGTATTGATCAAAAGGCCATTTATAAATGCTTTGTGTGCATCTTTATCCATTGCAGCCTCACCAAAAAAATGCATGTTCTTATAGGTATAGCTGTAATCAAGGCTGTAATTTGAAACCCGTTTTCCTGACAACGCATATTTGTTGTACCAATAATCCGGTTTTGAAATTGGATGTTCAAGAATATAATTTACCAAATTAGCGCCTAAATGAAATTTTTCTGAAGAATAAGAAACATTACCACCAAAGCTTAATTGACCTTCACTTCCCTTCCCGGCAATTTCGTTGGTGGTTCTGTGATAACCCGATGATTGCAGCGCAGTTACTTCACCTTCTTCATTGATGGAAGCATCTGTTTTTCGGTAACTGATAAAGCCGGTTGTTTCCCAGTTTTTCTTTTGTAAAGTAATTCCGGCCCCGCGGTTAAAAACAATTTCTCCGGTTGAATTATAAGGCCGTAAAACATCCGATTGCCTTTTGACATTCATCATTTCTCCACCTTTTCCAAATGCCAGGCTTTGCCATTGAATCAATCCCTGTCCAAGATTTACAGAAAAATCTCCCAAAGCCAGTGATTTTATCATCCCTGAATTTCGGAGAAAAAAATGGGCTGAATAAAAATCAAATCCATACTTCTGTGCGCCTTTAAAAAATTGTTCACCGGCATCTTTTTCTGCCGTAAATCCATATTGAAGATGATTTCCAGATTTGTATTTATGACGCAATAATAATTTTTGCCCGTTGCCGGGATAATAATTTTTTGCAGTGCTGCTGTCTAAAAGAAATCCTTTGGATTTTTGCAGCGTTTCTGTCATCCTCAGTAAAATGGTATGATCGCCGTTTTTTAGCCGCTTTTTAAATGATTCTGTCACAGATGTTTTTTGCTGAACAGTTATGTAGGGACGCATTTGCCTGATCAATTGCAAATCCCAGCCAGGAATAGCCTGCAGTTCATAAATATTTAAAAAATTGCCCAATAATTTTCTGTAAGAAAGCAAATTGGAAATCTGCAGAGGGCTTAATAAGTTCAATTGTTCCAAAAGACCTGCATCAGCATAATTCAGATTCAAAGGTTCTTTTAAAAAATGCTGCATTTGCTGTAGGTAAGCATCATCTTCGGTTTCCGCATCTTCATTGGAAGCAGTAATATCTTCCAATTGTTGCTCAATCATTTCCGGTGGTTCATCCCCAATCGTTT
>JBQCIM010000065.1:0-16186 GCA_051953735.1 Ginsengibacter sp.
AAATAATTTTAAAAAAAAATATTCGAATTAATTTTTTTTTTTGAAGAAGGTGTAGAATATATTAATTCACAGGTGTAATTTTTTATTAAAAAAAAACTGGGTGATGCGGTAAAAAAGATTCATTCTGCTCTTTCAAGAAACGACCAGGTTATCCTCGATCTGAAACTTTTTTTAAGAAATGAAATAGAAGAGCTGGTTCATCAGGTAAATGATTTTTTTAATCTTCTCATCGACCAAAGCGAAAGGTTCAAAGACGCTTTATTGCCCGGCTACACTCACTTTCAGCTTGCGATGCCATCTTCTTTCGGACTTTGGTTTGGAGCTTATGCTGAAAGCCTTGTCGATGATTTAATTACGCTTCATGGTGCATGGGAAATTACCAATAAAAATCCTCTAGGCTCTGCAGCCGGCTTTGGTTCTTCATTTCCGATTGACAGAAAATTAACGACCCAATTATTAGGTTTTGAAGAGCTAAATTATAATGTTGTTTATGCGCAAATGAGCCGTGGAAAAACAGAAAGAATTTTATCAGAAGCACTTGCAAATATTTCGTGTACGCTTGCCCGTATGAGCATGGATTGCTGCATTTTTCTCAATCAGAATTTTGGATTTATTTCTTTTCCTGATGAACTGACAACAGGAAGCAGCATCATGCCTCACAAAAAAAATCCGGATGTATTTGAATTGATTCGTGGTCATTGCAATCGCATTGCAGCACTTCCCAACGAGATCATGATGATGTCTGCCAATCTTCCTTCCGGGTATCACCGCGATTTTCAATTATTAAAAGAACATCTTTTTCCAGCCATAAAAAATCTGAAAGATTGTATCAAAATGGCAGCTTTAATGTTTGAAAACATTGAGGTAAAGAAAGATATTCTGGATGATGAAAAATATAAATACTTATTCACTGTTGAGGAAATGAACAAACTGGTTTTGCTAGGGATGCCTTTGCGCGATGCTTATAAAAAAATTGGTACAGAAGTAGAAAATAAATCTTTCAAAACCGATATGAAACTTCATCATACTCATGAAGGATCTATTGGTAATCTTCAAAATGAACAGATAAAATCAATGATGGAAAAAGTCATCAGTCGCTTTAATTTTAAAGAAGTCAATGATGCTTTGCAGCAATTATTACAGTAAATTGCCAGCTTCTTTAATAGAAAATTTTTCTATAATTCAATATTTTAAAGAAGAAAAAAATGCCAGAATCGATAAAAAAACGAATTGCAATTTTTGGATCAACTGGTTCCATTGGCACGCAGGCTTTGGAAGTAATTGATGCACATTCTGATTTGTTTGAAGTTGAAATCTTAACTGCTCAAACAAATGATAAAGTGCTGATTGAACAAGCACTTAAATATAAGCCAAACGCAGTAGTAATAGGCGATGAACGTAAATATGAGAACGTAAAAAATGCTCTTGGTTCAACAGATGTTAAAGTCTTTGCAGGTGAAAACGCTTTGGAAGAAGTAGCAGATTTTGATACTTATGATATGATGCTTGCGGGAATTGTCGGCTTCGCCGGATTGAAACCAACGTTAAAAGGAGTAGAAAAAGGGAAAGCAATTGCGTTGGCAAATAAAGAAACTTTAGTTGTTGCCGGCGACATCGTAATGCAACTGGCTGTTGAAAAAAGAGTTCCTATTATTCCTGTGGACAGTGAGCATTCTGCGATCTTTCAATGCCTTGTCGGCGAAACCAGAAATAAAATTGAGAAGATCATTCTTACTGCAAGTGGCGGACCTTTTCTTGGAAAAAAGCCTAATTTTTTGGTGAATGTAAAACGCGATCATGCATTGCAACATCCTAACTGGAAGATGGGTGCTAAGATTACGATCGACTCTGCAACGCTCATGAATAAAGGACTTGAAATGATTGAAGCCAAATGGCTTTTCAATCTTTCACCCGATCAGATACAGGTAGTTGTGCATCCTCAAAGCATTGTACATAGCATGGTTCAGTTTGAAGATGGGAGCATTAAGGCGCAGATGGGATTGCCTGATATGAAGCTTCCAATTCAATATGCTTTTACATTTCCGCAACGGGTTTCTAATGATAATCCAAGGATTAATTTTAGAAGAATGCCTGTTCTTTCTTTTGAGGAGCCGGATATCAAGACTTTCCGCAACCTTAGCCTTGCAACAATGGCGCTGGAAAAAGGTGGCAATTTTCCCTGTATTTTAAATGCAGCAAATGAAATTGCGGTCTGGGCATTTTTAAATAACCGAATCGGATTTTTAGATATCACCGCAGTGATAGAAAAATGCCTTCAAAAATTAAATTATATAGAAAAGCCAAATCTCACTGATTATTTTGAAAGCGATGGAGAGGCTCGTAATTTAGCGGCTTCTTTGGTAAAAATGTAAAAACTGAAAGCTAAACAAAAGCTTTAAACATCGTACATCAAACATTGTACATTAAACATACTATGACATTATTAGCAATTAATTGGCCGGCTGTGGATTTGCAAATCGGCTATCTTGTTTTTTCTCTTTCTATTTTAGTGATCGTGCATGAATTCGGACATTATATCACCGCAAAATGGTTCAAATGCCGTGTAGAAAAATTCTATTTATTTTTTGACCCTTGGTTTTCAATTTTTAAAAAGAAAATTGGTGAAACTGAATATGGAATTGGCTGGCTTCCGTTGGGAGGCTATGTAAAAATTTCAGGAATGGTGGATGAAAGTATGGACAAAGAACAAATGAACCAACCGCCGCAGCCCTGGGAGTTCAGAAGCAAGCCAGCATGGCAAAGACTGATCATTCTGTTAGCCGGGGTTACAATGAATGTTTTGCTTGCATTTGTCATTTATGCAATGATCCTTTTTACCTGGGGCCAAACAAAATTGCCGATGCAAAATGTGAAAAACGGCATTTGGGTTACGGATAGCCTTATGACGAGAATTGGTTTGAAAAATGGTGATAAAATTGAATCAATCAATGGTGAGCCGGTAAAATACTTCGATGATCTTCCCGCAAAAATTTTATTGGGAAAACAAATTGTTGTTGACAGAAATGGCAAGCAGGAAATATTGAATGTGCCGGTGAATATGATAGAACAATTGGTGGAACAAAAAGGAAAACGAACAACTTTGGTAATGCCTCGCACTCCGCTAATTTCAGGTACTTATGATGCAAAAGATACAACTCCGGCAAAAACAGCAGGACTAAAAGGGTTTGACAAAATCGTTAAAGTAGATTCAACTCCTATTACTTTTTTTGATCAGTTGGCAACTTACCTTTTAAATAAAAAAGGTGATACTGTTACACTTTCAGTTCTTAGAAATGAGCAGCCGGTTGAATTAAAAGTTAAAGTAGATAATGATGGGAAAATCGGTGTGAATGGGTTGACTGGTGCAGAATATGATAGTCTCGGAATCTTTAAACTTGAAACAAAACAATATAGTTTTCTTGCATCATTTCCAGCAGGAGTTAGAGAAACCGGCAAAATGTTGGATTCTTATATTCAACAATTTAAAATGATCCTAAATCCTGAAACCGGTGCCTATAAAGGACTTGGGGGATTTAAAGCAATGGCGTCTATTTTTCCAGACACCGGTTGGAACTGGGAAGCATTCTGGAAAATAACTGCTTTATTTTCTATCATTCTTGCTTTTATGAACCTGCTTCCAATTCCTGCATTAGACGGGGGACACGTGGTTTTTACAATTGTTGAAATGATCACCGGACGAAAGCCAAGTGATAAATTTTTAGAATATGCACAGATAGTAGGTATGGTCATTTTGTTTGCATTATTAATTTATGCTAATGGAAATGATTGGTTTGGATGGGGAAGAGGGCATTAATCTGCTAACGCATAGCGAGCAAACAAATATTGTAAATTCTTATTTTCCTTTGTAATAAAATCTGTCTTTTATCTTGAGAAGGAGAAATAAAATAGCTTATTACAGAACACCCGCTTACAAAAAGATTTTAATTTTTATCAACATCTGTTTTGTAATTGCTTATTTGTTGGTTTGTCTTGTACCTTTTGTAAACACCGGTGAAAACTGGTTTGTGGCCGTTCCCGGAATTATTTTTCCGATTCTTTTTTTCGTGCTTGTTGCTTTTATTATTGTATGGATCATTTTAAAATCCAAATTGCTTTGGGTTTCTGTAATAACCGTCGTCCTTGGATTTCAGCAAATTGCAGCGGTGTTTTCGTTTCATCTTCCTGCGGAATTTTCTGCTGCAAAACAACCAAATACTTTGCGCGTAATGCAATGGAACGTGATGGAATTTGATCAGCCTGACGAAGAAAATATGATCGAAAGCGGCTTTCATAGTTTGCGTCCGCAAATGATGGATGTAATCCAGGAACAAAATGCAGATGTACTTTGTCTTGAAGAATTTTACGAATCAAACGATACTGCTATTTCTCATTCTAATATTTCTTTGATCAGCAAGATGGGATTTCCATACCATTATTTTGTTGCTTTAGAAAAAGATAAGATTTCTTACAAAACAGGGATCGCTATTTTTTCCAAATATCCAATTTCTGATACGGCACGATTTGATTTCAACCAAAATAAAAGAGGGCAACATTTGATCTACGCAGACATCAAAGTGAAGGACAAAACATTTAGAATATTTGCCACACATTTGATCGCTATCAATTTTGCAGACTGGGATAATCAAAGAGAGGAAAATGATGAATCTGCAAGTTATTCAAGACTGTTTAAAAAATTATTACGAGGTTATTCTTTTCGCTATCACCAGTCTCTTTTTGTAGGCCAGAAAATTGCTGAAAGCCCCTATCCTGCTGTCATTTGCGGCGATTTTAATGACATTCCTAATTCAAGTACCTACTTTAATATCAAAGGCGATTTGCAGGATCCTTTTTTAAAAAAAGGGTTTTGGACAGGAAGAACTACCCGAAAAAATTTTGGAATTATTTCTCCCACTTTAAGAATCGATTACATTTTGGCAAGCAGAAAATTTAAAGTCAATCAATTCGAAATTATTCATGTTTCTTATTCAGATCATTATCCTGTGAAAACAGATTTGCAATATTGATTTGTCTTTAGTTTCAGTTAATTCTAAAACAACAACTTTCCGTCAAACAACTGTAAAATCATTTATTTAAAGTTTTTTTATAATTAAGGTGTTTATCTTTCACGCTTATTAATCAGTGTGGAGTAGATTATGTTAGAAAAAACAAGGCATTTTTTCAGAAGTATTTTAATATTGATCAATATTGCGGTTATCCTGCTTTATCTTTCTGTTTGCCTTGTACCGTTTATCAACACAGGAAAATATTGGTTTATCGCATTTCCCGGATTAGGTTTTCCATTAACTCTTTTTGCGCTTTTATGTTTTATTATTTTCTGGGCAATCGCAAGATCAAGGTTGTTCTGGATTTCATTGATTGTAATGCTTTTAGGAACGCAACAAATTATTTCTGTGTTTGCTTTTCATTTCCCTCAGAAATTTTCTTCTGTAAAACAACCGAACACTTTAAGAGTTCTGCATTGGAATGTAGAGAGTTGGGACGATTTTTATGAGAAAGCAAAAGATGATGAAAAATGCTACAAGCCAGAAATGATGCAGCTTTTGAAGGAAAGAAACGCCGATGTTCTTTGCTTTGAAGAATATTCTGACATAAAAAACCTGAAAGATTCTAATTCAGTTGCATCAACAATAGTGCGGATGGGTTATCCTTATTATTTGTTTGCAGAAACTATTGAAGATGCGAGATATAATCCCAAAGGCGTTATTATTTTTTCGAAATATCCAATCGTTCATTCAGACACATTTAATTACGGACAGCATACGCAGGCGGAACATTTGGTTTATGCTGATATCAAATGCGGCGACAAAATCTTCAGAATCTTTACTACGCATCTTCAATCTGTCCGGTTTGAATATTCGGATTATGAAAGTTTGAGCCGCCTCAAACATGCCAGGGATCCGGGGTATCATGATTCAAGAACCATTGTTTCAAAATTAAAAACCGGTTACGAACATCGATATCAGCAAGCACAAACTGTAAGTCAAAAAATTAATGCAAGCCCTTATCCAACGATAATCACAGGCGATTTTAATGATGTGCCCAATTCAAATACTTATTTCACTATAAAAGGAGATATGCAGGATGCATTTCTGAAAAAAGGTTTTTTTATTGGACGCACATTCCGATATATTTCTCCAACACTGCGAATCGATTATATTTTTGCAAATAAAAACTTCAGAGTAAACCAATTCCAGGTTATTCACGTTTCGTATTCCGATCATTATCCGTTAGAAGCGGATCTTCAATATTGATGCGCAAGTGACTTCCTGACTTTTTTAAATCAATTGAATAACTGATAACGATCATATTGTTACCAACAAACGTTTTGTTTTTTTGGAATTAACTTTGTACTCACAAAAATGATTTAGCGGTTAGAAGAAATGAAAATTTTTGCCACCATATTTTTAACGTTCACGATTTTTATCCAAACATTCAGCACGTTTATTATCAAGGCAGATTTTTATATAAATCAATCCTACATTGCAAAAAATCTTTGCGTCAACAAAGACAAACCAATGATGCATTGTAACGGAAAATGTTATCTCTCCAAAAAATTAAAACAACAGCAACAGGATCAAACACCTGTTTCAAGAACGGAAAAATTTGATGTACAACCATTTTTTGTTCCACACGTTTTTTTATTAAAAAATACTTACACCGTTTTACAACATCATTATTTTATACAAGATGAAAACATAACTTCATCTTTTCCACGCTTTATATTTCATCCACCAACTGCATAATTTTTTCCAATAATTATTGCAATTATTTATCCTCAAAAAGGATAAAGTATTTCTCAGTTAAATTTTTTACAGATGATTAAGCATACTGGCTTAACTGTAATTCTTTTGATGTCGCTGAGCATTGTATTTGGGCAGAAAGGAATTACAGGAAAAGTGATAGATGCTGCTACCCATCAGGGTTTGCAGGGCGCTACCATTACGGATTTACAAAATAATATTAACAGGATCACAGATCAGAATGGCAATTTTTCATTGCCGGAAAAAACCGATAGCATCCAGATTTCTTCTATCGGATATTACACAACCAAAACTGCAGTAAACAAAGAAAAAATGCTGATTTCTCTTTCACAATCTTTCTCTAATTTGAATGAGGTGATTGTTTCCGGAAACAGGGAAATTCAGAAAAGAACCGAGGTTCCCGTAGCGATTGATGTCATTTCCAAAACACAGATCAATGATACAAAAGCTACGCGAATTGATCAGTTGGTAAATAAAATTCCCGGAGTTTTTATGGTTGATTTGGGCAACGAACAACACAGTATGTCTGTTCGTCAACCCTTGGGCTACAATAATTTATTTCTTTACCTCGAAGATGGAATTCCCATAAGAACAGTTGGCGATTTTAATCATAATGCATTGATAGAAATTAACCAGGCTTCCATGCAAAGAATTGAAGTGATCAAAGGACCTGCTTCTTCTTTGTATGGAAGTGAGGCCGTTGGGGGCGCGCTGAATTTTATTACGCAATCTCCCTCTCCTTTTCTTACCGGAAAAGTTGAGGCCGAAGGCGGAACACGCGGCTACAAAAGAACTGATTTTGATGTGAGCAACACTTATAAAAAACTAGGCGTTTATTTTGGAGGATATTATGCTGATCAAAATCAACCGGTTTCTCAACATAATAATTTTAATAAAATTGCTCTCACTTTCAGAGCAGATTATGCTTTTAACGATAAAACAAAATTGGTAACTGTTGCTGATTATATCAACTACAAAACAGATCAGAAAGGCGGATTGGACAGCGCGCATTTTTATGATGAAGATTATAATAGTTTTTATCGCTTCACTTACCGAAAAGCAGATGCATTGCGCGTTAGAAGCACTGTGTCAAAAAAATGGAATGAAGACAACGCCACCAATTTTACACTTTTTTATCGCAACACTTCTGTTGGACAAAATCCATTTTATTCAATTGCGGATGTAGCAGGAAATCCTTCAAAAGCAACAGGGCAAATCAATGATGATGCATTCAAAAGTTATGGAGCTATTGTTCAACACATCAAAAAAATAAATTCACTTCATACAAAATGGACAACAGGAATTAGTGTTGATTATAGCCCTGCAACTTATCTGGCGCAGTTCATTAGCATTCACAAAAATACTGACGGAGTTTATGATCGTTTTCAAACTGCTGACAGCACTTTAACTGATTATAAAGTTAATCTGTTAAATACTGCTGCTTATACCCAGATTGAATACAATCCTTTCTCTAAATTAAGAATTGTTTTGGCCGCTCGCTATGATCGTTTGGATTATAATTTTGATAATCATTTACAACCCGGCGCATATTCAGGCGCTCCCGACGCTATCAATCATTTTGATCACTTTACACCAAAAGTTGGTTTTACTTATGACCTTGGAAACAATAAAGGTTTTTATGTGAATTATAGTGTTGGTTTTGCTCCTCCTAACATCAATGATTTGTATCGAGGAGTTCAGGTGCCAACATTAAAGCCTTCTTCCTACACAAATTATGAAACAGGCGGCTGGCTTACGTTTGCTGACAATAAAGGTTCTGTAGAAATTTCTTTATACCACCTAAATGGCAAAAATGAAATTGTAAATACAAGACTTCCAGATGGAAGTTATGAAAATCAAAATGCAGGTGAAACAAGCCATAAAGGAATTGAATTAGAAATTAAATATGCTCCTGTAAAAGATCTTACTTTTCGTGTAGGCGGCACTGTTGCAAAGCATGAATATATCGATTACATTCAGCAGGGAAAAAACTTTTCAGGAAATGAAATGGCTCAATCTCCTTCCTACATTGTGAATGGCGAAATAACTTATAAACCTCATGCTTTAAAAGGATTCAGAATTGGCTTAGAAACAGAAAGTCTTGGATCTTATTTTACTGATCCACAAAACACTTCAAAATATAATGGCTTTATTGTCTTTAATGCAAGAATGGGATATGCTTTCAAACATTTTGAAACATGGGTCAACTGGATCAATCTGACAAATAAAAATTATGCAGTGACTGTTGAGAAAAGCGCTTACAGCACATCATACAGACCGGGACAATTAAGTACAGCAAGCATAGGATTTGCTTATCATTTCAATCAAAAATAAAATAGAGAAATGCAGCCACATTTTTTTATTTTTTAAAAATATCAACAATGAAAAAGATCATCTTTTTTATCATTCTTCTTTCTTCAATTATTTTTGAATCTTGTTTTAATACAACACAAAAATTAAACATCACAGCCTCAAATGCAGTACAGATCGATAGTTCAGAAGCGTCATGTCCTTATATTACAAAAAACAATAAAGGAAATATCGTTGTGAGCTGGATCAGGAAAATTGATTCTTCCACCTCAGTTTATTGCTTTGCAGTATCAAAAGATGAGGGAAAAACTTTTGGAAAAACAATTGAAATTCCTGGTAGTGAAAACATTCATCCGCATGGAGAAAATATGCCAAAGATCATTTTCAAACCAGATGGTGAAATTATTGCTGCATGGGCTTCTGCAAATGCGAATCCTAAAAATCCTTATTCAGACGTAGTTTATTATTCCCAATCTTTTGATAATGGATCATCCTGGACAAAACCGGAAAAATTAGTAACAGATACTGCCGGTTATGATCAGAGATATTTTGATATGGCTTTGAATGCAAACGGTGAAGTAGCGATTTGCTGGCTCGATAACAGAAAGAAAACAACAGAAGAGGGCTCGGCACTATATTTTGCTGAAACTACCGGTAATTCGGGCTTTCAGAATGAAAAACTGGTTACCGAACCATGTTGTCCTTGTTGCAGAACAGATTTATATGTCGACAGCAAAAAGAATATTCATATTGTTTATCGCGCTATTATTAATGACAGCATTCGCGATATGATGCACACTGTATCGGAAAATAATGGAATCACTTTTTCCACTCCGGAGCGCATCAGCAAAGACAATTGGGTGATCAATGGTTGTCCGCATACAGGACCTGCAATGACCGAAAATAAAAACGGAATTCAGTTTACGTGGTTCACCGGCGCAGGAAATGGTGGTATTTTTTATTGCAATTCGAAGGACGATGGAAAAACATTTTCGCCTCGTGAAAAAGTGAGTGGAAACGCTTCAAAGCATTGCCAGATCACCTGTTTGAATGATAAGGATATTGCCATCACCTGGAACGAAACATTTTTTAAAGGAGATATTGCTTCATCAAGAATTGGAATTGAATTAAGAAATGCGAAGGGAAATGATCCGGTAAAACAATACATCACTTCAGAAAAAGGAAACGCCACTTTTCCAGTTATAAAAAGCATCAATCAAAATGCAGCTTTAGTCGCCTATACTGAAACAGTAAATGACAAAGATTATGTGAAATACAAAGTTGTGAATTTGTAGGTATCACAGTAAAGCGACAAATAATTTATTTTTTATTTTCTCCAATAAAAAATCACGCAATCGTTTGTTCATGGATTTTACCGCGAGAGAAACTTATTTCCCCAATTCAAAATTTTAATGTGATTGATTTTATTACTTATTTCTCTATTTTCACTCATCACATTTCATTCAATTAAAATTTTATCATGAACCAAAGCCTTACCGGTAAACCAAACTACACATCACAGATTGTGATTATCGGAATTCTGTTTTTCATTTTTGGATTTGTAACATGGCTCAACAGCACATTGATTCCCTATTTGCAAATTGCTTGTCAGTTAGAAACTTCACAAGCTGTGTTGGTCACATTTGCATTTTATATTTCTTATGCAGTAATGGCTTTCCCATCTTCATGGGTGTTGAAAAAAACAGGATTTAAAAATGGAATGATGTGGGGATTGATTTGCATGGCGATTGGCGCTTTGATCTTTATTCCTGCCGCCCAAACAAGAACTTATGAATTATTCCTGACAGGATTGTTTGTGATCGGAACAGGTTTGGCACTGCTGCAAACCGCGTCAAATCCATACATTACCATTCTCGGTCCTATTGAAAGTGCGGCAAAAAGATTTAGTGTGATGGGAATTTGCAACAAGGGAGCGGGCGCCCTTGCTCCTTTGGTGATGGGTGCTTTTTTGCTGAAAGATTCTGAGGCTTTTGTAGAAAAATTAAAGACATTGAATCCTTTGGAAAAATCTTCACAGTTAGATGCATTGGCATCCAGAGTAATTGTGCCTTACATAGTAATTGCTGCTGTGTTAGTCGCGCTTGCTTTTTTTATCTATTTTTCCAGTTTGCCTGAGGTGAAGGCGGAAGGAGAGGAAGAAAAAAATGAACATAACAGTAATGGACAAACGATTTTTAGTTTCCCTTATTTATGGATCGGTTTTGTTGCTTTGTTTTTATATGTTGGCGTTGAAGTAATGGCTGGCGACATCATTCAGATCTATGGAAAAGCAATTGGAATCAGCCTTGATATTGCCAAACATTTTACAAGCTACACGATGATAGGAATGTTGATCGGCTACCTGATCGGAATTGTTACCATTCCAAAATATATTTCTCAATCAACCGCCTTAAAAGCGTCCGCAGTTCTCGGTGTTATTTTCACTTTGCTTGCCATCTTTACTTCAGGATATTATTCTGTATTATTTATTGCTTTACTCGGATTAGCAAATGCTTTGGTGTGGCCTGCCATTTGGCCTTTGGCAATTCATGGATTGGGAAGATTTACAAAGGCAGGTTCCGCACTGCTGATCATAGGAATTGCGGGTGGAGGAGTTTTGCCAAAAATCTGGGCAAGCCTTGGAGAAAAGATTGGTTTTCAACAAGCTTTCTGGATATTGATTCCATGTTATTTATTCATTCTTTATTTCGCTGCTTACGGCCACAAGGTTGGTGTGAAAAATAAAACCGAAGCGCTTTAAAATTCTTCTGACAGCTATTTTAAAGCATTTTTTTATGATTGAGATCATCTTCGCTGTTAACAGAACAGCCGCTAAAAATACTAATTTTGCCAACGAAGAAAAAGTAAGGAAATGGCGAAGAAAAGTGATACAGAAAATCCAGGTATTTTAAATCTCTTGCAATGTAAATGCCCGCGTTGCAGATTAGGAGACATGTTTGTTAACAAACGTCCTTATTCAAAACGTTTCATGAAAATGCATGACAGGTGTGAGGTTTGCGGACAATATTTTGATATTGAAGTTGGATTTTATTATGGCTCCGGATATGTGAGTTATGGGTTAGCGGTTGCGTTAAGCGTGGCAACATTTATTGCATGGTGGGTTTTGATTGGTATTTCTGTTGATGACAACAGGATTTTCTACTGGCTTATTTTGAATGCAGTTTTAATTCTTGCTCTGCAACCGGTTCTGATGCGATTGTCAAGGACGATATGGCTTGCCATGTTTGTAAAATATGATCCGGACTGGAGGATCCATCCCGCACAAGTTCCTGAGAGAACCAATGACGAACAAAAAAATAACTGGTAAAAAATTATTGTTCAAGCAATTTTATTCCTGTTTGTGTGAATTCAATCTTGTGTTGTTTGTATAAATTTCCTGTTGACATTTTAAAAGTTTTTTTGCTCATACTGAAGAAAGAATAAATTTCTTCAGGGGAAGATTTATCATGGTAAGGAAGATATCCGTCATTCTCTTTTAATAATCGCAAAATCTTTTCTGTTTCGTCTTCAACCCTTTCGTAGCCCGACTTTCCGGCTGCCACATCTATCAATGTATTTCCTGTTTTATCTGTAAATATATTTTTGATAAAACCTTTAAACTTGTCTCCTATCGAAATGTTTCTATAGATCTCATTATTGTGTAAAATACCTTTATGAATATTATTAATGATCACTTCATAACCAATATTTGTTTTACGATAAACGATCAGATCCACTAAATCTTTTTCTTTCACGGTAAGATTTTCATTTGATAAAAAAAGTTCCAGTTTTTCTGTGGCAGCCAGCCTTCCCGTCTTTTCATCCATCACAATTTTTACCAGGTATTCTCCGTTCGGAATCATATAGTTTTTCATTTTTGATTTGGGAATAAAAAGATCTTTCATTAATCCCCAATCTAAAAATGCACCCTGGTTTGTGACACTCACCACTTTCAATTTTACAATATCTCCTAAAACGCTGGCTGGTTTTTGAGTGGTAGCAATTGGCCGGTCTTCGCTATCGTGATACAAAAAAACTTTTAGCTCATCACCAGTTCTTGTTCCTTCTGGCACAAATCGTTTTGGCAATAAAATTCCTTCGCCTCCATCATCAAGAAAAACACCCATAGATTTTTCTTTGATCACTTTCATCAAATTATATTCCCCAATTTTCGGCATAACTCTTTAGTATTTCCACAAAGTTAACAGGAATGTATAAAATGTTTTTTAAAGGCGATGAAATCGTTTTTGGATATTAAAACGAAATGCAAAAAAAAAATTCTGCAGAAACAATTGTTTTACCAAAATAAATATTAAGTTTACTTACTGATTGATACCACCCTTATAAAACTGCCGTCTCTATTACAACACGCTGGACTTTCGAAACATAACTATTTGTTTATTCACTTACTTTAAAATAATCTTTATGAAAAAGTTACCTGTAGTTTTTCTTGTTTTTTTAATCAGTATTATTTTTATTTTTTCAAGATGTAACCAAAACGACGGACAGTCAAAAAATGTAAGTACGCAAGATTCTTCAAAAACTACTGTTGCTGAAAATGGTGGATTTGCAAGCCAGGTAAAATGGGGTGAACATATTGTAACGGTTACGGGTTGTAACGATTGTCACACTCCCAAAAAAATGGGAGCGCATGGCCCAGAGGATAATATGGATTTAGAATTATCCGGCCAGCAGGCTCAAATGCCTGAAATAAATGGAGATCGGAAAGATGTAGAAAGTAAAGGACTTGCCTTAACTAATATGACAGAATGGATTGGGCCCTGGGGGATATCTTATAGTGCAAATATTTCGTCTGACCCAACTACAGGAATTGGTAACTGGACCGTAGATCAGTTTATTTATTGTATACGAAACGGGAAATATAATGGATCTCCAAAAGGAAGGGATTTATTGCCTCCGATGCCATGGCAGTCTTTTGCGAAAATGACTGATGATGAGTTGAAAGCAGTTTATGCTTATTTAGAATCTACCAAACCTATACATAACATTGTGCCGCAGCCACAGCCACCAGTTCTTGCAAGGAAAAAATAATTGTAAAATAAAAAAGAGGAATCGCATTGGGATTCCTCTTTTTCATTCACAGGTCAAACATGATTGTGCTGATGAACGCATGCAATCTGGTTTCCTATTGCATCAACAAATTTCTGATCTTTGATATTTTTCATTCTCCATCCGTGATCCGTACAATGAATGATGCCGAGATTTTTTTCATTCAACGTAATTCCTAATTCATCACAAACTTTTTCGTTGCATGTTTGCGGAACCGGAATTCCTTCGCCTTCGAATTCTTTTCCTTTGTATTCAAATTTTATCGGCACAGGTTCTTTCTCTAACTGTGTTATGAAATCCTGCAACAATTTGATCAGCCTTTTCCTTTCTGTTTTTGGTGTTGCATTCCATTTTTCTTTTCCGGCTCTTTTAAATGCAAGCTTGTATTTGATCCCGGTCATCTGGGTAGAATAATCATTCGCGTCTAGTTTTTTTACATCCTGGTGTGCCAAAATATACCAATGATATTCTGTGCCAACCGGAACGCCGGACCCCTCCGGAGCGTGTCCTGCCCTGCGTTTGGTAACAGCATAAGAAATTTCCCAAAGGTCAGGAGTGATTTTTGTCTCGCGCCATTCGCCTTTGTCATAATACCATTTGTGGCTTCTGCCTACTTTCATTCCACTATACTGTTCGCCATTAAAAACTTTGAACTGATTGTAACTTTTAGAGAAATCTTTTGCTGGTTTCTTTTTGGTTTCTTCTTTTTGTTCTTTTAGAGCGGACGACTTTTTTGGTCTGCTGGCTGTCAATGTTTCCATAATGATCTTTACAGCAATTACCATAAAAATCCTGCCATAAAAATGCAAAAAGCCGAAAAACTTTTCCGGCTTTTTAGTAAATGAACATTTAAAGAAATTCAAAGGTCACATCGATTCAGGCATTGTTTGCTGTAGCATTTATAACCATAGAAGTGCTATCGTAATTGGTGGCAGGACTTGGTTTTGTTTTTGCGTTACAACTTCTCGAAAAATACCAAAGCAGCGCAATCACGATCAGGATCACAACCAGCGGAACCAGCCATTTGGCAGTCGGTGTTTCTGAGATCGTTTTAATATCATCAATATGTGATTTTGAATCAGTCATATTTGAAACGTTAGAAGCTGCGGAAATTGGTGAGCCCAAGCCCAACAACCCATTCACCGAACTTAACCCTGATGGCATCGCCTGCAGGATATGATCTTTTTGTGATGAAAGAAATCCGGCAAGCCCGCTCGCTGATAAATTATTTTGTTGTGCATGGTTTCCTAAAATTCCCATGATGGCAGGAAAAGACATTCCTGTTAGAGACGCGGCTGAAGATTCTTTGATTCCTGAATAGCTGGAAATGCTATTGGTGATCGCTGTTTGATTGGCGCCAAAAAAATTGGCCATCATGCTGGCTCCTTCACCGATATTTTGATCGAAATTTAAATTACCTGTTCCTGAAACATTTTCTGTTGAATTTTTTGCGATCTGGTAAACATCCGCCGCGCCTTCTGTTCCGGAGGTTGCCTTATTTAAAATGGCTGCTAAACTTACAGGAATCACTGCCGTCAAGGCTTTGCTGATACCGGAAGGATTTTCTCCCAATGTAGAAGAAGCATGGTTGACAAACTGAGTGGTAAAATAATTTTTTACCATTTCAAGGAGATTGAAGGACATAAAAATGATTTTAAATGTGAAAAAATAGTTCGGAAAGATTCATTTTTTAAGAAAGAAGAACCTCTTCAACATATTATAATTATGCGTCAAATTAGCAACAAAAGTTATACCTATATTTTATTGGCAAAAGTCATTTTTATCAATCGCAGATTTTAATGCATTAGAAAAGTTCTGTTAATTGAAAAAAAGAAATTGCTTTTATTTCTTGCTCTACTATCTTTTTCAGAAAAAGAATTTGCATTTTGTCTTCATAATTCCCTTCAACTTTTTTGTAAATTTGCACGCGTTTAAGTGAATAATTTTTGTTCACTTTTTTTATCTTTTCATAAAAAATTAATTACTTAAAAATATGTTTGAATCCTTAAGCGACCGCCTGGAGA
>JBQCIM010000066.1:0-11317 GCA_051953735.1 Ginsengibacter sp.
AGGCCTGTTGCCACGCTCTTCCGCCGACTCAAAATAAAACGGGCTGCTGCAACTGAAGGCTGTGACAGTTGCTTAAGACGATTCAGCTAAGGAAAAAGTTGGTTTGTTTTGCTCCTGCTTTTTCCCGACAAAGAATGCAAAAATAAACATGTAGAAGGCTTACGGCGAATGTGTTTGGACCAGGGTTCGAATCCCTGCAGCTCCACTTTTTTAAACACGCCTCCATCCCCGGAGGCTTTTTATTTTAAACATCTTCTTTATATCCGATACGGTTAATCAAGTCAAATATTTTTTTCTTTTTTTATTCTAAAAAAGTTGTAATGATTATTTTTACAAACTGAGAACTGTCTTTTCGCTTATGAAGATTTTTACTCTTTTGTTTACCATAATTTTTTTCTCTGCAAAAATCTACGGGCAGGATGTGCCTGATTACACTCCCTATCAAACTATGACTCCTACCCAGTTACAGGCCTACAGGCAATCAATTTGGGATACGTTGCCAGCAGCGGTTGGATGGGTAAATGATTTCGAGGGCCTTTATAATGATGAGCAGGAAAGAAACCTGGAAATGATCGTTGAACATTTTGAAAAGAAAACTACGATCGAAATTGCTATTATAACAGTTGATTCCAACATGGTTGCCCTGGATAAATTTGATGAATTTGCTTACAGGGTTTTAAAAAAATGGGGCATTGGAAAAATTTCAAAAAGCAATGGAATTGTAATTTGTATTTCAAAAGATTACAGGCGATTATTTGTTTGTACGGATTTTGGAATCGATAGATATTTAAGCAGCTATGATAAATATAAGCTGATTAAAAAATATTTTCTTCCTTCTTTTGAAAAGAATAAATATTACGATGGTACGTTGATCGGCTTAAATGCTCTTCTTGAAAAAATAGATAAGGATTGGAAAAGAGATAGCTAAGTTATTTCGTGTATGCATCACTGTTATATCCAATAAAAAATCCTGTTATTTCTTCGTTTACTGTTGAAGAAGAAATATTTACAATCAATTTTATTTAAAAGTTTGCTTCATTGCTTTCATCATTCCGGCAGTTGACCATTGGCCCGGAACGATCATTCTTCTGATGGTGTATAACGGTTCTGTAGAATCTCTTTTGGTAGATAAGCTAAATGCCATTTTAAAACCGGCTTTCTTTAATTCAGGAATCGCACGTTCATTCCACAAACCATATGGATAAGCGAAATAAGTAGCGGGCTTGCCTGTAATATCTTCAATAGTTTTGCGTGGTTTTACAAATTGTTTTTCCCAGTCATCGCCCTGGTATTTTGTTACCATGTGATGATCCCAAGTGTGTGATTCAACGGCGTTGCCTTCTACAGCCAGTTCTTTCAATTGATCTTTGCTCATGTATCGCGGACGATTGATTGAAATGGTCATGATAAAAAACACACCTTTAAAACCATATTTTTTCATTTCGGTATTTCCGATTGTGAATTGTTCTTCATCAGTATCATCAAATGTCAGCATCACCGGTTTCGCAGGAAGTGTGGCACCATGCACAAGATAATTATACAACTGATCCGGCAAAATTGTTTGATAACCGCTGTCTTTAAGCGCTTTCATTTGCTCTGCAAATTGTGCAGGCGAAACAGAATAACTTTTCATCGTTTCGCTCTGGCCTGGTTTAGGTTCCCGGATATGATGATAACACAAAACAGGTACCTGTTTTTTTGCAAGAATTGTTGCTACATCAGCAACAGGCGTATTCATTTCGGATGAACTATTTTGAGAAAGTTTTTTTGATGCGTCTGTTTCTTTTGTTGCAGTTGCAGAATGGCATGCACTCAATAAAAGAATGCATGAGGCAATAAAAACAAAATTTGTTTTCATAAAAAGAGAAAATTACTGGTATTGAATATAGATTGGTTTAGGGATAAATTTTAAGAGCTCCTGTGGCGTGTAAAGCTGATTGGCGCCGGTTTTAGTATCATTTTTATAAAATAATTTGAAGCCGGTAAATTCAACTGGTTCTTTATAAATGTAGCGTAAGTAAGTTGAACGTTTTAAGGTTTTATCGCCCCATCCATCCATATCCATTACCACTTGTACTTCAGGAACTTTTTTTATTTCCTGGTAATTCGTAACCATTCCTTGTGTAAATCTATGAACAATTAAAATTTTGGGAGGAAGATTATATTTTCTCACCAATGCTGCTAAATCATCGATAGCAACGTTCACATCTGCTGCCGAAAAAGTTCCAATCTTTTGCCCCGGAACATGCCCGTCTTTCATAGAAAATTCCGGATCGATTCCCAGATGAACCTGCGGCAGTTTTAAATATTTTTCTAACGGCGGTACTTCATCTCTTACAGAACTGTGTCCAACCTGGATGTCTAAAAATACCAAAGCATCTATCTCGTTTGCCCAGTTCATTATTGTATCAATCTGGCTGGAAGGCATGCGCATCCTGTGTTTTCCGTCTTTGCCAGGAGCGCCCTGCGCAGTTACAGCAATATAATGTAACGCAGGAATAACAGTAATGGATGAATCTGCTTTTTGCCAGTTGTTTACCTCTTCTTTTAATTTTTTCAGCATTTCGTGTTTTGGCAATTCGCCTAAAATCCCCATTTTTTTAGAATATAAGTTCCCATAAAAAGCCACGATCCGATGAAAAGGAAAGATCGCTCCTTCTAATGGATAAGGCATTTTTGCCGGCCATCTTCCGGTAGTATCGTGATTGGCGAGGTTAACCAATAGTTTATTAAATAAAGCGGTGTCAATGGTTTTTTTCTCATACACTTTTCCTTTCTCTATGGCCTGTTCTTTTGCAACAGAATCTTTTAAAGAATGATCGGTCGCAGATTGGCCACTGTTGCAGCCGGTAAACAAACAAAAAAGTGCAAAAAGGAATGAGGCAATAGCGAGGTAAACTTTAGTTTTCATAAGACGCGAAGTTATTTGAAATTTCAGTTCAGGAGTTTTGAATTATATAATTTATTGGTAAAAAATTTATTGGCAAAAAATGAAATTTCATGAATGAATATAATCATGTAAATGATCGATAGTTTGTTGTTGTGAAAGGATGGTTTCTTTAACCACATCGCTGATAGAAATAATTCCGGCAAGTTTTTTTTCATCAAAAACAGGCAGGTAACGAATATTGTTTTTTGTCATTAATTCCATGCAATGTTCTACGGTGTCAGCAGGCTTCAGATCAGGAAAATCGGTGGTCATAATTTCACTTACATGCGTATCGGTCGAATTCTTCCCTTTCAAAATAACTTTTCGTGAATAATCTCTCTCAGTTACAATTCCGACAAATTTTTCATCTTCCTTTACAACTACAGAACCGATATTATTGTCAGCCATTACTTTCAATGCATTAAGCACGGATGTGTTTGGAGAAACTGAAATTGCATTTTTTCCTTTGCGTAAAAGGATATCGCTGATTCTGTTCATGATTGATAATTTTACAATGAATTTACGAAAAGATTCCTTGAAAAATCGTTGCTTTTGCAAATGTGAAATGATAGTGGAAATCTTTTAGATGTTGCATTAACGTTAACGGCTTCAAAAAACCGATTTTGTTATATTTGCCTGATGAATTTTAATGAAAAACAAGCGATTCATATTGCGATTTTAGATCTTTATGAAGGGCAGGAAAACCAGGGGATGCGTGGCTTGTGCGAGATCATCCATCAATTTGCCCAAGTCAATCACCTTGATCTTTACCTGAAAGAATTTGATGTACGACAGAAGAACGAATTGCCGGATGATTCTTTTGATATTTATATTAGTTCCGGCGGTCCTGGAAGTCCGTTAGAAACTGAGGGAATGGAATGGGATACTCTTTATTTCAAATGGCTTCATCAAATGGAAGCGTGGAATAATGTTCCTTCCAATGTTCAGAAAAAATATGTCTTTTTTGTTTGCCATTCTTTTCAGCTCGCTTGTCGTTATTTTAAAATCGCTCAAATCACTAAAAGAAAGTCAACAGCTTTTGGCGTTTTTCCGGTTCATCTTACTCACGATGGAAAAAGTGAATTAGTTTTTGAAGGATTACCAGATCCATTTTATGCTGTTGACAGCCGCGATTACCAGGTTGTGCAGCCAAATAAAAACCGTTTGAAAGAATTGGGTGCAAAAATTTTATGTATTGAAAAAGATCGGCCGCATGTTCCATATGAACGTGCTATAATGGGGGTTCGCTTTAGCGATTATTTTATCGGCACGCAATTTCATCCTGAAGCAGATCCGGTGGGAATGACCATTCATTTAAAAACAGAAGAGAGAAAAAAAATTGTGATGCAAAATCATGGCATTGAAAAATGGAAATCGATGATCGAACAATTAAATGATCCTGATAAAATTCTTTGCACACATGATCATGTTCTTCCTAATTTTTTAAAAATTGCTTTGGATAGTTTACAGGAAATTTATGCCTGATTTTAATTTTTTATTCTTAACAGATTCGCATGATTCAAGAAATAAGAGACGAATTCAACAAAGAATTTTCAGAAGAGAAATACAAAAAATTTCTCGAAGATCTTAATAGCAAACATCCGGGGCAAATTGATTTTCGTGTGGCAGAAACACCGGTTTTTATCCCAAAGAGTTTTGAAAAAAAAATGCTGGATGCCTGCGAATCTATCATTGATATTATTGTCCAGCCTGGTTTTAAAAAAATGACCGATCGCGCCATTCCAAAAGGAGAGAATGTGCCTAACGAAAATGAACATACAGATTTCATAGCATTTGATTTTGGCATTTGTGAAAGTGAAAATGGCGAACTGGAACCACAGTTGATAGAAATGCAGGGATTTCCGAGCTTATTTGCGTTTCATGCTTATTATCCGGAGATAGTTAAAAATCATTTTGATATTCAAGAAAATTTTACAAACTATTTGAATGGTTTTGATAAAAGTTCTTATTTGCAACTTTTAAGGAAAATCATTTTAGGAACACATCAATCTGAAAATGTAATTCTGTTGGAAATAAAACCAGAGCAACAGAAGACAAGAATTGATTTTTATTGTACCCAGGATTATTTGCAAATTCCCATTGTTTGTCTTACTGATCTGATTCGTGAAGGGGACAAATTATTTTATAAAAAAGAAGGGAAAAAAATTGAAATAAAAAGGATCTATAACCGTATCATTTTTGATGAACTTTCTCAAATGAAAGATCAGCTTGGTGAGGTTGTAGATATTACACAACCATTGGATGTTGAATGGGTGCCACATCCCAATTGGTTTTATCGCATCAGCAAATTTTTGTTGCCATTGATTCATCATCCTTATGTTCCGGAAACTTTTTATTTAAATGAAGTAACGCAAATTCCTGATGATCTTAAAAATTATGTATTGAAGCCATTATTCTCGTTTGCAGGACAAGGAGTAATTATTGAAGTTACAAAAGAAGACATTGAAAAAATAAAAGATCCTAAGAACTGGATCCTCCAAAAAAAAGTAAAGTATGCAGATGTAATAAAAACTCCTGATATACCAGCAAAAGCAGAAATACGGGTTTTTTATTTTTGGGAAAAAGGTGCTGCAAGACCAGTGGCAGTCAACAACCTTGCGCGTTTGAGCAAAGGAAAAATGATTGGTGTAAGATATAATAAGGATAAAGAGTGGGTAGGAGGAAGTGTTGCTTTTTTTGAAAAATAACTGATTAAACTTTAATAACTTATTTTAATTCTTTTATCCAGCTTGCCTTATACCTGATTAAAGCTTCTTCCATTTGATTATAAATTTTGTGTTTCAGGGATGAAACATCTTTAATGGTTAATCCTTCTGTTAATGTTTGTGAAAGATAGACAGCACGGCATTTTCCAGGATTTAATGAAAAAATACTTTTGTAATTTAACCTGTCGTAAGTATCTAAAAATAGAATGGGCCGAATTGGTTTTTGAGTTTCAATAGCAATTCTAAAAGCGCCATCATAAAAACTTTTTAATGGCTTGTGGGTCATATTAAATGTCCCTTCAGGGCAAATAAAAACAGAAATTTTTTTTCGGATAAATGCGATTAATTTTTTCACGCTTTTTGAACGTGCAACCGGATCTTCCCGGTCAACCGACACCGTTGCTCTTTTATAAATTGAACCAAAAACGGGAATCCTATTCATTTCTGCTTTTCCTAAAATTCTAAGATGTTGTCCTCTTGCCACTTTCATCATCATTGCGATATCCATATACGAGATATGATTGCTTACAAAAATATATTCCTGGTTTTTGTCGTGGTATTCTTCAAAAATATTGGAGTGTTTTATGGCAAGCATTAAAAAAAACATGTCGCCCCAGAAGCGGCAAATTTTATAGAGCATGTTTCCGCCTTTAATTCGTTTTTGGGAAAAAGCATATATAAATAACGGAAGCAAAATAAACATCCACAATAAAAAAACGGCAAACCCGTAGATGCTGAAAAAAAACCGAAAGACTTTTTTCAAAAGATTCATCTCAATGTTTTAGCCGGCGAAAGTAAAAAACCGATTTAAATTCACAAAACCAGCATCTTTTATATATTGTATAACAATATTTTATAGAAAAAGTGTGAAAATGGTTATTTTAAATAGAATTAGTATTAGAATTTGCATGAAATTCCCTTACATTTGCACTCCAAAAATTGGAAAAGTATGTTTGCTATAGTAAAAATCGCCGGTCAGCAGTTTAAAGTAACACCAGGCCAAAGTTTGTATGTACCTCATCTTTCAGGAAAACAAGGTGATGAAGTTGAATTTTCTGATGTGCTTTTGCACGATGCCGATGGAAAGGTTTCTGTTGGTGGCGATGCAAATGTAAAAGTAAAAGCAGAGATAGTAAATGAATTAGTGAAAGGTGAAAAGGTGATTGCTTTTAAAATGAAAAGAAGAAAAGGATTCAGAAAAAAACATGGTCATCGTACTCAGTACACTCACATTAAAGTTACAGGTATCGCATAAGCATACTTTAGAATGAAAAAATAATTTTCATTTTAGTTTTCATTTTTTAATAAAAAAAATATGGCACATAAAAAAGGTGAAGGCTCCGTAAAAAACGGACGTGATTCACAAAGCAAAAGATTAGGAGTAAAAATTTTTGGCGGACAAGCCGCTTCTTCAGGTAATATTATTCTTCGTCAACGCGGAACAGTTTATCATCCCGGAAAAAATGTTGGTCTTGGAAAAGACTTCACCATCTTCGCAACCGCAGATGGAGTGGTTGAATTCAGAAAGACAAAAGGTGATAAAACAATTGTTTCTGTGAAAGCTGCAGAAGCAACTGCATAAAATTTTTTTCAAATAAGTTTTGGCAGTTAACAAAATGTTTTTATTTTTATTTTTTATTTACTAAAAATTAAATTCTAAAAACATGGCAACTGCAAAAAAAGCCGCTCCTAAAAAAGCCGCTGCAAAGAAAGCCGCTCCTAAAAAAGCTGCTCCAAAAAAGGCCGCTCCTAAGAAAGCTGCTCCTAAAAAAGCCGCTCCTAAAAAAGCTGCCCCTGCAAAGAAAGCTGCTCCTAAGAAAAAATAGTTTTATTTTTCTTGCAGATAATTTAAAGTCCCGGAATTCCGGGACTTTTTTATTTTATGATTTTCCTGAAACATAAGCTGGTAAATGGATTCAACCCTTGTGTAAAAAGTATATTCTTTCAAAGTAACTTTATAAAATTTAAAAATTTCTATTTTTTACGGATGACCAATAAACAAATAGCCAATCAATTTTCATTGCTTTCGAAGCTGATGGACATACATGAAGAAAACAATTTTAAATCAAAAACGTATGCCAGCGTCGCGTATAAAATTGGTCAGTTGTCTGTTGATCTTGAAACACTTTCTGAAGAAAAAATTGCTGCAATAAATGGAATCGGAGAAGCGATTGCAAAAAAAATTTCTGAAATTTTAGCAACAGGAAAAATGAAAATTCTTGAAGATTTCATTTTAAAAACTCCTGAAGGGATTTTTGAAATGTTAAAAATTAAAGGTCTTGGTCCTAAAAAAATTTCTATGATGTGGAGAGAAATGGGAATTGAAAATGTTGGTGAACTGTTGTATGCATGTAATGAAAACCGTTTGCTTCTTTACAAGGGCTTTGGAAAAAAAACGCAGGACAATGTAATTGAATCGATAGAATTTTATTTGAAGCAACAGGGAAGTTTTTTATTTGCGCAGGTAGAACAATTGTCAACTGATCTTCAAGATTTTTTGCAAAGATTATTTTCATCCGATGAAATAAAACTTACCGGAGATATGGCACGTCACGCTGAAACCGTTGATGTACTTGAATATGTCTTGCCTTTTTCTGAAAAAATAATTTTAGAAAAAATTGAACCGCTGGTTGAGTTCCAATTCATAGAGAAAAGTGCGAGCAACATTTTGTATCGGTATAATGAAGGGATCAGGGTTCGTTTTTATCCAATTGATCGAAACGATTTCGTGAAGAAAATTTTTGAAACCACAGGTTCCGATGAATTTGTAATTGCTTTTGAAAATGATTTTCCTAATATAAATTTTTCGAAAGCCAAAAATGATTTTGATATTTTCCGTCAGGCTGAAATACAATACATACCTGCATTTCTGAGAGAAAGTACTTCAATCATTTCTATCGCTGCACAACATGAAATACCCGATGTGATTCAACCCGGCGATATAAAGGGTATCATTCACTGCCATAGCAATTGGAGCGACGGAACGAACGCGATTGAACAACTTGCCGAAGCATGTATCAACAAAGGCAAAGAATATCTGGTGATGAGCGATCACAGTAAGGCAGCCAATTATGCTCATGGTTTGAATGAAGATCAGGTAAAAGCGCAGCATCAGCTAATCGATGAACTGAATAAAAAATATACGCCATTTAAAATTTTTAAAAGTATTGAAAGCGATATTCTTAATGATGGAAGTTTGGATTATAGTGACTCAGTTCTTTCTACTTTCGATCTGGTAATTGCTTCTGTGCATTCTAATTTGAAAATGAACCAGGAGAAAGCGATGATGCGGCTTTTAAATGCAATTGAAAATCCTTTCACCACTATTCTCGGTCATATGACAGGAAGATTGTTGCTCAGCAGAAAAGGCTTTCCTGTTGATTACAAAAAAATTATTGATGCTTGTTCGGTTAATAATGTTGTGATTGAAATTAATGCACATCCGAGAAGATTGGATATGCGTTGGCAATGGATTGAATACGCACTTTCAAAAAATGTATTGCTTTCCATCGATCCTGATGCACATTCAATTGCTGAATTTGACAATACAAAATATGGCGTATTGGTTGCACAGAAAGCAATGGTTACAGCCAAAAAAAATCTAAGCAGTTTTACATTAAAAGAATTTGAAGATTTTTTAGCAAGGAGAAAAGGATGAGAATGAGAATGAAAAATTGATTTATTTATTGGTTTACTGCAAAATTAATTTTCCAAGGATGAAGGAGAAATATCATCTTCTTTTTTAGTAAAATCAATTTCATTATCTTCTGCTTCAGTTTCTGTTTTTGTTTCTGAGATAATAGGAGAAGCAGCTATAATTTTTTTATCATCTTTTAAAATAAACAAGCCCGTGATCATGCTTTGAAAATTATTCCATCCTGCTAAAACCACCTGGATAATATGCACTAAAAAAAATAAAGTAAAAAGAATTGTAAGAGTGAAATGCTCTATTCGAGCCAATTCGTACCCACCAAGCATAGAAGTTAATGTTCCGAACTGTACCGGTTTATAAATTGAAAGTCCGGTAAGAACCGAGCCTAACCCCATAAAGATGACAACTGTATAAGCGATCCTTTGAGCGGCATTGTATTTTTTTTGTACAGGAATTTTTTTTGTTATCCGCAGATCATAAAGGACGACGATCACAGATTCTTTCAAAGATCTTTTATCAGGAAAAATATATTTCCATTGCCCCGAAAATATCAGGTACAAAACATAAATAAAACCATTGATCGCAAAGAGCCACATAAAAACAAAATGTAAATCCATTCCTTCTGCTAAGCGAAAAGGAATATGTAAAGCATCATAAAAACTTTTTGGAAAAAATTTTAGAATCGTTTTATCGCCCCAGCCGATCCTGTAAACATCATTTGCCCAGTAGATCAACATTCCGCTCCAAATCATAATTGCAATCACCGGAAAATTGATCCAATGAAACCAACGGATTGCTAACGGATGTTTTTTGATCGCCCTTTTCATTTGTCAAATGTTGTTTACATGATTTACGAAGATCACAAGAATAAAGTTCATTAAAATCTTTTAATGTGACTAAATCAGAAACAAAATGTTCTCACGAAAAGTGATTTGAATCATGTGTTTTATTGACTCAACTCAAAAATATTTCTTTTTGGAAAAAATATTTTTGGAATCATGTTTTATTAGCCTTTTATATTTTATTCTATGATCTCTTCACATCAATTATTACATAAATACAATGTAGCTGTTCCGCGTTATACCAGCTATCCAACAATTCCTTTCTGGGAAGAAATGAAAGCCGATAACTTTTGGAAAGAACAATTTCAAAAAGATTTTCAAAAACAAAATTCAGCAGGAGGAATAAGTCTTTACCTGCATCTGCCTTTTTGCGAAACCTTGTGCACCTATTGTGGTTGCAATAAAAAAATTGCTACCAATCATTCTGTTGAAGAAGAATATATTGAGCTGATTTTAAAAGAGTGGAAGTTGTACCGGCAACTGATGAACGAAACGCCTGTTATTCGTGAATTGCATTTGGGAGGAGGAACACCAACTTTTTTTTCTCCGAAAAATTTGCAAATATTATTAGAAACAATTTTTCAGACCTCGGTTATTCATCAGGAACACGAATTTAGTATCGAGGGCCATCCAAATAATACGACAGCTCAACATCTTAAAACACTCTACCAGCTTGGATTTTGTCGGATAAGTTATGGAGTTCAGGATAATAATCCTGTGGTGCAAAGAGCGATAAACAGGATTCAACCTTTGGAAAACGTTCGTCGTGCAACAGACAATGCACGATCAATTGGTTTTCATTCAGTGAACTTCGATCTCATTTATGGTTTGCCTTTTCAGACATTAGAAGGTCAAGCAAAAACGATTGATGAAACCATTGCGCTTCGTCCTGACAGGATCGCTTTTTACAGTTATGCCCATGTTCCGTGGAAGCAAAAAGCACAACGTTTATTTGATGAAAACGATCTTCCTTCTGCTGAATTAAAGATGCAATTGTATTCTTTGGCGAAAGAAAAATTTTTATCAGCAGGATACTTTGATATTGGTATGGATCATTTTGCATTGCCGGATGATGATCTATATAAAGCAAAAAAAGATGAAACGCTTCATCGAAACTTTATGGGATATACGACCACACATACTTCTTTTTTGCTTGGACTTGGAGTGT
>JBQCIM010000067.1:0-3399 GCA_051953735.1 Ginsengibacter sp.
AAACAATAAGGATGTAGATGAAAGCAGTGACACTTATGACACGATGGATTGGTTATTAAAAAATATCAAAAACAACAACGGCCGTGCGGGTCTTTACGGAATTTCTTATCCCGGTTTTTACGCCACGGCAAGCTTGCCGGACGCGCATCCTTCTATTAAAGCCGTAAGTCCGCAAGCGCCGGTTACTGATGAGTTTATCGGCGACGATGCCAATCATAACGGAGCTTTTTTCCTTCTCGATAATTTTGATTTCATGAACTATTTCGGCAAAGAAAGAAGCGGGCCAACGGAAGATTACGGCGGCTCTATGTTTGATGCGAAAACAAATGATGTGTACCATTTTTTTCTAAATCTTGGGCCAATAAAAAATACACAATCTGCAAAATATTTTGACCACCGCAGCTACATTTGGGATGAATATTTAGCCCATGATACTTATGATGATTACTGGCAAAAAAGAAACATCCGCCAATATCTGAAAAATATAAAAATTCCTACACTTGTTGTTGGTGGCTGGTTTGATGCGGAAGATCTTTTTGGCTCTTTGCATACTTACCAGGCAATTGAAAAACAAAGTCGACAGAATAAAAACTTTTTGGTGATGGGGCCATGGACACATGGAGCATGGGCAAGAAACGGCTGGAACCATTTCGGCACTTATGATTTCGGAAGCAATACCAGTCAATATTTTCAGGATAGTTTGCAAACCAGATTTTTTAATTATTTTTTGAAAGACAAAGGAACATGGAACGCTTCTGAAGCAACTGTTTTTGAAACAGGAATCAATGAATGGCGTCATTTTAAACAATGGCCTCCGCAGAATATTTCTGAAGTGAATTATTATTTTGATTCAAATAAAAAACTGTCAACTCAAAAAAATAATGCTGCAAACAGTTCAGATGAATATGTGAGTGATCCTGCAAATCCGGTTCCTTCCACCGCAAAAGTTCAAGGCAGGAGAAATAATGAATACATGGTGGAAGACCAAAGTTTTGCAGCATCAAGAAACGATGTGTTGGTTTATGAATCACGGGTTTTGAATGAAGATGTTACCGTTGCGGGCCCAATTCTTGCTGATCTTTTTGCAAGCATTTCTACAACTGATGCAGACTTTATTGTGAAAGTAATTGATGTAGTTCCCGCAAATGAAATCAATGAAGCCAATCCAACGACACAGCCTGTTACTGCTGAGTTTCAGCGTTTGGTTCGTGCAGAAGTCATGCGTGGAAAATTTAGGAATAATTACGTTCATCCGGAGCCTTTTGTTCCCGGAAAAATAAGTGAAGTAAAAATAAATCTAAATGATGTTTGTCACACTTTTAAAAAAGGTCATAAGATAATGGTACAGGTTCAAAGCAGCTGGTTTCCTTTGGTTGATATGAATCCGCAAAAATTTATGCGCATCCCTGATGCTAATAAAAATGATTTTCAAAAATCGGCGATAAAAATTTACCACGATAAAAATCATCCTTCTAAAATTGTTCTTCCGGTTTTAAAATAAGATATTCGTCTTTCATCCTTAAATTTTCAATTATGAAAAAACTTTTCCTGATTCCTCTTTTATTTTTGATACTAACAGTAAGTGCACAAACGAAAGTAACGATAGTGCCGGAGCCAGTTTCACTTGAAATGCATACTGGTAATTTTCAATTTAACTCTGCAACCAATATTGTTGCAGAAAATGGTGCAGAGCATGAAGTGAGAATGCTGAACTTTTATTTAAAAAAGTTGTACGGATTTACACTTCCCACAAGAGCAAAAGTGAATGAGGATAATAAAAGTGTAATCATTTTTAAGCTTCTTAAAAACAATGAAAGAAAAGATGCTTATAATCTTGAAGTAAATTCTAATAAAATAATCATTACCAGTTCTTCTGATGAAGGTTTATTTTATGGAATGCAAACACTGCTTCAATTATTGCCTGAAACAAAGACAGAATCTGTTTCTGCCGGATTTACAATTCCGGAACTTTCCATAAAAGATTATCCCCGTTTTCAATATCGCGGAATGCATCTTGATGTAGGTCGTCATTTTTTTGATGTTGATTTTGTAAAAAAATATATCGATTACCTCGCGTATTTTAAATACAATACTTTTCATTGGCATTTGACAGAAGATCAGGGGTGGAGAATAGAAATTAAAAGATATCCTCGTCTTACTTCTGTTGGAGCGTATAGAAATGGAACCATTATTGGCCATTATCCGGGAATAGGAAATGACAGCATTCACTACGGCGGCTTTTATACACAGGAACAAATAAAAGACGTAGTAAAATATGCGAAAGATCGTTTTATTACGATCATTCCTGAAATCGAAATGCCTGGTCATGCATCGGCTGCAATCGCTGCTTATCCTGAATTAAGTTGCTTTCCTGATAGCTCTACGAAAATTTCTCCACGTACTCCATGGGCAGGAAGCCGCAATGGCAAACAAGTTCAGCAAACATGGGGAGTTTTTGATGACATATTTGTCCCTTCGGAATATACTTTTAAATTTTTGGAAAATGTACTGGATGAAGTCATCGCTTTATTTCCTTCAAAATACATTCATATCGGCGGCGATGAAGCGCCAAAAACTTATTGGAAGGAATCAGCGTTTTGCCAGAAATTAATAAAGGAAAAAAACCTGAAAGATGAACATGGATTGCAAAGCTATTTCATTCAAAGAATTGAAAAATATTTGAACAGTAAAGGTAGAAGCATTATTGGCTGGGATGAAATTCTGGAAGGTGGGTTAGCGCCGAACGCAACAGTGATGAGCTGGCGTGGAGAAGAAGGTGGAATTGCTGCCGCACAGCAACATCATAATGTTATTATGACTCCCGGTAAATATGTTTACCTGGATCACGCGCAAATGAAAAATAGCGACAGTGTTACAATTGGTGGATATCTTCCACTTGATACGGTTTATAATTATCGTCCAATTCCACGCGAACTAAACAGTTCAGAAGCTCATTATATTTTGGGTGCGCAGGCAAATGTATGGACAGAATATATGTCTAATCCACAGAAAGTTGAATACATGATCTTTCCAAGAATGAGCGCTTTAAGTGAAGTGCTTTGGTCACCAGAAAAGACACATAATTTGGAAAGATTCCGGTCTGAATTACCAGATCTTTATAAACGATATCAATTATTGGATGCCAATTATTTTAAAGAACAATAATTTCGGATAGGCATCACTGTATAAAGGAATATAAATCGAATTATTTCTTCATTTACTGAGTAAGGGAAAAATTTCTGAGGCGTCTTCACTTTTAAAAGGTGGAGACGCTTTTTATATCATCCTCAAATTTTTTTATTGAAATTAAAATTATTATTGAACAACTTTCGCCCCTAAAACCTGTAAAGCCACACTATCAGTGCCTTTTGGAGCAAAATATTTTATTTTAAAATCTTT
>JBQCIM010000068.1:0-23104 GCA_051953735.1 Ginsengibacter sp.
ATGATATAAATGTAAGAGTTCAAAGGCTTTATTATAATAATAATTGCTGCTATCACTTTTCAATTGCGTTTTTATGCTTCCCATTTGTAAAAAAACAGTTGGCGCATCCGCGTATAATAATGGGGAACGCAATTTTTTGAATTCATTTATTGAGAGCCTTGTGTATTTTTCAGCTGATTCAGGTTTGTTCTCATCGAAAAAAATAGTTCCTAAATTTAAATAACTGTTCGATTTTCCGGAAGTGCCCAACAATCCATATAGTGTATCATTAGCTGGATTATCATTTAGAAAACTTTGATATTTCAACAGGTAATATTCGGTTTTTGCAAACAGCCCGATTTGATTATAAATTCCTGCTAAAGCGCTGTATGATATTGCAGCGGCATCGCTGTCTTTTTTCCCTACAAAATAGTTAGAAAGATTGATATAATATTCTATGCCTTCATATACATGACTGCTGTTACGGTAGGGCACCCTCGTTTCCCTGATTACGGTTAGAAGTAATTTTTTACACTCCGGCGAATAGCCAGCTTTGTTTTTCTCAATAAACGCTTTACCAAATTTTATCAAAGCGTCGTTTGGCACGCTGTCTAATGTACATTGATTGTGATAAAATGCTAAATACAGATTGTAGTATTTTTCTTCACCTAATATTTTTTTTAGTTGATCCAGCCGGGTGATAATGGAAGTATCGTCGATCAGCACTTCTTTTTTATTCCTGTCAATTATATCTATGGCTTGCCAGTAGTTCATAGTATCTTTACCACCGTTTGATATGATCATGTTGAGCTGCTTCATTATAGAATCAGCATAGCTGTTTTGTTGGGCAGTTGCTGCGGCTCTTATGATGAACAGGAAACATGTAAGTGCTAACATTTTTGAAATGCTCATTTCATTTATTTTAATTGAAATAATTCGTTTCCTTCCTATATAGGTAATTGAATAATAAACTCCGTTCCTTCACCCTCCTTACTTTCCACTTTTATCTCTCCTCCATGCGCTTTTGCAATATCATAACTCAGGCTCAAACCCAATCCAGTTCCCTCTCCTGTCGGTTTTGTAGTAAAAAATGGTTGAAAGATTTTGTCTAAAATTTTTTGTGGAATTCCATTTCCGTTATCTCTGACAGTAATTTGAATTTTGTCACCACACTTTTGTGTTTTGACAAAAACCATTGGTTCGTACGAAATAAGATTCTTGCTTTTTTGTTCGTTCACTGCGTAAAATGCATTGTTGAAAAGATTCAGTAACACTCTTCCTATATCCTGCGGAATGATATTTATTTTTTCAATGGATCCATCAAAATCAGTTTTGATTTCTGCATTGAAACTTTTGTCTTTTGCCCGTAGACCATGATAGGAGAGTCGCAAATATTCATCCGTCAAAGCATTGATATCTGTCAGTTCTTTTTGCCCTGAGCTTTTGCGCGAATGTTGCAGCATGCCTTTTACGATTGCATCTGCGCGCTTTCCGTGATGATTTATTTTTTCTGAATTGTCTTTTATGTCGTTTGAAATTGAAATCGCTTCTTCTACATTTCCCGTTTTTAATTCAGTTTGTAATTCATCAACTAATTCCTGATTTACATCAGAAAAATTATTTACAAAATTCAACGGGTTTTGAATTTCATGGGCAATGCCGGCAGTTAGTTCTCCAAGCGAAGCCATTTTTTCTGATTGGATGAGTTGGGCTTGCGTGGATTTTAATTCCTGCAATGTGATTTCAACTTTTTGCTTCTGATTTTCTGTTTCCTGTTTTTGTCGTAGAAGTAATGTGTTTGCTTTTTGTTTATGCCTGTTATTTCTATACAGTAGAACTGCAATGATCAAAAAAACAATAAGGGATCCAATCAGTACAAATTGCCTTATCTTGCTTTGAAATTCTCTTTTCTGTGTCTCTGCTTCCTGTTTCCGTTGTTGTTCGGCAAATGAAATAGCATGTACCTGATTTATTTTTTCGATGTTGTGCAAACTATCGTTTGCCGCTATCATTATTTCCTGATACTTAAAAGCGCTGTCAACCAAATCCTTTTGTTTGAAAAATTCTTTCAGAAATTTACTCGCCTGCAAGATTAAGTTCGAGTTATTTAACTGCTCTGCCAGATCAAATGCTGTTTTTGCGTAGTGATAACAGGAATCTTGTTTATTTTCTTTTTGGTAAAGAGTGGCAAGCCCTAAACAAGCACCACTGGCTGCCACAAAATTATTTGCCGGAAATGTTTTTTCAATTGCACTGCGGTAATGTTGCATAGCCAATATTTTGTACCCCTTTTTTTGATAGATGTTTCCGAGTTGGACAGACAAAATAAGAGAATAGTTTTTTAAATCTTCTATTCGTATTTTATTCGCTGATTGAGTGTAGTAAAGAGCCGAATCGAGGAGGCCTAACTCCATGTATAACTGACCCAATTGTCCCAGGGAAAAGGTCAACGCAACCTTTTCATGGGCAGCAGAAGCCACTTTTATCGCATACAGATAAGAGCTTATCGCCTCTTTAGAATCATCAATGCTTTGATATACCTTGCCCAGGTTCCAATAAGCCATTCCTATTCCCGATGAATCCTTCAGTTCCTCTAACATTTTTTTTCCTTTCAAAATGGTTTCAATCGCCATTGAAGCGTTACCTAGCCTTAAATATATGTCGCCCATTATAACATCTCCATTTGCTTCCCAAAGTGTTGGTTTTGATGGCACCGCATTGAATAATCTAATATATTTCAGGCTGCTGTCAAGGTTAATATTGAGATATTGGACAGTTACTGCAAAAAGAGCAATAGCTCTTTTACGGTTATTATTTTCGGAAGTTGCCGACTCCTTGAGGCTATCCAGATTGGGTGAGTTCCTAAGCTCTCTTAGCAGTTCCTTTCTTGTTTCGATCTCATGGAATGAATTAAAAGTGGTTTGTGCATATTCAATATGCATAATGCTGAGAAAAAAGACGATAATAATAATGACTCTTTTCATAAATGTTGAGTATAAAGTTAAAAGACCATTAAATACTTTTTATTTGCCTCCCATATATCACATTCATCGCAATAGCTACAGAACTTTGACACTTCTCTTCATTGTCTGAACCAAGATTGATACTGATTTTGAGTTCCCAAACGGCAGTTAGTAATTTATTGGAATTTACCCGGCAAAAGTTTAACCAACAGCCAATTGAATAATAAATACCGAACCTTCTCCCTCTTTACTTTCCACTTTTATCTCTCCTCCATGCGCTTTGATAATATCATAACTGAGGCTCAAACCGAGGCCTGTTCCTTGTCCTGTAGGTTTTGTTGTAAAAAATGGTTGAAAGATTTTGTCTAATATTTTTTGTGGAATTCCATTTCCATTGTCTGCTACAGTGATATAAATTTTGTCTTCGCATTTTTCGGTTCGCACAGAAACGGTTGGATTATAGGAAACAGGATTCGAACTTTTTTGTTCGTTTACTGCATAAAAAGCATTATTGAAAAGATTTAAGAAAACCCTTCTAATATCCTGTGGAATGATGTTTATTTTTCCAATTGATGGATCAAAATCAGTTTCTATATTAGCATTGAAACTTTTATCTTTTGCTCTTAATCCATGATAACTTAATCGTAAATATTCATCAGCTAAGGCATTGATTTCAGTAAGTTCTTTTTGCCCTGAGCTTTTGCCCGAATGTTGCAGCATGCCTTTTACGATTGCATCTGCGCGCTTTCCGTGATGATTTATTTTTTCTTCGTTTTCTTTGATGTCATTTGAAATAGTAATTGCTTCTTCCATGTTACCAGACTTCAATTCAGTTTGTAATTCATCAACTAATTCCTGATTTACATCAGAAAAATTATTTACAAAATTCAACGGGTTTTGAATTTCATGGGCAATGCCGGCAGTTAGTTCTCCAAGCGAAGCCATTTTTTCTGATTGAATAAGTTGCGCCTGCGTGGATTTTAATTCAGATAAAGTGCTTTCTATTTCCTTTTTTTGATGGTTGAGAAGAATGTTTGCTTTTCTCTTGTTGCGCACATTTCTGAATAATAAAACAGCAATGATCAGGAACACCAGTATCACTGCAGCCAGGATATAAAATTTTATTTTGGTAGCATACTGCTGTTGCGCTTCTTTCTGTGCCTGCTCTAATTGTTGCTGGTGGAGCGTTTCATTAAACGACAGGTTTTGTGCCTGTGTTATTTTATTTTGATTATTGAGACTGTCCTGCAAAACAGTATAGAGCGTCAGGTATTTGAAAGCGCTGTCATACTGATGCCGGTCTTTATATAAATCCGACAACAGATGATACGAATGAGCGTTTACATCTGGCTCGTCAACCTTTTCTATGTCCTGCAAGGCCTGACGCACATAAAGAAAAGATGAATCTGGCTGTTTCTGTTCATAGAACAAGTAAGCCATACCAAATTTTGAATCAGCCATTAAATCAATCCTACTTGATTTTTTTGCATAGAAAATACACTCCCTGAAAAAATGAAAAGCCAGGCTATCTTTTCTTTTCCTGGAGTAGTAATCACCCATTTGATGAGTTACAAGTGCGCGAAACTGTGTATCATTATCTTTTAAAGCGTTTTTATAAAGAAGCGATAAATAGTACAATCCTGAATCCTGCTGGTTCAGATCAAAATAAGTACCACCGAGATTAAGGTAAGCCATTTGTTTGTAAAGCCTGATAGTTGCTGAATCGTGCAGTTCCGGAGAATCAGCAATTTCATTTAGTTTTTTTGCATATTCTAATGCTTTCGTGCCATTACCTATACTGTTATAAATCCAGTTTAATTGCCGTGCCTCATAAAAAAGTTCATGGATGTCACCCGACTGTTGAATATCATTTAAATTTTGTAAAGCAATTTTCAAAGCTTCCGGGTAATTTCCTGTTTCAAAAAAATATTCTGCCATATCAAAGCTGGCGTGCCTTTCACCTCTTGCGTATCCAATTCTTTTAGATAAATTCATCGCCAGGTTCAGATACTTCCATGAAGAATCGTTATTTTTATACATGCTGCCATGACTATACATACGGCTAGTTTCCACAAGAATATTTACTTTACCGGTATCAGTTTTTTCTTTGCTGAATGCAAGTTTCAGGCTGTCTATTATTTTATCTTCCTTATTCTGTGCAAAAAGATGTATGGTGAAAAAAATGGCAAGAACCGAAATGATTATTTTTTTCATTGAGTTCATTTATATTTCAGTTTAGGCATAAGACAGCTTCGTTATTTTGTAAAAATCCATTGTACCAAACTGCATGAATCAATGCTTTCTGTCATTCACCTCGATCTCATAACCATCCGGATCTTTGAAATAAATCTGGTGGACACCGTCGGCCCTGTAATCCATCGTAAAATTGCCTTTTGCACCGAACCAGGTAACATTTTCATGTTTTAATTTGTCAATAAAATCATCGATCGAAGGCACACTAAAAGCAATATGTGTAAATGGAATATTTATAGAATCTTTCATGCCCTGCACGAGATGCAACTGCAAATTTTCATTCATTTTAAACCATGTTACTATTGTGCTTCCATGGGCAGGAACCGGAAGCGTATCAAATTGAAAAAGCGTTTGATAAAACCGTACACTCCTTTTCATATCTCTTACATATAAAGCGACATGATCAAAAAAGGCAGCCTCGCTTTTGCTACTGATTTTGGAAGAATGAACAGTGATATTCTTCCTGCTTTGTACATCCGGATTATTTTTCTGTGCCTTTGCCAAATGGCATTGAAAGAGCAGCAGTAATGTAAAATATTTCATGAGCCTTTATTTAAATTCTAGAAATAATAAAATCGGATCACAGTATACCAGGTATGATCCCGGCACAGATAACCAGGGAGGACTACAGTTGATTCAAAAGGTACTTGGGTTCAACAAAAGAGGAGTTGCGCTTTACATTCTCAGACACGTTATCTCAATAGCATTACTGAATATGAAAGTAGAATAAAAAGCTGAACAAAGAAATTTTTAGTTTATGGAAACCGGCTCATTGCAATGGAAATAACTCCATTTTAGTAGTTATAGGTTAATTCGATGGTATTATTTTTTGGCACATAACAGGATAATCCGTATAGCTGTTTTCACCGTTTTTTCTTTTGAAAACCCGTATAATATTCTTTTCTCCTTCGGCAACAAAGACATTTGACAGGTTGTTCAATTGACTTGCTTTAAAAGTATCATAGCCACTGGATCCTGTTGAGTAGGGCGAATCTAAGAAGGTATTGTTTCCAATATCTATTCCATAGGGATATAAGCTCAGAACTTCAAAAAAATCATCGTCTTGTTGGGGAATAAAATTATTTAGATGAACTTTAATAAATGCTTTTGTGGGAATGTAAAAAGTATTATTGATAACAGTGTCTCTTCTGCCTATTGTATAAATGGCAAAGCCTAAAGAGTTATAGGTTGAGCGAATATATTTGTTAGCATCAATTTTACTATCATCTATATCGACCATAAAATATCCGCGCGAAGAGTCGCCCAATTCATTATCTTTTAGATAAAAGTCCTTGCTAAAAAGTCCATTCTGATCGGATTGAGTAATAAAAATTTTTCGTGTGTAACCGCCACCTAATTGCCTCCGGCTATCTGGTAACTAAAGGAAACTTTGATACCAGGTACAGGAGAATTATTTTCAGTAATAAATTTTCCAATGATTGTTGTACAATCGGAAGTACAAACGTCTCTTGTATCATTATCAGTTTTAGAACATCCAATGATAAAAAGCAATAAAAAAAGCGTAAGATAATTCTTCATATTATTATTAAAATTACAAACGACTTTTCGAAAGAGTTAATAAAAACAAAGTTTTTATTCTTCACCGATTTTGCTATTTTTCATCGAACTCTTTCAATTTGCACCCAATCAGGAAGAGGTTCTCCATACTTACTAGCTACTTCAATTGTTGTGGTGATTTTTCCATAAACTTTCTGTAATAATTCAAGTTGATTAATGTTTGTCAGGACAATAAACAACTAGTGTGAGGGATATTGAATGTTACCGTTTTCATGTATCAAACTTAACGAACTTTAAATACATGTGGTTAAAGATTTACAATCCTTAATTATCGAAATATAGGAATCGTATCATCCTCCAATCTTACAAATCATAGTTCAGACATCTTTCATAATCCTCTTGAGGAAAGGCACGTCTAAAACCTATGTATGCAACAATGGCACAGTTTTTATTACGATATTATAAAAAACAAATAGTTATGAAAAAGTATTCAATAATCGTTGCCTTGCTTATAGCACTTGGTGCATCCATTAGTTCTTGCAGTACTTCCGGAAAAGTGGCCACCAAGCATCATGAAGTAGGTGTAGGCGCACATGTTCAATAATGGAAAATCAGTAGAAACATGTGTAACACTCAGCGGTATATGAAATCCGTATGCCCTTAACAACTTTACAAAGCCCGTAAAAGCGGGCTTTTTATTTAGTTGCTGCATGCTTATAGGAACACCTGAAGGTCTGTCCTCGCACAAGGTGTGAAGAAGAATTTTGCCGGTATTACTAAGCCGTTTGCATCTTCGGCATAACAGGAACCAGCCCATTAAGGAGTTAGCGACATCCTTTTAAAACCTTTGTGTTTCTTTGTATTCTCCTATGTTTGTGAAATGAACAAAATAGAATAGCACATTGGTTAGAAGCTGGCGTAAAAACATCACATTGCGGCCAGTGGCTAACTGCGCGCAAAGGTGAGCAGGAAAGGCTCATCAGGGAATCCGGAATTCCTTACATCATTTTGCATTCCACTCAATTCTTCGAATTTGCCGCTGGCATTGTTCAGGCAGGAACCGTTGGCGACACCATTCGTTTGTCATCCGCATTGTTTCAACCTATCGCTTTTAATGATGTGGTTAATGCCTTGGTGGATCTTACTTCGAAAGATCCTGTGAATGGCATTGTCGAAATTGGCGGTCCGGAAAAATTAGGAATGGATCAGTTTGCAAAAATATACCTTGACATGAAGCAGGATAACCGCGAAATCATCGGCGATCCAAACGCCCGTTATTTTGGAACCGTGATCTATGGCCAGTCATTATCTGAAAAATATTGTATTGAGGTGGGGAGGTGTGATGTAATGTTAGATATAGATTGCAAATGCACATTATCATATTTCTGTCTTTTTTCTCCGTGTTAGTTGCTTCTATTTACTTTATATATAATTTTAATTAAGACCACTTACATCCCGTCCGCTACACTTTGAATTTCTGATACACCGTTATTTTAATCATTCAAATAAAAGATAAATATGGGATCTCAAGCTAAACAAGGTAAACTTTGGGGACAACGCTCTGAAGACTGGGCAGCCTTCCAGGAACAAACAGCAATAGAAGCGTATGACCATGCATTAACCATATTATCACTGAAACCGGGAACAAGGTTGTTGGATGTTGGCTGCGGCACCGGTTACTTCAGTAAAATGGCCAGTGAGAAAGGAGCCTTAGTTACCTGCTTCGATGCCACTCCTGAATTTATTGAGCTGGCGAAAAAAATAGTGCCAAACGCTACCTTTTTAGTTGGCGAAATGGAAGAACTCCCTTTTGAAGATAAATCGTTTGATGTAGTGTGTGGCTTCAATTCATTTCAATACGCTGCCAATACCAGGAATGCACTGGCAGAAGCAAAAAGAGTGTTGGTGGATAACGGTAAATTAGTAACGATGATCTGGGGAAACAAAGAAGACTGCGAAGCGGCTACCTACCTGAAAGCAGTGGGCAGCCTGTTGCCTCCACCGCCTCCGGGAGCACCCGGCCCTTTTGCCCTTTCCGAAAATCATTCGCTGGAAAATATTTTGGAAGAACTCGGTTTTATCATTATCAATAATACTGATGTAGTATCGGTTTGGGATTATCCGGATACAGAAAGCGCATTAAAAGGCCTCATGTCTGCCGGCCCTGTTGCAGCCGCAATTGAAAACAGTGGCTTTGATAAAACGTATGCAACGATTTCGGAAGCCATAAAACCGTATACACAAAGCAATGGACACGTTGTGTATCACAACAAATGGCGAGTGATCATTTCAGAAAAATAGAATAAGCTTTCTTTTGCACCCTTCTGCCGTCATTCACCACAATTATTTATCTTGTCATTGAATCAACTGGTTCAATGAGATGAAAACCATTTTTCTTTCCCTTTTTATCTGGATCGCTGCTTCTTCAAATGCACAACCGGTAAAGGTTCACGGGCAATCGCATGTTGATAAAACGCAATTGAAAGATCAGTATGGAAACGACGTCGTGTTGCGCGGAATGAGTTTTGGCTGGCACAATTTCTGGCCGCGATTTTATAATGCAGGAGCGGTAAGAACATTGCACAAAGATTGGGGCGCAACCGTTGTGAGAGCAGCAATGGGCGTTGAGCCAAAAAATGGTTATATTGAAAATCCTGAGTGGTCGAAAGAAACGATTGAAGCGGTAGTAGATGGTGCCATCAAAGAAGGAATTTATGTGATCATCGACTGGCACAGTCATCACATCAGGCTGGACGAAGCCAAAACTTTTTTTAAAGAAATGGCAGAGAAATATCATCAATATCCAAACATCATTTATGAAATTTTCAATGAGCCGGAATATGATTCGTGGGCTGATGTGAAAAATTATTCCACGCAGGTAATCGCGACCATCAGGGCGATTGATTCGAACAATGTTATCCTGGTCGGTTCTCCGCATTGGGACCAGGACGTGAATCTTCCTGCTGATGATCCGATCACGGGGGACAAAAACCTGATGTACACTTTGCATTATTATGCAGCAACTCACAAACAGGAATTGCGCGACAAAGCAGACTATGCCCTGAAAAAAGGATTGCCGCTTTTTATTTCAGAATCTGCAGGAATGGAAGCAACCGGAAACGGGAAGATCAATAAAGAAGAATGGCAAAAATGGATCGACTGGTCACAAAGAAATAAAATAAGCTGGATCACCTGGTCTGTTTCGGATAAAAATGAAACATGCTCTGTATTGCAGGCCGGCGCTGCTTCTGATGGAAACTGGGATGAAAGCGATTTGAAAGAATCAGGAATTATGGCAAGAGAATATTTAAGAAGTTTTGCAAAGAAGAAAAAATAAATAAGAGGAAATAAATAATTTATTAACATTCAGGCACATTCTGATATTAATTGAATGGCGGGAATATAAATGTGCATTAAAACCTTTTTGAATCAGTAGATTATGTTGAACACATCGGACACTTTTTTCACCACCTTTAATGAAAAACTCACACTCATTGACAAGAATACTTCGCCAGAAGCTAAGAAAAGCATTCATTTTAGATCCTCACGAAACTTTATTTTCTATTATGGTTCTTTAAAAAAAAACAAAATATTCACTAGAGAATTATTAAATGATTATTTAGAGCTGATCGAAACAGAAAACTTTTTATTTGATCAAGAGCAAAGTCTTGAAGCTTTTAATAAATTTATTAAACCACTTGCCGTCAAAATTTATACTAGATATTTCAATTTTTCAAGTCAGTTTGCATTTCAATTTGAATTTTTTTTATTCGTATTACCTAATTACATTTTATGGATTTTTTTTCATTCCTCAATGATGATCATTTCTGTTTTACCTCTATACCTTGTTTATTGGGTAAATTATGTTATTAAATACTATAAACACAAAATATACGGATATAGATACTAAAAGAAAGTCCAAGGAGAAATGAACAAGAATCACCAAAAGTTGGATCGATAAAGTCGTGAGTACAACAAAATTTAAAGCTATGTTATTAATTTCATTTATGTTAGCCATTGGAAGATTCATTAATGCCAAGGAAGATACGATCCTACTTCCATTGCAAAACGGAGTGCTACAAGAAAAAACGCAAAGTGTAGGTTATGAAATGACTTTCAATATTGCCATTTACCCTGTGAACAACTATGAAGTTAAGTCCTGCTCAAAAGGGAAGGTGACTTCAATATTTTGTGATGAGGATCGCGCCAAGTAGTTATGGTAAAGAATATGAAGCTGGTATATGGATATGTTTTAGATAGTCTGCTTGTAAAGGTCGGACAATCATTGAGAAGGGGTCAAATAATAGGTAGCTTAAAAAATGTGTATACAGGTAGTAGAGTAAATCATTTTCCTTTAATATTTTTAGTATTAAAGAATGGCAACTTTATTGACCCGAAAAAATTTATTGTCTATCGATATTCTGGAGCAGGAAGCGAAAGTTGTGAGTTACACAGTTCGTCGACATGCATTGGTAAGATAGTAATATTAACGCACAGACCCCGAGAGGCGTGCGCCACCATTTAGAAATTACCCTTTAGATTTGTAACCAAAACTTTCATTCTTGATTTTATTTTATCATCTTTTTCTCATCGTTTATAAAGCAGGTATTCATCTCGTTTCTTCGTGGAATCCAAAAGCAAAATTGTGGATCGAAGGAAGGAAAAACCCTGTAGAGACGTTTGAAAAAACGTCTCAAACGGCAGGGACGTTTAAGACAGAGACGTTTTTTAAAAAAACGTCTCTACGGAAAACCATTTGGATGCATTCCGCCAGCCTTGGCGAATTTGAACAGGGGCGTCCTGTGTTACAAAAGATAAAAGAGATTTTTCCGGATGCCAATATTATAATTACATTCTTCTCTCCCTCCGGTTTTGAAATTGTAAAAAACAATAAAGATTTTAAAAACATTTTTTACCTGCCGATGGATTCCAAATCTAATGCAAAAAAATGGATAGATATGATAAAACCTGATCTCGTTCTTTGGGTGAAATACGAATATTGGCATTTCTATTTGCAGGAGACCAAAGACCGGAACATTCCATTGCTGATGATCTCTGGCGTATATCGTAGCAACCAGATTTTCTTTAGATGGTATGGAGGTTTTTACCGGAAAATGCTGGATTGCTTTACGCATTTTTTTGTGCAGAATGAAGATTCAAAAATGCAGTTGGAAAAAATCATTCCGAAGGAAAAAATTACCGTTTCCGGCGATACGCGCTGTGATCGTGTCATCAACATTGCTGAGAATTTCACAGAAGTTCCGGGCATCCGCGAGTTCTGTGGCAACAGCAAAGTAATTGTTGCGGGAAGCACGTGGGAAGAAGATGAAGCAGAATGGACGCATTTTGTAAGGAAAAATCCGGAAATAAAATTCATTATAGCGCCGCATGAAATTGGCAAAGAAAATCTGCATGATGTAAAGAAAGAATTTGCAGGGGCGGTTTTTTATTCGGAATGGGTGAAAGAGATCATTGACAACCGACGACCGACGACAGACGACCGACAACAGACGACAGACGACCGACAACCGAATTGCATGATCATTGATAACATTGGAATGCTTTCAAGATTATATTTTTATGCAACGATAACCTACGTTGGTGGCGGCTTTGGTTCAGACGGACTTCATAACATCCTTGAAGCGGCCGTGTATGGAAAGCCTGTAATTTTCGGACCGGAATATGACAGAAATTTTGAAGCAGAAGAAATGATCTCCTGTTCGGGTGCAATCAGCATTTCCAATGCAATTGAGCTGGAAAAAACAGTAAACGATTTGCTGAACAACGAAGAAGATCTGTTGAGAAGAAGCGAAGCAGCTAAAAAATATGTTTATAAAAATGCCGGCGCTTCGGATAAAATTGTTTCGTTTATTCAACAACATCAGTTGTTGTGACATACAATTCTTGCAAAATAAAAACTGCCTTTAAAACTTCGTTTACCGCTTATTTTTCTGAAAGCAATTCTTTGATAATCTGGTTGAATTCTTTTTTGAATTCAGTATAATGTTGTCCTGTTGCGGGACCGCTGAAACCCGCCTGGATCCTGCGAATATTTCCTTTTCTATCTACAAAAATGGTGGTTGGAAATGCGTTGATACTTTCCAACTGCGGCAATGTTTTCTCTGTTTTTAAAGAATCAGAAACGGTTACACCGGTGATGAGAATCGGGTACTGAACATGAAATCTTTTTTTAAATGGAAGCAGATCTTTTTGAGAAGTTTTGAAATCAGGAGTGCGTTCATAAGCCAGACCAATTATCTCCAAACCTTTGCCGTGATTTTTGTCGTAATAATCACTTAAAAATTTGGTTTCGTCCATACAATTCGGGCACCATGAACCGAGAATCTGAACCACCACCACTTTATTTTTAAATCGTTTATCGTTGATAGAAATCTCGCTGCTGTCATTGCTGTCGGGAAATGAGAAATTCAATTTTCCCGCACCTGGCTTTAGTTTCGTCAGTGAAAATTCATCCTCCGGTTTTGCATTTTGATTTCTTGTTGCAGACCAGTCTTCGATGCTTCTTGCACCTGAATAAAACTTGCCTCCTGAAATTTTATCGGCGTTATCAATCTTTGCGATAAACAAATAAGAATGAGCGCCATCAAAAGTTGACAGCTTTAAACTATCTCCGCTGACAACACCTTCAAGGAAGCGATAATCCCCTGTTGGATCCAAAAAAGTTCCGGTAAGATAAGAGCCTTTTTGAACAAACTCTGCGACAATATTGCTTACCTGGTTGTTCTCTACAAAATCCGTTGACCATCTTCCGGAAATATTGGCGACCGGTGGTTTTAAAGTTGTAAATCTCTTTTCATTTCTTATTGCCGTGAAAGGTAACATTTGCGTTCTTTTTCCATATTGCTTTATCCAAATTCCTTCAAGATTTCCATTACTTAAAATTCTTGCTTTGAATCCTGATTCAAAAAAAGGCATTTGAATAAACACAGAATCGGCTCGGGTTTCGACGCTGTCAACCAACAAATGTTCTTTTCCGTTGATCACATAAATGATCTGTTTTCCGGCAGAATCTTTTGTTTGAAAAGTAAAAGGAATCTGATGCCCATCTGCACGATTGATCGTTGCGCGCCACATTCCATTTTTTAATAAAAAAGTTTGAGCAGAAGCAGAAAATAAACCAAAACTGAGAGAGAAAAATAATACGGATTTATAGAAAACCAACCTTGATCTTTTTATCATCTTTTCGACTTGTTTTAAAAATTAGGGACACAATTTAATCAATAAACTGAACGCTTTGGGGAAAGGGAATGAACAATTAACAGTAAACAAACTTTTGAAGCCATTTTGTATTTGCAAAAATCGAATCAACTTTTGGCAATCTTTTTATAGCTCACGGCGATTCCTTTTATCAATGAAGAACTGAATCCCTGGTGTTCCATTTCGTTCAAGCCCGCAATGGTACAGCCTTTTGGCGTAGTTACTTTATCAATTTCCTGTTCAGGATGGGAGCCTTTTTGCAATAATAATTCTGCAGCGCCTTTTACAGTTTGCTCAACGATGAGGCTGGCAGTATTTACGTCAAAACCTATTTCAATTCCGCCTTGTATGCTGGCGCGGATGAAACGCATTGCATAAGCAGTGCCACAGGCGCCAAGAATGGTAGCCGCTTCCATTAATTTTTCATCTATCACCGCCACTTTTCCCAACGTTGAAAATATTTGTTTTACCAGTTCAATTTCTGCTGATGACGCATTGGTAAAACTTAAGCAGGTCATACTTTGTTCAATAGAAATTGCTGTATTGGGCATCGCTCTGAAAACAGGAATTTTCTTTTGAATAATTCCTTCAATGTCTTCTATCAAAACGCCGGTGACAACAGAAACGAGTGTATGTTTTTGAGTAAGCTGGTCTTTAAAGCCATTCAATACATCGCTTACCTGGTAAGGCTTTACGGCAAGGATTACCAATTCGCTGTTCTTTACTGCTTCCGCGTTTTGTGAAGTGACCTTCACTCCTTTTTCCTGCAATTTTTCCAGCGTTGAAAGATTTCTTTTGGTAATGGTAATATTGGAAGGTTTGCAAAATTTACTCTTCAATAATCCTTCGGCAATTGCAGAACCCAGGTTTCCACCACCGATAATGGCAATTTTTTTAGACATAGTTGGATGAATTATTCAATAATATTTTTACAAAGATGAAGGTTTGAGATTGAATAATATGAAGAAGAGAAAAAATTAGAATTTTTGAAAAAAGAGGAAGAAAAAAATTATTTTTATTAAAAAACCGGGCATAGCGCCTGTTTTCGGTCGCCATTAAAAGTATTGTAGAATCCTTTGTCCAGAAGATTGAATTCATCAGCGCCCAGGGAATGGTTGAAATTTTTCAAAGAAGAAGTGGTTACGTCGTAGCTAAATGTAAAGCGAATATTATTGATCTGCAAACCAACCATCGGGATGACCGCATCGCCATAGCGATAAAACAATCCGCCGGTGATCAGTTTGGAGCCGTCGCCGGAAAGATTATAAGCAGCGTTCATGCCTATCACCATTTCACTTGCTTTGGCCATTCGTGTATAATAAGCGGCAGGGTTGATGATCACTTTATCGGTCATTTTAAAAATGCCGTTGATAAAACCAATGTGCCTGATATCAAGCCTGCTGGCGTCTGATTCGTCAAAAAAAGTTTCTTTGGGTTTGTTCACGTGCTGGATAGAATAGCCAGCGTTGATGTAAACATCTTCTGTAGGAAAATAGGCATAATTCATCCCGGCCTGCATATCAAAATAACTGACGCTGTTGTTTAATATCTGAACAGAAGTAGGTAAAGTGGCATCGAAAAATCTTCCATCAAACTGGTCAGGAAAAGTAAGCTTGCTTTGATCAATTCTTTTGTTGGCCCAGCCTACATTAAAACCGGCAGTGAACAAGCTGCTTAATCCCAGCATCTGGTGATAGGCAACAGAAGCATAGATCTGTGTTGACGTAAGACTTCCAGTGCCGGCCACATCGCGGAGAATAACGCCGCCCAAACCCATCCAGCCTGTTTCAATTTTATTGCGGAAAACCTGCGCATCTCCATAAATGCTCATGGTTTTGTAAGGCGTTGCCATGATGCTTGAATATTGGTTTCTGTAAGATGCGCCAAGGCGGTAATCTGCATCAGGAATAAAACCGGTGTTGGCAGGATTGGTAAGAAGTGGGTTATTAAAAAACTGTGAGAAATGCAGATCCTGGGCAAAAGCCTGCTGCATTCCAGTGAAGGAACAAATAAGTAGAAATAATATTTTAAAACTTCCTTTCATTCTAACGCAATAAAGTAATATCACCTGTTTTTCTCACTTTCTGCCCGTTCGTAAAGGTTACATCAAGCGTATAAGTATATACATCCATTGGTTGTAACTTTCCATTGAAAGTACCATCCCATGAGCTTTTCAAATTGTTGCTTTCAAATACTTTTTGTCCCCAGCGATTGTAGATATTCCAATCCATTTCTTTGATACCAAAACCTACCACACGAATTGTACCGTTTGCGCCAAATTTTCCCGGAGTAAAGGCGGAAGGAACATCTACCAAAGGTGTTATCAATGAACGAACATCCATGCAAGTGTCATCGGAACAGCCTGCATCATTGATAGCTGTGAGGCAGACATTATATATGGCTGTGGCATCAAAAATATGAGACGGATTTTCCAAAGTAGAAGTATCGCCGTCGCCAAACCGCCATAAATAATGAGTAGCGCCGATTGACTGATTTGTAAAATTGGTAAAGGTATTTTCCTTCGGTTCTGTAGGACTGAAAGAAAATGAAGCGATCGGAATCGGGCTTACCGTAATGGTAAAAGTTGTATCATCCACCTTGTTACAAGCGGTGGAATCATACGCTGTTAATCTTACTTTATAAGTACCGGTTTGGGTATAAAGATGGGTTGGATTATCATCAGTAGAAGAAGTTCCATCTCCAAAATCCCAGCTAAAATTCAATCCACCTAAAGAATTATTGACAAATACAGCATTGTAAGGAACGCATCCATTGGCAGGCGTGCTGAACGAAGCTCTCACTTCCGGTGAAAGACGAATTGTTTTCACGGTGTCTGCGGGAGAATTACAATACGTACTGTCATTAAGGCTAAGGGTAACTTTATAAGTTCCGGGACCAGCAAAAGTATGAGTTACCGGCCGGGCTGTTTCCACTACCAAAGGTGTGTTGTCTCCGAAATCCCAGGTAAAAATATTCGGTTGAAAAGTCCCTCTTACTGCCGTTGACGTATTGGTAAAATCGTAAGTCAGATTCGTACAAGGTGGCAGTTTATTTGAAATAAAATCAAGAAAAGCTTTATTATCACCTACACGGATATGCTTGTAGGAAGTATCTGCAATGTTGCAGGTAGTACTGTCGATCGTAACCAGCATCACAGGATAAAGCCCGGTTTTGGTATAAGTATGAGAGCTGGCAGGAACGGTGGTAGTGTCGCCTGTGCCGTCGCCAAAATACCAGTAGTACAGCTTCCCTTTCTTCAACGTATCAGAAAAGTCGACGCGCAAAGGAACACAACCGGATGTATCATTTGAAACTCCATCAATGGAAGTATGCAAAGCAGATTTTACACCTGAAAAGTCCATTTCTATTTTCAGCATTCCCAGGTTGCACGCACCATTCTGACCTAAAGACGCGTTCGCTCTTGACCATGCGCCGGGAGTTCCGGGAAAAGCAACACTCTTAAAACAATTGGCACAAATCGCCTGGTAAATCACCCCGTTCCGGTCAAACCGGCTGGTTCCACCATCCACATGATCGCCAAAAGTAACCGGCGGGGTTCTGCCGGGAGGATCTTCCTGTCCAAAAAAAGTTCCGTAAAGCAGTGAATCAACATTTTTTCTTAAAACGATAAAATAAAAATCACTTCCTGAAGCATCTGTTTGCGGTTTGATCGCATTGGGTGTGACGGGCATTCCTTTTGTGTTTCCGCCCAAAAATGCTGCGTTTGGTTTTCCTCCCCAGCCTGAAACATATACATTTTCACACCGGTCGACGAGGAAGGCAGTTGGAGAAATATTAGGTACAAAAGAATTAGGAGATCCAAAAACAGTGGAATAAACGTAACCTGACAGATCAGGTTTTAACTTAGAAATAAATTGTTTTGATTTCGGATTAGAGTAAGCGGCATTGATCACAGGCATGTCCCCTTCAGAGGTTCCCATGATGTAAATAAATCCAAATTTATCAGTTTCAATTCCATAGATCTGGTCGCCTTTGCTGGTACCAATATAAGTACCCCTTATAGCAGCGGCGCCGCTATTGTTCAATTCTACTACAAAACCGTCACAAGGATCTGAATTGCCGAGACCGGCACTGGTTGATTTTATTACTCCGTTAGAAGGAATTGATTTCAAAAAATCATTGCTTGCAGTGCCACCGGCGACATAAACACTTCCGTTATCACCAAGTGTGAGAACATAGGCCGCATCATCGCCGCTGCCACCAAGTAGTGTGCTGAATAAAACTGAATTGCAGTCAGGGTTTAATTTTAATACAACTGCATCCTGCTTGCCGGCAAGCCGTTGTTGAAATGCACCCGGAGTTGTCGGAAATGCGCCATCGTCTATTGAATTTCCACCAGAAGATGAACACGAAGCTAAATAAATATTATTAGCACCATCCAACAACACTTCGCTTCGTGCATCATCGCCATAATTTCTTTTGAGAGACTGAAGTTGTTGCAAACTCTCTCCGCCAATGTTTACGCCATCGTCGCCTGTACCACCGACTATCATTGAACCAATGATAGCGCTTCCGGTAGCATTTAATTTTGTAACAACAATATCATATCCTCCCCCTTTTCCATCCCTCTTTCCCGGATAATTGGAAGAATTGGTGCGACCAGCGATAACCAGGTTTCCGGCAGGATCTTCGATCAAACTGTGAGGTTGATCTTCTCTATCACCACCAATATAGGTGGCATAAATACGACGTCTTCCATCGGGTGAAAGCTTTATAATTCCAATGTCCCAATCCCCGGAAAATGACTTGTTATAAGCGTTATCCGAAACAGGAAAACCTTTTGAAAATACAATGCCACCGCCATAAAAGGAACCGTCTTTTCCATAAGTAGCCGTGAAGCCCCAATTATCTGCCGTGCTGCCTGAATAACTAAAAAATATTAAAGTAGGATCTATGATCAGCGTTTTCGATGGATCATAATCTTTCACTTTAAATTTTACGACATCACCTTTGATAACATAGCGGCATTCCAATTCCTCTTTCTGACCAGCGCCGGTTTGATAAGTATATGGTTTCAATTCTCTGCTGACGCCGAGGGAAGTAGTAACATGAAGCTCGCGATTTTTGATGGAAAGATTTTTCGCGCCTTTATATTTCATCGCAATATCATCAATCTTAGCACCCGGATTGATGATAAAATCATACTTCAAATTGCCGGCATCATCTACATAATAGCGAACGTCTATACCCGGATACATATTTTTATAAGTAACACCGAGATAAATTTTACAATTGGACGCCCATTTGCTTTTATCATTTCCGATAAAATAATTATTGACAGAAGGAACCGCTTTATCAGGAATAATTTCAGAAGCGTGTGCATTTAAGAATTCGACAGAGTAAAAATCCTGCCGCACGTTGGAATTCTTTATGCTCCTGTTTGCATTTCCTGTAGGTTCTTCGCCATGCATTTTTATCTTGATGTTTTCAACATCATCAGGATTGTATTGAGCAATAGTAAATCCATTTTGGGTTAAAAAAAACGAACCGCTTCCGGCGCTGCTCATAAACTTCACCTTCTGATCCCATTGTCCTTTGTTTTCAATAAACTCTACCTGGGCCACCAAATTCTCCGCAAAAAAGAATGTTGTTACCAGTAAACAAACAAATAAAAGATATTGTTTCAGAGCTTTCGACAAGAACATTTTTTAAAAAGAATTAAGATGAAAAGAAATCAAAGGGTGCGAAAAAAAGAAATCAGTAATCAAAAATAAATTTACGAAACAATTATCAGAAGCGTTTCAATTTAATTTTTTGATTTTTGTTTTAATAGCTTCTTAACAGAACACCTTAATAAAAACCATGTTATGAAATTTTACTCCAGGCAGTTTTCCCTTTTTCGCTTTGCAAAAAACTTTTCAGGCACTGGTTTTCAGGGGAGGATAAGGATGGATCTTCAAAAATTATTTTTTCAGCAGTGAGTCGAGCGGCTTCCAGAATTTTTCTGTCTTCAATGATATTGGCTAATTTAAAATTAAGCAAGCCACTTTGCCGTGTTCCTTCTATATCGCCGGGACCACGGATCTCCAAGTCTTTCTCTGCAATTTTAAAGCCATCGTTCGTTTCGCACATAATTTTCAAACGCTGTTTTGCATCAGCAGACAATTTTACTTTTGTGGACAGAATGCAATAGCTTTTTTCATTTCCCCGACCTACTCTTCCTCTCAGCTGGTGTAGTTGTGGAAGCCCAAATTTTTCCGCACTTTCAATCACCATCACGCTGGCATTGGGAACATTTACTCCCACCTCAATCACCGTAGTAGAAACCATAATATTTGTATCACCTTTTACGAAGCGATCCATGTTCGTTTGTTTCTCAATTGCTTTCTGCCTTCCATGAACCATGCTGATATAATAATTCGGTTCCGGAAAATAAGCTTTCACTTCTTCATAGCCTCGCATCAAATCTTCAAAATCCAGTTTTGCAGATTCTTCGATCAGCGGATAAATAACATAAGCCTGCCGTCCTTTTTGGATTTCTGTTTTTATGAAATTCATCACCTGTGGCCGCGCATATTCCATGCGATGAACCGTCGTTATTGGAATTCTTCCCGGTGGCATTTCATCCATGATACTATAATCCAGATCGCCATAAGCGGTAAGCGCAAGCGTACGCGGAATCGGTGTTGCGGTCATTACAAGAATATGTGGATTGATCTCATTTTTATCCCAAAGCTTTGCCCTTTGTGCCACTCCAAAGCGATGTTGTTCGTCAACAATGGCAAGACCTAAATTTTTGAACTGAACTGCTTCTTCTATTAAAGCATGCGTTCCAGTTAATATCGTGATTTCTCCTTCTTTGGTTGCTCTTAATATTTCTTTTCGCTTTTTTGCAGAAGTCGATCCGGTAAGAACTTCAACATTTACAGGAATATTTTTCAACATTGTTTTCAGGCTTTCAAAATGCTGGCGCGCCAATATTTCTGTAGGCGCCATAAAACAACTTTGATAGCCATTATCTGCTGCGATCAGCATCGCCATCAGTGCAACCATTGTTTTTCCGCTTCCTACATCTCCCTGCAAAAGACGATTCATTTGTTTGCCGTTGCCGAGATCTTTCCGGACCTCTTTCAAAACTCGTTTTTGCGCACCGGTTAATTCGAAAGGCAAATGCTGATTGTAAAAATCATTAAAAAGATTTCCAACTTTTGAAAAAACCAATCCTTTTGAAAAAGTATTTCTCTTAAACCTGATCAAACCCATTCGCAATTGAGATAAAAAAAGTTCTTCGAATTTTAATCGTTTTACTGCATTTTCATAATCTGTTTGAGAAGCTGGAAAATGAATGTTCTTATAAGCATCAAACCTTTTCACCAAATGAAATTTTTCAAGGATACCGGATGGAATATTTTCAGGAATATCTTTTTCCGAAAGCATTTGAAGCAAAGTAAAAGTGAGGCTTCCCATTTGCCTTCCTCCCATGCTTCTTGCTTTTAATTTTTCTGTGGCGGGATAAACAGGCTCCAGGAAACTTTTGGCATTTTTATTTTCTTCCGTCAAAGGCTGCATTTCCGGGTGAGTGATTTGCGGAGAATTCATAAAAAATCCGGCCTTGCCAAAAACAAGAAAGGCTTTTCCAATCTGAAGTGTTTTTTCGATCCAATTGATTCCCTGGAACCAAACCAGTTCCAGTTCGCCGGTTCCATCATAAACAGTTGCCACCAATCTCCTTCCGCGTTTTTCTCCTAAAGTTTCTACCGAAGTTATTTTGCCTTTTACCTGCACATATTCCGTTTCCGGATTGACCTTGCTGATGGGAGTTATTTGCGTGCGGTCGATGTGACGAAAAGGAAAATATTGGAGAAGATCATTGAACGTGTAAATTCCTGCTTCTTTTTTTAAAATGTCGCCTCTGACAGGACCAACGCCTTTTAAATATTCTATTGGATTACTTAGTATGGAAGCTAAATTAGTAATGAGTATTCTCTTTTTTGACGATTAGGATTCAATACAAATATAACAAGTTGAATCAATAGAATTTTAATGAAAATTATGGGCGTTACACAATAAAAATCACATTTTTTTGTTTTACATAAGATCTAAATTTTTTGATTTTTTTCTGTTAAAAACCAGCGTTTTAAACAGTAGAAGAAGCAAAAAAAGGGATATGTAAAGTATCTTTGCATTGCATTTAAAGAATCAAAAAATCCATTTTTTAAATCAAGTACCAGGGCTAACGGAAAATCATGTTCATTGACCTTCCTGTTCAATGAATAATTTTAAAACCATATTTGAAAAACCTAAAACCCGAATGAAAAACACATTTAAGAAATCCTATTTGCCCTTATTACTGCTATTTGTTTTCCTGATCCCGTTTTCTTTTATTTCTGCCAGTTTCAAACCGGCAAAAACAGCTAAAGCAAAGGTTGAAGCAACTGCTGTTGCAGGTTCCGCAGAAGAAAACGCATTTTTGTATGATAGTCTGCAATTAAAAGATCTTGGCTTATCAAAACAGGCTTTTATTGAAGGCGTAAAAGGTTATAATTATTTACGTTCTCAGGGAAAGTTAAATAACGATCACATTTTGTCTATCGCTGATTTCAGTTTGCCTTCTACACAAAAACGTCTGTTTGTGATAGATATGGAAAATTTTAAACTCCTTTTTAATACTTATGTGGCTCATGGCCGCAATTCAGGAAAAGAATATGCTACGCAATTTTCCAATTCTCCTGAAAGCAATATGAGCAGCCTTGGTTTTTATATCACCAAACAGCCTTACAATGGCGAACATGGACTTTCTTTAAGACTTGAAGGCGAAGAAAAAGGTATTAATGATAATGCTGAAAGCCGCGCTATTGTTATTCATTGTGCAGATTATGTAAGTGAAAAGACAATTAAGGTTCTTGGATATATCGGCAGAAGTTTAGGATGCCCGGCATTACCGAAAAAATATACAAAACCGATCATAGAAACGATAAAAGACGGCTCTTGCTTCTTTGTTTATAGCCCGAGCCAGAAATATCTTTCAAACTCAGAAATACTGCAGCAGGCCTCTTAAAGAAAAATCATTGTGCAGTCAATAAAGAAATAATTGCAATTCCTGATTTCATTATCTGAAGAATTTTTCTATTCTTCCCGGCATTGTTCATTTGCTAATTGATTTTTATTTTATTTTAAAAAAAATCAATTTATTTTACAAGTCTAAACCGGCA
>JBQCIM010000069.1:0-59667 GCA_051953735.1 Ginsengibacter sp.
CTTTTGAACCAATTCCTAAAAGTTTGTTGCGCACATTTTGGAACACTTCTTTTTTGCGTAATCCCTGCTGCCGCTTTTGCAAGGTTTGAAAATAATGGGGCATGAGTAAAGAAATTAATGACTCCCGGCATCAGAGAAGCCAGCCGTGACCACCAATAGATCCAGCCAAAAGCATACGCATTTCTTGGCCGCATTTTATGTTCATAATAATGAGAAAGAAATTCAGATTTCAATGTCGCCATGTCCACATTTACCGGGCAGTCGCCTTTGCAGCCTTTGCACGCGAGACACAAGTCTAGTGATTCTTTTACATTTTCATCTTGCCAGCCATCTTTCAATACATCGCCCTGCAACATTTCAAACAATAAATGCGCTCTGCCCCGCGTGCTGTCTTCTTCTTCGCGTGTTGCCATATAACTCGGACACATCGTGCCTCCTTCATGACGGCGGCAATTTCCTACACCCACACATCTTAAAACAGCCCGTGAAAAACTGCCTTTATTGTCATCATTCAAAAAATGAAAATGTGTTTTTGGAGCCGGTGGATTGTAGGAAGTGCCTAAGCGAAAATCAGAAAGCTGACCATAAGTATCAATGATTTTTCCTGGATTCATCAGCCATTCGGGATCCCAGATTCTTTTGAATTCGTGAAAAGCCTCCATGATCTTTTTACCATACATGATTTCCAAAAGATCGCCTCTTGTTTGTCCATCGCCATGCTCGCCGGAAAGTGAGCCGCCATAACTAACTACCAGATGTGAAGCGGCCACGGTGAAATTTTTATAATTTTGAATTCCTTCCTCGGTCATTAAGTCAAAACCTACACGGCAATGAATACATCCCTGACCAAAATGGCCATACAAAGAAGGATGATAACCGTATTTGGTAAACAAGGCTCTTAAATCTTTTAAATAATCGCCGACTTTATCCGGTGGAACAGCTGAATCTTCCCAACCGGGCGCTCCATCAGGCTCGCCCGGGACAAACGCTGTTGCGCCCAATCCATCTTCACGGATTTGCCACAGTTTTTGTTCCTGATCGGGATCGTCGAACAAACTCATGCTTGGCGGATTTTGTCCTTTTTTCAAATCTTCCATTAATGCTTTGCATTTGTTGTCAGAATCCGTTTTATCTTTTCCGCCAAACTCGCAAAGCAGCCATCCGCCGCCTTTTGGAAGCAATGGAATGTCATTTACATCCAATCCTTTTTTCCGCATAAATTCAAGAAGAAGATGATCAAATCCTTCGAGCCCAATTGGTTTGTGTTTCAGAATTTGCGGAACTGCGTAGCCTGCGGAATAGATATCGGGATAGCCTAAAACGAGCAGCGAGCGGGCTCCCGGATCAGGCATTAATTTCATATTGGCTTCCAGAATAACGACACAAGTTCCTTCCGACCCAACCACCGCTTGTGCAACATTAAAACCATTTTCGGGCAATAATGCGGGGAGATCATATCCGGAAACACGACGCGGAATATTTGGAAATTTTGCTCTTATTTCATCCGCATATTTATCCCTTAAGTTTTTTAATTTCTGATAAATTTCTCCTTTTCTACCGCCGGCTTTGATGATGTTTTCGAGTTCTTCATCTGATGTCGGACCGACTTTCATTTTCACGCCATCATAAGTAAGAATCGTCAGCGATTCTGTATTGTCTGACATGCGTGCACCATAACCATAAAACTGCGCCATCACTGAATGAACGCCACAGGAATTATTTCCCAGCATTCCTCCAATCGCGCAATGGCTGTGTGTTGCCGGATCTGGACCGAAAGTGAGATTTGCTTGTCTTGCTGTTGTTCCACGCATTTCATCCAACACAATTCCCGGTTGCACCAAAACTGTTTTTTTGTCTTTATCTATATGCAAAACTTTGTTGTAGTATTTCGTCATGTCCATGACGATAGCCACATTGCAACAAGCCCCTGTAAGGCTTGTACCACCGCCACGCGATAAAAGCGGCGCCTGGTGTTTATGGCAAATGGCGACGGTATTGATAATATCTTCTTCACTTTTTGGAAGAACCACACCTATCGGCACCTGTCGATAATTGGAAGCATCAGTCGCATACAATGCTTTCGTTCCTGTATCGAAACGAACTTCTCCTTCAATTTTCGATCTTAATTCTTTTTCAATTGCTTTTGCATTTACACCTTCTGCATATTTTGTTTCATATCTTAAGTCCAGTGTATCAGTTTCATTTGTCATTGTCATTTCTTTAAAAATTATGGTCTCATGGCAATTAATTTTCAATCAATTCTCTGGTTATTCGCAAGTCCGGATGGTTTCACCTGTTCTAAACTTTGTACTTCTCCGCATCTTTATATTTAAATTCCAAACCGAATCCCGGACGGTTCATATCTGCATGGAGAGCGCCATTTACCGGCGTCACGGTTCCATCAAAAAGCATTTCTTCAATTCTTACATGATCATAAAAATATTCAGCCGTAAAAAATGAATCAAGTGACAATCCGGGATGCAAATGGATCGATGGCGCGCAATGAGAAGAAAAAGGAAGTTGATGCGCTTCGCAGGTATTGCCGGCTTTTAAGAAAACCGAAATTCCTCCACATCTTGTTGCATCCGCCTGCAACACATCTACTGCTCCCGCATCCAGCATTTGTTCAAAATAAGGAAGATTGTAGCCGTATTCCCCGGCAGCAATGTTGATCTTATCGGGAGCATGTTCACGGATAAAATGAAGGCCTTTTAAATCACTTGCCGGAACCGGTTCTTCAAACCAGGTAACATCAAGAGCAGCGAATTTATCAGCCATTTCGAGCGCCTGCTTTGCATTGTATGCACCGTTTGCATCTACAAATAATTGGCAATCTTTTCCAATCGCTTCTCTTGCTTTCTTCACTCTTTCTAGATCTTTAGCGGGTTCACGACCGATCTTCATTTTCACTTGTTTGATGCCTTCTGCTGCCCAGCTGCCCAATTGTTTTTGCAATTTTTCAATGGAGTAAGAAGTGAATCCGCCGCTTCCATAAATCCAGAAATCTTCTCGCACTTTTCCAAATAATGACACTAAAGGCACATTCAGAATTTTTGCTTTTAAATCCCACAGTGAATTATCTATTGCGGAAATCGCCATCGCAATCACTCCATAATTTCCACTGTTCCTGACACTTTCAATCATCGTTTTTAAAATAAAAGGAATTTTCATCGCATCCTTTCCAACGACGATTTCTTTCAAACTTTTGTCGATAAAATAAGCGGATGAAACGTTAGCGTAAGAATAGCCAATTCCTTTTTTTCCAGCGGCTTCCGTTTCCACCAAAACCATCGTAGTGCTGTTCCATTTGATTGTGCCGTCAGATTCCGGCCCGTCTGTGGGAATCGTGTAAGCACTCACTTTCAAATCTTTAATATTTACCCGTTCTTCATCCATTAACCAAATACTGTTGACAATTCACTTTTCCATGTTGATTTAATAATTCCTGCTTCGTCCGGATCGCCTTTCAATAAAGTTTCTCCGTATTTTACCATCATATCAAAAGAAATATGTGGAGGAAGTGGCGGTACATTTGGATCGGTAACTACTTCCAAAACAGCAGGACGATCAGCAGAAAGCACATCATCCCACGCATCGCCAATTTTTTCAGGATCGTTTACATAAACACCTTTCAGTCCCAGAAGTTTTGCATATTCTGCATAAGGAAAATCAGGCACATCCTGCGAACCGGAAAATTTCGGATCGCCGCTCATAACGCGCTGTTCCCACGTTACCTGGTTTAGATCATTGTTGTGCAAAACCATTATCACCAACCGCGGATCTTTCCATCTTTTCCAATATTTTGAAATAGTGATAAGACCATTATTGCCGAGCATTTGCATAGCGCCATCTCCAACAAGAGCAATCGGAATTCTGTCTGGATACGCAAATTTTGCAGAGATTGCATAAGGAACGCCGGGACACATGGTTGCCAGGTTTCCGGATAAAGATGCCATCATTCCATTGCGGATCTTCAAATGACGCGCAAACCAATCTGCGGAAGTTCCGGAATCAGAAGAGATGATGCAATTCTCCGGAAGTCGTGGAGAAAGCTCGTGAAATACTTTTTGCGGATTGATCGGATCAGCTGAATCTTTTGCGCGTGCTTCCAGCACTTTCCACCAATCTTCCATTCCTTTTTCAATTGATTTTCTCCATGAATGATGATGTTTCTTTTTCAGAAAAGGAATTAATGCCCTTAAGGTTTCTTTACTGTCGCCAAGCAAATTTATTTCCATCGGAAAACGGAGGCTCAGCATTTTTGGATCAATATCAATTTGTACACCTCGCGCCTGGCCAATCTTTGGCAAAAATTCCGAATAAGGAAAACTGCTTCCTACCATCAAAAGCGTATCGCATTCCATCATCATTTTCCAACTTGGCTCTGTTCCCAGCAATCCAATTGCACCGGTTACATAAGGAATATCATCGGGAACGGCCGCTTTTCCTAAAAGGGCTTTTGCAACTCCAGCTCCCAATAATTCTGCTACTTCTATGATCTCTTCTCCGGCATCCAAAGCGCCGGCACCAACCAGCATCGCCACTTTTTTACCATCATTCAATAATTCTGCTGTCCTTTTTAATTCTGATTCAGGGGGAACGATCCGGATATCGGGAAAGCCAATCCCGGTATGAATTGCACCATGCATTCTTGGTGGCTCTTCAGCGTCCTGCTGTTGAATATCATTGGGAATAATAATCGCTGTAACCGTTCTTTCACCCTTGGCGATACGAATTGCCCGATCGATTAACTGCCGCATTTGCATGGGAACGGTAACCGTGTGTACATACTCTTTTGCAACATCTTTATATAAACTATTCAGATCCACTTCCTGCTGAAAACTACCACCCATCGCCATTCGCGCAGACTGTCCAACAATCGCGACTACAGATTGATGATCCATTTTTGCGTCATACAATCCATTCAAAAGATGAATGGCACCAGGGCCTGAAGTAGCAAGACAAACACCAACTTCACCGGTAAATTTTGAATGTCCGCAAGCCATAAAAGCCGCGTCTTCTTCATGTCTTACCTGCACAAAATCAATTTTATCTTTTGCGCGATCCAGCGCACCGATAATGCCATTTATTCCATCGCCGGGGAAACCAAAAATGCGGGTAATTCCCCAGTCTAATAATCGTTCCAATAAAAAATCACTTACTTGTTTGGCCATAAAAAACTTTTAAAAGGTGTGAGAAAAAAATTAAAGAAATCGGTGTTTTCGAGCTCCCTTGGGAAGGTTCATAGGTTTCTTTAACGTGCAGCAAGCCTCAAAGACTGTGCCTACCAAAAAGTGCCAATTTGCAGAAGGACCATGCCAGCACTCAGTTTTAAAGCATAATTAAAATTTATTTAAAATGCTTTTCAGAAAAAAATAGAAGGATAAAAAAGAGAAGAGGTAAAGTTTGCCGCACAATTTTTTAAAAGAGTAAAAATTTCATCAAAGCAATTTTGGCAAGCGACAGCAAACGAATAAATAAGAAAGGCTGTTCCTTAAATTTTTACAGTAAACAAACAAAAATCATGAATTTGTATTTTCAATTTCGTGGGTTCCATCTACTACTTTCACGCGATAATTTTCTGCGTCGATGTCAAATTGTTTTTTGTAGGCAGGCAATATTTGCAGTAAGAAATTAGCAACACCTTCTTCTTTTACAATGTTGATCGTACAACCCCCAAAACCGCCACCCATCAGTCTTGCACCAATCACATCCGGATTTTCCTTTGCGGCGTCAACTAAAAAATCCAATTCTTTACAACTGACTTCATACAAGTTTTTCAGGCCTTCATGTGTCTGAAACATTAGTTCCCCAAAACCGATCAAATCATTTTCTTTTAAAAGTTTTCCTGCTTTTTTTGTTCGAAGGATTTCTTCAACGACAAACAAACAACGTTTGTAAATTTTTTCTCCCATCTCTTCCTTAAAAGGAAGTAATTCTGCCGGATCTTTAATGTCTCTGAAAGATTGAACACCCAATCCTTTTTTCAAAATGTCTATCCCTTTTTCGCATTCTTTTCTGCGCTGATTGTATTCTGAAGAAGCGAGCGAATGATGCACTTTTGTATTGATTAGGATGATCTGATAACCCTCAATATTTAATGGAATATATTCATTAGTAACATTCCTCGTGTCTAACAAAATCACCGTATTTTTTTTGCCCATCATGTTGGCATATTGATCCATAATGCCGCACATCACGCCGGGAAAATTATGTTCCGCACGCTGGCCAAGCAAAGCCAATTCTTTGCGATTCATTTTAAAATGACAAAGTTCATTTAGTCCGAAAGAAATGCCACCTTCCAATGCTGCAGAAGAAGACATTCCGCCACCGATTGGAATATTTCCACCAAAAGCACAATTGAATCCTTTTACTTCCAGATCCAGTTTTTGAAATTCATTCACCACGCCCAAAACATAATTTTTCCATCCTTCCGTTTTTCTAACTTGAGAAAGCGGAATAGAAATGCTTTCATTAAAATCGATGGAATAAAAATTTATTTTATCGGAATTATTTAACGCAATCGCGAAAAAAATTCCTTTATCAATTGCCGCTGGCATCACAAAACCGTCATTGTAATCAATATGCTCACCAATCAAATTAATTCTTCCGGGAGAATAAAAAAGATGTGGTTTCTCTTTAAATTTTTCTTCAAAAATCCTTTTTACGTCCGCTGCAGATTCATTCATAAATTTTATTTAAAAGGAGAACTTTATAACTGGTGGTAAACAATGCCGATTGTCCGGATTCGAGCGTGATAAACCCCATTCCATTATTAAATGCATTGGGAACGCCGCTGAGATTTTCTATTGCAATACTTCTGCGATGTGAAGGTGTATAAATTTGTAAATACGGATATGATTCATCAGGAAAAAACTGCACTTCAATATTTTTCTTTGCATTTCTTAAAACGCAGAGCGGCTGGCATTCCTGCTCATCAAGCGTGAAACAATTATCAAAAAAAGTATCACCAATCTTTTCAATTGAAGAAAATTTGCGGTAATCAATTAACGTCTTTGTCGGAATTAATTCATCGTTGAATTCTACCATTTTTAAAGATTGAAATTCCAGGGCGAGATCATTGATCGATTCGCCTAAAGTGAAATAGGGATGCCATCCATCCTGCATTGGAATTAAACCTTGGTCTTTATTGATACATTCTGTTGTTACTGTCAGTTTATTTTCCGGTTGCAACTGCCAGGTTACAACGCAATCATAATTAAAAGGATAACCAGGATCTTCCGCGCGATATTCGTATTTCATTGTAACAGAAGCATTGATTTCATCCGCTGTTTCGGAAGTAATTGTAAATGGTTTATCATACAACTCGCCATGCAATGAGTGTTTGGCTGGCAATGATTTTTGAATGAAATATTCTTTGTCGCCAAAATTGTATTTGGAATTATTCATCCGGCAAACAAATGGAGAAAGTTTGCAACCTTTAAATCCTTTTTCAACCACCTCATTTTTAAATTCGTCATAGGAATGAAAACTATCGATCACATTCATTTCTTCATTGTTCAAATGCACCACAAATTCATGCAACATCGCACTGCAAGCGGGTAAAATGCTTACATAATTATTGGTAACGTCATTTTTTAAAATGATCTTATTAAAACCATTTTCTGATTTTTTTTCAATTGAAAACATAGGCTCGAATTTACGACAAAACTTTTTTTAATTAGATTCGAGAATTTTCATCACCATCTTTTCTTCAGGCGAAAGTGACGCTTTATTATCATCTTTTTCGATCTTATCCAGTTCCTCAATGTATTTTTCCAGTTTCCTGCTTTCATACAAAGAAAGAATCAACGGATGCACGTAATATTTTTTGCAAACGGTTCTTGTGTTTCCCAAATGTTCGGAAACAATATCCAACGCTTCTACAATTTTTCTTTTTGCTTCTGTTATTGTTTCGCAACAGCCGATTGCTTTTAATGCCAGAAATGCATGAACGGTACCGGACCATGTTCTGAAATCTTTTGCAGTAAAATCAGCGTGACTTATTTCACGGATATAACTATTGACAAGACCTGAATCTATGGAGTGATGATTCCCTTCTTCGTCATAATATTGAAACAATTCTTTTCCGGGAACATCGCGGCATTTTTTAATAATAGCTGCAAGTTTTTTACTCTTCAGTTTTATTTTATGATCGACGCCTTTTTTCCCCTTGAATGCAAATGTGACGGAATTTCCATTAAAAGTTACATGCCTATCTTTCAAAGTAGTGAGGCCAAACGAGCCATATTCCTTTTCATAAAAAGCATTCCCTATTCTTATGTTCGTTCTCTCCATCAAGCTGACAACGGCTGCTAAAACTTTTCTTTCTGATAATTGCTTATCATTCAAATCTTTTTCCAGCTGCAAACGAATTTCAGGCAACGCTTTTCCGAAATCGTGAAGCCGGTAATATTTCGTATGATTTCTCAGTGAATTCCACTGGGGGTGATAACGGTATTGCTTTCGGTTTTTGGTGTCATACCCCGTTGCCTGTAAATGCCCGTTTTCTTTTTTGCAGATCCATACTTTTTCCCAGGCTGGCGGAATTACCAAATGCTTGATTCGTAAAAGTTCTTCATCGTCTTTGATCAGTTCATTGTTAAAATAATATTCAAACTGATCGCCTTTTTTTCTTCTTTCAATGCCCGGTTCTTTATCAGTTACATAAACAAGATTGGCTGCTATCGCGGTTTTCTGCTCATCTTTTACGATACTTCTTAATTTTCTTTTAGAAATTTTAGGAAGTTCTTCAGCTACTTCGCTCATGTAATTTTTTTAAATTATTTATCCGTTCACTACCTCGCCGCCGTTTGGATGCAACACCTGGCCTGAGATATAACTTGAGTCTTCATTGCATGCTAAAAATAAATACGAAGGTGCTACTTCTGACGGTTGTCCGGCACGCTGCATCGGGGTTCCGGCGCCATGTTGCTCCATCGTTTTCTCTGGTTCAGATGCAGTAATCAGTGGCGTCCATATTGGGCCCGGCGCGACTGCATTTACGCGAATTCCTTTGCTTACGAGATTATCGCTAAGGCTTCTTGTGAAAGTTACGATTGCCCCTTTCGTTGCAGAGTAATCTATCAGTTTAGGATTGCCACGATAGGCAGTTACTGAAGTTGTGTTCACAATAGCGCTGCCTTTTTTCATGTGTGGCAATGCCGCTTTTGTGATCCAAAACATAGAAAAAATATTTGTTTCAAAAGTTTTGATCATATTTTCTGTAGTGATATCTTCAAGAGAATCAGCTTCCACCTGGGTTCCTGCATTATTGATCAACACGTCAATTCTGCCAAATTCTTTAACTGCTTTCTCGATAGCCTGTTTGCAAAAATCTTCTTTTCTTAAATCGCCCCTGATCAGCAAACATTTTCTCCCATATTCTTCGATTTGTTTTTTTGTTTCATTTGCATCATCATCTTCATCCAGATATACAATGGCAACATCCGCTCCCTGGTAAGCAAACAACAAAGCGCATGCTTTTCCGATGCCACTATCAGCGCCGGTGATAAATAAAATCTTGTCCTGCATCTTTGTGCCTTTCGGCCCTTTGGGCATCGGATCCGGCTTTGTCTTCATATTTTTCGTTGAATCAGTTTTGATCGGTTCATTCGTTCCTTTTTTTTCTTTTTTTATTGTATCTGAAGGCATAATCTTTATTTTAATTTTGAGTAAATTGTTCTACAAAATTTAAAAAAAGGCCGGCTTTTAGTGCCCGCCTTTTCAAAAAATTGATGATCATAATTTCATGAACCTCTTTATTCATCTGTTTCATCAACCTCAAAAAAATCTACCTGCTTATCTATCACTCTTTTATCTTCATCAATTTTCTTTTGTTTTTTACTTTTTTTATGGCCTGCAGCAGCCGTAAGTTGGAGTTGAGTATCAGTCCCGGCAGAAAGGCCGCCTGTTTGCCTTGGCTCATTTGTTTCTGTACCGAGTTCGTTGCTTCCCATTGACGGATTTGTTATTCTTTCTGTATCTGGCATAATAAATTTTTTATTTGATTAATAATTTTTTGAAAGAAAAATATATGCCAAAATGAAAGTAAATTCTCATCATGCAATTCGCCTTATATGATGTTATTTTACAAATGAATTTTCTTGCACATGCCTTTCTCTCATTCGATCACCCACATATTCTGACAGGAAATATGATCAGCGATTTTGTGAAAGGAAAAAGAAAATTTGAGTATCCTCTTTCTATTCAAAACGGGATTTCTTTGCATCGGCAGATCGATGATTTCACTGATTTTCATCCTGCAACTGCAAGAGCAAAAAATTTTTTCCGTGCGGATTATCGTTTGTATTCAGGCGCGTTTGTCGACATTGTTTTTGATCATTTTTTAGCAGTAGATAAAAATCAGTTTCCGGAAAAAGAATCACTTGAAAATTTTACGAGGGCTACTTATAATTTTCTTGAAAAAAACAGTTTTTATTTTCCGCTTCAGTTTCAAAAAATATTTCCTTACATGAAAAATCAAAACTGGTTGTTGGGTTATCATTCAAAAGAAGGGATTCGCAAAGCCTTTGGCGGTCTTGCTGACAGAGCTTTATATTTCAATGAATCCGATATTGCTTTTCAGATTTTTAATGATCATTATAAAGAATTGCAAAATTGTTATGAAGAATTTTTTCCGCAATTGAAACAATTCTCTTTAAAAAAACTACGCAATCTTTTGGCAGAATAAATCACTCTATATTTGCACATCAAAAAAATTTTATGAAATACTTTGTTGCATTTATTTTAATGCTTACCTGCTTTTATTCACCAGCACAAATTCCTTCACCAAAAATTCCGCCATTGGATAAATCCCCGATGGATATGAGTTATTTTCCTGTCAATTATCCAATATTAAAAATACAGGACAAAAATGTCGCGCCTTTAGTGATGCGCGTTATTTATAGCCGTCCACAAATGAATGGTAGAAAAATTTTTGGAGGATTACAGGAATATGGACAAGTGTGGAGATTGGGCGCTAACGAAGCAACTGAAATTGAATTTTTCAAAGAGGTGACCATCAATAATAAAAAGATTAAAAAAGGAAGATACACGCTTTATGCGATTCCTTATCCTGATAAATGGACATTGATCGTAAACAAAGAAACTGACACATGGGGCAGCTTTCGTTATGATTCGTTAAAAGATGTAGTAAGAATGGATATCCCTGTTGAGAGAAATGACCCGACAGAAGATATGACGATCGTTTTTGAAAAAACAAATTTCGGTGCAAACATGAATATGTATTGGGAAGATGTAAAAACAACTTTGCCGATCAAATTTTAATTGAGTAAAAAAGAAAATACAGTTATTTCTTTATTTACTTTCTCTACAAAAATCCTTTCTACCCATAAGATTCAAGATGAATAAATTTACGATCATAACCAAGATCAGCAATTTTTTTTCTTGCATCATCAATCATAAATTTCCAACCACACAAATAAAATTCAGCGCGTTTTAAATCGCTGATATTTTCACACGCGTCATTATTTTTTTTACAAATTTCTTCATAAATATTATGAACATAGCCAGTGTGTCCGTTCCAGCTTTCCCGGCTTAATGTCGGTAAATAATAGAAGTCGCTGATTTCATTTTCCAGCTTTTTCATCTCATCAAAATAAAGCAAATCTTTTTGCGTGCGACAACCATAAACCAGGTATAAATTTTTATGAGAAATGTGATGAAGATGAATATAATTCAACATGCTTCTGAACGGTGCGATGCCGGTTCCTGTACAAATAAAAAAAATGTCAGTTTCAATATTTTCCGGTAAAATAAAATGGCCTTGCGGGCCATGGAACATAAGCCGGGAACCAATTCTAATTTCATTGAATAAATAAGTTGAGCCTGCGCCGCCTTCTAACAAAACAATTACTAACTCATAAACGTTGGTTCCATCAGGCCAACTTGCAATGGAATAACTGCGCCATCTTTTATTTTTCTGCTCATGAATGGGAAGATCAAGTGTTACAAATTGACCGGCTTTAAAATCGAAAGATGCTGCATCCTTCACCTGAATAAAAAATCGTTTCGTATTGTAAGTTTCATCTTCAATGCGAATCACAGTTCCGGTGCGCCAGTTTTCTAAAGACATGCAGATAATTTTAGGGAAAATACAAATGATATTTTGAATGAAAAATTAAAAATCAAGAAGATGTTATAAAATGCCTCTTCGATCTGCATCAAAGCTGATTTTAATTTCAAACGATTTAACTTTGCATTTCTCAGAAAAAGGACGTTGGATGAATCTTGATGTGTTGATGAATAGTTATTCAAATGATCCCCGCATTTTGTCAATTGCGGATAAGATCTTATTGTCTGAACCGCAACACATCCATCTTTCAGGCCTTCACGGAAGCGCTTCACAATTCATTTTTTCAGCTGTTTTTAATCATCCGATTTCTTCACAGGTCAATCATCTCGTGATTTTAAGAGATGCAGAGGAAGCGGCTTATTTCCACAATACGATTGAAAATATTACAGGCGCGCTTGATCTTTTTTACTTTCCATCTTCTTTTAAAAACAAGAAAAATTTTAGAATGCTGAACAGCAGCCATGTGATGCTGCGAACAGAAGCACTGACAAAACTGAGTGCGGGTGGAAATAAAAAAGTTCTCGTTACTTATCCTGAAGCACTTTTCGAAAAAGTAGTTTTATCAAAAACACTTTCGCAAAATATTATTTCATTCAAACAAGGCGATACAATTAAGATGGAGGAATTGCTCGGACGCTTTGTAGATTATGGTTTCAGCAGAAGCGATTTTGTGTACGAACCTGGACAATTTGCTGTTCGTGGCGGTATTCTTGATATTTATTCTTACGGAAATGAAAAACCATATCGCATAGAATTATTCGGAAATGAAATTGATAGCATTCGTTTGTTTGATCCAGAAACGCAATTGAGCGAGCGAAAGCTTTTGCAGGTAAATATTATTCCAAATGTGGAAACGCAATTTTCTACTGGAGAAAAAGTTTCACTTTTCAATTTTTTGCCTGAGAATACTGTGGTTTGGAGCCAGGACTGGGAATTTATTAAAGAGATGATCGGGAAACAGGAAGAGGATTTGAAAGAAGAGCTGTCAGGCAACAAAACCTCGGTTGCAGGAGGTAAAAGTAAGCAAGAAGATGAGGATGAGTCGAATGAGGTGAAAGAAGTTTCCGAAAATGATTTTATTGCTGCATCAGTATTACAGGAGCAAATTCAACAAAGACATATCATTGAATTCGGTAACAAAAAATATTTTTCAAAAGGAAATGAAATTCATTTTTTAATAGAGCAACAACCTGCGTTTAACCGGCAATTCAAATTGCTGATTGAAAATTTAAAATCCTTTGAATCAAAGAAATACAACATTTTTATTTTCGCTGAAAACCCAAAACAGCTTGAACGATTACATTCGATTTTTACGGATCAGAATACAGAAATAAAATTTGTTCCAATTCCGGTTTCTATTCATGAAGGCTTTATTGATAATGATCTGAAAATTGTTTGTTATACGGATCATGAAATTTTTCAACGCTATCATAAATACCGTGTTAAACAAGCTTTCAGCAAAAACAAAGCGCTTACCTTAAAAATGTTACGGGAATTGCAGGCAGGTGATTATGTAACGCATATTGATCATGGAGTGGGCGTATTTAGTGGATTACAGAAGATTGAAACAAATGGCGTAACGCAGGAAGCAGTGAGAATCCTTTATAAAGACAGGGATCTTTTGTATGTAAATATTTCTTCGCTTCATAAAATAAGCAAGTACAGCGGCAAAGAAGGAACCGTTCCTAAAATGAACAAATTAGGAAGTGATGTTTGGAATAAATTAAAAGATAAAACAAAAAAGCAGGTAAAAGATATTGCCACTGATCTGATCAAATTATACGCTGAAAGAAAGAGCCACAAGGGTTTTGCGCATTCTCCTGATAATTATATTCAAACAGAATTGGAGTCCTCATTTCTTTATGAAGACACTCCTGATCAGAGCAAAGCAGTGACTGATGTAAAACTGGATATGGAAAAAGAATCACCAATGGATCGATTGATCTGCGGAGATGTTGGTTTTGGAAAAACGGAAGTGGCGATAAGAGCAGCTTTTAAAACATGCTTGGACGGCAAACAAGCTGCCGTATTGGTTCCTACAACAATTCTTGCCTATCAGCATTACAAAACTTTTAGCGAAAGATTGGGTGATTTTCCGGTTACTGTTGATTATCTCAATCGTTTTAAATCTTCAAAAGAGAAGAAAGAAACTTTAAAAAAACTAGAGGAAGGAAAAATTGATATCATAATAGGCACACATGCTTTATTAAGCAAGGATGTAAAGTTTCATGATCTTGGCTTAATGATCATTGATGAAGAACAAAAATTTGGTGTTTCTGCAAAAGAAAAATTAAAACAACTTCGCACAACCGTAGATTCTCTGACACTAACAGCGACGCCTATCCCAAGAACTTTACAATTCAGTTTGATGGGTGCAAGAGACCTGAGCATTATCAACACTCCGCCACCGAATCGCCAGCCAATACAAACGGAAGTACATGTGTTTAACCAGGAATTTATTCGCGACGCAATTTATTATGAAGTCGAAAGAGGTGGACAGGTTTTCTTCATTCATAATCGCGTGCAGGGCTTGCAGGAGATGAAAACATTGATACAGGGATTGTGTCCTGATCTTAGCATTGCTTATGCTCATGGCCAGCTGGAAGGAGCGAAACTGGAAGAAACCATTCTCGATTTTATTGAACACAAATACGATGTTTTGATTTGCACAAACATTGTGGAAAGTGGTGTTGATATTCCGAATGTAAATACGATCATTATTAATAATGCACACCATTTTGGTTTGAGCGATCTGCACCAACTTCGTGGAAGAGTTGGTCGTAGTAATAAGAAAGCATTTTGTTATTTGCTTTCTCCGCCAATGAGTACATTAACGCCAGACAGCAGGAAACGTTTGACAACTTTAGAACAATATAGCGACCTCGGAAGTGGCTTCCAGATTGCGATGCGTGATTTGGATATTCGTGGCGCGGGCAATTTGCTCGGTGGCGAACAAAGTGGTTTTATTGCCGAAATTGGTTTTGAAATGTATCAGAAAATTCTGGACGAAGCGATTCGTGAATTGAAGAGAAAAGAGTTTAAAGATTTGTTCAGAGAAGAAATCCAGAAGCAGGATGATTATGTTTCTGATTGCACAATCGATACGGATCTTGAAATTTTAATTCCTGATCAATATGTTGAAAATATTACAGAAAGACTAAGTCTTTATTCACGATTGGATAATGCTCCTGATAGCCCGGATGGAGAAAAAGAATTACAGGATCTGTATAAAGAAATGCTCGATCGTTTTGGACCAATTCCTCCGCAGGTTGAAGATCTTTTTACTACCGTTAGGTGCAGAAAAATTGCTGTTGAGTTAGGTTTTGAAAAAATGATTTTGAAAAATGAAACATTGAAGTGTTTCTTTGTTGCCAATCCGGAATCTCCTTATTTTACCAGTAAAACTTTTGAAAGAATTCTTGATTTCATTCAAACCAAAACAAATAAAGCGAAACTAAAACAGGTAGGCAAAAATGGAATTTTGGTAGTTCAGGATATTCGCAGCATGAAAGGCCTTTATACTTTTTTAAAACAAATGGAAGAAAATATAATTCAGGAAGCAGTTGCTTGAGAATTATTACCTTCTTTCAAAACTTTTTCAATTCTTTCTTTTAATATTTCATATTCTGTATAACCTTCGGCAATGAAATAATATTTACGCTCCATTAATTGTATAAACACTGCAGGAAATCCGGTAACATTTAATTGTTTGCAAAATGCAAATTCATCATAAGCTTGCTCTTTATATTCTTCTTCAGTAAGTTTTTCAAAAAATTCTTCTGTAGGAATATTGTATTTATCCAACAGCAAACGATAGGCTTCATTATCTGTAAGATCCCGTCCTTCAAAATGAAGCGCGTATTGCAGATCTGTAGCAAAGCTTACTTGTTTACCAGGAAAATAATCTTTAAAAACACACAATGCAATCGCTGGTTTTTCAGAGCTGGGAAACCAATCGCTGATGTCAGGATGTTTGATATGCCATAAATAATCTTCACCGAATTTAATTCCGGTTGTTTCTTCTATTTTTTGATAAATGCTTTCAATATATTTAGCTGTAGCACTGATTGGCACGGGGTTTTCTGTTATAATCATTCCTCCGGAAATCACTTCAAACTCCAGCTGGCCTTTGTATTCAGAACTTAATTTTTTTATTACTTCACTGAATCCATAACACCAGTCGCAATAAGCATCGTAGCAATAAAATAATGTAGGCATTTACTTTTACAGTTTAAAAATTTTCTCGTCAATAAGTCTGCCGAAATTCATGAAAATAAGTTTTATTTTTCATCTTGTTTGTTCGTTTACTGTATCTGATAATATATAGAAGTAACCCTTTATCATTATAAAAATGCAACGAACTTTCTTAAGAAGAATTATTGATTCAATCAAAAGTCCGGGAATCTAAATGCCTAATACTTCTTTCAACTTTGAGTAACCAGCTTTGCTGACAGGCAATTTTGCGCCGGTAACCAGTAGTAATAAATGACCATCTTTTTCATAAGGGTCAATCCGTGTGATCAGTTGTGTATTTACAATGTATGAACGATGAACGCGAACAAAATGGTAAGCACTTAAAGATTGTTCAAAAAAATTCATCGTTCTCTTTTTTAAAAATGTTCCGTCAGCAGTTACAATTTTTACATAATCATCTGCTGCTTCGAGATAATCAATTTTATTTACAGGAATGATCTTTATTTTATTTCCATCTTTTACAACAACACGGTTTTGTTGAGAAGGAGTTTGTGCTGCAGTTTCAATTACCTGTTGAGTTGGTTGCGAATTCTGATGTTGCAAAAATTTTTGAATTGCTTTTTCAAACCGTTCTTTGCTAAAAGGTTTTAATAAATAATCAACAGCATTTGATTCAAAAGCTTTAATCGCAAATTCATCAAAAGCAGTGGTGAAAATCACTGCCGGTGGCACTTCTATCAATTCAAGCATTTCAAAACCATTGATCTTCGGCATTTGAATATCTAAAAAAATTAAGTCCGGTTGGTATTGCTGAATTGCTTTTATTCCTTCAAACCCATCCTGGCATTCCGCAATTAATTCTGCACCTGGAATTGTTTTAAGATATTCTTTTACAATTTCTCTTGCCAATGGTTCGTCATCAATTATTATAACTTTCATTTTTTCCTTTTTATCATTGAAAAATCTACTGTTGTAATTTTTCATTCTTTTCTACAAAAAATTTTTCTGTTTTTAGAGTATCCATTTGAGGAATCAAAATCGTAGTGATAAACTTTTCATTGTCTTTTTTTATGCTCAGCAGATCGTTTCTTCCAAACAAAAGAAATAATCTTCGGCGAATGGAAGAAAGCCCAAAACCTGTTCCCTTTAGCGGTTGTGATGTCTCTGGATCAAAAGGATTTTGAACAACAATCTTTAAATTATTTCCTTCAGTAGTTGCATCTAATTGTATTAAAATATCGCCCGTAGTATCGTATAGCCCAAATTTTATTGCATTCTCTACAACAGGTTGCAAAAGCAAAGCAGGCAATTTCATCGAAAGAATTTCATCGTTATAATTTATTTCCGTTTGCAGGCGATGGCCAAATCTTACTTTTTCTATTTCAAGATACAGGTCAAGATATTTTAATTCTTCCTCTAAAGAATTCCATTGGTGTTCATCTTTTCTTAAAGTGCCCCGAAAAAAATCGCTTAATTGTTGAATCATATGTCGTGCTTTCTCAGGCTGAGAACCGGTTAGCGCGCTGATAGAATTTAAACTGTTGAATAAAAAATGGGGTTGCAATTGTTGACGAAGCTTGAAAAGTTCCGCGTCTTTTGAAAGCTTTTCAGATTCGTTTTTTCTTTTCTCCAGGTCTTTTTGCTCCTGCTGACCGTACCACAATAAGCTAAACATACTGATGCTGCTTATTAAGAGATAACCTGCGCCAAATCTGATTCCCCATGAAGAATGAATTACATCACCATAATGGTCGGTTTCCGGAAAGACCATCCACATTACAGCCTGTTGAGCAAGCATCCACAAAAAACTTGCAGTAAGACTAACGACAAGAATATACCAATATTTTTCTGCCCGCGGCAAATAATATTTCATGTTATTGCTGATAAAAAAACAGCAGATCGCAAGAAGAATATTGCTGATAATGCTGTCGGCAATGGAATGCAATTCATCAATGTTTAACTGTCGCAGAATGATGTATTGCAACAACATCCACACAAGCCACCAGGCAGCAAAAAAATACCGTAAACGTTTATCAGATAAAATTGAGCTGGCCAAACTTCAAAGTTTAATTCATTTGAAAAGTTTTTTGCAAACAATTTTCATGTAAATAGTTTGCGCGTTTGCTGACGCTTTTGATATAACCTTCCGCATCATCTTCTTCACAAATCTTCGAATATAATTCAAGGCCATCGTTGAGGTTGTCGAGAGGATGCAATTCGGCAACATCAATGAATTTCCAATGCACCGGTTTTGATTCATTGTTCAAAAAATTATCTTCTTCACTATCCCCCATTATTCTTGCTTTTTGAAAAGCGTGCATATCGTCTTCTGCTTCAATCAGGCGCAGTTGTTCATCGAATTGAGGAGTATGATTTCCATCGCCACAAATAATTCTGTAAACAATTTTTGCAAGATACCATTTCATAAAAAGTGAATTTATATGATGAACAATTTTTTAATAATTCGTAACTTCTATCCCGCCGAAAACACAAGCGCCTTTCAACACAATTCTTTTATTTGATTCAGGAACTGCATTGCTGAAACTTCTTTTATCTTCAACACCACCAAACACGGCAGAAATCTCATTTTTTACATCCCAGTTGGCAGGGATAATTAATTTGGTTCCCCCAAAAACATTGTTTACTTCAAGTTCTATTGGCTGCTGAATATCTGCATGCATAAAATTAATTTCAGAGCCACCCATGAAGCTTACAATTTCGCCGCCTTTAAAATTTTTTGAGTGAACATTTTTTTTAATTCCTCCGAAAACTGCTACCACATCCAGGTATTCTGAATTATCAGTGGACGAAGAAATAGGTTCTTTTTTAAAATTGCCCTCGCCAATGTTCATTCTCTCCCAACGGCGGTTTCTTCTGCTGCAAGCGTGAGATCTTGGTTTTAGAATGAAAATAATTCCTACAGATATCAGGATGATCGGAGCGATATAATTATGAAAATCGAGTCCCGGAATTTGTTCATCCAAAAGAAAAATAGCGCCAATTAAGATCATGATCATTGCTCCGGGATTATGAAATTTACTTTTAACGCCGATCAATAATCCGATAGCGATTAAAAGCACAGGCCAGGTAAAAATCCAGCCGGGAATGGGTGCGCCCATTTTATATCCGAGCAACAAAATTCCGCCGATCACAAGGATCAATCCGCTCCATATTCGCGATCTTTTATTTCTGTTGTACATCTCAATATTATCTGTTTCCATATCAATAATTTTTTTATTTTTTTAAATTGTTAACGCAAAAATATTCATGCAATAAAGCGGGGAAAAGAGACATTAGGTTTGATGAAACAAATCGTCGGTAAAGTCTTTGAAACAGTCGGTAAAAATCTTTTAATAATTTTTTCAACAACTACATTTGCAAACATGGCACAAAAAAAATTACAAAGATTTGCAGAGCTTGACACATTTCCCAATGTTTTACAGTACCCGGAAAACATGAAAGGAAAGTGGAATGATTTTTTTAAAAACAATCATTCGATTATTCTTGAACTTGCGTGTGGCAAAGGAGAATATGCGAACGGACTTGCGCAACTTTATCCTGAAAAAAATTTTATTGGCGTTGATATAAAAGGAAACCGGCTTTGGGTAGGAGCAAAATTTGCGATTCAAAATCATTTGCAAAATGTCGCTTTTTTGAGAACACAAATCGATAAAATAAACAATTATTTCTCTTCAAATGTTGATGAAATATGGATCACATTTCCTGATCCGCAACTTCGGTTTTCAAAAGCAAAAAAAAGATTGACACACCCAAGGTTTTTGAGATTGTATCACCAAATATTGAAACCGGAAGGAAAAATTCATTTAAAAACCGATTCTCCTGACCTTTATCAATTTACCAAAACAGTTATTGATTTGTACAATCTTCCGCTTCATAATGATATTGATAATGTGTATCAACAAGAAAAATTATCACCGGAATTAGCAATTAAAACTCATTATGAAAAGCTGGATATTGCAAAGAGTAATTCCATTTTTTATTTGTGTTTTTCCTTGCCAGAAATTATTGAGAATAAGGATGACGAACTTGCTCAGCTTTTAAAAAAAATGTAAAATGAACAATGATTTGCAGGAAGGAATTGATTTTTATTTTGACGAATCAGGATTGATGGTTTTTACTGAAAAATATCATTTAAAAAGAAATTATTGTTGCGGAAACGGTTGTCGCAATTGCCCTTACGATTATGAAAATGTTACTGATCTGAAAAGAAGAGAAATACTTCAACAACAAAAAAAAGAAAGAGAATCAGAATAAAAAATTGCAAAAAAAGAAAGAGAATTATTTGTTGATTTACGCGAAAAGCAATTTAAAAATCAGAAATAAAAATTCGTTTACTGAGAAGACATTTTCATCAATTTGACAACTGTGTTCCAATTTCTTGTTGTTGCAGTTACTTTCAATTTCTTTTCAAAAAATTGATTCGACAATTTTGTTTTGCCATAGCTTTCAGGAATATTGAGATAAATTTCTTTTCCTGAAATAATGAACTGGTCTTGCGAAAAGTCAACGTTTTCAATGCTTTTCACATTTTCCTCTGATGGAGTTTCTGATAGAAAAGTCACATGTAATTTCTTTACGTCTATATTTTTATCTTTTAAAAACGGATTGGAAGAAACAATTTTTTTCATTTCGCAGGCGCTTCTTACAATTACCGGAACGTGGAAATTGTATTTTTTAAAAATCGCTGCTTCAATCTTTTTTGCGATTTTTAAATCATTCGTTTCGCTGCTTTTAAAAGCTACATTGCCGCTTTGTATATAAGTATTTACATCTTTAAAAAAACTTTCATAAAGTGATTTTAAATCGTTCATTAAAATCTTCTTTTGACCGCTGACATTGATTCCTCTTAAAATGGAAATGAAAGTTTGCATGAAAATGTTTTTGCGAAGGGTAATGCGAAGGATAAAAACAAAAAAGGTTTCATCTTCTGAAACCTTTTTTCGCTCCCCCTGCTGGACTTGAACCAGCGACCCTCTGATTAACAGTCAGATGCTCTAACCAACTGAGCTAAGGAGGAATTTTTCCCTTTTCGGGGGTGCAAAAATAGAGATTTTTGATTTGAAACAAAAATTGATTTAAAACTATTTTTTTTGACGTTATTAATTGTTTAAAACCCATGAGTAACGACTGCTGTTTTTTAGGTATTCCCCCTTAATTTTCGTACATTTGCCTATCATTTTTTCAAACTAAATTGTTTTTATTCCCCTTGATATGGCAGAAGATACCGCAGAACTGATAACCCCAAAAATAGATGGTTATGGTGCAGATAGTATTCAGGTTCTTGAAGGACTTGAAGCTGTTAGAAAACGTCCCGCAATGTACATTGGCGACGTAGGAACCAAAGGATTTCATCACCTTGTTTATGAAGTAGTTGACAACTCAATTGATGAGGCCCTTGCAGGTTTTTGCAACCAGATAATTGTTACTATTAATGAAGATAACTCTATCACTGTTGAAGACAATGGTCGTGGAATTCCAACCGGAATTATGAAGAAAGAAGGCCGCAGCGCGCTGGAAGTAGTAATGACTGTATTGCACGCTGGTGGTAAGTTTGATAAAAATACTTATAAAGTCAGCGGCGGTTTGCATGGTGTTGGTGTAAGCTGTGTGAACGCCTTAAGTACCGAATTTCATGTTACGGTAAATCGCGAAGGAAAAACTTTTGAACAGGAATATGAAAAAGGAATTCCTCAGTATAAAGTTCGTGAGATTGGAACCAGTGATGAAACAGGAACAAAAATCCGCTTTCTCCCTGATCCTTCTATTTTTATTGTTTCTGTTTATAACCGCGAAATTCTTGAAGGAAGACTAAGAGAATTGGCTTTTTTGAATAAAAAAATTAAAATCGTTCTCAATGATCTTCGTGATAAAAATGAAGAAGGAAAAACCTATTCCAAAACATTCTATAGCGAAGGAGGAATTACAGAATTTGTTGAATTAATTGATAAAAACGGCAATCGCCAGTCTTTGCTGCCTTCTGTTATTTACTGCGATGGTTTTGATGAAGTAAGTAATGTGACTGTAGAAGTTGCCTTGATGTATAATACAAGTTACCAGGAGCATCTTTTCAGTTATGTGAATAATATTAACACGATTGAAGGTGGTACACATGTTTCAGGTTTCCGTCGTTCAATCACACGTGTTTTTAAAAGTTATGGCGAAAAAGAAGGCATGTTTGAAAAGGCAAAAGTAGAAATTGAAGGTGATGATTTCCGTGAAGGATTAACAGCAGTGATTTCTGTAAAAGTTCCAGAGCCGCAGTTTGAAGGACAAACAAAAACCAAGCTTGGAAATAACGAAGTGATGGGCGTTGTTGATTCTACTTTGAGCAAAGTATTAACCGCTTACCTTGAAGAAAATCCAAAAGATGCTAAAACGATCATTCAAAAAGTAATTCTTGCAGCACAGGCAAGAGCGGCAGCCAAAAAAGCCCGTGAAATGGTACAACGTAAAAGTGTACTTTCAGGTGGCGGGTTGCCGGGAAAACTGGCAGATTGTAGTGATAAAGATCCTTTCCGTTGCGAATTATTTTTGGTGGAAGGAGATTCAGCCGGAGGAACAGCAAAGCAGGGAAGAGACAGAAGTTACCAGGCGATTCTTCCGCTTCGTGGTAAAATTTTGAACGTGGAAAAAGCAATGGAACATAAAATTTATGACAATGAAGAAATTAGAAATATGTTCACTGCTCTGGGCGTAAAAATCGGAACTCCGGAAGATCCGAAAGCGCTCGATCTAAGCAAACTTCGTTATCACAAACTGATTATTATGACGGATGCCGATGTTGATGGAAGCCACATTGCTACGCTTATTCTCACTTTCATTTTCAGGTATATGAAAGAATTGGTGGAACAGGGATTTGTTTACCTGGCTCAACCGCCTTTGTATCTTTTGAAAAAAGGAAAAGAACAAGCCTATGCATTCAACGACGAAGACCGCAAAGCATGGATTCAGCAAGTGGCTGCAGGTAAAGAAGATACGGTTCATATTCAGCGATATAAAGGTTTGGGAGAAATGAACAGCGAGCAACTTTGGGAAACCACTATGAATCCGGCAACCAGAACTTTGAAACAAGTAACAATTGACAGTATTGTAGAAGCAGATGGAGTTTTCAGCATGTTGATGGGCGATGATGTTCCTCCGCGTAGAGAATTTATCGAAAATCATGCGAAATATGCAAGATTGGATGTTTAATTGATCGATATGTAATCGACAAAAAGCTTCTTTTAAAAAAGAGGCTTTTTTGTTTTATAAAAGTAAAATTGTTTAGTTGTCGGAAATAGAAAAATTGTTTTTCAATTCATGATGTAATATTGCATCTAACTCAATGTTGTTTATGAAGAAACTATCAGGAAAAATATTTGTCTTTTTATTTCTAATAATTGGTTTAAAAACAAGGGCACAGGTTGATTATCCCGTTTTTCAAAACAAAACTGTTATCAATCCTGCAGACAGCCAGCAACTTTCGTTTAATTTCTATAATCTTGATTATATCAACAACACCGAATGGTTCGGAAATATTCCTTTGAGCGGTACATTGTTCGGCTACCAGATCATTCCTGAATTAGAATACCAGGTTTCGCCAAAACTATTTGTAAAAGGGGGAATTTATTTGCAAAAAGAATTCGGAAGGCCCAATTATACTACTATCGCTCCAACTTTTGAAGTGAAATATCGCGCCAAACATTCTTCCTATATTATCGGCAATATTGAAGGCGGAATTGATCATGGATATATAGAACCGATCTATGATTATAAGAATAATATCAACGAACGCTTGGAAAACGGTTTCCAGTTTTTAGTAGACACCAAACCTTATAATCACGATTTCTTTATCAATTGGCGCCGCGCCATTCATCCCGGTGATGATTTTAAAGAAGAGTTCGATATCGGTTATGTTTCTAATTTGAATGTCTTTAATAAAAACAGGTGGGATTTTCATATTCCTATTCAATTAATCTATTCTCACAAGGGAGGCCAATACGATAGTTTGCATACACCGCTTCAATCGTTGACCAATTTTGCCACCGGCGCTTCTTTGACATATCGTGTAAACACAAAACTATTTCAAAAGATCGTTTTTGAAAATTACTATGTGAATTACAAGGATGTTTCTGGTCAGAAAAGACAACCTTTTAGTGAAGGCAATGGATTTTTATCGCACCTTTTATTCCAGTTCAAAAATGTAGGAATTGATCTGCGTTTCTGGAATGCAGAAGGGTTTATCGGCCCGCGCGGAATGGCTTTGTTTCAATCGGTTTCAGAAAAATATCCGGGATTGGTAGAGAAACATCGTGAACTTTTGATCGCCAGTTTTATTTATGACAAAGAGATTTATCAAAACGTTTTTTTCGATTTTCGCATCATTCCTTACAAGGATTTTATTGAACACATTAGCAGCGGAACGGGGCTGGAATATTCTTACGAAATGTACTTAAAATATGTATTAAAAGTGAACCTCAAAAAAATTAAGAATTCACTTGATTTTTAACTTTTTTCAATGTTAAGAAATATATAACGTGAAATAAGTATAAATCCCTAAATTTGAAATTCCACTGTCAAACGACTCTGGGTTGAATCATCAAATTTTAAAACCATAAACCAAATTAAAATGTCAAAAATGTTAACAGCTTATTGCATGAAAACCAAACAAAAAAATGTTCCAATGCAAGATGCAGTAATTACTAAAACAGCGCGCGGCGGCTATATGGCGCAGGGTAATGATGGAAAAGGTAATAAAATGACTACCATGCTTAGCGAAGCCAATGCATTACAGGCAATAAAAGACGGTGTTGCAAAAAAAGGTTGGTAATGAAACTTTTTAAAAAGTAAAAGCGATACTTCAAACTTGCATTGAGGTATCGCTTTTTATTTTTTCAATCTATATTTGACTAAGTCTTCTTTGGTATTGCTTCCGGTAAATGAAGAATTTGTCTTACTCCCACTTCTCTAGTAAACGAGCAAATATTATCCATTTCTATTTTCAACTTATTTCCTGTTTCCGTCAGCATCTAATTCTACTATTTCATAGCCGAAATTTTTCAAGCCAGGTAAAAACAAATCCGCGTCTCCTACCAGTAAAATATTCATTTTATTCAAGTCGAAATATTTTTTAGCCAGTTCGTCAATTTCATGTGTAGAAATGTTATTTAGAATTTTAGTTTGCTGATCTACAAAATTTGCAGGAAGATGATAGCGCAATATTTTTGCAACAAAGTTGGCTTTCTGATTGCCGGTTTCATAATTTCTTGCATCACTTTGCCCAATAGAACTTTTCATAAAGGCTACCTCATTTTCATCAGGGCCGCTGGTGTTATAATTTTTTAATAAGCCAATCACTTCTGCTAATGCACTGTCTGTCGCATCGGCGCGAATGCCGCTGCTGAAATAAAAAGTGCCGGAATATTTATCTCCTGCCAAAAGCGAACGCGCTCCGTAGGTCCAGCCTTTGTCTTCTCTTAACCGAATATTGAATCTTCCGTTAAAACCTCCGCCCAGATTATAATTCGCAAGTGTTGCTTTATAATAATCGCCAGTTGCATCATATTTCAGGTTGGTAACATATCCGACGCGAAATTCTGTTTGTGCAGCATGAGGAATGTTGACAACATAAATTTTTGTTTTTTCAACAGCAGGGGCCGCTGGCAAGGCTGGTAATGAAATTGGTTTTTTAGGCAGCTGGTTTAAAAAATCCAATTGTGGCAAAATATCTTTTTCTTTTACATCGCCCACTACCACTATGTTCGCTCCATCAGAAGAAATAATATTGTCGTAATAATTTTGAATATCAGCCAATGAAATATTTTCAACGGTTTGCTCTGTTCCATATTCAGGAAGGCCGAGAATATTTTCACTGCCATAATTCAATTTATCAAATACCACATCTGCGACAACCGCAGCCTGGCTTTTCGAATTGCGTATATTGGCTAATAATTGTTTTTTTATACGGTCGAAGGCTTCTTCTGTAAATTTTGGCTCCAGAATTTTTTCTTTTAAAATATCAATCGTTTTATCCAGATTTTTTGCCAGAGATTGTACTGAAAAAACGATGGCGTCGGTTGTATTATCCACACGGATTGCACTTCCTAATTTATCCAGTTCCAAACTGATCTCTTCGCTGGTTTTGTTTTTCGTATCCTCGTTCATCATTTCTGCAAAAAGAGAAGCAGTGCCGGCTTTGGCTAAATTATTTTGCTCAAGAATAGTTCCTCCTTTCAGGTAAATATTCAGATTTACCATAGGAATTTCATTGTTCTCCACTCCAATCGCTGAGATATTATTTCCAAAAGATTTTTTCCAGAAATCCGGCACCTTTACCACAACATTTTTTCCTGATGGAGGCTGAATGCTTCTGTCGAAATTATCTTTTGGTTTGTTGTATTTCAATTTATCGTAGCCGTAATCCGGATGCTTATAGTGTGTGCTATCCACAGTAAAATTATCAGGGCCAGCGATAAGATCTTCTTTTCCCTTTGGTAAAACGCTTAATACAACTGCTGATTTATTTTTGATGTATTTATTGTAAACACGCATTACATCTTCTTTGGTCACTTTTCGGTACATATCCAGCAATTTGCCGATCATGTTTGGATTTCCGGTAAAAGTTTCAAACGCAGCAAGTTGAGAAGCTTTCCCTGCAACACTTGCCAAGCGATTGATGGTGCGGCTTTCAAAACCATTTTTGAATTTCAGAATATCATCATCAGTTACTCCTTTTTTCTCAAAATCCTGCAAGGATTGATTGATCAGTTTTTCCATTTCGGCAAGATTGTGCCCAGGCAACGCAATGACAGAAAAAACAAATGTTCCCGCAAGTTCATCCAAACTGCTGTAAGCGCTGGCTCTCAATGCTTTTTGATTTTTTATTAAATTCTGGTAAAGGAAAGAAGTTTTTCCCTGGCCTAAAACCTGTGCTAAACATTCCAGCGGCGCCATGTCTTCACTAAAATCCCGAACTGTAGGATATGTGATCTGAAGCATCGGAAGCTTTGCATAATTATCTACATAGCTTACATATTCAGTGTTCGATAATTTTACCGGTGCCAATTGAACAGGTTTCACTTCAGGTCCGCGTGGAATAGGCCCAAAATATTTTTCTACTTTTTGTAAAACATCTTTTGTATTCACATCTCCCGCAATCGTAAGCGTTGCATTATTTGGCCCATACCAACGAAGAAAGAAATTTTTCAGATCGTTCACACCGACACGATTCAAATCTTCAACATAGCCGATCGTAAGCCAGGAATAAGGATGGCCATAAGGATAAAGCGCTTTGGAAGTAACTTCTCCGGCAAGTCCATAAGGCCTGTTATCGTAATTTTGTCCCCTTTCATTTTTAACTGTTTCTCTTTGAATTTCAAATTTTTGCTGGGTTACGGCGTCAAGCAAAAAACCCATTCTGTCACTTTCCAGCCACAACATTTTTTCCAGCTGGTTGCTCGGAACGGTTTCAAAATAATTGGTTCTGTCGCGGTTGGTGCTTCCATTCAGTGTTCCTCCTGATTCGGTAACGATTTTAAAATGTTCCTTGTCAGCTACGTGATCACTTCCTTCAAACATCATGTGTTCGAAAAAATGCGCAAATCCGCTTTTGCCGATTTCTTCGCGGGCAGAACCAACATGATAAGTTACGTCAACGTGAACCACAGGATCACTGTGATCTTCTGAAATGATCACTGTAAGCCCGTTTGGCAATTCATATTTTTCAAATGGAATGACAATTTCGTTTCCTTTTTTTACTACTTTTTGTACCAGTTTGGCCTGTGAAAATGCTATCGAAGTCATTGAAAAGATCATTAAAAATAAAAAAGAAAATTTCTTCATAAAAGTTGGTTTACTATGTTGCAATATAACATCAATCCGATAAAGAGCACAAAAATTTGGATGAAAGGGAAATTTAACCAAAAGAAATAAAAAGAATTCGATTTTTCCGCTATGCGAAAATAAATGGGAAGCTTAAAGCCGCCTATATTTTTTAATTTTGCAAATTCAATTTAAACGATGGAAACAAAAGAAGAAGTTTTGCCTGAAGTGGTGATCAAATTCGCCGGCGACAGTGGTGATGGAATGCAATTAACTGGAAGCCAGTTTACCAATAATACAGCTTTATTGGGAATTGATCTTTCGACTTTTCCTGATTTTCCCGCAGAAATCAGGGCACCGCAGGGAACAATTCCCGGCGTTAGTGGCTTTCAACTTAGATTTTCAAGCAATAGAATTTTTACTCCCGGCGATAAATGTGATGTGTTGGTGGCCATGAATGCTGCGGCTCTAAAAACAAATTTAAGCGCATTAAAAAAGAATGGAAAGATCATCGCCAACATTGAAGGGTTTGATGCAAAAAATTTGCGTTTGGCGAATTATGCCGACGGAATCAATCCATTGGAGAATGGCAGTCTTGAAGGTTACGACGTAATCAAAATGGATGTAACCAAACTCACTCGTGAAACTTTAAAAGATTTTACTACGCTTGGTACTAAAGAAAAAGATCGTGCAAAAAACATGTTTGTGCTCGGTTTTTTATATTGGATGTATAGCAGAAATCCAGAAAATACCATCACTTTTTTAAAAGAAAAATTTGCAAAAACACCGGATATTCTTGAAAGTAATATCAAAGTTTTGCAAGCAGGATATAATTATGGAGATACTACAGAAACCTTTACTACACGCTATTCTGTAAAAAAAGCAAAAATGCCTGCGGGAAACTATCGCGGTATCAAAGGCAACCAGGCATTGGCTTTTGGATTAATTGCTGCTGCGCAAAAAAGTGGTTTGCAGTTATTTTTAGGAACTTATCCGATCACACCAGCAAGCGATATTTTACATGAATTGAGCCGTCATAAAAATTTTGGTGTAAAAACTTTTCAGGCTGAAGATGAAATTGCTGCAATTAGTTCTGCAATTGGTGCTTCTTATGGAGGAAGTTTAGGCGTGACTACAACAAGTGGCCCTGGAATGGCTTTGAAGTCTGAAGCAATGGGACTTGCAATGATGCTGGAAATTCCTTTGGTGATTTGCGATATTCAACGTGGCGGCCCTTCAACAGGTTTGCCCACAAAAACAGAACAAAGTGATCTCTTGCAGGCATATTATGGAAGAAATGGCGAAAGCCCAATTCCGATTGTTGCTGCTTCCACTCCAAGTGACTGTTTCAATGCTGTTTATGAAGCCGTTAGGATTGCTATTCAACATATGACGCCGGTAATTTTTCTCAGCGACGGTTATATTGCCAATGGTTCTGAACCCTGGAAATATCCTGAAAGTAAAGATCTGCCAGCGATTAAAGTGAATTTCAAAAAAGAATTGGCAGAAAATGAAGAAACTTTTCAACCTTATTTAAGAGATGAAAAATTAGTTCGGGCGTGGGCTGTTCCAGGTTTCGCAGGATTGGAACACAGAGTTGGCGGACTTGAAAAACAAAATATTACTGGCAATGTAAGTTACGATCCCGATAATCACCAGTTGATGGTAAAGATGAGACAGGAAAAAGTGGATTTGATTGCCAATGATATTCCTGAACAAACAATTGACAACGGACCGGAAAAAGGAAAAGTTCTTGTTCTTGGCTGGGGAAGTACTTACGGTGCCATTAAAAGCTCTGTGTCAGAATTGATTGAAGAAGGTCACCCGGTTTCACATATTCATCTTCGTTATGTTCGGCCTTTTCCAAGAAATCTTGGCGAGCTGATCAAAAGCTTTGAAAAGGTTTTAGTTCCCGAATTGAATAATGGACAACTTGTAAAAATTATCCGTGATCAATATTTGGTTGATGCGAAAGGATTCAACAAGATCAAGGGAATACCGTTTACCAAAGCTGAATTGGTAGATGAAATCAAAAAAATGCTTTAAGATTTATTTTTGGGTTTCTTCCAAAGTTGGTTTTACAACCGTTTGGTAATATTTACAAACAGGTCTTAATCCGCAAATGCCACATTTCGGATTTCTTGCCACACAAATATATCTTCCGTGCAAGATCAACCAGTGATGAGCGATATAAATCAAATCTTGGGGCAGATTTTTTATCAATTGTTTTTCAGTTTCCAGTGGCGTTTTCGCTTTTACTAAACCAATTCTATTAGCAACCCGGAAAACGTGCGTGTCTACCGCCATATTAGGTTGGTTGTCAATCACAGAAGTAATCACATTGGCTGTTTTTCTTCCAACTCCCGGCAATTTCATTAATTCTTCTACGGTCATTGGAATTTTTCCGCCAAAATCTTCCATTACCATTTTGGCCATTCCGATGAGATGCAAGGTTTTATTATTTGGATAAGAAATGCTTTTGATCAAATCTAAAAGATCTTCCCGTTTTGCCTGGCTCATGGATTCAAAATCCGGATATTGTTCAAAAACTGCTGGGGTAGTTTGATTCACTCTTTTATCAGTGCATTGGGCTGAAAGTATTACTGCGACCAATAACTGGTAAGGATTATCATAAATTAATTCTGTTTTTGCATCAGGGTTGTTTAAAACAAAATAATTGATTACGAACTGATATCTTTCTTTTTTGGTCATAAAAAAATCCCGCCGGTTGGGGCGGGATAAAAATAAGTTTAAAATTTAAAAATTAGTGCGAAGAAACAGTAATATTCCTTTTTGAAGCATATTGAAGGATTTTGTTGACAGTTTCCTTACGCGGAGAGAACCTGATTTCATTCAGATCTTTTTTTGAATTAACTAATTTTTCATAAGTCTCTTTTAAGTTCCAGTCGGTTTGCAATGCAGCCTTAATCTGGGCTGTTTTGTTTTCGGAAGTTTCGTTATACAGGTATCTAACAAGATCTTCCGTGGTGAATCTGATCATAAAAATATGTGTGTGGCTTTAAAAAATAATATCCTATCCTTTTGTAAAACGCGTTCTTTTCAGAAATATTGCCATCAGCTCTTATCTTATTGAAGATGAATCAAATGTAATGATATACAAATCTTCGTTATCTTTTTTCATCAGGTATTTTTCCCGGGCATATTTTTCCAAAGTTTCCGGGTTGGTTTTTAGCAAATCCAGTTCTTTTTTAGTATTGGAAATCTGTAAAGCCATGTTTTTTTCATTTTGCTTTAATTTGTTCAGATCCAATATCCGTCTGATTTGTAGTGGTAAGTCATTTCTGTCAAAGAACATCATCCATACTGCAAAAGCTATGCCTGTTATTAAATATTTATTGGAAAATATCTTTTTAAGCTTTTTCATATTTGAGTATTGAGTGATAGAATAGTAGTTATAACCAATAAGTTACAAGTAATAAGTTGTGAGTATTAAGAAATTAAAACAATACACCCCTTCACCATTTGTCATTCACTGCTTATTTTCCAAATTTAATTTTTCCTTTTGGAAAAACTGCACTTTCACCTAAAATTTCTTCTATACGAAGTAACTGATTATATTTTGCAATACGATCAGTTCTACTTGCAGAACCTGTTTTTATTTGTCCACAATTTAATGCCACTGCAAGATCTGCAATCGTTGTATCTTCTGTTTCGCCGCTGCGATGGCTCATAATTGTGTTGTAACTGTTGTGTTGAGCTAATGAAACCGCGTTGATTGTTTCTGTTAAAGTTCCAATTTGGTTTACTTTTACTAATAAAGCATTTGCTACTTTTTCATCAATTCCTTTCTGTAATCTTTTTACGTTGGTAACAAAAAGATCATCGCCGACCAATTGGATTTTACTTCCTAATTTGTCTGTCAGTAATTTCCACCCCGCCCAATCATCTTCAGCCATTCCGTCTTCAATGGAAATGATCGGATATTGACGTACCCAGTTTTCCCAGAATTCAACCATCTTTTCAGAAGAAAGTTCCTTGTTGTCAGATTTGTGAAAACGATATAATTTTTTATCAGAATCATACATTTCACTTACAGCCGGATCCATCGCAATTGCAACATCGGAGCCGGCTTTGTAACCCGCTTTTTCTATTGCATCTAATACTGTTTCAATAGCTTCTTCATTGCTTTGAATATTGGGAGCAAATCCGCCTTCATCGCCGACGTTGGTGCTATATCCTTTCTTTTTCAAAACTGATTTTAAGGAATGAAAAATTTCAACTCCCCAACGCAAAGCTTCGCTAAAGGAAGAAGCACCGATTGGCATTGCCATAAATTCCTGGAAATCTATTTTATTATCTGCATGAGCGCCACCATTGAGAATATTCATCATCGGAATTGGAAGCACTTTTGCATTCGTTCCGCCTATATATCTATATAACGGAAGATTAGCTTCCAAAGCTGCGGCTTTTGCAACGGCTAAACTAACTGCCAGCATCGCATTCGCTCCCAATTTACTTTTATTTTCTGTGGCATCGATAGCTATCATTTTGTTGTCGATTCCGGTCTGGTCGGCAACATCCCATCCAACCAATTCATCAGCAAGAATCGTATTTACATTATTTACCGCATTCAAGACTCCTTTTCCCTGGTACACTTTTTTATCATTATCACGAAGTTCTACTGCTTCATGAACGCCGGTGCTGGCGCCTGAAGGAACCGCGGCTCTTCCAAGATATTCATTTTCAGTTAAAACATCTACTTCTACGGTAGGATTGCCACGGCTGTCTAAAATCTGGCGGGCATGAATGTTTGCGATGTAGCTCATTTTCTTTTTTTATTGATTATTATTTTTCTTTCAATTTTCTTTTTCAAAAAATTACTTTCCTGCAAAAGAAAGGATTAATTTTTTGCAAATTTAATTTTAATTATAAGAAAAAGTTGACCTAATAAAATTAGAAGAACGATTTACAGTAAAGAAAGAAAAAATGAGGATTTTTAAATTCCGCAAAATGATTTCTAGAAAAGAATTATTGCGAAATTAGTGCGCCAACAAATAAATCGATTTGGTATTTCCTTTATTTCGCAAACACTTTTTTCAAAATATCCGTAACTCTTCCTGCTGGATTTTCGCGAATATTTATTTCTTCTTTACCCACATAATAAAAAATCCCATCTAGCGCTTTGGAAGTTACATAACTGTTGATGTCTGTATCAACTGGTTTAGAAGAGATACGATTGTAAGCCGTAAAAACATCTTTCCAATATTTGCTTGCGTCTGTCTTTTTTAAAGATTCTGCTACGATAGGCATAAAAGCGTCGATCAGTTTTGAAGTGGTGGTCTTGCGCAAATAAGCAGTAGCAGCAGTATCTGTTCCTCGCAAAATATTCAACGCGTCTGTTACAGACATTTGTTTTATGGCAGAAAGAAAAATCGGCGCAGCAGATTTGGAAGCGTCTTCTGCAGCACGGTTCATACTTAGTTCAGCATTGTCTACCAATTTTCCCAAACCAAACATTCTCATTTTCTTTTCGATATCCTGTACTTGTTTTGGAAGTAAAATTTTCACTGCTGCATCTTTAAAAAAACCATCGGGAGCCGACAGTTTAGCCGTACTTTTTTCGGCTCCAAGAGAAAGGGCTTCTTTTAAACCCGAAATGATTTCGTCAGTGGATAATCCATTTGAGGAGGGAGAATTTTTAGAAAGAATTGAACCTGCTTTTTTAAATAAACCTCCTAATTTATTAGAAGAATCCTTCTGCGCTGAAAGTGAAAAAGAAAAAAGGATTAAGGCGCAAAATGTAAGGAATTGTTTCATAGAATTTTTGATTTTTTGTTTCAAATGTAAATCCAATAAAGACACTTATGGACAGAAAAAGTGTTAATTAGTTTAAACGTCTTAATCTTTACATTTTAAATTTATATCCAACTCCTTTAACAGTGGTAATACAATCATCGCCTAATTTTTGCCGGATTTTTCGTATGTGAACATCAATGGTTCTGTCGCCAACAATTACCTCGGTTCCCCAAACTTTATCAAGAATCTCATTTCTTAAAAAAACTTTTGCCGGTTTGGAAGCCAGCAGCTCCAGTAATTCAAATTCTTTACGCGCAAGAATAATTTCCTCATTTTTTAAACTAACCGAATATTTTTCCCGGTCAATGGTAAGATCGCCGATTTGTAAAATGCTTCCGGTTTCTTTGATGATTCTTCTGAAAAGAGCATTTACGCGACTAATCAAAACTTTCGGGCTTATCGGCTTTGTGATATAATCATCTCCTCCTGTTTCGAGACCTTTGATTTCTGTGCTTTCATCATTCAAAGCTGTCAAAAAAATGATAATGGTATTTTCAAACTCTTTATGTGCTCTTAAAATTCTGCATACTTCAAAGCCTGTTTTTCCAGGCATCATTACATCAAGAATAATCAAATCAGGTTTGTTCTTTTTTGCAAGAGCCACTGCCTCATTTCCGTTAGTTGCTTTAATCACTTCATAACCTTCTGAGACGAGATTAAAGTTTAGAATCTCTAAAATATCCGGCTCATCATCTGCGATTAATATGGTTCGTTTCGTTTCCATAGTTTGCAAACCTATATTAATATTTATTTTCTTTTACTCGTTTACAATTTAATAATATTCCTAAGGGTAAAAAAAGTTCCTAACAAAAGGTTAATAACCTTATTTTACGCACCTTTTTCCATTAACAAAAGAACCTCTTAACAACTGCAAGAATTACATTTGTATCTATTGGAAGTATTTTTGCTTCTACTAATTGTAAAAAAAATAATGAGGTTTCTATTTACTTTTTTTCTGCTCATTTCCTTTATTCCGTTTACCGCTTCTGCAAGTGATACCACAAATATCCCTATTGGACGAAGAATTTTTCATGACCGCATCAGGGACGAACAAAAACTTGCTGATAAAGCAGATGGCCGTCTTGACGGAATTATCAAAGTGGGTAATAATCCTGACATCAACTTGCAGGTGACCGATGCCCTTATCCGAAAAATAAACGTGCTGCGAAATGATGTTGAAGTGAATGATGCCGGCCTGCCAACCAACAATGATAAAGTACGTTATCTGCGCTATATTGAAGATCTTCTGAAAGACTTTATTATGGCGTGGAAAAAGCATACAATCAATCCTTCATTAGCTCCACTGCTTGTTGAAAATTTCCATGCAATCTTTGATGCTAATATCAAAGGGGAAAATATGACGCCCATCATTCAAAAAGCTCCTTATGAAGTAGGTTTGATCAATGCTTCCATCTTTGTTGAAAATTCCGGATACGAGGAAAGTAAAATTGTTCTTTTTAGAAAATTCTGCGATTTATATCCGGACAAAATTCTGGAAAATCTTGCGCCCTATGTAAACGAACCTTTTGCTGACAGTTTAGTTATACAAGCTTTCAATAATAGTCCCAGCCAGCTATACACTTATGCTCAATCTGCTAATAGTCCACAGGGAAAACTGATCAGGAGAATTGATGATCCGCGTATTAAAACGGTTGTAAAATTAAGTAATCAAAATCGTGCGTTATTTTATTTTCCATTTCTGGATGATCTGATTAGCGGTAAAAAAACGATAGCAGAAATTACAAAAGTGGCAGGAACGTCCGATAAGAATTATGACAGTATAGGATACTTTAGAATGTTGGTAAAAACAGAAATTGATTATTATGGACGATTGGTTCAGGGAGATACTCCCATAGCAATGTTAGGAGCAAATGGTTTGATAGATATGTTGAAAGCAAAGGCAATACAACATTTTATAACACCAATTAACGAGCTTCATGAAAATCCAAATCCTGCGATTCGGTTTAAAGCTATTCAACCTTTAACAGCACAGGAACTTTACTACATGATGGTTCTTGGAGAAAATGATATTTATACGTCAAGCTATAAATATAGTTTTGATAAAATGATTGAAAAGATGGGACCGCAGCCTCATGGAGATTCTTTGCTGATATCGCTGCATTTTGACCGGTTTAAAAAATTTATCAAAATGGCAGCAGGTTATAATAAATTGAGCGAATTTTTGAAAACAATGCCTGAGAACTCTGAAAAACTAATGCAGGCTTTTGTGGCAAAATTAGAAACGACCAAAACACTGGAAGATGCGGTGGATGTGGCCGATTCTTATGGAAGTATTACCAGTCCTGAGCTTCAGAAATCAATGTTGCAAAATGTAGAATGGAACGAGCAAAGATGTATTAAAGAAGACAATGAACGTGGCAGAAAAATTTATAGCCTTTTAAAAACTATCTTTCTTTCTGCTGATCCAAAAAATGGAATTGATCTTTCAAAAGAAATCGGAATTCCTCCAATTTATACAGTTAATTACAACTATCTGACTGATGATTCAGGAAGAATTATTGAACAGGTATTTTTTTATGGAGATAAAGATGGAAAAGCATCTTACGCCAGTTATCTCACTTCTTTTCCTTCGGTTGATTGGACCATTACACAGAAAAAAGAATGGATAGAAATAAGATCTAGAAAAGGCAAACCTATTACTATTTTTGCCAACCTCCCATTAGATAATGAGACCGATCAGGATGCAAAAGCGCAGGCAGATTTGATCTCTTATCTAGATTCAAAAGGCCTTAAACCTACTATTGTTATTCATCGTGGGCATAGCTATCATTTGCCGTATACTATCCAACAGCTTCCGGAAAGCGCTAAAATAATCATGCTTGGTTCCTGCGGCGGTTATCAAAATCTGAAAACGATTTTAAAATATGCTCCTGAAGCGCATATTATTTCTACTAAACAAACCGGCGCCATGAATGTGAATAAACCCATTATTGATGCATTAGACAACACGCTTCGTGAAGGAAAAAATATTGATTGGCGCCAAATGTGGTCCAATCTTCAGACACAGTTTGACAAAGCACCTCGTGAAACGAGAGAAACTTTTGAAGATTATATTCCACCCCAGAAAAACCTCGGCGCTTTATTTATCAAAGCATACAACAAAGAAGGCGGGGGAGATGATGATGAATAAAAAGAACTAAAAAAATATAAAATCGGTTTATTTGTTTTTTTACTCCAAAGTATACTCATAAAAAACCTGGCGAATACCAGGTTTTTTTATTTTATCAGTTAGGTCTCTTATCTCAATTTGTGTAAATAATCATTATTGGCAAATTGTTTTTTTACATCATGCAAACTTCTCAAAATGCTTTTGTCTATTAGCTTTCCTTCCATTTGCAAAATAAATCCACCGATGATTTTATCATCCACCACTGTTTCCAAATGCACATTATCGTAGGAAGTAGAAGCTTTAATTTTTGAAATAAAAGTGTCTCTTAATTCCTGGCTGATTGGCGTTGCTGTTGTTAGTTTCGCATTGTGCAAGCCAATGATAGCATTGTACTGTTCAATAAAAGAAGTGATTACGCCTGGCAAATTTGCTTCACGATTTTTGTTACATAGCAGTTTCAAAAAAGTATCCGTGATTTTTGAAATCTTTCCTGCTGTAATGGTGCTGATGATCTTATACTTTTTATCAGTATTGATGATCGGACTGTTAAGCATCAAAACAAAATCATGGCTTTTATCCACTATTGATTTCAGCAATAAAACATCATTATGAACCGTGTCAAGTTGTTTAAATTCTGTTGAAATATCTATTAAACTTTTCGCGTACCGTGTGGCTAAACGTGGATTGTTCATATGATTGTATTAATTCAACTCAACGTTTTGAGTAAGGTCCTGAATATATTTTTCCTGTTCTGCTTTATCGCTTAGTTCACGACGCAATACTTTTTCACTTACTTCAAGAACCAGATTTCCTACCTGGTTTTTAAGATCAGTTATTGCAGCCATTTTTTGCTGGTTGATAACCCCCTGCGCATCTGCAACAATCTTGTTGGTTTCCTTTCTCGCTTGTTCTTTGGCTTCAGCAATAATTTTGTCTCTTGTTTCTTTGGCTTCTCTCAACATTTGAGATCTTTCTTCACGGGCTTTTGCAAGCAAAGCCTCATTTTCGCTTTTCAGAGCAGCCATTTCTTTCTTTACATTTTCAGCAGAAAGAATTGAATCAGAGATATTTTTTTCTCTTTCATCCAACGATTTTAAAATCGGCTTCCAGGCATATTTTCCTAAAATATAAAGTACGATAATAAAAGCGACAAGTGTCCAGAGAATCAAACCCAACTTAGGAAGTAAAAGTTCCATACTTTGTTTAATTTAAATATAATGATGTTTATAATTTTCAAAAAATACTGTATCCTCCGCCCTGTGCTTTGGATACAGTAAAAAATTCGCTGTTTGCGACTTACCAACGGAAGTTTTATGCTCCGGTTGCTGTCTTCAACACAGCCAATAATCCAGCGATAACTGCGAAAAGGGCAACCCCTTCTACCAATGCAGCTGCAAGGATCATGTTTGCACGAATTTCATTAGCTGCTTCCGGTTGGCGAGCAATTCCTTCAACTGCTCCTTTACCTATCTGGCCAATTCCGATACCTGCTCCAACTGCAGCAAGGCCGGCGCCGATAGCTCCACCCATGTGTGAGAATCCAGCTTCAAATAAAAAAGTCATTAGTGACATAATTCCTGGGTTTAAAATGAATAAAAAAGTTTACAAAAAAGCGTGATCATTTTGTGGCACATCGTGGTCACTTCCTTCAAAGCCCTGGCCGATAAAAATAGCGGTAAGAACTGTGAAAATAAATGCCTGGATAAAAGCCACCAATATTTCTATAAAATAATCGAACACTACAAATAGTACTGAGAATGGAGAAAAGCCATAGCCTGCGGTAGAACTCATCGCGCCAAAAATAAAAATAAGCGAAATGAAGGCTAATATTACAATGTGACCGGCCACCATGTTTGCAAAAAGACGAATGATCAAAGCGCCCGGTTTGATAACGAAGAGTCCAAAAATTTCTACTGGCACCAAAATTATTTTAACCAGGAAAGGAACATCCGGCGGCCAAAGAATATGTTTCCAAAAATGGCCTGTGGTGCTGCAAAGAATAACGACAAGTGAAATCAATCCTAGTATTAAGGTAAATGCAATATTACCTGCAACATTGGCTGCGCCCGGAATCATTCCAAAAAGTGCGTTGATCAGGATGAAGAAAAACACAGTAAGAAGATAGGGCATATATCTTTCCCACCTGTTGCCCAGATTATTTTTTCCCACATTATCACGGATAAAAATAATGATTGGCTCCATAAATCCCTGCGCTCCGGATGGTGCCGAAACAACGCCTTCGCCTTTCTTATATCTATTCCCAATTTTTACCATTACGATGGTGAAAAGCGCCAGTGCAATCAACGTCTGTACAACATTCCGGGTTAATGAAAAATCATACACTGTTACTCCTTTTTCTACCGGAACTATTGAATTTTCTCCCTGCATTCGGTACCCGTCATACACCTGATCGTGATCGTGGCCAAATCTTTTGGAAGAGAAAATTGAAAGTCCTTTCTGAGGCGAATACAATATTACCGGCAAATAAATAGAAGCGTGAAAATCGCCCCAGGAAAAGAAGTGGAATTCGTAAGCGTCCTGAACGTGATTAAGAATTGCGGTGGTAGGATCAAATTTTTCTTCAGTCTTTGCATGTTCTTCTGCGTTTTTTTGTGAAAAAACCACATTGGAAAATGTCAGCAAAAAAAGGCTGAAAACCGCTACCAATAAAGATTTCATGCTTTTAGAGCCCATACTTCTTCTAAATTTTGCGCAAAGATAAGGGGTTTGAGTGATGATATAAAGGAGTGGACGAACAAATTTTGCTTATTTTCACTTTCGTTTTTGATTTTTGACTTTATAAAAAATGAAGACCATGAAAAATCTTATTTCCACAAGGATTGCCATTATCATTTTTGCGCTGATCATTGGTTTTTTTGGCGCCAATAATATTTTGCATGCAAAAGACATGGCCGTTAATGTTCCTTCATTTCTTCCCGCTTCCAAAGTGATGGTTTATATTTCCGGAGCCGGTTTTTTGCTAGCGGCGGCGGCATTTATTATCGATCGTTATGCAAAAATTGCAGGTTATCTGTTAGCAGTTTTACTTTTGATCATAGTTTTTTCTGTAGATCTTCGCGGAATTGTTCATGCGCGGAATGTTCCCATAAAAATGTTGTACATAACTTCTTTGCTCAAAGATGCTGCACTGGCAATGGCAGCAATATTGATAGCAGATATTTCAAGAGAAAGATCAATATAATGAAATCAGCAAAGGAAATATTATCTCTTCCTTTTATTGGATTAATTAAAATCTACCAACTGGTTATTTCTCCCTGGATGGGGCCATCCTGCAGATACACACCTACATGTTCTCAGTATGGAATCGAAGCTTTAAAAAAATATGGTCCAATAAAAGGCGGCTGGCTTACTTTAAAAAGAATTGCACGATGCCATCCCTGGGGCGGTCATGGACACGATCCGGTTCCATAAATTTAAAGAAAGAAATCGATTTATTTGTGACTTTACTGAAAAAAAGAGATTATTTGCTTTTCAGCCTGTACTTTTTTGCCACTTTCGGATTATTAAAATACTCATCCAGTTCTTTCTGATTGGTATTGTCATCCACGATTGGAACGTCAATCAACTGAAGCTGAACTTGTTGCAATTCATCTTTCAGCTTTTGTGTTTTTTTGATAATGTCAGGATCTTTATCACCAATCAAAACATTGTCTGTCAGTAAATACTGAAGTCTTTTGATGTCATTTCTTACTAAAGACGCCGAATTCATCTCATCATTTTTATTCGGGGCGACGGCTTCTTTCACCGGAACGAGGGCCACTCCTACACTCGGCAAAATTTTGCCGGTAGTTTGAAGGTCTTTATCAGGAAGAGAAGAAAAAACAGTTCCGCCAAGTGCAGTGGTAGCAGAGGTAAGGTCAAAAGTTGTACGGGTACTTTTAGTGCTTTTTATTTTTTTATCTAAATTAAAAAAGGTGCTTTTTAATTGTGTAATATACGTTTCAATACTACTGTAGATCTTATTATATTCCATTAAACGCCGTGGATAATTGATACTCTGATTTACTTTAACAGTGACGATAGCCGTATCACGATTAAAAAATTTATCCACCCCTACAAATTTTAATACAAGAGGTTTTTGTTTTATATTTTCATCGTCTTTAATAAAATCATACGGAGCCACCCATGTAAACTGGTCGCCGCATTGAGAAATCGGCGTTTGTGAACGGATCGGATAATTGCAAAAATAAGTGATGGATTCTAACGGAAAACTTCCTTCTTCACATTGTAATTTAAAGCTCAGCGTGTCGCCTTCATCTATCGTAAGATCATTGCTTACGGTCGGTTTTATTTTCGAAGGAACAATATCAGTGTTATAAAATAAGATTGTAAAAGTGGTGTCTACTTTATCGCTGGCGTCATTCAGATTTTGTACGCCGAGCTTGACTTTATATTCATTATCATATTTTAATTTTCCTGAAAGAAAATAAGATTTCTCAGCCTTAAAATGCAGAACCCCATTGTCTTTATTGATTTTCAACCCAACCGGTGAATTTTTTAAATACCAGTAATAATCTTCAGGATTTCTGTTGATCTCAAAATGATAATCCAAAGTAGAATCTACATGAAGTGTAAAATATGGGCTAAAATTTTTGATCCGAAGTACGGTATCAACAGGTTTTAAGAAGATAGTGTCTTCAGGCTTCAGGTAAACCGTATCTTTTTTTTGAGGAATTGTGCTATCGATAACCTGGCTTTTTACAACAGGCGAAACGAAAAGCAAAAACAAAATTGATAGCAGGATTTTAGAAGAGGCATTTTTAACCATGTGTGCAAAAGTATAAAACTATTCGTCCGTTTTCCCTAAAGAAATATAAAAATATGTGTAAAAATAAAGAAATAGGAGATGAAAATCAGGAACTTAGGTAAAATTAGCATGACATTTACTTTCTAACTTTGAAAATCTATTTTAAAAAAAGCTGATGCTTTCTAAAACTATTTCAGCTCATCTATTAAAGTTTGTGTCAGGTCCGGAAGTTTTTCCATTACAGAAGAAACATTTTCTGCTATTTGTCTTTTATTGGCCAAGATATTTTCGATCATGTTCTCCTGACGTCCATTTACTGACGAATTTCTATTTTCATTTTGGTCAGGATTTTTAGGCATGTGAATCACCATATTTTTTAAATCAGCATCTGCATTTTTGGAAATCTGCACCATTATCAAAACAACAATCGCTTTCAGATCTTCCTGATTGCTATTTTTTAAGAAACGATCTTTATGCAATTCAACTGAAAGGCTGTCGATGTTTACGATTCTTCCTTTCAATTTATTGGCATTTTTTTCGATGGTGTTTTTTAAATCCGGTTTTATTTTTTGCATCGCGCTATTATAAAAAGAAGTGGCCTCAGCAGGCATCACAGAATTTACCTGTGCGTAAGATTTGTAAGTAAGAATAATGAGGAATAAGAGTAATAAATTTTTCATAGGCGCGAGGTTTTTTAAATTCAAAAAGAAAAGACACAACAGATAGAACGCTAAAACCCAAAAATTATTGAGTGTTGCTAACGGAGAAAAATGAATCTAAGTCATCATGGTTCAAAAAAATCATCCGGTTTTTGTTGATTTTTTTGCTCATTTATTAATCAAAAAAATTTTTTCGATGAACCCAAATCCCAAATTAAAAGGTCAAAGCGCTTTGGTAACCGGCGCTAACAGTGGCATTGGCGAAGCTTGTGCAATTGCGTTGGCAAACGATGGTGCTAATGTAGTAGTTAATTATGTTACTCATCCGGAAGCGGCAGATGATGTGGTAAAAAAAATTGAAAAGAACGGAGGCAAGGCCATCGCCGTAAAAGCGGATGTCAGCAAGGAAGATGAAGTTCAGGCAATGTTTAAACAAATGATCGATAAATTTGGAACGATTGATATTTTGGTAAATAATGCAGGCATTCAAAAAGATTCGCCCCTGGAAAGCATGAGCCTTGAGGACTGGCAATTGGTCTTGAATATAAATCTTACCGGCCAGTTTCTTTGTGCGCGTGAAGCAGTTAGAGAATTTTTGCGCCGTGGTGTTGTTCCTGAAAGAAGTTGTGCAGCCGGAAAAATTATTTGTATGAGCAGTGTTCACCAGGTCATTCCATGGGCAGGACATGTAAATTATGCATCAAGCAAAGGAGGAATTGAAATGATGATGAAAAGCATGGCGCAGGAGCTGGCTCCAAAAAAAATCCGCGTGAATGCAATAGGGCCAGGCGCTATTGAAACTCACATTAATACGGCCGCCTGGAGCACACCTGAAGCGCTGAAAAAATTATTAACGCTGATTCCTTACAACCGGGTTGGCGTTCCTGAAGACATTGGAAAAGTAGCGGTTTGGCTAGCGAGCGACGATTCAGATTATCTTGTTGGAACCACTGTTTTTGCTGATGGAGGTATGCTTCTTTATCCAGGATTTTCAACGAATGGATAACTTACCTTTATTTTCTTACAGTAAAGCAACCAATAAATACAAATCTTATTTTCAAAAATGGCAAATAGTGAAAACGCGGAATTAGAAAGATTAGAAGAAAATGCGAGAAAACTGGTTCCATTAGAAAAATGGGGACCTTATCTCTCTCAAAGGCAATGGGGAACGGTTCGTGAAGATTACAGCGAAAATGGCGATGCCTGGAATTATTTTCCTCATGATCATGCACGAAGCCGTGTTTATCGCTGGGGCGAAGATGGATTAGGAGGAATTTCAGATATCAAACAACAAATGTGCTTTGCGCTTTCATTATGGAATGGGCAGGATGCTATTTTGAAAGAAAGAATGTTTGGCTTGTCGAACAGGCAGGGAAATCATGGAGAAGATGTAAAAGAACTTTATTATTATCTCGATAATATTCCTACTCATTACTACATGAAATTTTTGTATAAATATCCTCAACAGCCGTATCCGTATGAGAATATTTTAAATGAAAATGCCGACCGCGGAAAATTTGAAACAGAGTACGAACTTTTGGATACAGGAATTTTTAATGAGGATAAATACTTTGATGTTTATGTGGAGTATGCAAAAATAAATAGCGAAGATATTTTTATAAAAATTGAAGTAGTTAATCGTGGTAATGAAAAAGCTCCGGTCACGGTTTTGCCAACCCTTTGGTTTTATAACAACTGGCAATATGAAGGCGACGAACACAAGCCATCCATCAGCTTTTTATCCGATCAATGCGTCAATGCGATGCATCAAAAACTCGGTGTGTATTATCTCTATTTTGAAAAAACTGATGAAGTCCTTTTCACAGAAAATGAAACCAATTTTGAAAGGCTTTTTAATACTCCGAATAAAACAGAATTTGTAAAAGATGCTTTTCATGAAGCGATCATTCATGGAACGAATTTGCAAAAATTAAAAGATAAAAAAGAAGGAACGAAATGTTCTCCTGTTTATCGTTTCGAAATTGAACCGAAACAATCGAAAACAATTTATCTGCGTCTTTGCAACGACAAAATCGATGATTTTTTTCCAAAAGGTTTCGAAGAAATTTTTGTTCAAAGAAAAAAAGAGGCTGATATTTTTTATGAAAATATTCATCCTGCTTCGTGTACAGAAGATCAGAAAAATATTCAACGGCAGGCGTTTGCCAGTTTACTTTGGAGCAAACAATATTATCATTATGATCTGCAAACCTGGATCAGTACCAGCGATGGAATTACGCCAGATACTGAAGAGCGAAAAAATGGCCGTAACCATCTTTGGAAATACCTGAAAAACCAGGATATTTTATCAATGCCCGATAATTGGGAGTATCCGTGGTATGCTGCATGGGACATGGCTTTTCATTGTATTACAATGGCTGTTATCGATCCTTCTTTTGCAAAACATCAGCTGATGTTGCTGATGCGTGAATGGTACATGAATCCGCAGGGACAGTTGCCCGCTTACGAATGGAATTTTAGCGATGTAAATCCTCCGGTTCAGGCGTTTGCTGCATTGCAGGTTTATAAAACGGAAGCAAAATTGCACGGAAGAAGTGACATCGTTTTCTTAAAAAGTATTTTTCAAAAACTGATCATCAATTTTACGTGGTGGACCAACCGGAAAGATGAAAACGGAAACAATATTTTTGAAGGAGGCTTTCTTGGTTTGGATAACATCGGGCTTTTCAACCGCAGCATGGTTCTTCCCGGAAATGCAATTCTGGAACAAACCGATGGAACGAGTTGGATGGGAATGTATGCGCTCGATATGATGAACATTGCTCTTGAAATTGCGATGAACGATATTTCATTTGAACAAACAGCGACGAAGTTCTATGAACACTTTGTAATCATTGCGCAGGCATTGAATCAACTGGGTTTGTGGGATGACAAGGATAAGTTTTTTTATGACGTACTTTCCGTAAATAAAGATTCAAATTCTTTTCCTTTAAGAGTGCGTTCTCTTGTCGGATTGTCGCCTTTGTTTGCAGTAACAGTAATTGAAAAAGACGTATTCGACAGGCTGCAGGACTTTACAAAAAGAATGCAATGGTTTCAACATTATCGTGAAGTGAATAATTTGTATATGCCGAGCCAGGAAAATAAAAATTTTGAATGCAATTTATTTTCGCTTGTCGATAAAGAAAGGTTGAAAGACTTATTAGACAAGCTTTTGGACGAATCGGAGTTTTTATCAGAAGGAGGAATCAGGGCATTGTCAAAATTTTATCAGAACAACCCTTACACATTAAATTTTGGCGGCAAAAGTTATTCGATAGAATATGAACCAGGCGATTCTACCACAGACATGTTTGGTGGCAATTCAAATTGGCGTGGCCCTGTTTGGATGCCTGTGAACTATTTATTCATCAATGCTTTTAAAACGTTTGGGTATTTTTTTGAAGATGATTTAAAAGTTGAATGTCCGAAAGGCTCGGGAAAATATATGAATCTTACAGAAGTAGGCAAAGAGATAACCAGCAGGCTTCTTCACATTTTTGAAAAAGACGAGAAAAATGAAAGACTGACGAATGGATTTTACAATTGGTTTTATAGTAAAGAAGAAAATAAAGATCTTGTTTTGTTTCATGAATACTTTCACGGAGATACACTTCGCGGATTGGGAGCCAGTCATCAAACAGGATGGACAGCCTTGATCGCAAATTTGATTCTCGATTTGAAGGAAGAAGAAGAGTAAAATTCCTTACTTTCTTAACGCAAGCAACGCTACAGATTCGATGTGATGCGTGTGAGGAAACATGTCAACCGGTTGAATTTTTTCAACAACATACTTTTCATTCATCAGTTGAAGATCACGAGCCTGAGTAGCAACATTGCAGCTTACATAAACAATTTTTGGAGAAGAAATTTCCAATAATTTATTCACTAATTTATTATGAAGTCCGGCGCGCGGCGGATCAACTACCACCACATCAGGCTTTCCATGCGAAGCAAAAAAATCATCATTACAAATTTCAATAACATCCCCTGAAAAGAAATTTGCTGATTGTAAATTATTAAGTTGCGCATTTTCTTTTGCGTCCTTTATAGCGTCTTCAATTACATCAACACCGATTATTTTTTTTGCTTTGTCGCTCAAAAAAATTCCGATGCTTCCGGTGCCACAATACAGATCATAAACAGTTTCTGTTCCGGTTAGCGCAGCAAAATCTTTTACTACATTGTACAAAACTTCTGCTTGTTTTGTATTAGTTTGGAAAAAAGATTTTGAAGAAATTTTAAAACTAAAACTTTCTAATTTTTCGATTACGAAACCTTTCCCTGAAAATATTTTCGGTTCAAGATTTTCCATGCTGTCATTCCATTTTTGATTGATGGTATAAAGCAATGTGGTAATTGATGAAACTTGTTGCAACAAATAATTACAAATATTTTCAATTTCTTTTTTATCATCATTTCCAAAGAAAATATTCACCATTAATTCACCAGTTGTACAATTTCTGATGATCACATTCCTCAAAAATCCTTTATGTTCTTTGATGTGGTAATAGCTAAGATTATTTTTTTGAGAATATTCACGCAATGTATTTCTGATTTCATTATTCACTTCATCCATCAGAAAACATTCTTTAATGTCGATGATTTTATCGTACAATTTTGGAACATGAAAACCAAGTGCGCCTCCGGGCCATGCGTCTTGTCCCAAGTTTTCAAACTCATTTGGTGTTAAATACTTTTTATTGCTGAAAGTGAATTCGATTTTATTTCTGTAATGAATTGTTTTTTCAGAACCAATAATTGGCAAAACGGAAGTTTCTATTTTCCCAATTCTTTTGATCACATCTTTTACTTCCTGCTCTTTGTATTGAAGTTGTTTATTGTAAGGAAGCATTTGCCATTTGCATCCTCCACAAATGCCAAAATGAATGCAAAAAGGATTCACTCTTTCTTTAGCCGGTTCTTTTATTTTTATCGCTTTTCCTTCAGCCCAATCTTTTTTATTTTTTGTAATAAAAACGTCTGCAATATCGCCTGGAACGGCTCCTTCAATGAAAATTACTTTCCCTTCTATTCGTGCTAAAGCCTTTCCCTCTGCGGCATAGCCGGAAACCGGGACATTTTCTAAAACAAACTTTTTTCTTTTCACGGCTGCAAAAATAAAGGATGTTGCCAGCAACGCGTTATAAATAAATCTGAAATTTTTAGAATAAAAAGATCGCTTTTTCGTTTAGAGCATATTGATAAAAATGAATACTGCATTTAATAAAAATGTTAACTATTTTTTGTCACCTTAGTTTACGCGTCAAATTCAATATTTTTGTTTTCTATGCTTATCAAAATGAGATCAGTTTATACTTTTTTATTTTTCAGTTTTGCATTTTCTTTTGCAAATGCTCAAGGTTACAAGGTGACATTAGAAACTCCGAATTACAAAAGTGGCCTTAGCTACCTCACTTATTATTATGGTAAAAACATGAACATCCAGGATTCTGCTTTGATCAATTCCAAGGGCATTGCAGTTTTCCAGGGAAAAGAAAAATTGCTTCCCGGTGTTTATTCGATTGTTTTTCCCGGAAAAAATAAGTTGTATGATTTTTTAGTGGATAAAGGACAGACTATCGTTATCAAAGCGGACACAACCGATCTTGTAAATAAAACAACTGTAACAGGTTCTGAGGCAAATATTCTCTTTCAGCAATATCAAAAATATGTAGCAGAAAAAGGAAAATACCTGAACAAAGAATTGGAGGCTTATAAAAGATCTACAACAAAAGCTGACAGCGCTGCTCATGAAAAAAAATACAAAGAACTAAATGATGAACTAAACGACTATCGCGAAAAGATAATTAAGGAGCATCCGGAATCTATGCTGGCAGCGCTTCTTACGAGTATGCGCGAACCGAAGATTTTAAATTCGAATCCTAAAACGCATGAGGATTCGTTAGCAAATTATCAGTACTATAAAAAACATTATTGGGATGGAATTACATTTATGGATGACCGTATCATTCGCACTCCTTTTTTTCTCCCAAAGGTTGAACAGTATTTTAGAAATGTCGTTTCTCCGGTTCCTGATTCGATCATAAAAGAATCGGATTATTTATTGCTTCTGGCAAGGTCATCTCCGGAGATGTATAAATTTTTGCTGAACTGGCTTACAGATGAATATATTTATCCCAAATATATGGGGCAGGATGCTGTTTTTGTTCACCTCTTTGAAAAGTATCATTCGAAAGGAGTTTCGAGTTGGCTGAATGAAAAGCAAATGAAAACCATTTCTGACAGAGCTTATATGCTGATGTCAAATTTAATTGGAGAACAGGCAGCGGATCTTCAAATGGTCGATTCCGATGGAGTCAGCAAACCTTTATACAATGTAAAATCTGATTATATCGTTCTTGTTTTCTGGGATCCGACGTGTGGACATTGCAGAACCCAGGTTCCGAGACTTGATTCAATTTATAATGCAAAATGGAAAAAGGAAAATGTAAAAATGTATGGCGTGCTGACGGAAACAAAAAACTTTAAGGAATGGAAAGATTTTATGAAAGAACATAAAATGAATAACTGGATCAATGTGTATGAAACCGAAGCACAAAGAAAAATTACTGAAGAGTCTAAAAGGCCTTCCTACAAACAATTGTATGATGTAATTCAAACGCCAACGCTCTATCTTTTGGATAAGGACAAAAAAATTATTGCAAAAAAACTAACGATGGAACAAATTGACGATCTGTTGGACGTAAAAATTAAAAATCAGGCTGACAAAGCGGCCCGTTAGATTCTTTTTACAGTAAACAAAGAAATTCCTTAAAATTATATTCTGATGAAAAAACTGTTTCTGGGATTTGTGCTTACTTCTTTTGCTTTTATTTCTTATAGCCAAACACTCTTTACTTATGGAAATCACTCTGTAGATGTAAAAGAGTTTCTAAATGCTTATAATAAAAATAAAACAGCAACTTCAGACAGTGCTGGTGCTCTTCGCAACTATCTTGATCTTTATATCAAATTCAAATTGAAAGTTGAGGCTGCAAAAGATATTCAGCTTGACACTCTTCCTTCATTGCAAGCCGATCTGCAAAATTTCAGAAGCCAGATTGAAGATAGTTATCTGCAGTATGAACCAGAAGTAAACAGATTAGTTGATCAGGCATTTGAAAGAAGTCAGAAAGATATTCATGTGGTTTATTATTTTGTCAGTTCAAATGATTCAGTAAAAGCAATGAAAGTTGCGAAAGAAGTTACCGAAAAGCTGAAGGCAAATCGATCAGATAAAGAAGCTTTGGCTTTGCAGAGCACTGATGTAAAAATTAATAAAGGCGATCTTGGATTTATAACTGTTTTTTCTTTGCCTTATGATTTTGAAAATATTGTTTATAGCTTAAAGCCAGGACTGGTAAGCGTTCCATATCATTCAAAAACCGGTTGGTACATTTTTAAAGATTTGAATGAAAGGCCTGCTGTTGGAAAAATTACTGTCGCACAAATTTTATTCGCAGTTCCTGAAGGAGATAATTCTAAAAAGGAAAAAACAAAAAAATTAGCCGATTCTGTTTACAACGCGTTGGAAAAAGGAAGTGATTTTTCAACTCTTGCAAAACAATTCAGCGACGACAGAACTACATTTATGAATGGCGGATTAATGGCGGAATTTGGGACGGCGAAATATGATTCTGTGTTTGAAAATCATGCTTTTGCTTTGAAAAATAATGGTGACATTTCAAAACCTTTTGAAACAAAATTTGGTTTTCATATTTTGAAGAGAATCTCTGCAACGCCTGTCCCTTCTACAAAAAATGACGCATCGTTTTTGTATAATTTAAAATTACAGGTGCTTAATGACAGCCGCATCGAAACTGCAAAAGAAAAATTTGTTGAAGACATTTTGCCAAAGATTGGATATAAAAAGAATAATGTAAACCAACGCGATTTATGGCAGGTAACTGACAGTGCTTTGATAGACAATAAAAATGTTACGATAGGAAATGTGAACGAGAACACTACTTTATTTTCTTATAATAACCATGCGAAAGTGAGAGTAAATGACTGGATCGTTTATGCAAAAAACTCTAACAAAATTATTCCCGAAAAAATACATGAATCTTACGAAAAAATATTTCCCACTTTTGTTGATGCTTCTTCTGTTGCTAATTATGCTTCAAGATTAGAACATTTTGATCCGGCTTTCAAAGCGCAGATTGATGAATTTGAAGATGGAAACATGTTGTTTGAAATTATGCAGACAAAAGTATGGAACAAAGCATCGGCGGACACCTCGGGGCTAAGAAATTATTATAATGAACATAAAGAAAAATATTTCTGGAACTCAAGTGCAGAAGCCGTAATCTTTTCCTGTTCTGATAAAAACGCTGCTGATAACGCTATTAAAAAATTAAAGAAAGGAAAAACCTGGAAAGAAATTGTAAATGAAGATGCATCTCATATTCAGGCTGATTCAGGAAGATTTGAACTTGGACAAATTCCTGTTGTTGACCGAACTAATTTTACAGATGGATTAATAACAATGCCGGTTATCAATAAAAATGACGGTACAGCCGTATTCAGCAAAATATTAAAAGTATACCCTTTGCATCAACCTCGAAACTTTGAAGATGCACGTGGGCTGGTGATCAACGATTATCAAAATTACCTGGAAGAAAAATGGGTTGATCAATTGAAGAAAAAATATCCTGTAAAAGTGAATGAGAAGGTTTTTCAATCGTTATTAAAAGATAATTGAATCACATTTTTATTTAGCCGTACCTAAAAATTTTTTTTCTTTTAGCAAATCTTTATATAATTCATTTTTAGTTTTACAGCGGTTGGCAAACTTTTTGAAAAATTTGCAACAAGAATTTCTAACTCTTTAAAAACTAAAAACTAAGTAATGAAAAAATTATTAATCGCTGCGTTTTGTGTTGCTCTCTTCACGAATGCAAAGTCTCAAAAAATTTATATCCAGGGAGGTGTCAACCTTGCTAACATTTCAACTTCCAATTCTGGTTCAACTGAAAAGAACAATATGCTTACAACGTTTAATGCTGGCATTATGGGAAGATCAAATGCATCAGAGGCGATTGCTTTGGAAGCCGGACTATTGTTGGATGGCAGAGGCGCTAAAACTGAAAGTGGTTCGGGTAATACTTACTATAAAGCCACTTTCAATCCTCTTTATCTTGAAGTTCCTGTAAATTTAATTGTTCGTTTACCACTTGCAAATAGCAAGTCCAATATTTTTGTAAATGCAGGTCCATACATTGCAATGGGAATCGCGGGAAAATCCAAAGTGGATGGACAGCTTGCAGGCGCTGAATTTCATTCGGAAAAAAGTATTCAATTCACAAGTGCCGATCCAACCGAAAATGATCAGGCATACTCAAAGCTCAAAAGATTTGATTATGGTGTAAATCTTGGTGCTGGTTTTGATCTTGGAAAAATTTTATTAAAAGCAAATTATGGATTGGGCCTTGCTAAAATAAATTCAACTGAAACCAATAACAGTGCAAATGATAAAGATAAATATCGCACTGTAAGTATCTCTGTAGGAATTCCACTCTCCCATAAATAAACTTCTTTGAGCAAAAACAGAAAAGGCTGTCAACATAAAAGTTGATAGCCTTTGTTTTATGAAAGGTTCGAAGAATTTACACGATCTCCTTTGCCACCTTAGCAATTACATGTGGTTTTCCTAAAGTGTAATAATGCAACACCGGAACTTTCGCCTTTTTTAGTTCTTTGGATTGTTCGATCAGCCATTCTGTTCCAACAATCTCAACTTCTGCATCTGTTTTGCATTTCATAATTTCATTACTCAATTCAGATGGAATATCTACATGAAAGGTTCGTGGTAAAACGGTAAGTTGTTTTTTGGAAGTGATCGGCTTTAATCCGGGAATAACAGGAACTTCTATTCCAATGTTTCTGCAATTTTCTACAAAATCAAAATACTTTTTATTGTCAAAAAACATTTGTGTTGTAATATAATCTGCTCCTGCATCTACTTTCAATTTTAAATATCTCAAATCAATTTGAAGATTTGGTGCTTCAAAATGTTTTTCAGGATAGCCGGCTACACCAATGCAAAATTTCGTTTTATTTCCATCGCGGATATCATCCTCCAGGTAAATTCCATTATTAAGGTTCACAGCTTGTTTTACAAGATCAATCGCGTATTTGTGGCCGTTTTCTTCCGGTTCAAACAGTGCTTCATTTTTAGCGGCGTCCCCGCGCAAAAGCAAAATATTATCAATTCCGAGAAAAGCAAGATCAATCAAGGCGTTTTCAGTTTCCTGTAAATTAAATCCTCCACAAATTAAATGTGGAACGGCATCAATTTTATAATGATTCATAATAGCTGCGCAAATACCAACAGTTCCCGGACGTTTGCGCACTTCAACTTTATCAAAAGTTCCGTCTGCTTTCTTTTTAAAAACCTGTTCGCTGCGATGATAAGTAACATTGATAAACGCAGGCTTAAATTCCATTAAAGGATCCAGATGATTATAAATTGATTCAATCGTTTTGCCTTTTAATGGCGGAAGAATTTCAAAGGAAATACCAGTTCCTTTTGATTCTTTTATGTGATCGGTAACTTTCATTTTAAAAAAATAGATGCAAACTTAAGTGGTAAAAAAATAAAATGCAAAGAAATGAAAATGAAGCAAGCACAGTATATATCTTTTCAATTTTTATCAATAATTTTTAATGAATAAAAAACGCGAGAATGCCTGTTGCTACCAATGTTATTCCCGTAATAATTCCTGCATTATGTTCCAGAGAATGCCAGTTAAGTTTTAAAATCCCAAGATAAGCAAAGCGAACAAGCAACACCATTCCAATTGTTGTAATAATTAAATACAAAGCAGCAATGAACCAAATAAGCCATTTTGCCTGCGCACCTGCCAATAAAAAATAGGCTTCAATTTCCATACAGGGTGATAAAAACATAGCAAGCACAAGAGCTATGATAATTTTCTTTTTGGAATGATTCTTTTTGATGTTTTCATCCAGGTGAAAATGCTGATGATTATGATGACGATAAATAAATATAACGCCCAAAAAAATCAAAATAACAGGTGCAATAAATCTGCTGAAATACTCAATATTATTAGCAATCTGGGCGCCAAGAAATGCAAGAATAATTCCTATAATAACGGTACTCAAACCATGGGCAACAGCAGAGATAAAAGTTACCTGGGTTACTTCCTGCACAGACCATTTTTCTTTTTTACCAATAGCGATAACCGGCAGCCAGTGGTTAGGAATCGTGGCATGAAGAAGGCTTAAAATAATACTTCCCGCAATGATGCTGAACATTAAAAGATTTTAAAAACTGAAACAAAATTTTTTGATCCAGAAAAAAATAAAAGCTGCAAAGATACTTTGAATGTAAATTTTTCTATTAAAAACTTAATCGATTACGCAAATAAAAAAACCTTTGTAAAAACTTACAAAGGTTTCTAAATGCTGTAGGGGAAGGGCTCGAACCTTCACGAGGCAGTTAGCCGTAGCACAAAGTTTCAGTGGTCGACCCTGGTCGCTTTAATATCGCTATCAAAACGGCTCTATGCTATGTTTATCCTGTTATCCTCACCCTCGAGACAAGAGGGCATGTCTGCCAAAAATTTCATCACCCCACAATGTTTAAGAACTTTCTGACGCAAATTTAAGAATAATGGCAATTGTAAAAAAGTTTTTTAAGAAATTATCTTAAAATATAGAAATAATTCAAAAAAGTTATTACATTTGTAAAATTCATCTAAAAACAAAAACATTATGGCTGCTAAGTTTAATATTGATAAACTCGATTTAAAGATCATCCAGGAAATGCTTGAGAATGCCGAAACTCCTTATGCGGAATTAGGTAAAAAGCTTTTCGTGAGTGGTGGTACCATTCATGTCCGTATCAAAAAATTAGAAGAACTTGGAATTGTTAAAGGTAAAAAATTAAAAGTAAATATTGCTACACTTGGTTATGATATTACTGCTTTTGTAGGAATTTTTCTTGAAAAAAGTTCGCTTTATGATGTGGTAGCAAAAGAACTTGAAAGTATTCCTGAAATAATCCGGCTGAATTATACTACCGGAAATTACAGCATGTACATTGAAATTGTTTGCAAAGATATTAACCAGTTGCGCCGTGTTCTTCACGACGATCTGCAAAAAATAAAGGGAATTGAAAGAACCGAAACGCTTATTTCACTTGCGGAAAGTTTCAACAGAAATATTCATGTTGTTGAAGAGGAGTAATCTATTTTCCTAGTAAACAAAGAAATATCGATATTTCGTATTTGATAAAACCACTACGTTTCCTGTAAGTCAGCTTTTCTGTTTGATAAATAAACACCTCCAAAAATAAGAATGGCCGCAACAATTTTATAAAGAGATAATTGTTCTTTCAGAAAGATCATTGCGATAACAACTGCAAAAACCGGTTGAGAATAAATGTACGCACCAGCTTTTGATGCACTTAATTTTTGAATTCCATAAACATTAAAAATATAAGCAAAAAAAGTTCCGGGAATGATGATCAGAAATAAAAAGAAGTAATCTTTAAAAGTAAAAAATTGCCAGGTGACATTTGAAAATTCTTTTAAAGAAAAAGGTAAAGTGATAATAAATCCAAAAGTAAAAATCCAACGTATTACCTGAATTGCAGAATATTTATCCATCAAAGGTTTTACCAGAATAAAATAAAAAGTATAAGCCACCGAACTCAAAACAACCAATACATCGCCAAGCGCTGCATTTTCTCCGGGCGGACTAACTTCCCTTTTATGAATCAACAAAACTGCACCCGAAACGCCGAGAAGCAATCCGAATACTTTTGCAAAAGAAATTTTCTCTCTTAAAACTCTTGCAGCAATAATGGTGATTAGAATCGGCGTGATCAATGTAAGCAAAGCTGCATGAATAGGAAACGTAAAAGCTAGTCCTTTGATAAAAAGCATTTGGTTTAAACCAATGGCCATCAGTGAACAAATAAATAATGCCGGAAAATCTTTTTTATCGATTTTAGTTTCAGGACGTTTGAACAAAAACAAAAACCAAAATAAAATTAAACTAACACCAATGCGCATGATATTAATTCCAAACGGGCCGGCATAATGATGAGATGTAAAATATTTAACTGCACTATAATTGGTTGCAAAAAAAAGATTGGTTCCCAGCAGCCCCAGATGCGCTTTCAATTGTGAGTTCAAGATCATTTATTGATTTGCAAAATTCCGGGATTTTAGTGAGAGCACAAATTCATTGATTGTTTTTTTATATTGATCGTGGAAAAAATCAAGTGACTGAAACGGAAATGAGGAATATTTTTCCAATACTTCCTGTAAAGAAAATTTTTTTTGCTCCACAGTAAAAAAATACTTTTTTTCTGACAGATATTTTGCAAGATATTCCTGCTCCGTTTGCCCCGGTGTAGGAATTAGAATTGCATTTTTCCCAAGTGCAGCCAGATCCATTACAGTAGTGTAGCCGCTTCGGCCGATAATGATGTTTGATTGTTCCATTACTTTATTGAATTCATCTGCAGGCAAATGATTGATAATCGTGATAGAATCATTTAAAGAGGAACAAAGACTTTCTTCTGAAGGAATACCTCTTATCACTAAAGTCTTTCCTAAAAAATCTTTCAGTTGTTGGATAATTAATTTTTCGAAAATAGTTCTTTGCGGTTCTGGTCCCGAAATTGTTGTTAATAAATCATAGACCTTTTCCGGATTTTTGATTGGTTTAAATCTTGATAAAGGACCTATATAAAAAACATTTTGAGGAATTTTTTTGGGATGAGAAAGCTCTCCTGCAAGCCCGTTTACTTTTTCATCGGGAACCCAACAGGCGGAATATTTTTTTATAAAATAGTAATGAATTTTTTGAGCGATTATTTCAGAAAATTTATTTCCGGTTTTAATAGAAAGCTGGTGAGTGATATAAATGGAAGGAATAGTTTTATGATACATTCCAAAACGATTATCAGAAATAACGGCATCAATGGAATGAAGTTTGACTGTTTTTTTTAACCATCTTTTTTCATGACAGATTGAAAAAATAATTTTTGGTAATTGGTAAAACAATTGAAGAGAAAAATATTTTTTTGACCGGCTGTACCGGATTTTATAGCCTTTGCATGGTAAAATTACTGTGTTTGGAAACTCTTTTTTTAGCAAGAAAAAAATTTTTTTATCTGCTGCAATCAATACTTCGCAATCGAGATCGATTAGTTCCTTAATGATTGGAATACAACGGGTTGCATGGCCCAAGCCCCAATCAAGGGGGGCTACCAGAATCCTATATTTTTGGGTTGAATTGTTAAAAAAAACTTCTTTTCGCAAAAAATTTACAATATTTATTCGTGAAAATAGTTTAATTTGGTGTTATCAATTTTAATTGGATGAGTTATTTTCAATGACTTGATGCAAAACTTATCCTTTTTTATTAAACTTTGAATCGAAATCTTTTAATGAAAAACTTAAACCGAGCTTTGTTGATTATACTGGTAGTCCTTTCTGTTATTGCAATTAGCTGCAGCGCTTCCCGCAAAAGCAAATGTGGATGTCCAAGTAAGACCGGCATGGTAGGTTATTAAAACCAATCAAAATGGACAAATTCAATCGTGATCTTTTGGTCTTGTTCAAAGAAAAATCAAACCCCCAATCCATCGAGCATGAAGTTGAACTTCTTCATGAACTTTTATTTTATGTTGAAAAGATTGACAACCTTGTTACCGTTTACGAGGTTGTGAATGTCAATAAATATAAAATCTCTTCGAACAAAAAAATCGTGCGTGAAACCTTGGGTAATAAAGTTCTAAAACCCTTTGTTTTTTTGAATAACAAAAACTAAGCCGTTTATTTTATTCGGTAATTGTCCATACTTCTCTTCCTCTTAATAGTTTGTCTAAATCAGCAAAACTTTTTGATTTTGCTTCATCAATTTGCTGCGCCATGATGTCTTCATAACAAGGTCTGTCTGTTTCAAAAAATACTCCAAACGGCCGTGGAAAATGGCCTTCAGCTTTTGGATCATCAAACATGCGGGTTAAGATCTGTGCTTTATAAAAATCCTTTTCATCGTGAATCCATAAATCATTTTCACTTACATTTCCACGCAATTCCACAACTTCCGGTTTTAATCCGTTTAAACGAATTCCTTTGTTCTTTTCTGCTCCAAAGACTAACGGCTTTCCCTGCTCAAGAAAAATAGTTTCTTCAGGTTTTGATTTTTTATCAGTAAAAATTTCAAAAGTGCCGTCATTAAAAATATTACAGTTCTGGTAAATTTCCAGGAAAGAAGCGCCTTTGTGATGCGCTGACCTTAGTAACATTTCCTGCAAATGTTTTGGATCTCTGTCCATTGTCCTTGCCACAAAAGTTGCATCAGCGCCAAGTGCCAATGCAGGAGGATTAAATGGATGATCGATGCTTCCCACAGGAGAACTTTTCGTAATTTTTCTTTGTTCACTGGTAGGCGAATATTGACCTTTCGTTAACCCATAAATTTCATTGTTGAACAACAAAATATTTACATCAAAATTTCTGCGAAGCAAATGAATCGTGTGATTTCCGCCAATGCTTAATGAATCACCATCGCCGGTTACGATCCACAAACTCAATTCAGGGCGACTTGCTTTTAATCCGCTCGCAATCGCTGTTGCACGACCGTGAATGCTGTGCATTCCATAAACATTCATATAATACGGGAAACGGCTGCTACAGCCAATTCCTGAAATAATTACAAAATTCTCTTTTGGAATTCCCAAAGTTGGAAACACTTTTTGTACCTGTGCCAAAATAGAATAGTCGCCACAGCCGGGGCACCAGCGCACTTCCTGGTCGGTCATAAAATCTTTGGAAGTCAGTTTTTGGGGAGCAATTGCAATATCATTCATCTCAAAAAATTAGGATGTCAAAGTTACTATATATGCAATAATCAGAAAGTATATGAATTGTGAAATGCGGAATAAAATTTTTTAAAACAAAAACCGTCGGGATTACCGTATCACTTAGAATTTTCGCAGATTTTCGAGCATAAGAATCACAATTATTCCAAGCAATTTTCACAAATATCATAGCAAGCTATGAGCAAAAACTTGTCCTAAGAAAAAGCAAATCTTTGTTATTTGTTGCTTTGCTGCAAATGGAAAAAAGATTTTTAACCAAAAAAAATTTGGCAAATTAAAATCCGGCGCTCAACTTTGCGCCAGTTCTTTGTGGTTCACTTATCAAGAAAGGCAGAGGGAATGGCCCGTTGACGCCTTGGCAACCTAAAATGGTTTTAAAAACATTAAAAGGTGCTAATTCCAACTTCACAATCGTGGGGAAAGATAAGACAGACTCAAGTTTTAATTAATAATAATTGGCTTTGCCGGTTTAAAATATATTAACTCATCTGATTCTGTCAGGTGAGTTTTTTTTTGCTCCAAATTGTGCTCCAGGACACATAACCGGCGAAGTTGTTTGCTTTTTTGATAAATCGATTTAAAAAGAATTGAAAAAATTAAGTGAAATGCAACAAGTATAAAATTTTAAATAACATAAATGGAAACACATAAGAAATTGGTATTAGGGATTTTCGGTTTCGGTGTTGTTGGTGAAGGACTTTATAAAGTGCTTAATCAAACACCATCGTTAAATGCAGTGATCAAAAAAGTTTGTATCAAAAACAGCAATAAAAAAAGAAATGCGCCACTGGAATTATTTACCACCGATCGTGATATTTTGCTAAATGACCCCGAAATAAATATCATTGTTGAATTGATCGATGATGCAGATGCCGCTTATGAAATTGTGAAAACTGCTTTCACGAATGGCAAATCCGTAGTGAGCGCAAGTAAAAAAATGATTGCGGAGCATTTACCTGAATTATTAGAACTGGAACAAAAAACCGGAGCCTCATTCCTTTATGAAGCTGCTTGTTGCGCATCCATCCCTGTCATCAGAAACCTGGAAGAATATTATGATAACGACCTTTTGCATTCGATCAATGCGGTGGTAAACGGCTCTACGAATTATATCCTCACAAAGATGTTTGAGGAAAAGCTTTCTTTTAAAAATGCTTTGTTGCAGGCACAGCAACTCGGATTTGCAGAAAGCAATCCTGTATTGGATGTGGAAGGATACGATGCGCTCAATAAATGGACTTTTCTATTAACCCATGCTTATGGAATTTTGCCTAAAACAGATGATATCGTTTTTACAGGGATACAAAGTGT
>JBQCIM010000070.1:0-13424 GCA_051953735.1 Ginsengibacter sp.
ACTTTGACCCGAATTATAAAGGGCAATTTTAGAAGAAAACCAGGGGACAAAGTTTCGCGAAGCGGTCTCAAACCAGGTAACGCTCAGGCACCGGCCGGGAAACCTTGTGCCAGAAAGAGAGCAATAAAAAAATACAAATAAAAAAGGCTGCCCCGGCTTACGGGACAGCCTAAATGAACATTATTTCTCAGAAGTTAATCCCCTGATCCGGCACATTCGTGAGCATTAATATAGTTGCTTATATTGTCTGCTGCTGTCCTTACATCACCATAAGTAGCAACATCTATATCTGATTCCATTGGTAAATAGGTAGGGCTTAATTTCTGGCCTAAGCTTGTAAGCCATGCTTCAATTGTGGCAACGTCGCCACCGATGGTAGTTGTAGAAATATCAACACCACTCAAATAAATTGCAGCTAATTGTGTGAAGGCTTTTTTGGCATCAGGAATACCTCCGGCGTTTGAAGTGTTCCAAATGGCTATTCCATCCGCATTTGAATAAGAATATCCACCAATGGTTATGTCATTCGGCCATGCATGTACTCCATTAGGATGTTGTGTATTATTGGCAAACCAATAGCCCTGAGAATAAGTACAAAGTGCATCCACTCCAAAACATAAAGAAGCAGAAACATCATAGTTCACAACAGAGGTACTTGAAGCAGAATGGCTAAAGTGAGCCTTGATAGTATAACAGCCATTGGGCAGGCAGTAGGTCTGAAGAGGTGTAGTATTAGCATCTGCATCAGGAGCGTAACTTTGCACAACGGCGCCGGTTTCGTTACTGATAATGGTAATGGAAATGCGGTCTTTTGCACTTACAGTTGGACTTACATGCCGGTTTTTGAACCACTCATAAGCCTTGACCTGAATAGAATTTTGTCCGCAATTTGGATCAGCCTGAGGTGTGCCGGTTACGTCGGTAACATCCATCAGAAGTATAAATCCGCCTGTAGTGTCTGAGGAGTAAGTTGCATCACTCGTCAGTACCGGGTTTCTCAAATCTTTTTTACATCCGATTGTTAATAAAACCGCTGAAAGCAGTGTTATTAATGGTAGTTTAAATTTTTTCATTTTTTTTGTTTTTAAGTTGATAAAGAAAGATCCTATGAATACAATAATTGTATCAAAACATTGAAATAAAACTTAGGTGGATTTTTAAAGAAAGTACGCCTTCATAGGCTATTGGATTGTCAAAACGTTCAAAAGTCACTTACCTCAGCGCAAACCAGTGGCTTCGTTTATTACTGAATATTCCAAATCTGTGTATACCGAAAAAATTAATACAGCTAATTTCTTTCTTAATATTGGACTGTCTATTTTGGGGAGATGATGAGGTTCTTTTTAAAGAGATCGGATTGGACAACAAATCAAATACAATTTTTTGAATAATCCTAATTTTTCTTAATATTTTTTTAATGATTTTTAATGGGACATTTTATTTGATGGTTTCAACCTAAAATGTCGGGGGACTGGCAGAGGACTAATGGGCTAAACGAGTAAAAATAATTTATAATCCAAATACATCAATCAGTAGTTACTTTGTTGTAAGGCCAAAACTTTTATTTGGAGATTTTCTCTTACAGGGAAGGCTAATTTCTTCTAAATAACTTCATGGAGGAAAAAAATAGTAATAAAGATAGGAATTTCAACAGATAAAAATTATGTTTGTCTTCCAATCCTGCAGAAACAAACACTTCCCCTTTTTTGTTTAATCCTTCCCCTGGTTTAAGATTTTCTTATATGCTTTATTTATAAGAACCCATATCTGTTCTATGCATATTTTTAATACTTTAGCATTATAAAATCGTTTAAAATGAAATCAATCAGAGTTTGTTTGGCTTTTATTGCCCTGCTATTCTTTCATGTAACGCAGGCGCAGAAATGGGTTTCATTATTTGATGGTAAAACCTTAAACGACTGGGAGGTTGGCGATAATGCATCTACCTTCAGCGTGGATAGTGGTATGATTAAAGTAAATGGCAACACGGCTCATCTTTTTTATGAAGGGAACGTAAACAATCACCGCTTTAAAAATTTTGAATTTAAAGCAGACGTAATGACAAGGCCGCATTCCAATTCAGGTATATATTTTCATACGGCTTTTCAGCAAGGCGGCTGGCCGCAGATTGGTTACGAAGTGCAGGTGAACAATTCGCATACTGACTGGCGGCGTACCGGCAGCTTATACGGCATTGACGATGTGAAAGAAGTGGTGGTACCGGACAATGTTTGGTTTACTGAATACATTAAGGTTGTGGGCAACCGCGTAGTTGTAAAAATTAATGATAAAACGGTTGTTGATTATACGCAGCCCATTAATGTGCCGCCGCCTGATAAAAAAGGGCCGATTGACTCAAGCGGCACCTTTGCATTGCAGGGCCATGATCCCGGAAGCACGGTATATTTTAAAAATATTATGGTGAGGGTGTTGCCTGATTAATAACAGGCAGGAACATTCATCTAAAATAAATCAGTAGTAGTTTTATCCTCTGTTGATCTTCTAGTATCCGGACAAACTCTTATCTTTAGTGCCAAATCAACTACTTTTTGCTTCAAAAAACCTGCTTCCCTCTAACAAAACAAATTCACGAAAAATAGAATGACGATCGGTGTATGCCTATTAATTTTTATAGGATACTCATGCTCAAAAACTAGTACCAATAAACCTCCTGTTGATGAAAATTTAAAAATGACTTACTTCTTTAATGATTCACTGGTCACTATCAAGGGAAATGCCTTTTATAATGATAGCACATCGACACTTCTATATGTTTACAGGGGAGCAGGATATATGCTCGTTGGAGAGGACTCAGGAACAGTGAATCATACTCTTAACGGCATGCAGGTGTTTTTAGTGCACGACACACTTATTCAAAGTTATGTATCTTACGTTCCTGATAGTTTAAGCGTTAAAACGTATGACCTGAGCATGAAGACTAACAGCAGTTATCCTGCAATAAATTTTGGCCGTACTATTAATGGCGTGGGCCGGAACTTTGGTTTGGTTAACCCAACTGACCATTTCACACTGACCATCAGCAGGTATTCGAATAGCACCATTGATGGAACATTTTCCGGAGTATTGGGTAGCAAGCAAAGCTCGGCGGGAACGGCTGTGATTACTAATGGACAATTTTCAAATGTTCCTATACTAAGATAATTGGTTAATGATTGTGGCGTTGCTGAGAAAACAAGATTGAATCAAGAATGTATGAGCAAAATAATTGTAGCGATAAGTTTGATTTTGATAGGATGCAGGTCCTACGGACAGAGTAATGATTCCGTGTTCCAAGTATCGAATTATGTTCTGGTGAGAACTGATTCGTCGAGCCTGGGACTGGACAGAAAATTCTATGTTTATAGATATGATCCATTGAGAAGAATGGTGGAGAACTTTTTCTACGATGGAAAAATACTTGGAAGAGCCTTCTACTATAAAGGCAAACTGGAAGGTACTGTTGAAACTTTTGGTGTAGAGGGGAGGCCGATAGGCATTGATTCATTTCATAATGGTGTAAGAATATCAAGCAAATCATTCAGGTATGGCGATTCCGGCGCCATGTTTTTTTCTCATGGCAAATTACGACCATTAAAAGATGGTGATGTTGATTCTTTATTTAAAAAACATTAGTAATTAATGGTCTGGCGATTTACTGCCGGCGAGGGTATAAGGCATTGACGCAACTAGGATGCAACAACGCAACCAGCAATATATTTTTTGGAAAGGAAATGGAATTCGTATAATTTGTGTTGCCTGTAATTATTCAACTACAGCATTACCAAAATAACAATGGATACAACAATAATCCGCACAAAATCTAAACCTCCTTATTTATTAGGACTTCTTTGTTTAATTCCTTTGGTTGGTGCTTTTGTTGGTTTAGGTCTCTTACTGTATGGACTTATCAGGTATAAAGACAAATGGCTTTCAATCATTGGTGCAGCAGGTATTTTTTGGACAATTATTGTTTATGCAACACTTTTTTATGCAGGAAAACATGCATCAGTTTTCAAGCATGGTTTTGCAAAGCTCTCACAAATGGAATTAAACAGCCTGGTAAAAAATATAGAGTTCTATAAATTAGAATATGGACATTATCCAGACAACCTGCAACAACTTTTGATTGACGATAAATTAGCACCCATTAATGATCCGGCCGAAGGAATGAATACAAAAGGAAATTCCTATTTTAACTACGAAAGAGTTGGTGACAAGTATAGGCTTTTTTCTTCGGGAGAAGATGGAATACCAAACACAGAAGACGATTTATTTCCGCAAGTGACCATTACCGACAGTAGTAAAATTGGTTTAATAGCGCATCATTAATAAAAACCGCTGATGCCTGTATTTTTGCAACCAGTAAACAAAAATCAATTTAAAACCCAAACTAGTGAAGAACATTCTGCTTATTCTGCTTTGTGTTGTAACTTTTACAGCCTGCAAAAAAGAGAAACATGAAGGAACTCAACAACCAGAACCACCTGTAACGCAAAAAGCAACTGAAAGCGATTTCAGCCTCGCTTATGTTAATTCCCCGAGCCAGCAGGTAGAAGTTATAGTAACTGATTCGGCTGCCAATTTTTTGTTAGACACGCTGCTCTCTGTAAATGATATGCATTCCATGAAAGTTTATTCGGCGCAAACAAAATTCAATATTACTACTATAGAACATATTGATTCGATCAATAAGACAAACGTACAAACCTTTTACCAGGTATTACCTGATCATTGGAATATCAACCAACCCAATAGAATTGGTTTTTATGACCGCGACCGGCATAACGGTGAGGTGGATGGCTCCATCTATTACTACAATGTTCCTGCAAGTGTGCAAGGGCAAGACTACCTGATGGGTAATGCATTTGAGGGTGGTGGCAATAGTTATAACGAAATGTACGAGCATTACAAATCAAAATTGCCTTTTCATTCCTGCCTATTGTTTCCTGCCTCAAGATTATATCGCTTACATGATGCTACCAGTTCGGTGGATACAGTAGATCTTAGCCACATGGATACCGCGTTGACCTACACCTACCAGAAATCGTCTCCACTAAAACTCACCTGGACGGATTTGACCATTTACGAAAAGAAAAATGATCCTACCTCAAGGGTAACATTCTGGCAAAGCTTTTCCTGGCTTTCTCCCTATTTTGATATTTTGTATCCTTCCGGCGGCGCACAACAATATCTCGTGAATTTTACTGCTGTTGATGCATATGGCAGAGCCAGTTATACGACTCAATATAGCGATAGCCTTCAACCACGTGTGGATTTTCTTGACGCTTCCTACTTCAACATCAACAAAAAAGACAGCCTGCATTTTGATATCTCATTTCCTAAAACCCAACCATCCTACTATACGATATCCCTGTCAGGAGATAATCTGACCTGGCAAATTAATCTGCCTGCAACTAAAAAGACATTCGATGGACCGGATAAGATCATACAGCTTTCAAAAACTATTGGCCTTCATGGAATGGATGATTCAAAACTGAAACTGTTCGAATTGCTGCTGGGAAATGGCGATAATATGAATTATACGGACTACTACAATTTCATTCTTGCTCCCGGCGCTGCGGGAGGAAACACGATGCGTGAGTGGCAGTGGTTTTGGGTGGAATTGTAAATTTATTGGAGAGGTCACACCTTTTCAAAAAGTGGCTCGTGGCTGTCTTCACAAACCAGATGTTTTCGGTATGATTCCGGTTCGTGGACACGAGCGAGGGGACAAGTTCGTTGAGGAAGGAACGTCATTACATTCTTACAGGACTGTTATTATCCCAATTACTTGTCCAATGATCTTCATCTATCAATGTAAATGTACCGGTATAAGTTTTACCAAGCCACGTAATGTTGAGTGTATTTGCAATGCCATACTTCAGGCCGTGAATGCTTGTTACTTCCTGAACCGGAGATTTTCCAAACCCTGTCGCAAAGGGAAAGTTTAATACAGAAATACTATCAGAAAATGCAAAACTATAAGTATTTGAATTTACACCGGCAGAATAATTATATTTACTGTCACCTCCATAGTTATATACATCTGTTGAAGTCAATACAAATTGGATATATACCTCATCAGGAGCATTGTCAACGTAGTGCTGTAAGGATGTAAACAGCTTAACAATGGAAGGTGTAAGGTTTAATATGTCATCTTTTTGGATCAGTTGAGATGGGTGTAGTGTATCTGCTGTAACGTGCACTATAATGGTATCCGTATTGCCAATTAAGGTATGGGTTGAAGAATCATAAATATCAGCCATTATAAAATGAGTTCCAGGACAATGAAAAATAAAAGTTACTTCAGGCAAATGCTGATTACCAACTATAGAATCACACCCTGCAGGAAGTGAGCGCCATTCATAGTACTTATCAGAAGGAGGATTTACAAAGTCAATACTATCCTTTATACGCGTACTATCATAAACCCTGATTGCCTCGCTAATTTCAATCATTTGATCAGAAAAATCAATTAAACCAAGGTTATCTTTTTTTAGATTTTCTACCCGCGCAGAAATAGTGTCTTTGCGACAGGATGTTATTATACCAGGTACCATTACAACTATAATAATAACTTTAATAAGAGAAAAGGGTATATCGCGCATGATTAAATTCAATGAAGCTAAAACAAAAGATACCAGCTATATAAATTCGATTTTCATTCCAATTATGATAATGACACCGCCTTTATTCTTACCGTTGCATCGATCCGGGAATAAAATTATTTACAGTTTTGTAAAATCGGAGGATTTATGCCATATTACCTTTTGGTTAACATCAGGTGCACCGCCTGTTCTTCCTTTATTTTTTTGATGGACCTCTTGTTGGAGCAAGCTTATCAACTTAAATAATGCGGTTACCCCCTAATAAAAATTGTGAATTCTGGAAAAGGGATTCATTAGCGGTTCATTTATTTAGCAAAGAGATCGCTTATCAAAAATTGGATTATATACACCATAATCCATGTACAGAACATTGGCAGTTAGCTAAAGAACCCATTGATTATTTGTTTTCATCTGCAAAATATTATGAAACACGTGTAAATGATTTGGCATTTTTAAAAGATTGAGAAATGAATTTTAGTTGAGCAGAAGGGGAATGGCAGGATGGCTCGTGGGGACACGGATTTACCGGCTTGCATTAAGAAAGACCGTTCGTGTCAGTTTTTCTGATTTAATTATATTGAATATTCACTTCTGATTTTTCGGTTTTGATTTTATTGCTGACCACCTATTAATCCCGGTCATTTAAAGTTCCTTGCTTCCGGAAAGATCTTTTCCGGTGCCACTTCCCGCACCTGTGATCTTTTGTTCAATCCCGCCGGGAACTCCCGATAGCTATCGGGATCATCCGGATATGCAAGTGTTAATACCGGCAGGTTCTCATTATTCTTTGGGGTAAGCGTTTTCAATAAAGAAGAAAAATTATAGCAACGCTTTACGATCACGTGGATCACTTCACCTTCAATTTGTAATTTACCTTCTATCATGATTAGCCGTGATTGTAAGATCTCTTTGCGGAACTTTTCAAACAGGCTTTCAAAGATCACCACGTTGGCAAATCCGGTTTCATCCTCAATGGTCATAAAGCAGATGCCGCCAGCAGTTCCGGGCCTTTGGCGAACCAATACGAGGCCGGCTACTTTTACCCAATCCCCATTTTTAAGAGAAGACAACCGTTTGGTGGATACCACGTGAAGCTGATCCAGCTTTTCCCTTATAAAGCTTACCGGATGCGCTTTCAAAGAAAGAGAGGTGGTTGCATAATCATGCACCACATGTTCGGATGTAGTCATCAGGGGCAAGGATACGTTCTCGCCTTTTGCGTCTGCTGCCGGCTGACCGGAAAACAGGGCAATAGGCCGGTCTTTTGTGGATACTTCCCATAATGCTTGTCTCCGGTCAAAACCAATACTTCTGAAGGCATCGGCATCGGCTAGTTTTTCCAGCGTAGCGGCTGAGATGCCTGCATCACGAAGCTGATTGATGCTGCTGTAGCTTTTTTTTCTGTTCAGCATCAGTAATTCCATATCCTCCTGCCGCAAGCCTTTCACCTGCCGGAAGCCAAGACGCAAAGCGCAATATTTCCCTGCCTTTTCTTCCAGATGATTGTCCCAATCAGAACAATTAATATCCACCGGCATAATTTCAACGCCATGCTTTCTTGCGTCAATAACAATTTGCGCAGGCTGATAAAAACCCATCGGCATACTGTTCAATAAAGCACAGGCAAATACATCAGGGTAATAATATTTGATCCATGAAGAAACGTATACGAGCAAGGCAAAACTGGCGGCATGACTTTCAGGAAAGCCATAGCTGCCAAAGCCTTCCAGTTGTTTAAATACCCTTTCAGCATATTCGTGCGTATATCCGTTTTGCATCATTCCGTTGACTAGCTTTTCTTCAAATTTGGTAACAAGCCCTTTTGCTTTAAAGGTGGCCATACTGCGACGCAGCTCATCGGCCTCCGCAGGCGTAAAGCCAGCGGCCACAATAGCAATCTTCATGGCCTGTTCCTGGAAAAGCGGAACACCCAAGGTTCTTTTCAAAATTTCTTCCAGCTCTTTGGAGGGATATTCAACCGGCTCTTCGCCATTTCGCCTGCGTAAATAGGGATGCACCATATCGCCTTGTATAGGCCCCGGCCTTACGATTGCCACTTCAATCACCAGGTCATAAAAACGGCGGGGTTGTAACCTGGGCAACATGGATTGCTGGGCGCGGCTTTCGATCTGGAAAACACCGATGGTATCAGCGTGGCAGATCATTTCATACACAGCAGGATCATCCTGAGGGATATTGGCCAGTGTAAGATCAAGACCATAATTTTCTTTGGCAATATCAAAAGCTTTGCGGATGCAGGTAAGCATTCCCAATGCCAGCACATCAATTTTCATAAAGCCCAGCGCATCTATATCATCCTTGTTCCATTCGATGCAGGTTCTGTCTTCCATACGCGCATTCATCACGGGCACGAGGTCGCAGAGTTTGCCCCGGGTAATCACAAAGCCACCGGTATGCTGACCAAGCTGGCGTGGAAAACCTATGAACTCTTTGGTGAGCTCCAGTACTTTTCGAAGATGGGCATCACCGGGGTTGAGGCCCTGTTCGGTCAACCGTTTTCCTTCGAACCATTCATCCGTAAATTCCCAGATGGAAGCAGACAGCCGGTTGATCGTATCTACTGATAAACCCATTGCTTTACCCACATCTCTTATCGCACCCTTTTGATGTTGCTGTGTAACGGTGGCAACAATAGCCGCCCTGTCGCGCCCATATTTCTGATAGATATATTGCATCACTTCTTCACGACGCTCGTGCTCAAAATCCACGTCAATATCCGGCGGCTCATTGCGGGCGGTAGAAATAAACCGTTCGAACAGCAGATCGAATTTAGTAGGATCTACCGAGGTAATGCCGAGGCAATAACAAACCGTTGAATTGGCCGCAGAGCCACGCCCCTGGCACAGGATCTTCTGCTGCCTTGCAAAGCGTACGATATCATACACGGTGAGAAAATAAGCAGCATAATTCATCTGCTCAATAAATTTTAATTCATGTTTAATTGCGGTTATGGTTTTTGTGGGAAGGTCATTCCCATAGCGTTCTTTCGCTCCCTGCCAGGCAAGAAAAGTAAGCTCTTCCTGCGGTGTACGGCCATCCGTGGTGATTTCTTCAGGATATTCATATTTTAGTTCGTCCAATGAGAATTGACAGGCTTCCGCAATTTCCTGAGTGCGCATAATGGCTTCAGGATAATGGCTAAATAAGCGAAGCATTTCTTCCTGTGGCTTAAGATACCTTTCAGCGTTAGGATGCAGGCGAAAGCCTGCATTGTATATGGTGCACTTTTCCCGGACACAGGTTACAATATCCTGTAACTGGCGACGGGCCGGCTCATGATAATGCACTTCATTGGTGGCGACTAAAGGAATACTCAATTGGGAGGAGAGTTGCAACAACTGGTACAAATATTTACTGTCATCGCCCTGGTAACGACGGGTTGCTGCGATAGAAAGATCACCAGCAAAAGCTTCGAGGTATTCTTTTAGCCCATTTACAAAAGACTGATCAAACTCAAATAATTCATTTAACTCAGTTGGTGGCAGCACAATAAATTTTATGTCTTTTGCATATTGATATACATCAGATCTATATAAATGACATTCCCCTTTTTCTGCCCGAAGATTGCCGGTAGTGAGCAGGTTGCAAATTTGCGAATAGGCTTTACTGTTAGTTGGATAAGCCAGCAGACTGAGGCCGTCTAAAAGATCGAGGCGACAACCTACAATAATACGGATGCCATATTTTTTGGCGGCCGCATGCGCACGCACGATACCTGCCAGGCTGTTGTGATCGGTTATGGCTATTTCTTTATAACCGAATGCCGCCGCCTGTTCTACCAACTCTTCAGGATGGGAAGCGCCCCGGAGAAAACTGAAATTAGACGTTACCTGTAATTCTGTATAATTCATTTTTAGGTTTTAAGCAAAGAAGCCATGAATAAACCATTGATACGATTTAGCTGCATCATAGTGCCCTGACCGGAACAGCCAGTAGCGGTGCCCGTCTTCATCTTCCACTGAATAATAGTCGCGGTGCTGCCCATCCTGCAGCCACCATTCCGCCTCTATTCTTTCCGGGCCATCTGCCTTCATTATTTTGTGCAACTTGCCTTTGTAGCGAAACAACATGGGTGGATAATCGGGAATGGGTGCGGTGACTTCAACCGGTTCCGGCCTGGATAATAACTGCAACGGCCTTGGCCTGTCCACCTTCCAGGTGGTTTGGATTGTTTCATTTAACCACGAAGCTTCTTTGAATGAACGCTCCGGCCAGTAATGCTCAGCAGGCATATAGCGATGGATGTTGTGGGCACCGATCTTTCCTGCTATCCGGTCCAATAGTTCAGATAGCTCCACATTATCCAGGTCCATTTTATTTCCCCATAGTTGTTGCTGTACGGTCGGCAGGTCTTCTACTTTTAAAGCTTCCAGCGTAAATACTTCTATTCCTGATGCGGGTTCGATGGATTCGATTTTGACTTCAAACAATTTAAAAAGATGTTTAGCATTGCAGGATGGCCTGTTGGTTCCGATTTCCATCTTTTCAATTTTGCCATCCATGCGGTAACCTTTGAACAAAGCCGTACGAAGGCCTTTTTGTTCCTGTTGAAGACGATGGCATAAGGCATTGAGTAATCTTTGTAAGGCAATCTCAATCCCGGTTGCCGTTACAATTGGTTCCAGGCAGGGCAACCGTTGCTGGTAAGGCTCGATGGGCTGTACCGGGTTGATCCCTTCTTCTTCATAGCCCAAAGCCTGGTCCAGCCGCTGCAGGATCTGTACGCCAAAGCGACGGCGTAAAGCAGAACGGGGCATACTGATCAGCTGGCTGATTTCCCTTAGGCCCAGTTTTTCTAATCGTTCTATGGCAGATACTTCTATGCGAAGGGCTGCAGGTGGCAATGAAAGGAGTGCCGCATGTTGCCGGCCGCTTTCAATAATTGCATCATTTTGGCCGAACCGGGCAATAGCCCATGCAGCGCCGATCGTATCCGCCAATGCAATGCTGACATCATAACCAAAATGTTTAAAACGTTTCCATATTTCAGTTATATATTGTTTTTCTCCGCCCCATAAATGGGCGCAGCCTGTCACATCCAGACGGAGGCCGTCGGGTGGGTCAGTGGCTACAGCAGGCGTATAGCGGATGCACCATTCAGCAAGTCCATTCAACAAGCGGGCTGAAGTTTGCGGCTGGTCATCCAGCACTTCCAATGAAGGAATAAGAGCTCTTGCATCTGCTGCCACCATACCGATATCAATTCCTTGCTTTTCGGCCAACCGGTTTGCCGCTGTGATGACCATTCGCCCGTGATCGGGCAAAGCCAGGACAAAAGGCTTATGATGAAGCACAGGCCGGCGACGGATCCACCAATCCGTTTTGAGATAACGGAACCATATCGAAATAAAACGTTTCTGCATGTCATCCCGTTTTCTTTTGTTGCTGCTGATGAATTACTGTAATTGCCGGAACATGCCTCAACCGTCCACCCACAAATTCTATTGGCCAACTTCCCGGTTTGCCGTTCCTGACTTTTAGCAGTTCTACATTCCAGCGCGGAAAACCTACGCCGGGCATATCTCCTCGTAACTGCCCTGGTGAAGAAGTTATTTTCCAGCGGGCCAGGCAAGCGGAACTATTCAGGCTGCGGTGATTGCGGCGAACAATGAAGCCTGTGGCCTGGCTTTGCTCAATGGCCAGTTGCAGCCGCCTTGAAGCTGTAAAACTTAAATCCTGCACTTCGCCGATCACTGCTGATAAGCCTTTACATTTGAGTGCTTCTTCCATTGCCCATAAAATCTCTTTTTCTTTTTTTAAATAAATGAAAATGATCTTATCAGGACTGAGACCAAAAGATTTCAAAGCCGGTGGGAAAACGGATTGTGAGCCATTGATCCAGATGGAGGCGCCTCCGTTTTGCATGATCGAAGCAAGTATTGCTGCAATGAAACCAAAGGTGGCTGTAGCATCTTCTGCGCTGTCCGCGATCAGTTCATGGACAGCTCCTAAAGGAAAAGCCGCATTGGGGAAAGCATTTTTCATGGCCACAGGAATTGCATCCAGGGCGACAGTATTCAATGTATTTTTGAATCCCTGCAAAGGAAGAATATCCTTTTTCAATTGGGCGATAATATTTGCTTTTGCGGTGTCCACTGATAGGATGCTTAATATTTTAGGACAAAAATACTAAATTTATTAGTAATCGGCATCGGTTAATAAATTCACAAGCATTGCTTTTTTCGGCCACTAATTACACGAATTGAAACGAATTGATTCTTTATAGTGAGAAGCATCCGATTTGTAATTACATTCAATCTCACATTAAGACGACAGCGCGCTGTCAGTTTTTCCAATTCAATCACTTTTTCAGCATTCACTTTTCAATTACTTCCACTAATTTTCCGGTTTTTATTGTATTATCAAACAAAAAGAATGATATCATATTTTCAGACATCTCTTTCGCAGCTTACCATTCATAAAGTAGGAAATAAATTGTCAGATGAACCTTTGGCTTTATCAGAACATTCATTAAAAACCGATGATGAAGTTTTGGAAAATTTATTAATGAATTATTTTGGGAAACCATTTGAAAAAGTAAATGAAGTGTATCGTTTTGACCATCCTGCCGGGGATTTGAACCTGAACGAAGTATATCATTTTGCAGAACTGATCTTTGATGATAAAGATCAGTTTCATGAAAACAGCCGCCAGATAGCAAAACATTTATATGATATCACAAATCATCCAAAAATAAAATCGGGTGAATTGTACCTGTGTTATTTTACCGGTGTGCAGATAGAAGGAGAATCATTAGATGCTATAGGAATTTTTAAATCAGAATCCAAGGAACCT
>JBQCIM010000071.1:0-41096 GCA_051953735.1 Ginsengibacter sp.
CCTTCTTTTATAAAAAGAAACTTGCTGTTTAATGTGTTTGTTTCAATCCGGAAACGTTTCACATTGTATTGAAGTTTTTCATTGTCGAGATATACGGCAGTAATAATTTTCTCGGGATCAAATTTTTCAATTAATTCAATCGAATCAACATCAAAGCGCTGTGTTAATTCCTGGCTCGTGATCTCATAATTTCCATCTTTATAGATCACTAAGATTTTATCGTCACCATCAAAATCTCCCAGAGGTTTTCCTTTCTCTTCTGTATTCAATCGCCCAAAAGTTTCATCAAACCAAAGCTTTCTTTTATCCAGTGTTGATTTTCCTTTTTCTGACATTTTAATTGACTTCACAGGATATTTTGTAACCTGGTTTCCAATGCTGCCACGACTTCTTATTTCCATTGTTTCGAAATAAAAATCGAGCTCTTTATTTCGTGCGCTGCATCCGGGCGTGAGAAGAATGCGAACTACTTCCGCTTCACCATTTGGATTTACAGAAAAATAATGAACCTTACTTTTTTCATCGCCTTTGGTGAGATCATATTCTTTATCGCGGGTAACGCCGGTTACGTTAAAACGCTTTGCATAACTGATTCCTTTTTTCCCATCGGCATAGATCATGTTGTAGGTAGTACGCTCATCACTTTTATTGAACACGGCCACATGAATGATATCTTTTCCAATGAAAACTTTATCTGCCACTTTCACTACTTTCATCTTTCCCGATTTTGTAAAGGCGATGATGTCATCAAGGTCGCTACAATCTGCAACAAATTCATCTTTCTTTAAACCCGTGCCAATAAAGCCTTCTGAGCGATTCACATAGATTTTTGTATTCGCAATCGCTACGGCTTTTGCCTGGATCACGTCAAACAATTTAATCTCAGTTTTTCGCTCTCTTCCTTTACCGAACTTTTTTAATAATTCTTCGTAGTAAGAAATCGCATATTCGGTAAGGAATTCAAGGTGATGCCTTACTTCAGCAATATCATCTTCCAAAGATTTTATTTGCCTGATCAGATCATCAATATCCAGTTTATAAATTCTTCGTACGGGCTTCTCAGTCAGCTTCAGAATATCTTCCCTGGTAACTTCTCGGTGCAACAAACTTTTATAAGGAATGAAAGCTTTATCAATTGCTGTAATTACTTTCTCCCATGTTTCATGTTTCTTTTCTAATTCCTTATAAATTTTTTCTTCAAAAAATATTTTTTCCAAAGAAGTATAATGCCATTTCTCCTGCAGCTCGCGAAGCTTAATTTCAAGCTCCTGTTTTAATAAATTGCGAGTATGATCGGCAGAAAACTTCAAAAGTTCTGAAACACCCGCAAATCTTGGTTTTTGCCCTTCTATCACACATACATTTGGTGAAATAGAAATTTCGCAATCCGTGAATGCATAAAGCGCGTCAATAGTGATATCGGGTGAAATTCCGGCAGCCAGATCAACTGTAATTTCTACATTCGCAGCGGTGTTATCGGTAACTTTTTTAATTTTTATTTTACCGCTATCATTTGCCTTGATGATACTGTCAATTAACTGAGTGGTGGTGGTTCCAAAAGGAACATCTTTGATAACAATTGTTTTTTTATCAACTTCCTCAATCGTAGCACGGACGCGCACTTTGCCCCCACGAATACCATCGTTGTAATTGCTTACATCAATCATTCCACCTGTAGAAAAATCAGGATATAGTTCAAATTTTTTCCCTTTATAATATTTGACAGTCGCTTCAATTAATTCACAAAAATTATGAGGAAGAATTTTTGTGGCAAGACCTACTGCAATTCCTTCTGCGCCTTGTGCCAGCAGCAAAGGGAATTTCATCGGAAGGGTTATTGGTTCATTTTTTCTTCCATCATAACTCAATTGCCAGTTGGTAGTTTTATTGTTGAAAGCCACTTCCATGGCGAATTTACTTGGACGCGCCTCAATATATCGCGGCGCCGCCGCTTCATCTCCTGTTCTTACATCGCCCCAGTTTCCCTGCGTTTCAATCAACAAATCTTTTTGGCCAAGATTTACAATTGCATCACCAATGCTTGCATCGCCATGAGGATGGTATTGCATGCTTTGTCCGATGATGTTTGCTACTTTATTAAAACGGCCATCATCCATTTCTTTCATTGCATGAAGAATGCGACGCTGCACAGGTTTGAGGCCATCTTCAATTGCCGGAACTGCACGCTCTAAAATTACATAGCTGGCATAATCCAAAAACCAGTTTTTATATTGCCCGGAAATTCCGGAATCACTGTGTTTGTATTCCTGTTTGTTACTTTTTGCCATTTATTTTTTCTAAGAATATTTTAAATAAAAAGGAAAGAGCCTTTAATTTTCTTCATTCAAATTTTTCTCTCCTGCATTTCCTTTCTTTTTTACTTCAAAATCTTTTATATTTTTTATTTCGCCTGATGCGTCAATAGTTTGATTTAAAACCAATTGTTTTAAACGCCAAAAAACAAATGCATCACCTGTTGTATGTTTTGATTTGCTTAAAAACTGCTGAACAACTTTATTTGCTTTTTGCCAATCGGTTGTTACAAATTCTAAAATGTATTTATCGTAAAAATCTTCATTGTGCTGCGATAATTTTTTGGCTCCTTCGAGAGTACGAATCATTTTATTTTCATCACAGATCTTTGTCCATTCATCAGGATCCAGTTCAAATTCAGAAGGAGTAATTGGCCTTGCGAGTTTTTTTGCTTTTAAAAATTCGCGTGGAGGAATTTCAAACAAATTTATTGGGTAAAAAATATTTCCTTTCTCATTGATAAAAGGAAGATTGTTCAAAGACAATACATAAACTCTTCCCCCAAATTCTTTCAACTGCGACATCAGCCAAAAATAACCACTGACATCATGCTTGTTGGGAGCCACCCAAATCCATGCAGTTTCATCTTCATTGATTTTTAATTTTTCTTTAATGTCCTCAACAACCTTCTGATCATTCACATAACCGCTGTCAACAGTAATTGCAGTTTCATTTCCTGATAAAACATTTCGCCACCAATCCTTTCTGTTCTCAATTCCTTCTTCAGAATAAATATCTTTTAGGGGACCTACAGAATAATCGTCTCTTATTTCAATAATATCACCGCGAAGCGATTCATCCAAGTCAAAACTTTTAGTTAAGGTATTAATATCTTCTTTTTGAAAAACTATATGCATTTTTTTGGCTAATAAGACTTTTGGTTAAAAAAGAAATTATCAATCTGATAAGAATATTTATGCGGGCCACGTTTAGTTTTGTGAATATATAGAACCGTTAAAACTCTTTGGTATTTTTTACATTTTCCTCAGCAACGGGGTTTTCCGGTTTTCTATCTTTTGCAGAAACAATCATAATTTCAAGCTCTTTATTGTCTAACTCACGTGGAACCTCAATGGTTAGTTTTCCATTTTGAGAAGTACCAATCAATTTTATTGCATCCATAAAAAAGTTTTTACAAAATTAAAAACGACAAGCGATTAATCTATATTAATTCAAAACTTCTTCCACCAAATCCAGTTCCACTTTTAAATTATCAATGATGAAATCCTGGCGTGAAGGTGTATTTTTTCCCATGTAATATTCCAGCAATTGCTGAATATGCAACTCAGGCAAAAGCATTACAGGCTGAAGCCGCATGTCTTCACCAATGAATTTGCCAAACTCTTCAGGAGAAATTTCGCCCAGTCCTTTGAAGCGTGTGATCTCTGGCTTTCCTCCTAATTTTTCAATCGCTTTTTGCTTTTCATTTTCATCATAACAATAAATGGTTTCCTGCTTTTCTTTATTTTTTGTTCCCATAGTTCGTACGCGAAACAAAGGCGTTTCTAAAATATAAACGTGACCATTTTTTACAAGATCAGGAAAAAACTGAAGGAAAAAAGTCATCAATAAAAGGCGAATATGCATTCCATCCACATCTGCATCTGTGGCGATGACAATGTTATTGTAACGAAGATCTTCGTAGCCCGTTTCAATATTTAAAGCATGTTGCAACAAATTGAATTCTTCATTTTCATAAACGATCTTTTTGGTCAACCCAAAAGAGTTCAACGGTTTTCCACGTAAGCTGAAAACTGCCTGTGTTTCTACATTTCGTGATTTGGTAATAGAGCCGCTGGCACTGTCTCCTTCAGTAATGAAAAGCGTTGTCTCCATTCGTTTGGCATTGATCTCATCTTTATTTTTCCCTTCGGCTTCGTCATTAAAATGATATCGGCAATCGCGCAATTTTTTGTTATGCAGATTCGCTTTTTTTGCTCTTTCATTTGCCAGTTTTTTAATCCCCGCCATATCCTTGCGCTCTCTTTCGTTTTGCTCAATGCGTCTTTTTAGCGCATCCGCAGTTTCCGGATTTTTATGAAGAAAATTATTCAATTCTTTTCCCAAAAAATCAGTAATAAAGCTTTTGACCGCAGGCCCTTTTTCATACATAATATGTGAACCTAATTTCGTTTTTGTCTGGCTTTCAAAAACAGGTTCCTGCACACGGATACTGATCGCTGCGCAAATGCTTCCGCGAATGTCTGCTGCGTCATAATCTTTTTTATAAAAATCACGAATGGTTTTTACATATCCTTCGCGAAAACCTGCAAGATGCGTTCCACCCTGTGTTGTAAATTGTCCGTTTACAAAGCTGTAATATTCCTCGCCATACTGATTATTGTGGCTAATGGCTACTTCAATATCTTCTCCTTTCAGGTGAATGATCGGATAACGAAGTTCTTCTTCGATGGTTTTTCTTTGAAGCAAATCGAGCAAGCCATTTTTACTTACATATCTTTTTCCATTGAAATTGATCACCAGTCCCGCATTCAAAAAGCAATAATTCCAAAACTGGTTATCCAGAAATTCATGAATGAAATGATAATTCTTAAATATTTTTTCGTCAGGAACAAAGGTTACTTCTGTTCCGTTTTCCTCAGTAGTTTTTATTTCTTTATCATCCTTAATTAATTTTCCTCTTTCAAATTCGGCGCTCTTTTGTTTTCCTTCGCGGGTAGAGGCGACCCTAAAGAATTCGCTCAAAGCATTCACTGCCTTGGTTCCTACACCATTTAGCCCAACACTTTTTTGAAACGCTTTACTGTCATATTTTGCACCCGTATTTATCTTGCTCACCACATCTACGACTTTTCCCAAAGGAATTCCACGCCCATAATCACGAATGGTAATCATTTTATCTTTTATTTGAACATCTACATGTTTACCGAATCCCATAGTATGTTCATCAATGCAGTTATCAATCACTTCTTTTAATAAAACATAAATTCCGTCGTCGGGGCTACTTCCGTCGCCTAATTTTCCAATGTACATTCCGGGCCGCAAACGAATATGATCCTTCCAGTCAAGGCTTTTTATTGACTCTTCGTTATAATCAAATAGATCTTTATCTGTCATGTATCTTTTTTAAAATTTTTGCGCAAAAGAAAGAAATTTTTCAACACTTTGCTTTAGCCGAATTATGATTTTGCTTATTGCAGTTTGTCCAAATATACTTAAAGGAAAAAGTAAAAAATTGTGAATGTTTTGAACAGGTGTGGAGAAATAATTCTATTTCTTATCAGTGAGAAAAAGCGAAATTGAAATTCGTTTTTTTTCTTTGTTTACTGTCAATAAAGTTGGCTTATTAATTTTTTTCTTGTAGGTGTTTTTAAAGAAGGATTGCAACAAATAATGATTAAATTATTTCATTCTTGAATTCGCTTTTACAAAATCACTTACCAGGTAACTGATCAGCTTTCCGGTTGATGAATCAGATTCGCCATTATCTAATCTGACAGCTCCTTCGCAAATGTGCATGTACGCTACTTTTGAATCCATTGCAGCAAAATTCAAATATTGCCTTGCATGAATTGAATTAATACCACAAGGCGTAGAAGCGCTGGTGAGAGTATTTTCTATCGAATCAAGATCTAATTCTATTCCGGTAAAATTATCTGATGTAAAACTTGTTGCATGGGCAACCGCCTGGATAAAATTTCTTTTTTCGTGAATGAAAATATCTTCATAAGAAATAAAATCAATGAACGGATTATTGACAATATCGATCCAAACATTTTGTTGCAGATAATTTTCATGAATGCCGATCACACAATATTTATTTAAATAACCATCTTCATCAGCATAGCGAAAAGCATTTCCGGAATGCCTTCCTTCTATTGGCCGGTAATCTGTGTGAGCGTCCAAATTGATACAATTAATTTGTGCCAGCGGCAAAAGCTCTGCTTTGTATAATCCTTTCGCAGCGCCCTTTATAGCAGGATATGCATTATTGTGACCGCCGCCAATAATGATGGGGATTTTTTTATTTTGAGTGATAATTTTTACTACTTCCTCCACTGCGTCATCAATGTTTGAAACGAGAGAACGATACGCAATAATTTTTTCTTCATCATTCTGGGCATTTACATTGATCAGTTTTTCTGCATCAGAAAAATCAAAATGCCCTGCAATGAAAATATTTTCGCCACTCAAAAAGTCGTTGCTCTGGATATTTAAAAAAGAATTCAAAAAAGAAAACCATGCGGAATCAGCGCCCCCTTTTCCGAAATTGGCTTTTACCCCAATATCTTCAGGAATACCGAAAAGTATATACCTGGCGGTGGTTTCAGCAATTGTCTTTTCGAAATCAGTTGCCGAATCGCAAAGAACAATTTCCCCTAATTTAGTTTCATACTTACGAAGATGTGTATGAGAAAGAATATAATGTTTATCGTATCGGTTGAAATGAGCTGGCATAAATTCTACGTTTAATAATTTTCAATTTAAATAAAAGAACCGTTGATCATCACTTTGTCTATTAAATTATTTCCAAAAGAGTAAGGAAGATAGGCGAGAGAAGGAACAGGCTTTGTAAAAATAAGATTGGCTTTTTTCCCTACCGAAATGCTTCCATATTCGTTTTCAATTTCCATTGCAGACGCACCATTCATCGTTGCAGCATTGATGGCCTGTTCAGGCAACATTTTCATTTGAATACAGGCAAGCGAGATTACAAAGTTCATATTGCCTGAAGGTGAAGAACCAGGATTGTAATCTGAAGCGAGCGTAACCGCAGCACCAGCATTAATAAGACTTTGCGCAGGCGGCAATGGCATTCTTAAAAAAAATGCAGCAGTTGGCAAAAGCGTAGATGACCCTTTATACTTTCCTAAAATTTCAATTTCACTCTCTGTCAATGTTTCCAAATGATCTAATGAAATTGCATGCAAAGAAATTCCGGTTTCGATGCCGCCAATACTGTTCAATTGGTTGACATGAAGCTTTGGTTTTAATCCAAAACTTTTTCCTGCTTTGCAAATTGTTTTCATTTCTTCCGGAGAAAAAAAACCTTTTTCACAAAACACGTCAATGTAATCGGCTAGCTTTTCTTTTCCGATAACCGGAAGCATTTCATTGATGATTGAATCAATATAAGCCTGATGATTTTCTTTGTATTTAAATGGGAAAGCATGGGCTCCCAGAAAAGTAGCTTTAATTTTCAGGGAACTTTTGTCTTTTAATTTTTTGATGACGCGAAGCATTTTTAATTCGCCATCAACGGATAATCCATAACCGCTTTTTATTTCGATGGCGCCTGTTCCAAGTTTGCTTACTTCCTGCAATCTTTTCCATGCAGCATTAAAAAGTTCATCTTCCGATGTTTCATTTAATTTTTTTGCAGAATTTAAAATTCCTCCGCCCTGTGCGGCAATTTCTGCATAGCTTAATCCTTTTATTTTGTCAATAAATTCTTCTTCACGACTTCCTGCAAAAACAAGATGAGTATGACTATCACACCAGCAGGGTAAAACGATTGTATTCGCAGCCACTTCATTTTTTTCTTTTATAAATCGCAAATCTTCCATTTTGCCAAAATCAGCAATAACGCCATCTTCCACAATAAGGTAAGCATTTTGAATGGATGGAAGAATAGCAAGTTCATTCCCACGAATAAAACCGGTACCATCGCGGGTATTCACCAATGACCGGATATTTGTAAATATTTGTGTAGCCATTAAAGGCTAAATTAGGGAAAGGATTTGAGGAAAATAATTGCAGGAAATAGAAAAAGTGAAGAGTATAAAAAATTCTATCGGACCGACAAAAAAAAGATGCGAGTTTTTTGCTATTCAGTATACATTTAATGCAAACTATATTTTACCACGATAGCCTCTTAAAAAATCCTGGATATTCATTCTTTTCTTTCCCTCCAATTGCACTTCTTTCAGAGAGATACAGCCGTCTGCCGCGCAAAATTTTAAAAAGGTTTTGTGATCAGTAAGTATTTTGCCAGGTTCATTCGGTTCATTCATATTTTCCTTTTCTGAAGAAAATACCTTTAATTTTTTTTCATCAAGGTAGGTAAAAGCTGTTGGATAAGGAGAAAGTCCACGGATAAGATTGTAAATTTTATCGACTGGCTGATTCCAATTGATGTGGCAGGTTTCGTTAAAGATTTTGGGAGCTGTTTTTGAAGTTTGAAGATTTGACCTAGAAGGCTGCGCTGTTTCTTTGATCGATCCGTTTTCGATTTGTCGAATCGTTTCTAACAAAAGTTCTGCACCTATGTACATCATTTTATCGTGCAGTGAACCTGCTGTTTCGTTCCCGGAAATTGGAATCTTTTCCTGTAATAAAATATTCCCTGTGTCTATTTCATGCTGCAGCTTAAAGGTAGTAACCCCCGTTTCTTTTTCGCCGTTTATGATCGCCCAGTTGATGGGAGCTGCACCGCGATATTCGGGTAATAAGGATGCGTGAAGATTTATCGTTCCGACCGGCGGCATATTCCACACTACTTCCGGTAACATTCGAAAAGCTACCACTACCTGAATATCTGCTTTCAACGATCGCAATGTTTCTATGAAAACCGGGTCTTTTAATTTTTCGGGTTGCAGCACGAGGAGATTTTTTTCTGCGCTGTATTTTTTTACTGCACTTTCCGTCAATTGCATACCACGACCAGCGGGCTTATCAGGCGCGGTTACCACTGCAACAATATCATAGCCCGCTTCATATAATTTATTTAAAGAGGGAACAGCAAATTCCGGAGTTCCCATGAAGATAATTCTCATTGTTCAAAGTTTAAGATCGCCACAAAGACGCAAATACACAAAGCAACACGAAGGTGAAAACTTAAAGTTTAAAGTGAATATCACTCATATCTTTAATTTTCACATTAAAAATCTTTATACAATAAATACTTTTTCCTGATCTTTTTATAATTGCTTAATGCCGGTTCCCAACTGGCGCGAATATCTTTTTCTGAAACACCGTCCCTGATTTGTTGCCATAGTTCGTTATTTCCTGCAAGCTTATCAAAGAATGAATTTTCCATGTTGCCTGATTTGGGAACAATGAAAAAGCTGTCTTTGTCGGGGAATAAACGATACGCCTCCATCAACCATTTCAGCTGGATATGATGATCTATTTTTTTCAAAACCTGTTGCGGAGTACCGGAAACATCCCATCCATAACAAACCTGTCCGTAATGCTTGCTGTTCTTCGCTCCCTCGGTCGGGTGAGGAGTGAAAGAATACAGATTTTTTGGCAGAGATGGCGCGCCAAATACCTGGAACGGTTTATCAGTGCCGCGACCTTCACTTAATGTCGTTCCTTCAAAAAAACAGGTGGAAGGATACAGATAAATCGATTGAATATTTGGGAGGTTTGGAGAAGGTTTTATGGGCAAAACATATTTACTGTTATGGTCGTAATTCAGGTTTTTTATGATCAAAAGATGAAAGGGACTATCAACCGTTTTTTTGGCGTGTTGGTAATAGCCATACTTTTCATTTGCAAGGGGAGTAAGCCATTTTTCACCGGCCAGCATCAATGCGTATTCTCCTAACGTAAGCCCGTAAACAATAGGAATTGGCTGCAAACCAACACCACTTTTATATTTCAGATCCAAAACCGGCCCGTCAACATAAAATCCATTAGGATTGGGCCTGTCAAGGATGATCAATGGAATAGAATTCTCCAATGCTGCCTCCAGATAGTGCTGCATCGAATTGATATAGGTATAAAATCTTACTCCGACATCCTGGAGGTCGAAGATCATGATATCTACTCCTTTCAGATCTTCCGGAGTTGGCTTCTGATGTTTTCCATAAAGGCTAACCACTTCAATTCCTGTTTCCGGATCAATCGAATTACCTACTTTTTCGCCGGCATCTGCTGTGCCTTTAAATCCATGTTCCGGTCCGAAAATCCGCACTATTTTTACCCCTTTTTTTAAAAGCGTATCTACCAGTGAAGTGTTGCCAACCATAGAACTTGGATTGGCAAAAACAGCTACAGATTTGCCTTTCAGCAAAGGAAGATATTGGTCCATTCTTTCTGCTCCGGGAATAATTCTTTGAGAAAATCCGGCTATTGCAATAAACAGTAAACTAACAAATAAGTACGTTTTTAATTTCATAAGAAGTGGTTTTATGATGAGGTTGTAAAATAAAAGGAATTGAGTGAAAACCTGATAAAATTATTGTAAAAAATAATCTTTTCGTCATTTTAGACGATTAAATAAAATATTAATGCCACCTTTACAAGACTATTACCAGACCTATAAGCCCTCAAAAACCTTATAGGTCTTATTGTTAAATTAAAAAAAAATTATAGTTATGAGCAAGGCAAAAAAAGGTGACAATGTAAAAGTGCATTATAAAGGAAGACTAACCAATGGAGAACAATTTGATTCCAGCGAAGGAAGAGAGCCATTGGCTTTTACAGTGGGTGCGGGTCAGATGATCAAAGGTTTTGATGATGCGATTCCCGGAATGGAAGTTGGAGAAAAGAAAACCATCAATATCCCTGCAAAAGATGCGTATGGCGAAAAAAATGCTGATGCTATTATCGAATTTCCAAAATCCAATATTCCTGAAGATATGAAACTGGAGCCGGGTATGAAATTGCAGTTGCAAAACCAAGCCGGGCAGCCAATTCCTGTGGTGGTTTCTGAAGTGAAAGATGACGTAGTGGTGCTGGATGCCAATCACGAGCTTGCAGGCAAGGAGTTGGTATTTGATATTGAATTAGTTAATATTGATTAGTTCGCGTTCAGTTCTTAGTTTGTAGTTGTGGTAAACTATGAACTAAGAACTAACCTGATTTTTCTTATGAATTTTGCTTCTGATAAAGAGGCTGTTGATGCTTTTATTCTCGTAAGCATTGCGGATAGCTATTGCAAAAAGGTCTGCCACAGAAACAACTTTTATTTTATCAATTCTCTTCTTTACCGGAATAGTATCACATACTACCAATTCTTCCAAAACACTGTTTTCGATATTTTCATAAGCGCCATTGCTTAAAACAGGGTGCGTACAAAAAGCACGAACACTGCGTGCGCCTTTATCCAACAGCAATGCCGCACTTTTACAAAGTGTGCCGCCTGTATCGCAGATGTCATCTATCAAAACAATATCCCTGTTAGTAACATCTCCAATCACTACCATACTGGCAATTTCATTGGCCCGTCGCCGGTGCTTGTCACAAATAACCATGTCTACCTCAAAATAGCTGGCAATTTCCCTGATCCTGTTGGCGCTGCCAACATCCGGAGCAGCAAACGTAAGATTCTCCAAATTCAGATCTTCGATATAAGGAATGTAAATGGCTGAAGAATCCAAATGATCCACAGGAATATCAAAATAACCCTGTATCTGTGGTGCGTGAAGATCCATTGTAATCACTCTGTCTGCACCGGCAGCTACAATCATATTCGCCACAAGCTTTGAACCGATGGCAACACGAGGCTTGTCTTTTCTGTCCTGGCGTGCATAGCCGTAATAGGGGATTACAGCGATCACTTTATAAGCCGATGCTCTTTTTGCTGCATCAATCATCAGCAATAATTCCATCAGATTGTCGGTGGGAGAAAAAGTACTCTGAATCAAAAAAACAAATTGTCCACGTATACTTTCCAGGAATTCCACGCCAATCTCGCCATCGCTGAATTTTTGAATATTTATTTTTCCCAAAGGTTCTCCGAATCTCAAAGCAATTTGTTTCGCCAGATATTGGGAGCCAGTGCCTGAAAAGATTTTTACATTCGTATGCATATGACAGAATTGTAGCAATAATTAGTTTGGCGAAATTATAATTAATATTTTTGGAAATAAACTCAAAATCATGGAAAGTTTTAACAAGTCATCCACTTCCATTAAAAACTGGGCTATAGATGACCGTCCGCGAGAAAAACTTTTATCAAAAGGAAAAGAAAGTTTGAGTGATTCAGAGCTGCTGGCAATATTGATCAACAGCGGCAGCGGAGATGAAAGCGCCGTTGATGTCGCTAAAAAAGTGTTGCAATTGGGGCAAAACAATTTGGATGAACTGGGCAAACTTTCCATGAAAGAACTGACAACAATAAAAGGTATCGGGCCGGCAAGAGCCATCACTTTAATGGCAGCTTTGGAATTGGGAAGACGCCGTCACAGTTCCTTAATCCTTGAGAAAAAAAGATTGGTAAGCAGCAATGATCTGGCTACCTTTTTAAAAGCTTCGCTGAAAGATTATTCTTATGAGGTTTTTGCAGTGGTATTTTTAAACAGGGCCAATAAAGTAAAGCATTTTGAAGTGATGAGCAAAGGCGGAATGACCCATACGATCGTTGATCCAAGAATTATTTTTTTAAAAGCGCTGGAAGTGCAGGCCACGTCAATGGTGTTATGCCATAATCATCCTTCGGGAAGCCTTCGGCCGAGCAGGGCAGACGAAGAACTAACGCAAAAATTGAGAAACGCAGGAAAACTTTTAGATATAAAAGTGGTAGATCATCTGATTGTTGGCGATGAAGGTTATTATAGTTTTGCCGATGAAGGATTGATGTGATAATTAGTTAATGTGCTGAATACTAATAAGATGATTTGCTTTTATATTAGATAACGTTATTGCTTAGAATCAATAAAAATAGAATTCAAATTATTCCTTCGCTTACTGCAATCTCAAACGTTATTTTCTAATACCTCAGTAATAATCTTTTCTATTTGCTCATACTCCAGCAAAAATCCATCATGCCCATAAAGAGAATCAATAGAAAAGAAAGAAGCTCCCTGTACATTTTCAGCGATAAATTCCTGCTCATTTACCGGGAATAAAATATCGGTTGTAATGCCTATGGCTGTTGTTTTTGCTTTGATGCGCTGTAAAGCATTTTCAATACTTCCACGTCCGCGGCCTACGTTGTGAGAATCCATTCCTTTGCTCAAAAAATAATAACTGAAAGCATTGAATCTTTTTCCCAGTTTTTCACCCTGGTATTTTTGATAAGATTCACTTTTGTAATTTTCTATCTTATCAATATGATGCTCACTTTGGCTTGCATGATAGGTCTCATAATGCCGGTAAGAAATTAAAGCAAGGCTTCTTGCTGCTTTCATTCCTTCCATTCCGGCTAATGGGTCTTTCTCTTTCCAGGTGCCGTCCGCTTCAATGCTCATTCGTTGCGAAGCGTTGAAAGCAATGCCCCACGCGGAATGCCTTGCATTGGTTGCGATCGGAAAAATATTTTCAAAAAGTTCCGGTTCTTCAATCGCCCACTCCAATAATTGTTGTCCTCCCATCGAACCGCCAATACCAACCTTTATTTTTTGAATTCCTAAAAATTCTCTCAAAGGCTGATAAGAACGAATCATATCACGAGGAGTAAAAAAAGGAAAGTCGTGATAATAAATTTCTCGTGTCTCCGGATTTTTATCAAGTGGGCCGGTGCTTCCATAACAGCTACCGGGCATGTTTACACAAACAATAAAAAACTTTTCCGCGTCAAATAACTTTCCTTCTCCAACCAAACCCGGCCACCATTCTGATGGTTTACTGTTGGCAGTTAATGCGTGAAAAATCCACACAACATTGTCCTTTTGAGGATTTAATTTTCCATAGGTTGTGTAGGCTAAATGATATTTTGGAACGACCTTTCCTGATTCAAGAGTGATTGGATTATCAACATGAAAAATATCGTAACTCAAATTCTTTTGATTGAAATATTTAAAGAAAAATAGAATTACAACCATGCCTTTCTGCATGGTTGTAATTCAGGGCGGCAAAATTAATTTTTATGTTCTATTATTTTGCAAAAACCTTTTCAAACTGATTGCTCCATTGCATCAAGGTTGCCAACCTTCAAAAATGTTTTTCAGCTTAAAAATACCTTTTGTAAGGTTGGCAACCTTTAATTCTTATTTTGCAAAAACTTTTTCAAAAGATTGCTGCATATCGGCTTTGATGTCATCAATATGCTCGATACCGACAGATACACGGAGAAGTCCTGGCGTAACGCCTGCAGACAATTGTTCTTCGTCTGACAATTGTTGATGTGTGGTTGCGGAAGGTTGTATGATCAATGTTTTGGTATCGCCCACATTCGCAAGATGGCTGATCATTTTTAAATTATCCACAAGTTTCGTTGCGTTTTCTTTTCCACCTTTTATTTCAAAAGAAAGAACACCGCCGTAACCATGCTTCAGATATTTTTTTGCATTCGCATAATGTGGACTGCTTTCCAGGCCCGGATAATCTACCTTTTCAACATCGGGATGTTTCTCGAGCCACTGGGCTAAGGCTAGCGTATTATCCACCGTACGTTGAACACGCAAAGACAATGTTTCCAAACCCTGGATCAATAAGAAAGAATTGAACGGAGAAATCGCTGGTCCAAAATCACGTAATCCTTCCACTCTTGCACGAATGATAAACTGGATATTTCCGAAAGGCCCTTTGCTTCCAAAGACATCATTGAAAACGAGACCATGATAGCCTTCTGATGGTTCAGAAAATTGAGGGAATTTTCCATTTCCCCAATTGTAATTTCCTCCATCAACAATCACGCCTCCGATGCTGTTTCCGTGTCCGCCGATCCATTTGGTAGCAGCCTGTACCACCACATGAGCGCCATGTTCCAGCGGACGGAAAAGATAACCACAGCAAGCAAATGTATTATCGACAATTAAAGGCAAATCATATTTTTGTGCCAACGCCGAAAGCTTGTCAAAATCAGGGATATTGAAGTCAGGATTACCGATAGTTTCTGTATATAAGGCTTTTGTTTTATCGTCAATCAGCTTTTCAAAATTTTCAACGTTATTATCTTTTGCAAATCTTGCCTGAATGCCGAGACGTTTTAATGACACTTTAAACTGGTTATAAGACCCTCCATACAAAAAAGGACTGCTGACAAAATTATCACCAGCGCCAAGTATGTTGGTCAAAGCGAGAAACTGAGCCGCCTGTCCTGAAGATGTTGCCAGTGCTGCAACACCGCCTTCCAATGCTGCTACTCTTTTTTCAAATACATCAGTAGTTGGATTCATGATGCGGGTATAAATATTTCCAAATTCTTTCAAGGCAAAAAGATTCGCCCCATGTTCAGAATTTTTAAAAGTAAAAGAGGTGGTCTGGTAAATAGGGACCGCACGGGAACCGGTTGTTGGATCAGGCTCCTGGCCTGCATGTTGTTGTAATGTTTCAAAATGTTGAGAGCTCATGAATGATGATTTATAAAATTAAAAATGAAAGATTTATTTTTTGGAATAAGGCATTGCCTTAAAGTGGGATGATATAAAATGTGGATGCCTTACGGCATACAGCGGATACACATGCAAAAAGAGTTGCATGAAATTGAATGTGCTGTTATGTTTGATTGTTTCATTAATATCCTACAAATATAGTAGGGAAATGTTTATACCAACAAATTTTTTTTGAAGCGAATTTTTTTGAGAAGAAAAAGAATCAACTTTTCTTTTAAAATTTCCAGTAAATGAACAAATTATTTTATTTCTATTCCGCGAAATTTGTTTCCTGTTCTCACTTTTTATTTACAACTAATTGTCCTTCAATAATAATATTGTGATATTTAATTTCTGATCCGGGATTTTTTTGTTTTTCGAAAAGATCAAATAAAATTTCAGTGGCTTTTTTTGCCTGTTCGTATGGGAATTGCTCTACAGAAGCAAGTGGAGGGAATTCGAGATAGTTGGTGATCGGAAGGTTGGCATAACTCACAAAACAAATGTCTTTGTTGATCTTTAGTTTTGCTTTTCGCGCAAACTGGATAGCATCCAGCGCTACATAATCATTGATAGTCACAATTGCGGTCGGCCGTTGCTTTAATTTCAACAACTGATCCATTGCTTCATATGTTTTTTCCTGTGTCAGGTCTGTAGAAACAACAAGCGAAAGATCAATTTTTATTCTTTTCTTTTTCAAAACTTCCATGTAGGCATTCGTTCTTTCCATACATGATTTCATTTCTTCAGGGCCATTAATAACACCAATTCTTCTATGACCATTTTTGATCAAAAATTCTATTGCCTGCCTGGTACCGAATTGAATATCGGAAGAAACTTTATGAACTGTAGACAAGTCGGGTACACGATCAAAGAAAACAATGGGGATATTATATTTTTCCACCGCAGCCAGGTGATCATAATTTTTTGTGTATTTGGAAATAGAAACGATCAAACCATCCACGCGCTGGTTTTTCATCGCATTGATGATCTGTTTTTCCTGCTCTACGTCGTCGTGCGATTGGCCAATGAGCACACTATATTTGTTTTCTTTCGCGATGTCTTCAATTCCATTAATAGCCTGCGAAAAAAATTCTTCCTTCAGATTGGGAAGAATTACACCGATCGTATTTGTTTTTTGTTTTTTAAATAAAAGAGCGGTTTGATTCGGCTCGTAATTTAATTCTTTCGCAAGTTTATGAACCTGTGCCGTGGTGCGCAACCCGATACTTGGATGATTATGTAAAGCCCTGGAAACGGTTGAAACCGAAAAGTTCAGCCGCCTGGCAATTTCTTTAAGTGTGGCTATTTTATTTTCCATAGCAGTAATAGATGGCAATTTACGAAAAACAGATCAATGCCTTTGAAGGCATTTCTTTTCGTGTTCCAAAAAGAAGTGCAACCGGTTGCATAACCATTTACTTATAAATTTCATTTAAGTTTGATTCTTCAATTTCATTTATTGATACTATTGATCTGCCACTAGCGATAATCTTCAAACAAATTAAATCGTGAAAAAAAATATTTTACTCTTCATTATTATCCTGTTCTTTGTAAATATTGCTTCTGCTCAAAACAAAAAAACCGATCCTAAGATTTTTTACCAGGAAAATTTTAAAACTGCTTCACTTCCTGCAGGTTGGTATATTCCAACTGTTGGTAAATGGGATCCACAATGGATTGTTACCAATCAACCTTATCCCGGTTCCTATAAATTTCAACAACAGGCGCCGCCAATCGCTTCTCACAGTCGTGGATATCATTTGCAATTCCAGGCAGGTTATTTTACCGATGAAGATGTGGATAGCTGGATAAAAAAGAAAAATTATCCTGATAGTTATATTATTTCAGCGCCGATAAATTGTTCGGGAAAAAATTCTGTGGTTTTAAAATTTCAACAAACCTTTCGTTGGTGGGATTATGGCGAAAGTGATTCTGCCGGCTTGTTTGTCGGGGTGAGCACGGATAGCATTCACTGGCAGCAGTGGGATGTAAGAAATAATGTGGCGCCTTCAACCGACATGTTTGTACCAATGAATGAGGAAATCAATATTTCCAAGTGGGCTGCTAATCAACCGAAAGTTTATTTGCGTTTTTACTGGAAAGGACTGATGGCGTGGTATTGGATGGTGGATGATATTTCTCTTTCAGAAGCGTATGATTATGATGTAAGCACTGTACGGCTTACCTCTCAAACAGAAGAAGGAAACGTGTTTAAGAAAAATGACGAATTGGTTTTAAAAATTAAAAACTCCGGTACAAAAGATATTAGATCCGATTTCAAAGTTGCTGTAGATATTGACGGAAAGAAAAATGATACGGTAGTTGTGCCTGCTAGTAAACAAACTTTTAAGGCGGATTCTGATTTTGATGTTGTTTTTAAAAATATTGATTTAAGCAAATCTCCCACACACAATTTAAGCTTTCAAATTTTGTATAACGGTGATGAACAAACGAAAAACAATTTTTTGAAAATAAAAATAAATGCGCAGGAAGCGATGCTCGGAAATTTGACTGATTTCAAAAGTAATGGTAACGAAGCCGATATTTCTTCAGGCATTTCCAAAATAAAAATTATTTTTTATCAGGATGATATTTTTCGCATCTGGCTGGCTCCTGATGGCAATTTTACCGACCCGACAGACAGTGATATTGTGGTAAAATATCCAACTATGAAATCGGCAATTAAAACTTCTGATGAAGGAAGGTATTATAAAATGCAAAGTGCAAAATGTGTGATTCGTATTTATAAAACTCCTTTACGTTTTGCCATGTATGACGCCTCCAATCAAAAGCAAATGTGGGAAGAAAGCAAGCCGCTTTTATTTGGCGCCCATACCATTCAAACTATGAAGCGTGGAGAGGAAGAATATTTTTACGGATGTGGAATGCAGAACGGATATTTTTCGCATCGGGGTAAAGACATTTTGATAGAAAAAGGTGGTGGCTGGGATGCAGGGGGCCGCGCCAATCCAATGCCATTTTACATGAGTACAAACGGATACGGCGTTTTCAGAAATACTTTTGATGCAGGCATGTATTCTTTCAGAGATACGCTGAAATTTTCACACAATGAAAATCGGTTTGATGCATTTTATTTTTACGGGCCTTCATTAAAAAAGATTTTGGGAGATTATACAGAAATCACCGGGAAACCGTTTCTGATGCCGCGTTGGGCGTTGAGCCTTGGCGATGCCAATTGTTATAACAAAAAAGACAGGCAGGGAAATCCACAAACAACTCCTGCGGTGATTCATACAGTGGCTGATAAATATATTGCAGAAGACATGCCGCATGGATGGATATTGCCGAATGATGGTTATGGTTGTGGTTATACCGATTTGCCATTTGTCGTAAAAGAATTGGCAAAGCGCGGTTTTAAAACCGGTTTATGGACCGAAAACGGTGTTGATAAAATTGCAAAAGAAGTAGGACAGGATGGTACGCGACTTTGCAAATTGGATGTTGCGTGGGTCGGCCCGGGATACAAATATGCATTGGATGCGTGTAAGGCAGCTTATAATGGAATCGAAAATAACAGCAACGCACGTGGATTTGTCTGGAGCGTGATGGGATGGGCAGGAACGCAGCATTATTCAACGGTTTGGAGCGGCGACCAAAGCGGAAATTGGGAATACATTCGCTTTCACATTCCAACAGTAATTGGTTCAGGATTATCCGGATTTAATTGTGCTACCGGTGATGTGGACGGCATTTTTGGAGGAAGCGATTCTACTTATACCCGCGACCTGGAATGGAAATGCTTTACGCCTGTTTTTATGGTAATGAGCGGATGGGCAAAAAAAGATAAGCAACCTTATATTTCTGGTTTTACAGACATCAACCGCAAATATCTGAAATTGAAAATGCGCTTAACTCCTTACATGTACACGTATTGCGAACAAGCTTATGAAACCGGCGTTCCCACATCGCGGGCGATGGTTCTTGAATATCCAAAAGATTCCGTGACATGGGGAACCAAAACGCAATACCAGTTCATGAATGGTGAATGGTTGTTGGTAGCGCCCGTTTATAAAAGTGAAGGAAAGAGAGACAGTATTTATTTGCCCAAAGGAAAATGGATAGATTATTGGAACGGCAAGGAATATGAAGGCAGCAAATGGTTAAATAATTATGATGCACCATTAGACAAACTTCCGGTTTTTGTAAAAGCCGGCGCCATCATACCAATGTACCCACAAATGAACTATGACGGCGAAAGGCGCGCTGATACATTGACACTCGATATTTATCCTTCGGGAAAATCATCCTTCAACCTGTATGAAGATGATGGAATAACCAGGGAACATCGGAAAGGTGCATTTGCAAAAACACTATTTGAAGTAAATGCAAGTAAGAACATCGATATAAAAATAAATCCTGCAATTGGAAATTATAAAGGCAAATATGAAAAGCGCGTTTATTTGCTGGATCTGCATTTTAAAAGACCTTCTTCTGTATTGCTAAATAATAAGCCAATAAAAAGATTTTCATCAAAAGAAAATTTTGAAAAATCGTCAGTTCCCGGTTATTATTTTGACGAAAATGAAAAGAACGGAATGGTACATGTTAAAACAAATTATTTAACAACTTCACAGTTGCAACGTGTTATCATTGAATACAAATAGATAGAAAGTTCTCTGCGGTAAACAAATAAATAACCTCATTTTTTCTTTTAAACAAATAAAAAGCCCTGCATTTTGCAGGGCTTTTTTAGAAATTTTTTAGAAAAAACTATTCAGCTACCACTTCAAATTCTACTTCTGTTTCGTGTCCTTTTCCAAAATCAATTTTAGCTTTATAAGTTCCTAATTCTTTTACTTCATCAGGAATGGTGATCCTGCGACGATCAATTTCATAACCTTTTTGTTCGCGGATTGCTCTTGCTATCTGAACAGAAGTTACGCTTCCGAAAATCTTTCCGCTGGTACCTGTTTTGGCACCAATTTTCAAAGGAGAAGATTGTAAAACTGAAATTACGCTGTTGATCTCTGCCAGAAGTTTTTCTTCTTTCTTTGCCAGTTGTTTTTTCCGCTCTTCAAATTGTTTTAAGTTAGAAGAATTGGCTTCAACAGCCAGTTTGTGAGGAATTAAATAATTGCGGCCGTAACCATCTTTTACAGTTACGAGTTCGTTGGCACCTCCTAAATTATTTACATCCTGTATTAATATTACCTGCATTTTGTTTGCATTTTTACCCAAACCGGTTTGCGGTCTTTCTCCGCCTTCGGCGGATTAGGGTGGTTTAAAAAAATTATTTCATTAAATCTGTTACGTAAGGCAGAATTGCCATTTGACGGGCTTTTTTTACTGCTTCGCTTACTTTACGTTGGTATTTCAAAGAATTACCGGTAATGCGGCGAGGCAATAATTTACCTTGTTCGTTCAAAAATTTTTTCAAAAAGTCGGCATCCTTGTAGTCGATATATTTGATACCCAATTTTTTGAAACGGCAATATTTCTTTGGCCTTTTTTCAGCTTTTATCGCTGTCAGGTATTTGATTTCGTTTGCTTTAGCCATTGGTTACCTCCGCTTTTTCGATTCCTGTTGGTACGCCTTTTCTCTTTTTGGCATTGTACTCGACGGCGTATTTGTCGAGTGCAGTGAACATATGACGAATTACTGTTTCGTCACGCAAAAGCTGGGTTTTCAGCTTTTCATTGAAGTCGGTTGGCGCAGTATATTCCAGAACCCAGTATAAACCGGTTGTTTTTTTCTGGATCGGATACGCCAGTGATTTTAGTCCCCATGGGTTTTCGTTTACAACCTCACCTCCGTTTTCTGCAACCAGGGAAGTGAATTTTTTCTGAGCGGCTTTGAATTCCTCTTCAGAAAGCACCGGGGTAAAAATCACCATCAATTCATAATTCTGCATTAATCGTGTTTTTTGTGAATAAAAAATTTAATTTGGGCGGCAAAGGTAGGTTATTTCCTTTTAGAAAAAGAAAATAAAGCACTTATTCTCCTAAAATTATCAGAAACAATAATTCAATATTTATTATGGGAAAATGCCTAATTCCGCATAAGAAGTCGCAACTTTATTGATGGCACAAACATAAGCCGCAGTTCTGAGATCAGGAATCGCTGGGGTTTTTTGCCAGATGTCAACAATTTCGCGGGTAGCGGCAATCATCGTTTCCTCCAATCCGCTTCTTACCAAATCAACTTCATCAGCGCCATGCAGAATAAAATCTCTTTCTGTAGGAGTGATTGTCTTTCCTGTTAATTCTTCTACCTGGTTTACAATATGATGATTCATATTCTCAGTAAATCTTTTTTCCAAACGGCCATAACGAACGTGGCTAAGATTTTTCAACCATTCAAAATAACTGACCGTAACACCACCCGCATTCAGGTACATATCGGGAACGATCAAAACGCCTTTTGGATTTAAAATTTCATCTGCTTCAGGAGTTAAAGGGCCATTCGCAGCTTCTCCAATTATTTTTGCTTTGATACGACCTGCATTTTCTCCGTTTATCACGTTTTCAAGTGCGGCCGGAATTAAAATATCACAATCCATTTCCAGTGCATCAGCAGATTTTTCAAAATTTTCTGCGCCGGGGAAATCAAGTATAGAACCTGTTTTTTTGCGATGAAGCCAAACCTGTTCTACATCGACGCCATTATAATTTTTGATAGCACCTTCCATTTCTGCCAAACCAACAATTATCGCTCCTGCTTGTTGAAAGAACAAAGCAGAATGATAACCCACATTTCCCAAACCCTGCACACAAACCCGTTTACCTTTTACACCTGTTGGCAAGCCGGCTTTATCCATCAGGCTTTGCATATTGCAAATTTCAGTTAGTCCATAAAATACACCTAAACCTGTTGCTTCCCTTCTTCCACGAACGCCGCCCTGTGAAACCGGTTTCCCTGTTACGCATGCCGCGGCATCAATTTCGCCGGGATGCATGGCAGTATAAGTATCAAGAATCCAGGCCATTTCTCTCTCTCCGGTTCCATAGTCGGGAGCAGGAACATCAGTTCCGGGGCCAATAAAGTTCTTCTTGATCAACTCAGCTGTATACCGACGCGTAATTTTTTCCAGCTCATAAGGTGTATAATCTCTCGGACTGATCTTTATTCCGCCTTTTGCACCACCAAAAGGAACATTTACGATAGCGCACTTGTAAGTCATTAATGCTGCTAAAGCCATTACTTCGTCCTGGTTTACTGCATTGCTGAAACGAATTCCTCCTTTGCACGGCGTTTTATGATGTGAATGTTGAACGCGATACGCTTCCAACGTAACGATTTCTCCATTTTCCCTTTTAATTGGGAAACGCATCTGGTACACACTGTTGCATTGTTTGATCTGCTGAAGAATTCCGGTATCCCACTGGGTAAAAACGGCTGCTTTATCAAAACTTTTTTCTACATTTTCAAAAAAACTATAAGGCACTTTCGATGACATAATCTTTATTTTTTAGTAAACAGTTATTTGTAGTAATTTTTTTTGCAATATAGCAAGCAAAAGCTATGCAGATTTTTCCTTTTTGGAAACTTTATTATCTATTCTGATCAGGTATAAAAAAAATACAACAAGAATAACAATGCAAATAGTCATTACCACGTAAATCTTATCGTGGCTTCTCATTGTTTGGTCAATAGAATCAGAAGTAGTTTGAGCCCAAAGAAACGGACTTACAAAAAGTAGCAGGATGGTAAAGCTCCAACGCTTTAAAAACAGTTTATTCATTCATTAAATTTTTATTATCAAGCAGGTTTAATCTTATTTTTAAACTGCTGATCCAGATTCCCAAAAGCAGCCACCCAAAAACAGCAGGCCAGAAAACCATTTCCATTGTTGCATCTAAGCTTTGACCTCCCAACGCCGGATTCCCACCTCCTTTGGCACCTTCCATTCCACCCGGATGAAGTGATTGAACCATGCGCGGAAGGATCATTATTAATGGAATATAAATAAAATAAGCAAAAATATTATAGACGGCAGAAACCCTGGCTCGTTTGTCCATATCTGTCATTGAACTTCGTAAAACGACATAAGCTAAATAAATCAAAACAGCGATAGCTGCGGCGATTTGCTTCGGATCGTTGCTCCAAAATTCTCCCCAGGTATATTTTGCCCAAATGGATCCGGTTGCCAAACCGAGAATTCCGAAAACAATTCCTGTTTTTGCAAATTCTGAAGCATAAACATCATGTTTGAGATTTTGAGTTCTGAGATAAGCAATTGAATAAGCGAGAGACAATGACAACAAACCCATCATTCCAAACCACATAGGCACATGAAAGAAAAAATTACGGATGCTTTGGTGCAGATTCCCTATGATAGGCACTTTAATCAGAAAGCCGGCAGTGAAGGTAATAAAGAGGAAAACCATACACAATATCTTCCACCACTTTAATTTCATGAATTTATTTTTGAGCAGCAAAATTAAGGATATTATCAGGGAATAGTAACTGATTGTTTCAATGCTGAATGGTTTTTACTTTAATTTAAAAGATAATCCAAAGTGGTTGAAAATATCCAATGGTATTTCTAAATCACAGAAATACAATCAGAAGATAATGTGATAATTTAATAATTTAATAAAAGATTTACTCTCATTCTTTCCATAAAAAAGGAAATAACACAACTGATAAAACAATCACCAGCACATCAAGACCTGCTAACAAAAGCGAAATCTGTAAAATCGCTCCTTCTCTGAAAACTTCTCCAAATGAAGATTTTGAAAGCCTGATTAAAAGCAATAATTGAGGAATGATCAACGGAAAACCAAGAATGGCCATGATTGCGGCATTCTGATGTGCTTTTGCAGCGATGGCTGACATCAAAGTAAAAACGAGACTCAAACTTAAGCCGCCAAGGCAGGCAATTCCGATAAATTGAAATTCATTCATTACCGGATTACCTAATAAAATCCAGAATAAAATAAGACTTACCAAAACCATCAAAAGCATGATAACGGCACTATAGATCAATTTGGCAATAATAAATTCTACAGGACTTGTAACTGAATAAAAATACAGCATTCTGCCCTGGCTTTCCTGCAGAAAACTTTTGGCAACTGCATTCACACAAACAAACAATTGGATCATCCAGAATAAACCATTATAAACAGTGCTTTCCGGCCTTCCCATTGCCAAATACAAGACAAAAATCGTAGAAGCCACGTACAACAAAATGCCGAAAAAAGTATGCTTCTGCCGCAGTTCGAGCAGAAAATCTTTTTTTAGAAGTGTGATTATTTTTGACATTTTAAATTTAACTGATTCAGGTAAATCCTTTAGTATTGTTTTGGTTCCATACTTGTATGACGAATGCGGATTATAAAAACTTCTTTTGAACTGTGGTAATAAACAATACGGTATTTTAAGATTTCAAAATATAAATAATTACCATCATTATTTTTCTTGTAAGGATCTTTTCTGTGTACTATTCTATCGTCAGATAATTGATAGATTTTCTCAAGAATCTTTTCTTTTACTTTATCTGCATTTTGTTCAGAATCAAGTCGGATGAATTCAATAATATTATTAAACTGATCAATCGCTGCCTGAGTCCAGGTAACTTTTCTTTTTCTCATTACCAGTTTTTTGACATTTTCACTACCTCTTCATGTGAATATACCTGCCTATTTTTAACTTGTTCCATTGCCTCCTCTAATTCTTTATTATATTCCTCAATACTAATACGATTTTCTTGATGCCGGCCGCTTTTTAGAAAGGCCTTCAGCATTTGTATTAAAGATTTTTTTTCCTGCTCATTCAACTGAGTAAAATAACTAACCATTTGTTTTTCTAAAATATTTTCCATGGCTTTATTGTTTGGACAAATTTACTTTAATAGAAATGCAATTAAACAGTAAACTAACAAATAATTACAATTCTTATTTTCTTCAATAAATTACCCCTTCAACTGCGCACAAACTCTGCACCTTGGTTCGTAAATATCTTTTTCTCCCAGTAAAACCTGGCCGCCGGTACTTACTTTTCGGTAACTGACGTTTGCAATATTTCCGCAAACCACACAAATCGCGTGAAGTTTGGTAATGTAATCTGCAACCGCAAGTAGATTCGGCATTTGTCCAAATGGTTTTCCCTGGTAATCCATGTCCAATCCGGCAACAATTACGCGCATTCCTTTCAATGCGAGCGCTTCGCAAACAGGAGTGATCTGGTCGTCAAAAAACTGCGCCTCATCAATTCCAACTACATCCACATCCTGCGCCAGCAAAAGAATTGTTTGCGAGTTTTCTATCGGTGTGGAATGAATTTTATTTTCATCGTGACTTACAATTTTTTGCTCATCATACCTGGTGTCAACTGCCGGTTTAAATATCTCAGCTTTCAGATGTGCGATCTCAACCCTTTTCAAACGCCGGATCAGTTCTTCAGTCTTCCCGCTGAACATGCTGCCGCAAATCACTTCAATCCAACCGCGTCGCTCACCTCTGAAATTCGGTTCAATAAACATTTTTAGTATTTAATTTTAATTTTCAATTTGTAACTTAGCCTGAATTTTTGCAAGGTTAAATTGATTTTTTATTAAATCAAAAACAGTTTTTTTCGATTTTCTAAACTACTTACAATTTCTATGGAAAGAGTACCAACGCTTCTGAAAAAACTTCAAAAACAATTTGATGAAAATGCACAGGCAAAAGAAATGTTGCAAACGGTACAGCTTTTACAGGCAGAATTGATCCAACATTTAGATAATAATCCGCGCAGCAGTAATGAAAAAATAGCAGTCGTGATGCCTGTTTCCTTTATTGTTGATGCTCTTCAAACCACAGCAAATATAAATCCTGCAGAAGAAAAAGTAGTAGAAGTATTGCAGGTAAATGAAAAAGAAATTGAAGAAGAACTGGAGCAAATAAAAAAACATGCGGAGGCGGTAAATGCAAGATCTTCACATACACGACCTTCATTTTTATTTGACCCGCTCGAAGATGTTCCAACTCTTGCACACCAGGACCAGGCGGACAAAAAAATTTCAAATGACCTTTCTTTTGAATATCCTGAATCGCTTAACGATCGCTTAAAAGAAAGTAAGATCGAGCTTTCTCAATCGCTTACTTCAACTGCTATCAAAGATTTAAGAAAAGCAATTGGCGTTAATGACCGCTTTCTTTTTATTAATGAATTATTTCGCGGCGATGTGGACATGTATGAACGCAGTATTAAAACGATCCAGAATTTTTCTATTTATGCCGAAGCTGAATTCTGGATAAGAAGAGAGCTGAAAGTAAAAATAGGCTGGCTGGATACTGATCCCGTTGTAAAACAATTTGATCAACTGGTTAAAAGAAGATTTGCTTAATTGCTGCGCTTAACTTTCCAATAATTTACTCACTTCTATTTTTGCCATTTCGCGAATAGCATTGGCAATATGTTCCTCATCAATTCCTGCTTCTGATTGTTGCTGTTTTTGCGAAGCATGTTCAATAATATGATCAGGAATACCAAGGATCTTTACATCCGCTTTATAATGATGAGCATTCATAAATTCTAAAATTGCAGAACCAAATCCGCCGACAACAGTTCCATCTTCTACGGTAATAATTTTAGAATATTTTGAAAATACTTCATGCAATAATTCTTCATCCAAAGGTTTTACAAAACGTATATCATAATGAGCAGGATTTAATCCTTCAGGTTTTACGTGTCTTATTGCTGCTGCCGCGAAATTTCCGGGATGCCCGAAAGATAAAATGGCAATGTCTTCACCATCTTTTAATTTTCTTCCGGTGCCGATTTTAATTTCTTTCATCTCGGTTTTCCAATCTGCTTTTACTGCTTCTCCGCGCGGATAGCGGATCACAAATGGGCTTTTTGTTGTTTCCAGTTGCGCAGTGTACATCAGGTTCCTCAACTCACTTTCATTCATCGGAGCGCTGACGATCATGTTTGGAATGCAACGCATGTAGGCAATATCATAAGCTCCCTGGTGGGTAGAGCCATCTTCGCCAACCAAACCCGCTCTGTCCAAACAAAAAATTACCGGAAGATTTTGTATGGCAACATCGTGAATTACCTGGTCGTAAGCGCGCTGCATAAAGGAAGAATAAATATTGCAAAAAACACGCATTCCCTGTGTAGCAAGTCCGGCGCTTAAAGTAACAGAATGTTGCTCGCAAATGCCAACATCAAAAGCGCGGTTGGGCATTTGTTCCATCATATATTTTAAAGAACATCCGCTGGGCATTGCAGGTGTAACACCCATTATTTTGTCATTCTTTTCTGCGAGCTCAATGATAGTATATCCGAAAACATCCTGGTATTTTGGAGGCTGAGGAAGATCAAATTTTTTCTTATAAATTTCTCCGGTGATCTTGTCAAATAATCCCGGCGCATGCCATTTGGTTTGATCTTTTTCCGCCAATTCATAACCCTTTCCTTTTACTGTTTTTATGTGTAGCAGCTTAGGGCCAGGAATTTCTTTCATGTCCTGCAAAGTATCAACTAACTTGGTAATATTATGCCCATCGATCGGACCAAAATAGCGGATATTTAACGATTCAAAAAGATTGCTGCTCTTGCTGACCATTCCTTTTAAAGATGCTTCGATCTTTGAAACCATTTTTCTTGAAAAGGTTTTTCCCGGAAGTTTTCCCAATGCTTTCCAAAAGTCATCACGCAGTTTATTATACGTTTGAGAAGTAGTAATATCAGTAAGATATTCCTTTAAAGCACCAACATTTGGATCAATGCTCATGCAATTATCATTGAGGATAATGAGCAAATTACTTTTTTCAATTCCCGCATGATTCATTGCTTCAAAAGCTTCGCCGGCGGTCATTGCTCCATCGCCGATGATGGCAACATGCTGGCGATCCTTTTCTCCTTTGTAATGTGAAGCCATTGCCATTCCGAGAGCGGCTGAAATGGAAGTTGAAGAATGGCCTACACCAAAAGTATCATATTCACTTTCACCTCTTTTTGGAAAGCCGCTTAATCCATTTTGCTTTCTGATGGTATTAAAATTATCACGGCGTCCTGTAAGAATTTTATGCCCGTAAGCCTGGTGGCCAACGTCCCAAACCAACTGATCGTAAGGAGTATTAAAAACATAATGCAAAGCGATGGTAAGCTCTACCACGCCCAGACTTGCGGCAAAATGTCCGCCATGAACGCTAACCACATCCACGATATATTGACGCAATTCATCAGAGAGTTGATGTAATTGTGTTCGTTCAAGTTTTTTTAAATCTGCAGGAGAATTGATTGTTTTTAATAAAGGACCAGGTGAAATTTCCATTCAGTAACAAATTATGAGTAAAAGTACAATTTTTTAAGAGATACAATATTCTAACCAAAAAATTGAGGATAAGTTTTAAGTAAACTTTGTTTTAAAGAAGTAATTGTTTTCCAACTGGCAATAAGAATGACACAATAAATAGTTTGAAACAGACAGTTCACCATGATCAAATAATTAGGAAAAACGCCGCTGAATAAACTTTGATCAGTAAAGAACCTCGAAGTAGAACTTAAGAAAGGAGTAAGAAAAAATAAAAGGAATATCCATGCAAAGTTCAACATTACAAAATGTTTCTTTTTTTTCTTCATCTCTATTTGCAACAACGTGGTATAAAAAAACAATATAATCAAACCACCGCCGGTGATGGAATAATAAAACCATTTAATTAAAAGAGGATCAATATAAAAGAAGGTATATAAAATGGCAAACAGGAAAATAAAACCGATGCATTTCGGCCATTTCAACTGCTCTTTAAAAAATTTACAAAACAATTGAAAGCTTTGTTTTTGTGCCGATTCCTCTCTTTTTGAAACAAAAGTTGCAAAACCTTTTGGTCCGAATTCTTCATGCACTTTTCGAAGAGCCACATCAAAAGTAAGTTTCGAATCTTTCATTTTTGATTCTACTGCTTTTGATAAATAGCTAACCAAATCGACTTTCAGATCGTCATATTTCACAAAATGTTTTTCGCAAAATTCAAAAAGCAAATCAATTTGTTCTTTTGTCAGCATGAAAGAATGATTTCAATCAAAGATAAAAACCATCCGCAGTAAACGGATAAAAAAAGGTTTTTTTTATTTCCTAAGAATCATTTTGTCTACAAAAAGACCGTTGCCCAACATTACTTTTACAGAATAAATTCCTGAAGGCCAGCTTTGAAAATCGCTGATGTTGAGCGTCGAATTTCCTGTAGAAATATTTTGCTCAATGGTTCTCATTGCTCTTCCTGAAGCATCATAAATCATTACTTTCATTTTTTGTTCAGATGTAGCGTAAATGCTTAGCTGCATATGATCCGAAACAGGATTTGGAAATATTTTCACTCTTCCGTTTAAAGGATTTTGTGTTGACAAAGCAATAATTCTGCTGTAAAAGATCTGGTTATAAATATTGATGATTTTTAACTGATAATATACAACAGGAGCGCTGGTAATTCTGTCGTCAGTGGCAGCATAATGAACTGTTGGAAAATCCGACAGATCAGGATTTACTTTTTTAAACGATGAAAAATGAACTCCATCAGTGCTGCTTTCAACTTCAAAATAACTGATCTCATTATTGTTGGTTACCGACCAATCCAACTGCGTTTTTTTATTGGCCAACCAGGCAGAAAAATCAGTGTGGCTTTCTTTTAAAACCCGGCAATCTTTATTGAATGGCGCAACAACAATTGAATCTTTTGCATAAGATGGACAACCCGGATTTAAAGCTTCATTGACTACATAAGTTCCTGCTGAATCAACCATTATGGAATCGCTTGCAGATTCGCCGATGATATGTCCATTTAATGTTGTCCAGGTGTAACTCGCGGTAGGAACCGGGTTTGTCACTTTTAAAGCAGTGGGGCCAACAATTCCACATAAAAGTGAAGCATCAGAAGCAGGCTTTACCTTAAAGTCGTAGGACAAATCAATCGGCGCCACAAAATCTTTCAATGCGGCAGTAAAAGAAGTAGATGCCCGTGACTTCACGCACACCTTTTTAATCAGCATATCACAGCCAATATTTGCCAGAATAGTATGAGGATCTAATCCCAATTTGGTAAGGTTTACCGCAAACTCCATAAACTGTCCTGCAGTATAATTGGTTACCACACTGTTATCAGAACGAATTAAGGAATAGGGGCCGGCCCAGCTACTGTCGGGACTTTCAATGCCAATGTAAAAACTTCCCGTAGTTTTTGGCTTTATACCCGCATAGCCGAATGCAGCGGTTGAAGTAGCTCCGTCGAAAGTGCCACTCCATGCAAAATTTGCCGGAGTAATGGACAATGCAGATCTGTTTACCCAAATTCTGGCTTCCAGGGAAGACAATGTAGAATTGCCATAATCAGCTGATAAAATCATATCTCCGGGTTTTGTAATCTGTCCGCTTGAATCAAATTGCCATGAAGTATGACCCGCGTCCGGGCCATAATTCACAAACTTTCTGGTTGTCTTGTCATACAAAATATCAGTCTGATACATTTCAAAATCAAAATAACGATCGCCATTGGTATTTTCGATAGAAACACCTCCGAAAAGCCACAAAGAATCACTTCCGGTAGTGCCGTCTCTCCTCATGTGCGCCATTACATCAAGAATTTCATTTTTATCAGGGACAGACTGAGCAGCCGGACACGCCCAATCTGCAGGACTCATCCCGTTTTTGCTTCCTTCAGTAAAAACTGTTGAATCATTTCCATGATAATCGCGCGAAAATACCGCTGCAAGAAGCAATTTGTTATTGACAATGGAAGCTGCAGGCACGCTCATTCTGCGTCCGAAAGGAACAAAACGAAAATTAGGATCTGAAGCATAAAGTGCGTTTATTGTTGCTGCACCGGTTGTATCAATGACGCCAATTCCTGGTAAGGTGTTGGATTTAAACCAATCGTCGTCTGAATCAACGGAAATGAAATTATTAAAAAAATTAGCATTCAAATCTCCATCTACGCCAAAATTGGATTTAATAACAGGCGTGGTGATTTGTCCGAAGAGGTTAGAATTAAAAAGAAGCAATAGAGTGTAAACATATCTTTTCATAGGCCAGGATTGAATTCAACAATTTTTCTAATTAAAGAAAAAGTTTCAACCCTAAAATTACAGTGCCGTTTAGCCTGAATCAAGAGTAAAATGACGACGTTTTAATAATAGTAATTTCACGGAAACACTATGAAATCTCACGATTGGAAAAATTAAAAAAGGTAATAAAAGTTTGTTCACTACACTACTACGTTCACCATTTTGTTTTTTACATAAATGATCTTCTTCGGAGTTTTTCCTTCTGTCCATTTCTGCACAACGTCATTATTCAAGACAATTTTTTCAATTTCCTGCTGGCTGGCATCAAGAGAAATTACCATTGTCGTTCTCATTTTTCCATTGATGGAAATCGGATATTCTTTTTCAGATTCTGCCAGGTATTTATTTTCCAATTTTGGATAAGCGGCATCTAAAATGGATTCATGATTTCCTAAAGCGTGATACAATTCTTCTGCAATATGTGGTGCATAAGGAGTAAGCAAAATCAACAGCGGTTCCAGAACTTCTTTCTTATGGCATTTCAAATCGCTCAATTCATTTACACAAACCATAAACGCGCTGACAGCGGTATTGAATGAAAAACGCTCGGTATCTTCTTCAATTTTTTTGATGGTTTTGTGAAGTGTTTTTAATTCTGCAGGAGTCGCTTTCTCTTCATTCCATATTTTTCCTTTTTCTTCATTAAAAAACAAACGCCATAATTTTTTCAAAAAACGATGAACTCCTTCAATTCCTTTGGTGTCCCACGGTTTGCTTTGTTCTACCGGACCAAGAAACATTTCATACATGCGAAAAGTATCAGCGCCGTATTTATCAACGAGATCGTTTGGATTTTCGGTATTGTATCTTGATTTAGACATTTTTTCGATCTCAGGCTGAAGCTGCAAGTATTTTTGCCCGTCTTGTGTTTCATCCCATTGATATGCTAAAACACCTTTATGCTCTCTACTTACAAAAGAATCATTTTGCAATAATTTTTCAAATTCGCTTTTAAATAATCTCCCAGTGGAATCGACATAATTACCTACATTCTTAATTTGAACCCTGCTCCTTTCTTCTGTCCTGTTATAGATTTTCCCATCCTTTCCTTGAAATGATTCTTGTAGCGTATTTATTTCAGCACCTTTTGAAACAATTACGGGATGTGTGATTCCGGTGATTAAGAAATCAGAAGGTTTATTCTTCTCGGCATCAGGATTTTTCCAACGATATCGAATTGCATCTGCATAATAGGAAAAAGCGCCAATCATCCCTTGGTTAATTAATTTTCTGAATGGCTCATCAAAACCGATCAAACCCAGATCATACAATACTTTTGTCCATAAGCGGCTGTACAATAAATGCCCAACTGCATGTTCAGTTCCGCCGACATAAACATCTACCTGGTTCCAATAATCGGTTGCCTTTCTATCGGCAAAAGTTTCGTTATTGTGCGGATCCATGTACCGAAGAAAATACCAACTGCTTCCCGCATATCCAGGCATAGTCGATGTTTCGCGTTTTCCTTCTTTCGTATTTACCCAATCAGTTAAATTTGATAAAGGACCTTCGCCATTTTTTCCGGGACCATATTTTTCTACAAAAGGTAATTCTAATGGAAGTTCTTTTTCACCTAAGGGAACAGCAACTCCATCGCTCCACATGATTGGAAAAGGTTCGCCCCAATATCGCTGGCGACTGAAGCCGGCATCACGCATTCTGTAATTTACTTTTCGCTTTCCAAGTTCCATTTCTTCAATTTTATTAATGGCAACAGGCAATGCATCTTTCATAACCATTCCGGTTAAAAAACCAGAATTTTCCAAAGTTGCATCCTTGGTTGGATTCGCTTCTTTTCCATTGAAATCTTTTCCAATAATATTAGTTATCGGAATATTGAAATGTGTAGCAAATTCAAAATCCCTCTGATCACCACAGGGCACCGCCATGATTGCTCCTGTTCCATATCCTGCCAAAACATATTCCGCAATCCAGATTGGGATCTGTTTTCCATCAAAAGGATTGATTGCATAAGAACCGGTAAAGCATCCGGTAATTTGTTTTACTTCAGCCAGCCTTTCCCGGTCACTCCTGCTTTTTACATAGGTTAAATATTCGTCTATGGATGACTGTTGTGCTTCAGTTGTTATTTCATTTACCAGTTCATGTTCAGGCGCAAGCACTAAAAAATCAACGCCGAAAATAGTATCCGGACGAGTGGTGTAAACCTTAACTTTCAACTTTGAACCTTCAACTTCAAACTCCATTTCCGCTCCTTCACTTTTGCCAATCCAATTCCTTTGCATTTCTTTCATCGCATCGCTGAAATTCACTGTTTCCAGTCCTTTCAGCAATCTGTCGGCATAATCGGTGATGCGCAAATACCATTGGCGCATTTTCTTTTTCTCTACAGGAAATCCACCACGTTCGCTTACGCCGTTTACTACTTCATCATTTGCCAATACGGTTCCTAATGCCTCACACCAATTCACTTCTCCATACGAAGAAAAAGCAAGGCGGAAATCCATTAAAATTTCCTGTTGTTTTTTTTCATCAAAACTTTTCCATTGCTCAGCAGTAAAGTTGTGAGTGGTGAGTTCTGAGTGTTTAGTCGTTCCTGACTCTTCAAAAATTTTTATCAATGTTTCAATCGATTCTGCTTTATCATTTTCAGGATTGTACCAGCTTTTAAAAAGTTGCAGAAAGATCCATTGTGTCCAGCGATAATATTCAGGATCACTGGTTTTTATTTCGCGGCTCCAGTCATAACAAAATCCAATTTTATCTAACTGATCTTTGAATGTTGCAATATTTTTTTCAGTAGTAATTGCAGGATGCTGGCCAGTTTCCAATGCATACTGTTCGGCAGGCAAGCCAAAGCTGTCAAACCCCATCGGATGCAAAACATTAAATCCTTTCAGTCTTTTATAGCGTGCATAAATATCGCTGGCAATATAACCCAGCGGATGACCAACATGCAAACCTGCGCCACTTGGATACGGAAACATATCCAGCACATAAAACTTCGGTTTTTCCGACAAATTACTTACTTCGTAAACCGCATCTTCTTTCCATTTTTGCTGCCATTTCTTTTCTATCTCTCTGAAATTATATTCCATTCTTTTCTGTTAATTATGTATCTCAAAAATTTTAAAATCGGTTCGTAAAATTGATTGTGAAAAATTTCAAATTGCTGAAAGCGCATTTCTTCTTTTTTGTGAAAGAAATGTTATTGATTTATTTCATATTCTTTTCAACGGCTGATGTAAATTACATTAGCATTTGCGAAGGCGCAAAAATACTAAACCTGTTTAAAATCATTTATTTTTGCCGCGGCTCACAAGGCAAAAACAATCCTTATCATTATGGCTCAATTTGGTAAAGCATCAACAAAACGTGGAAAACCTTCTTATGTATATGCCATCATTGGCGTTTCTTTGGTCTTGTTTCTTTTTGGAATTGTAGCATGGATATTTTTAAATATCAAAAAAACCGGCGATTATTTTAAAGAGAATATTCAATTGCACGCTTACATTTATCGCACCGCCAGTGATCAGCAGATTGATTCATTAAAAAATTATATTCAATCACTTCCTTACGCAGTGAAAGTAGAATATATCACTCGCGAAAAAGCGATAGAAAAATACAACCAGGAAAATGATACGCTTTGGAAAAAACTTGCTATTGAAAATCCTTTGCCCGAGAGTATTGACTTTTATGTAAAAGCTAACTATGTTGATAAAGACAGCCTCGCGAATTTAGAAGATTCACTGATGACGAATTTCCCTCATACGGTTTCTGAATTTCAAACGCCGAAAGCGACTGTGGCTGGTGTAAGCCAGTTTGTAAAAACAACTACAATTGTCTTGCTGGTTGTTGCGATTATATTGTCTCTTTTGGTAATTGTATCGATTGACAATACAATACGTCTTGCGATGTACAGCAATCGTTTTATTATAAAAACCATGCAAATGGTTGGTGCGACGCGATGGTTTATAACGCGGCCACTCGATGGACGCGCAATTCTGAATGGAATCATTGCATCCGCAATTGCGATTGGGCTAATGATAGGATTTATTACACTTTCAGAAAAATTTATTCCTTACCTGAAAATACTGCACGACACTTCCAACATGTTGTTGATCTTTGCAGGAATTATTATTCTTGGTATTTGTATCACACTTTTGAGCACACATCGTTCGGCTTTAAAATATTTAAAAATGAAATTGGATGATTTGTATTGATCCATCCAAATTTCTTAACATTGCAAAAAATTAAAAAAATGAGTACGGTTAAAAAAGCTACTTCCGTTACAACCCATAAAGATTCCCATCATCCTGTTGAACAAAGCGTATTGTTTACAAAAGATAATTACAAATGGATGGTAATTGGATTGATCGTTATGACCATTGGATTTTTTTTGATGGCAGGCGGAAAAAGCCCTGATCCCAATGTTTTTAATGATAGTCAGATCTATAGTTTCAGAAGAATCACTCTGGCGCCAATTTTAATTGTCGGAGGGCTGGTCATCGAAATTTTTGCGATCATCAAAAAACCAAAATAATTTTTATAACAAGCAGTTTAAGCGGTGATTTTTTCATCGCTTTTTTTTATGCTTGATCATTTATTTCGAAGCAACAATAAAAATGGACATCGTTCAATCAATTATAATCGGAATTGTAGAAGGCATCACAGAGTTTATTCCTATTTCTTCTACAGGCCACATGATCATTGCGGAAAAACTATTGGGGATTCCGGAAAATGAGTTTACAGAAATGTTTACTGTAGCCATTCAACTCGGTGCTATCCTTGCTGTAGTTGTTTTATACTGGAAGAAATTTTTCGATTTTAAAAATGTTCGTTTTTATCTGAAACTTCTTGTCGGCGTTATTCCTGCAATTATTTTAGGATTATTATTCTCAAAAAAAATTGATGAGATGATGCAAAGTACTACAGTTGTTGCTGTGGCAATCCTTGCGGGAGGTATCGTTTTAATTTTTATAGATCAATTTTTCAACCATCCAAAAATACAATCTGAGAAACAGGTTTCTTATGCAAATTCAATCGTTATTGGAATCTGGCAATGTCTTGCAATGATTCCAGGAATGAGTCGCAGCGCCGCTTCTATCATTGGCGGTATGCAGCAAAAGCTTACGCGAAGCGCCGCTGCTGAATTCTCTTTTTTTCTTGCTGTTCCTACTATGATTGCTGCAACCGGTTATAAATTATTCAAACACTATCATACAAATGGAGGTTTTACAGGACCTGAAATAAAACTGCTGCTAATTGGAAATGCGGTTGCTTTCGTAGTAGCATTATTAGCAATTAAATTTTTCATTGAGTTTTTGAAAAAACATGGCTTTCGCCTTTGGGGCATTTACAGAACCATCGTTGGCGTTGTGTTACTGGTTCTTATCTACACCGGTTATATTCAAAAGTAATATTACTGGTTTATAGTAGAGAAACAAATAACTGTAATTCTTCTATTACAAAAGAAAATTTTCCTGCAAAATATTTTCCTTATTTTGAGCTATTATTTTTATTAAATGCAAACTGCTTCTAAAAAAGTGATCACCGGTTGGGCCATGTACGATTGGGCCAATTCAGTTTATAGCCTTGTAATTACTTCTTCTATTTTTCCGGCATATTACGAAGCCGTTACTTCCGGGAAAAAAATCGTTTTTCTTGGACGCGTTTTTAATCAGCCTTCCGCTCTGTATGCTTATGCTGTTGCATTTTCCTTTTTAACAGTTGCTATTTTTTCGCCTTTGCTTTCTTCTATTGCAGATGCATTTGGAAGTAAAAAAAGGTTCATGCAATTCTTTTGTTACCTCGGTTCTTTAAGCTGTTGCGCGATGTATTGGTTCAAACCCGATAACCCACAACTAGGAATTGTTCTATTCGTCTTAGCTTCTATTGGTTTCGGTGCAAGCCTTGTTTTTTATAATGCTTATCTTCCTGAAATTGCTGCGGAAAAAGACCAGGATCGTGTGAGTGCCAAAGGATTTGCATTAGGTTATATCGGAAGTGTTATTTTATTAATCATTTGTTTGATAATCGTTACTAAACCTGTTTTATTTGGCATTGCTGACACTTCAAAAGCATCACAAATATCTTTTCTCCTGACGGGCATCTGGTGGATGGCTTTTGCGCAAATTACTTTTGCAGTTTTGCCCAAAGGCATTGCCAATCCTGTCTCCAAAAGCCACAATGTTTTTTCAAAAGGCTATGCCGAATTAAGAAAAGTGTGGAACGAATTAAAAACGCAGGCCACTTTAAAACGTTTCTTACTTGCGTTCTTTTTTTTAGGAATGGGCGTGGAAACAGTCATGTATTCTGCGGCTTTATTTGCGAAGCAACAAATTTTTCCAAACACCGGAAATAAAGAACAGGATGCGGCAAACAGCGGAAAATTGATCCTCACTATTTTGATCATTCAGATTGTTGCCATCGGCGGTTCTTATTTGTTTTCTTTTTTTTCAAAAAAAATTGGAAACTTAAAAGTATTATCAGTTGGAGTACTCATTTGGGCCGGCATTTGTGCATGGGCTTTTTTTGTATATTCTGAATTTGCTTTTTATTGCCTTGCAGGAACAGTAGGGCTTGTAATGGGAGGAATACAATCGCTCTCAAGATCTACCTACTCTAAATTTATGCCGCCGACAAAAGATACGGCTTCCTATTTTAGTTTCTATGATGTTTGCGATAAAGTAAGTACGGTTATCGGCATGATGACTTTTGGAATGGTAACGGAAGGATTGGGTGGAATGAGAAATGCCGTATTGTTTTTAATGACTTATTTTATCATTTCATTTCTTATTTTGTTGTATACTTTAGCAAAGCAGCCGAAGCTGCAAATTGCTCAATAAAGATTGAAGATTTTAAAGGTTGGATGTTTTTTAAAAATTAAGATTCATGAAATTATATTCTATAAATGCAGGGCATTTCAAATTGGATGGCGGAGCAATGTTTGGCGTAGTTCCTAAGAGCATGTGGAACAAATTGAATCCTTCAGATGAAAATAATATGTGTAATTGGGCGATGAGATGTTTATTGATCGAAGATGAAGGAAGATTGATTTTGATTGACAATGGAATGGGAAATAAACAGGATGAGAAATTTTTCGGTTATTATTATTTAAATGGTGATGATACGCTCGAAAAATCATTGGCAAAATTTGGTTTTTCAAAAGATGATATCACCGATGTTTTTTTGACACATCTTCATTTTGACCATTGTGGCGGTTCGATTGAAAGAGTAAATGATCAATTGGTTCTGGCATTTAAAAATGCAACTTACTGGAGCAATGAAAACCACTGGCAATGGGCTGTCCATCCAAATGATCGCGAAAAAGCAAGCTTTCTGAAAGAAAATATTTTACCAATAAAAGAAAGCGGAAGATTAAAATTTATCGAAACAAAAGAAGGAATTGAATTTGCAAAAAACATCAATCTTCGTTTTGTAAATGGACATACAGAATCAATGATGTTGCCGCAAATAAAATACAAAGACAAAACGATTGTTTACGTGGCCGACCTTTTGCCTTCAGAGGCTCACATTCCAATTCCTTATGTGATGGCTTACGACACAAGGCCGTTGGAAACTTTAGTAGAAAAAAAATCCTTTCTTACCGAAGCTTTGGAAAAAGATTACATTTTATTCTTTGAACACGATCGCGAAATAGAATGTTGTAATCTTCAGCAAACGATAAAAGGAATTCGCAGTAAAGAAACTTTTAAGCTGGAAGATATTTTATGAAAAAAATCAGTTTCATTTTCCTGCTACTGAGCATCGCAATTATCATTTATTTTTTTATCAAAGAACAATTCAGAGGCATCACTCTTTCATCAACAGAAAATATTATTTTATCCATAACTTATCTTGTTGTTGGAATTTCTCTTTTAATTTTATTCAGGCTGAAACATCTTGAAAATAAGCAACAGGAAAACCAGCGCAAATAAATTTTTTCGATAAATAAAATTTTATTTATCGAAAGCTAATTAATGAAGTTAACGGGTAACGCAAATTTCTGTAACCCATCATGTCAACTTTGATAGAACCCACTGAAATCGGGCTTTCAGCGCGCAATAATAAATGATTGGCATCATCACTTACCCACACATTCATATTTTCGCCGCCCTGGAAAATCGTTCCTTTAATTAAAAGCGGTTTAAATTTTATCGCTCTGAATTTTCCATATTTTGTTTTCACATTTTCCTTTCCTTCATAACGCAAATACAGGTGATAGATCTGGTCATCCAGGAACATATCGAATGGAATTTTATCACCTGGTTTGTATTTGCCGAAATCAATATTTCTTGCATAATAAACAGAACTGATCACATCCTGGATGCAGGGAGTAACTTTGAAAACGCCATTGGTTGTTACTGCAGTTCCCGCTTTATGATTAAAAGTGATGTTGTTATAAATTTTTGATCCGCCTTCATAAACATTCCTGATAAATTTTACGGGAAGCATGGTTGCCGTATCAATATAAGTTTCGTAACGATCGCGGACTTTATAAAAATTATCAAAGAAAGAGTAGGATTCACCGGTTCCCACACAATGATAAACGGGAATACCATTATATCTTTCGAGCGTGGTGGTAAATTTTGCTTCTCCTGCGCCGACATACATTCCAAGAGTAGTGTAATAAACCTCCATCGTTACTTGTTCTCCCGGCTTAAAAGCGGTGTTGCGAACACCACAAAATTCGCCGGTATCCTGTTGAGTTGTTGAAAAAAGTAGCAGTAAAAGTGAGATAAATGCTTTCAAACTATGTTATTTGTCTTTAAAAAATTTTATTCCTAAAATCAAAATACTTCCAGCCAGAGCAGGGATAAATAAATTGATGAACCAAATACCAAAAGTAGTGCCTAAGATACCAAGTGTGTTAGCGCTATAAACGCTTAACAATTCGGTACTGAACTTTCCACGTATTCCTAAATCAGCGATGGCAAAGGACGGAACGATTGCCAATACTAAAAAAAGAATGCTGATGATCCAAAAACATTCTACCCAAAATATTTGTACATCTAATACCTGCAGTAGCAATATATATTGTATGACGAAAACCAAATAGCGAAAGAAAGAAAGAGAAAGTAGCCTTAACAATAATTTAGCAGTGAATTCTTCCAAAACGTTAATGTATTCAATAATTTTTTTTGTCGCAGGAATTTTTTCAACCAATCTTATCAGCCATGAAAGGCGAAAGAAAAACAGGAGTAAAAGAACAGTCATCATCAAAGAAATAAATAACAAAACACGAATCCAGAAAACAGGAAGTCCCATTAATGGGCCAGTATGAGCTGTTTGAAAAAATAAAATATAAGTCAATCCACAACAACCGAGGATCAATGTAATGATGAGTTGGCTTATACTTCCGGCAATTGATAATGAAATACCTTTAAGGCGGTTTCCTTCTTTCAGGTATAAAATTCTTCCTCCATATTCGCCCATTCTGTTAGGTGTATTTAATGACAACGCAACTCCGCTCAACACTGATTTATACGCGCGCCAAAAACTCATTTGTTGAATTGGTTTTACCAATACCTGCCATTTTCGCGCTTCGATTCCCCAATTGATCAACGCAAGAAAAATTACCAGCCAAAATTTCCACGCCTGTTTTCCAAACGGTGCCTCTTTAATAAGATTAATGGATT
>JBQCIM010000072.1:0-36536 GCA_051953735.1 Ginsengibacter sp.
ATTGCCAGCGGCAAAGCAACGATTCCGACAATGATACCTGCAAAAAGATCGTTGGTAAATTGCTTTTTGCTATACGTTTTAGTGTATCAAATAATTTTGGAGTGAACATTTTTTTCATAAGGTGAAATGATAACTTTCCAAAAGACAATTGAAGAAGAAAGGATTTTTTTTGAAGATGCAAATCTATTAATTTGAGAAGCGCTGCACAGTTATTTTCATCACTCTAAAAAGTAAAAATTCTCACTTTTTAAAAAACTAATTTTGCAAATAATATGAGCATCACAGGCATTTTCCCAATAGACAAATGGGATTTTAAAAGTGAATCGATTTTAAAAGATTTGCCTCAAAATCTTTCTCAAAAATTATTGGCGAATACAACAGAACAGATATATAAAAAAGGTGAAATTATCTTCCGGGAAGGTGCGTTTCCCAGTGGCATTTTTTATATTTCGAAAGGCAAAGTGAAAAAGTATAAAGTGGATAATGAAAGCCGCGAACACATTATTTATGTGGCAAACACAGGGGAGCTGATCGGTTATCATGCAATTCTTGCACAGGATCGCTATCCGGATTTTGCAGCAGCATTGGAGGAAAGCAAAATCGCTTTCATTCCAAAAGAAAATTTTTTAGAAGTGCTGAATGAATCAACGGTTTTGACCAGTCGGTTATTAAAAACTTTGAGTCATGAATTTGCTGTTTTAAGCAACAGTGTTACTCTTTTTTCTCACAAATCCGTTCGGGAAAGACTCGCACTTCAGCTAATTGTTTTAAGAGAAAAATATAAAGTTGATTTTCATCCGGGAATGCCGGTAGAAATCAATATGTCACGCGATGATCTTGCAAGCCTTGTTGGCACTGCAAGAGAAAATGTGATTCGCGTATTAAGCGATTTTAAAGATGAAGGAATTGTTGAAACAAAAGGAAGAAAAATAATTGTAAAAGACGTGAATAAATTGATTTCAATTGCCAATTATCATTGAGAAAGTCTCTTTTAATAATTCCTACAGTAAAACGACTTTTATTTCTGTTTTTTATTGCGGCAACAATACTTTATCAATCACATAATAAACGCCATTTACAGCGTTGTTGTCCATGCTAACAGCATTTGCTGTTGCTCCGGAAAAAGGCGCTCCACCAGGAGGAAAAGTTCCAAGCCCGGTGAAAGTCAAATTACTTACAAAAGGCCCGCTGAAAGTTGCATTTACCATTATTCCCGGATGCTGTGGAATTGCTGAATTCAATAACGTTTTATAGAATGAAGGAATTGATAAAAAATTGTTTGAAAAAACGCGAACATTCGGTTCATAAGCACCGGTATTCGGATTTGGCGTTGCCAAAAAATGATACACTAAAATCCCTCTCACTGTTGTTGCTGGTAAAGATCCAAACAAAAGGGGATTACTGAAAACTGTTGGAGAAGAAGAAAGCAAAGTAGCGGTTTGTGAGGCGTTTGCAGCAGACATTCCTTGCTGCAATAAAGAGCTGTAAATGATTCCAAAAAGCAATGTTTGAAAGGCCTGGTTATCTGGTGCAAGAACGGTCATATTCGTAACCGCATATCCCAACAAAGAATCAATTCTGTTTAATCCGACCTGGCCGCTGTCGGCTCTTGCAATGGCGGCTTTAAAATAAGCAAGATCAGGATTGTTATAGATGGCTGTTTTTAAAACCTGTGAAGGAGCCGCAACAATTCCTGCAACAAGATGAACCACACCATTTTTCACTTTAAGATCTGATTTTACAACCGGAATATTGTTGTCATAAAAACCAGTCGAAGACACAGAAGGAAATGTGGTCAAATTCAATGGAATCGGCGTTCCCGGCAGTGTGCCGATCGTGATGGAAGTTGGTAATTGTTCGTTTGGAAAACTTGTAGAAATACCGGAAGATAAAAATTGTCTTCCTGGAATAACTGCATATCCGACAATTCCTGCCAAAGTTTGAGCAGGCAAGGAATTCACTACAGCAACCGAAGGAATTCCTGAAGCGCGAAAAGCATTATTGTTTGGAAGGAAAACTGTAAACTCGGTGTTATCCGCGCCCAGTTGGGCCAATTGTCCAACCTTCTTTGCAGCCGCAGCAAAAAAACTATAACTGGTGTCTGAACTGATCAGATCCGCAATGGTCATTGAATCATTATTTACAGGAGGATAAATGATTGGTGTGGCTTCTTCCAAAGGTTTATTACATGATGCGATGAGCAACATTGCAAACAGGCAGCACATAAAAAAAGCTGATTTTTTTATAACAATTAGTTTCATATTTTTTATTTAAAAAATGATCAAATTATTTAGAATAAATTGTATCCAATACTTACATAATAAAGTGCGCCAATAGCTGGATTACCAAAGCCATCACGATAGTATTGATTCAGAATATTGGTACCACCTAATTTTAATAATACTTTTTGTGCAGGAAATTTATAACTCACCATCGCATCTAAAGTTTGAAAAGCAGGAACAAGGCCGTTTGCAAAATCTCCCTGGTAATTTACTTTGTCCTGCCAGCGATAAGTAATATTAAAACCGTATCGGTTTTCATTTCCAAAACCTGTATTGCTGAAAGTGGCACCAAATCTATATTCCGGCGCATTGAAAGCAGCGATAAATCCTTCGGGAACATTATCAAGATGATCCGAAGTAACATTGGCACCCAATAAAAAATTATGAGGAAGAGAATAATTTAATCCAATTCCAAAACCATAAGTATTGACATTCCCTTTGACATTAGTAGGAACAGAATAAGTGGTTACCAAATTGGGATTATTCAGATTCGCTCTGACAGTTACTGAATCAGTAAACACACTTTTATCTCCGTTTACTGATTGCGCCACTAAAATCCTGGCAATAAAATCATGATAAGTTCCGTAATATCCATACAGATCTACCAATAATTTTTTGTTGAACAAAAGGCCTTTGTAACCTGCTTCAAAAGAGTTCACAGATTCTGCTTTGAACTTATCAAAATGCTGCACCTGTGGGTTGCCTGAAAATAAATTCTTATCAATCGTGTAAACAGGATTTTCTGAAAAGTGATAATAATCTTTCAAACTTTGTAAACCGCCTATCAGCGCCGTTCCTCCCGCAACACGAAGGTTGATCCATTGTTGTTGTGTTGAACCAAAACGATAAGCCTGCTGATAAGACAAACGGATATTATTATCTTCTGCAACTTTGATCACAGCAGAAAAACGGGGTGTAAATCTTCCCGCAAAATTTTCATTTTTATCATAACGTCCGGAAGCAATTAAATTCAAACGCTCATCAAAGATCTTTTTGCTTGCCTGAATATAAGCACCCACTTCATTGATCGGAATTTTTCCTGTAGAGTCTGCAAACAAAGTTCCTTCAGAATTCAACACATATCTTTTATAATCAGCGCCAATCAATACATCAGCAACCTTAGAAGTCTTTGGGGAAAAATCATATTGTCCTTCAGCACTGTATAAGTCTGTTTTGTCAACAAATAATCCTCCGCCTTTTGAAATCGGGATACTTCTTATCTGATCAAAAAGTTGTTTGAATTCCGGGGAGCCCGGTGCCGGCCTTCCGATATCAGCCGCGGCTCTCGCAGAATTTTGAGCAGCAATGTCTGTTTCGCCCGCCATCTTTGCATTTAAAAAAGCCAAAGCATATTGCGCATACCAGCCATCTATGCCGCCGCTGGGTTTCCACGCTTCATTTACTAATCTTGTTGTAACCGTTGCATTATAAGAATCGCCTGCATTTTCCTGTGTAGTATAAGCCCTCAAAAACCAATTCTTATTTACCAGCTCAGCTTTGTATTGACCTACTTTTAAATTTAATAACGAATATCGGTCGCTGCCGGTATATACCGTATTACCGGTTCCCCAAAACCTTTCTGCATTGAAAGTAGTTTTGTCAGTGATCTTATAACTTAATTCGCCAAACATTTTAAAATTGATCGTATTGGGATCGATCACATCTTTTTCTAAATAACCTGTTCTGGAAACCGGCATTGACGCAGGTAATGAATTGATATAAGGTGCATAAAACGGAGCAAGTTGCGCCAGCGGATTTAAAATATTTGTGCGAATATCAGCAGTAGTCTCATCTCCGTAGACATTCACTCCATCATAATTTGGATCGGTTTCACGTGTTCCGTTTTTAATTCCACCGGTCGTTCCTAGCCGGTCATAATCGCGGTAATCATTTGCCACCCAATCCTTTGCCTGTACCAATTCGCCGCCGATCTTAAATGCAAATTTGTCGCTCACTTTTTTTGCCCAATGCAATGACCAATCATAGTATGGAGATGGATTTCTGGAATCATTATTAATATTCATAATCCCTGTTTTTTCTTCAAAAGATAAGCCCTGGTAGCGAAAAGGGTCCTTACTGTTGATGATAATGGCGCCATTCATTCCGCCCGGTCCATATAAGGCGGAGGACGCTCCAGGCAACAGTTCTACACTTGCCACATCCAGTCCTGTCAAACCAATTACATTGCCAACCGAAAAATTTAATCCCGGCGCCTGGTTGTCCATTCCATCTACAATTTGGTTCAACCGCAGATTACCACTTCCGTTAAAGCCGCGTGTACTTGGCGAAGAAAAAGTAAGAGATGCTGTTACCACATCCACGCCTTTCAATTTCGATATCATATCATAATAAGAAACCTGTGGCGAATTACGAATATTCAATGCGCTTATCCGTTCGATCGTTACCGGGGATTCCAAAATTCTCGAAGGCGTTCTTGTTGCAGCAACAACTACTTCCTGTCCCAGCGTACTTACGTTTTGCAGAGTAACCGTTACAAACTCTTCAGAATTTAAAACCACTTCCTGTTGTTGATAACCAATGGATGAAACGATCAGTGTAACCGGAAATGAACCTTTAAAATCAATCGAAAACTTTCCTTTGTCATCTGTATAAGTACCTTCCGATGATCCTTTTATTATTACAGAAACTGCAGGAACACCTGCTTGCGTTGCTTTGCTGAGTACAATTCCTTTTATCGTTTTATTTTGTGAAAAAACAAAAATGGAGATAGTATTGGCGAGTAAAAAGAGAAAGAGGAATTTGGATAAGTTTCTCATACGTATAATTAGGTTAGAATTCAAAAGCAATATAGGAATTGTAAGTAAGCGCCGAAAAAATATTTATTAACCTTTCGGATCTGTTTTCACCCGTTTACTAAATTTTTATGTGCATTTTTGCAACATATTTTTACAGTTATGAATGCTAATTTATTTCCCGGTCAAACTGATTTTTATAAAGGAAAAGTAAGAGACGTTTACACCATCAATGATAAACTATTGGTGATGATTGCGAGCAATCGTATTTCTGCCTTTGATGTTATTTTGCCAAAGCCGATACCGAACAAAGGGCAGGTATTAAATCAGATTGCTGCCTACATGTTGAATGCAACAAAAGACATTTGCAAAAATTGGTTGCTCACTACGCCGGCACCGAATGTTTCGATCGGCAAAAAATGCACTCCGTTTAAAGTGGAAATGGTAGTTCGGGGAAATCTTACAGGCCACGCATGGCGCACGTATGCATCAGGAGAAAGAATTTTATGTGGTGTAAAAATGCCTGAGAGATTGAAAGAAAACGATTTTTTTCCTGAACCGATTATTACTCCATCCACAAAAGCTGCAGAAGGCCACGACGAAGACATCAGCAAAGAGGAAATTATTGCCAGAAAAATTGTTGGAAAAGAAGATTACGAACAATTGGAAAAATATGCTTTACAACTTTTTGAAAGAGGAAAAGAAATTGCTGCGAAAAGAGGATTGATCCTGGTTGACACAAAATATGAGTTTGGCAAACTGGGTGATGAAATTATTCTGATCGACGAAATTCATACGCCCGACAGTTCCCGGTATTTTTATTCAGATGTTTTTGAAGAGCGTCAAAAAAATGGCGAAAAGCAAAAGCAACTAAGCAAAGAATTCGTAAGAGAATGGCTGATCGAAAATAATTTTATGGGCAAAGAAGGCCAGCAGGTTCCGGAAATGACAGATGAATGGATCACCATTATTCGCAACCGTTATATTGAATTGTATGAAAAACTGATCGGCAAAAAATTTGTTCCGCAAACTTTGACTGACGAAGAAACACACGAAAGAATTATCTCTTCTTTGAATGAATTGCAATCAACTCATTAATGAGGTTTTCCATTCTTCTGAAGTCACTACACTCGCCTGGGTTGGAAAAACTTTTTCTAATAAAACCCTGTTAACTTCTTCATCACGATCGGCACAACAATCTGATAAAATGGTGATTTCATAATCTTTATCCGCTGCTGCTCTTGTTGTAGATAAAACAACACCGCTTGTAGCAATTCCGCATAAAACCAAATGATTAATTTGCTGTGCCTGCAAAAGCATCTCAAGATCGCTTCCGGCAAAAGCGCTGATACGCTTTTTAGCCACTACTAATTCATTTTCTTCTGGTGCAATAACCGGCTGTGTGTCGCTAGTATTTCCTTCCAAAGAATACTGTGAATTATTTTTAATTCTTTCATGCATTTTATTGCGCCGACTGAGTTCAGGATATCCTTCACGAAAACGAACAACAATAAAAAATACCGGAAAACCTGCTTCCCTCGCCGCTTCTACAGCTTTTGTAACTTTTTCAATAAACAGTTTTGCTTTTTCTCCCAGGTTTTTTACAATTCCTCCCTGCACATCCATTACCAAAAGTGCAGTGTTATTTTTTGCTGCCATGATGCCATTATTTTATCATTCAAAGTTAGGAATCAATTTCGCATAATCGGATATTTGAAAAACAGAAAACAAATAAATAATCCTATTTTTTATTTTCATTTTTAAAAAACCAAATAATTTCCTTTTTGACTTCTTCTTTCTTTAATGAATCAGCGAGTCAATAAATAACATGATTTTCTATTTTGTTTCTTCATCATCAAACTCATTTTAATCTTAATTTTGCCGCCATGCCGATCCCGCTTTTTAATCCATTTGAAACGTTGCATTTTAATGATAGCACCTGTTTTTTAACAGGCAATGATTTACAAACAACTGATGAGCCGATTTGTATTTTTCCGGAATGGATCCTCGACCGCTTTTCTTTAAGAGAAAAAAGATTCCGGCTGCTCGACCAGGTGAGCGGCATTTGTTATGAAGACATGAAATTACCTTGCTCTGCAGAAGTTAAACAAGCGTTTAATATTCTGGATGATGAAATTAAAAAAGCATTTGAATCCGGATATGAAGAAGTAAAAAGAATACCTGAAGAACGTTTGTTTTTGTGGATGACAAAAATCGTTTACGGTGTGATCTACAATGAAATTTGTTTGGAAATAAGTCGCGCGACAAGACGGCCAAAAGGAAAGCCATTTGAACTTTCGAAACTGCTGCGCCGAAGATTTGGAAAACTGCATCTGATGTTGCAATCACTAATAGTTCCCATGGAATTTAAAGATCCCAAACCATGGACGATCAGGATTGTAAAACTGAAGTATTCAAAAGATACTTTCAATTATAAAGACGAACCAACTAACCTGAATTTTTCTTTAGGAATGAATGGCTTTGGAATTGCCGCTTGTCTCCAGGATAACGGCGCAGTTGGAAAAAATCAGCAAAACATTCTTGATAAAATTTCTGATAAAGTTTTGCATCCGATCCAGTTTGAAGAATTATGTTCCAGGTTTCTGTATGCGAATTATTTATTGCGAAAAACTTCTCAACATATCATTGAAGCAACAGATGAAAAAGTAATAATTGAATCAGTTCCAATGTCTGAAAGCCTTTCTGACCCGTTGTTTGCTGCGTGGGACGACCAAATGTTCGCTCATGTCTTGGAAGGATATTGGGAGCCCTGGGGCTTTACAAAAAAGGAAATCATTAATATGGCAGATTCGCCGGTAAGTTTTTTGGAAAATGATTTTACTCATGAATTTATCGAACCTGATTCCATTACATTACCATTTTAATTTTAAATTTTCTGGGTAAACAAAGAAATAACTGTAATTCTTTTTTTCGACATTCAGCGCTTATAAAATTTCTTATTCATCAACAAATTCTCTGAAACAATTTATCCAATTACTTTTGCGGCATGGAAATCAATTGCACGAACGAAGAGATTTTTATTTTTAAAAAGATAAGCGATGCTGCTGCAGAATTGAACACGCCAGCGTACATCATTGGTGGTTTTGTTCGTGATAAAATCTTGAACCGTTCTACAAAAGATGCAGACATAGTTTGCATTGGTGACGGAATTAAATTGGCAGAAAAAACTGCCGAAAAATTTTCTCCAAAACCTGTTGTAAATTTTTTTAAAAATTTTGGAACAGCGCAGATAAAAATTTTTTCAAACGAATTTCCTTTTGAAATAGAATTTGTCGGTGCACGAAAAGAAAGCTATAATCCTGAGAGTCGCAAACCTGATGTGTTTCCCGGAAACATTGATGAAGACAGGATGCGACGCGATTTTACCATCAACACGCTTGCAGCCAGCCTTAATAAAAATGATTTTGGAAAATTGATCGATCCATTGAACGGGCTGGCTGACATTGAAAATAAAATTATTAAAACTCCTCTCCCGCCCGATCAAACTTTCATCGATGATCCTTTGCGAATGATGCGGGCCATCCGTTTTGCAACACAACTAAGCTTCACCATTTCTCCTGAAACTTTTGAAGCAATAAAGAATCATGCAGAGCGAATAAAAATTGTTAGTGGTGAAAGAATTATTGATGAGATCAATAAAATTGTGATGGCTAAAAAGCCTTCTGTTGGTTTTGATCTTTTATATAAAGCGGGTTTATTAAAAATTATTTTTCCGCAAATGATCGCTCTTGTTGGCGCCGAATATATTGATGGAAAAGGTCATAAAGATAATTTTTATCATACGTTGCAAGTGCTGGATAATATTTCCGAAAACACGGATGATCTCTGGCTTCGCTGGGCAGCGATACTTCATGATATTGCTAAGCCGGCAACAAAAAAATTTGAAGAAGGCCATGGCTGGACATTCCACGGACACGAAGTTGTTGGCGGAAGAATGGTTCCAAAAATCTTCGCTCAGTTAAAACTGCCCTTGAATGAAAAAATGAAATTCGTGAAGAAGATGGTAGAGCTGCATTTGCGCCCCATCGGTCTTACTAAAGAAAACATCACAGACTCTGCTATCCGGAGATTGTTGTTTGATGCAGGCGATGATATTGAAAGTTTGATGATGCTTTGCAAAGCCGATATTACTTCGAAAAATAAACAAAAAGTGCAACGCTACCTGGCCAATTTTGAGATGGTTGAAAAACGGTTAAAGGAAGTAGAAGAATCAGATCACCTGCGCAATTGGCAACCTCCGATCACAGGAGAAATTATTATGAAAAAATTTTCACTGCCTCCTTCAAGAGTGGTGGGCGAAATAAAAAATGCCGTCCGTGAAGCAATTTTAGATGGTGAAATTCCTAATCAATTTGATGCAGCATTTGAATACATGGTAAAAGTTGCAAAGGATTTGGGGGTTACATGAGAAAACGAAAAAGTCTAAAGTAATTGCCATTATTTTCAACTACAATTCATTTAAAAAGTAAGCCGTAATTTCGTCATATGGCAATATTAAAATTCAGAGTTTACTGGGAAGATGATGATAGCATTTATCGTGATGTAGTGATCAGGCACACACAAACTTTTTTCGATCTTCATCAAATTATTTTAAAGTGTTTTGAGTTTGACAATAAACATCATGCAACTTTTTACCGCAGCAACGCCAATTGGCAGCGCGGCAAAGAAATCACGCTTGAAAAATATGATAAAGTATATAAAGCTGAACCATTGCTGATGAACGAAACACCCGTTAGCACTGAGATCCGAGAGCCCAATCAAAAGTTTATTTACGTTTATGATTTTCATAAAAACTGGACATTCCTGATCGAGCTGATCAATGTGAATAAAGAAGAAAATCCTAAAATAACTTATCCTTCGTGCAGCCGCAGTGAAGGAATTGGCCCAAGCCAATACGGAACAAAAGGTTTGATCAACGAGAAGCTTTCAGAAATAGAAGAGAAATATGATTTGAACACTTCTGTTCTTGCTGAAGGATATGGTGAAGAAGGCGAGGATGGTGAAGAATCTGAAAGTGAAGAAGAAGTGGATGATGAGAATTCTGAAGAAATTTAATTGATTCGTTGGTTCTTTACAAACCGGCAATTAATATGAATAACAAAATCTGCATTATTATTTCAGGCCCAACAGCAGTTGGCAAAACATCTTATGGAATAGAACTTGCTGAAAAATTTCACACTCAAATTATCTCTGCGGACAGCCGGCAATGTTTTAAAGAATTAAATATTGGCGTTGCTAAACCTTCCAAAGATCAACTTAAAAAAGTAAAACATTATTTTATTGACTCTCACTCAATTCATGATGAAGTGAATGTAAAAATATTTGAAGCATATGCACTAAATGCCGTCAATGAAATTTTCAAAACAAACGATACAGCTATAATGGTTGGTGGAACGGGGTTGTATATCAAAGCTTTTGCAGAAGGAATTGACGAGATCCCCGATGTTAATGAAGATATACGCGAACAAATTAATGAAGAATATATAAGCAACGGATTTCGATGGTTGTACGACCAGATAAAATTGCATGATCCTTATTTTTTTGAAAAAGGTGAAATGCAAAATCCTCAAAGAATGCTGCGCGCTCTTGAGGTAAAATTATCAACCGGCAAATCAATTCTAAGTTTCCATTCAGGGAAAAAGACAAGGCGTGATTTTGAAATAAAAAATATTCTGCTGCAGCTTCCGCGTGAGCAACTTTATAAAAATATCAATCATCGTGTTGACGAAATGATGGAAAAAGGATTGTTGCAGGAAGCAGAAAGTTTGTTTCCTTACAAACATCTGAATGCCTTGCAAACAGTAGGTTATAAAGAATTATTCGATTATTTTGAAGGAAAAATTTCTCTTGAAAAAGCAATAGAAGAAATTAAAAAAAATACACGCCATTATGCAAAACGGCAGATGACATGGTTTAACAAATGGTGCAACTAATCAGTAAAGCAACAAATAAATACGTTTTATTTTTTATTGAAGAAATGGATTAAAAAACGATCCAATGGCCTTTAAAACTTCCATTAGAAAATTCCAATGTTGGCGCAGGGAATTTGAAAGAATTCAATACAAACAATAAAACCTTTACACCTTTTTTATTCGTTCTGATCCTTGTAAAATCTACATCCGGCGAAAGATACCACTGGCGATAGCGCTTGATATTTGTGCGGTCAAAAAAATTTCCCTGTGCATCATACCAGATATTTTTTCTAGCTCCAAACATTCCTTCTGCTCCATATCCAAAAGAAATATTTAGCCATCGCGGCAACTTTGTGTCAGGAAAAAAAGATTGAATATTGGCGCTAAGCCAGTATGACTGAGCATTGTAATCTTTTATAAATCTTTCTAACTCTGAACTTCCATAAAGCTGATCCGCTCTTGCATCCAAATCTCCTTCGCCATAATATTTTTTATGAAATGAAAATTTCAATTTTATTCTTTGTTCATTCCACGCAAGCTCCTGCGAAATAAAAGTTGCGGAACCTATAACATTTGCTGTAAAATCTCCCGGGCTAAATCCATATTGTGAAGAAAATCCATCGAGGATTTCAATGATCGATTGATAAGCAACGCCACTTAGTCCACCAACCCAGATACTTTTTTTTCTTGACAAACCTGCCCATCGCCATGCTTCCATTGTAGCCCGGCTTTCGGTATACGCACTATAAATATGACCGATCTTATCCATTTGTTGCCATTCTGCATCATCATTAAAAAAATGAAATGAAGAGCGCGGATATTTTGCGTACCAGATCGCATTCAATCCGATCAATGTTCCGCCATAACCAACAATATTAGCAGCAGTAACCAAATGGATCCTTTTTTTATTGTATGGATAAGTTCTGAAAGTATCTGAAGAAATTCTTGAATTGATTGCTGCATTGTTATACCTTATATTTTGCGAAAATGTTTTCGATGAAATAAAAAAGCAACAGAAAAGAGGTAAGATAAAAACAGTTATTTTTTTGTACAAATACATCAGGCAAAAGTAAGACGCAGATGTTATTTTATAATTGAAATAAATCAAAATGAATATCTTTAAATTGTAAAAAAATATGATCATGGATACAAAAACAGAAAACAGAATTAATGAATGGCTTAATGGTGATTATGATGAAGCCTCTAAAAAAGAAATTCAGCGTTTGCAAAAAGAAGATCAGGGGCAATTGGAAGATGCTTTTTATAAAGAACTCGAATTTGGAACCGGAGGTCTTCGCGGAATTATGGGAGTTGGAATCAATCGTATGAATAAATACACAGTAGGAATGGCAACGCAGGGATATGCAAATTATTTAAAGAAATGTTTTCCTGAAGTGAAGGTTGCAATAGCGCATGATGTAAGGAATAACAGCCGCCAGTTTGCAGAAATTGCCGCCGATATTTTTGCTGCGAATGATATCAAGGTTTTTTTGTTTGATGACATAAGACCAACGCCGGAACTAAGTTTCGCGATTCGCACGTTGCAATGCAAGGGCGGGGTTGTGATTACTGCATCGCATAATCCAAAAGAATATAATGGTTATAAAGCCTACTGGAATGACGGTGGACAATTGGTGCCACCACATGACAAAAATGTAATTGATGAAGTTGAGAAAATAAAAACACTAGACGACGTAAAATGGAATGGCAAGCCTGAAAATATTACATTGATCGGCAGTGACATGGATAACAAATACCTTGAAATGGTAAAAGGTTTAAGTATCAATCCTGATGCATGTATCAAAGAACACGCGCTAAAAATTGTTTACACACCGATACATGGAACAGGAATCATGCTTGTGCCGAAAGCACTTGCCGAATATGAATTTGATAACGTTGATATTGTTCAGGAGCAGGCAACACCTAATGGAAATTTTCCAACAGTATTTTATCCCAATCCTGAAGAAAAAGAAACGATGAGCATTGGTTTGAAAAAAGCAAAAGAAACTGATGCTGATATTTTATTGGGAACTGATCCGGATGCAGACAGAGTTGGCGTTGGCGTGAAAAATAATCATGGCGAATGGGTTTTATTAAATGGAAATCAGACAGCTATGATGGTGTTTAATTACATGATGGAAGCAAGAAAAAATAAAGGAATTGCGAAGCCAAATGATATGGTTATTAAAACAATTGTCACTACTGATATCATTGATAAAATCGCTGCAAAAAATAATGTTGCCTGCTACAATACGTTAACAGGTTTTAAATGGATCGCAGAATTAATTCGTGAAAAAGAAGGAAAAGAAAATTATGTAGTTGGTGGTGAAGAAAGTTTTGGTTTGATGATAGGTGATAAAGTGCGTGACAAAGACTCAGTAAGCGCTGTAGCCATCATTTGCGAAATGGCAGCGGTGGAAAAAGAAAAAGGACATACGCTTTTTGAAAAGCTGATGGAGCTGTATGTTGAATATGGATTTTATTATGAAAAATTAATCTCTCTTACCAAAAAAGGGATGAATGGTTCTAAAGAAATTGCTGAAATGATGCAAGGTTATCGCGACAACCCACCGAAGGAAATTGCAGGAAGCAAGGTGAAAGAATTATTGGATTATCAGCTACAAGTGAAGAAAAATCTGGACACAGGATCAACTGAAAAAATTGATTTACCCAAAAGCAATGTATTGCAATTTATCACAGAAGATGGAAGTAAGATTTCTGCAAGACCAAGCGGTACAGAGCCAAAAATTAAATTCTACTTTAGTGTGAATACGCCTTTGGATAATGTTTCCGATTTTGATAAAACCCAAAAATTGCTGGAAGAAAAAATCGACAATATTATCGATTCAATGAATTTAAAATAGCGTTATTGCTGATTCATTTATTAATCCAACAAAAGAAAAATCCGCCCTATTTATTCGTTTACTACAAAAAAGAATAAATATTGCGGGAATTACATGCAGAAAAAAGAAAACTAATTTCAATTCACTTTCATTTCAATAATAATTATCAGAATGGGGCAAACGTAATGGAATGGATCGTTATTTTATTCTCAATAAACCGGCAAATATGGTTTCTCAATTTGTAAGCAGCCATGGTGTTCCTTTGCTTGGTAATCTTTCATTTCGCTTCCCGGAGGGAACTCATGCAATTGGAAGATTGGACAAAGATTCAGAAGGATTGCTGTTGCTGACAACTGACAAATCCATCACACGGTTAATTTTTTCCGGGCAGAAGCCTCATAAAAGAACTTATCTGATCATGGTGAAAAATGAAATGACAGAAGAAACTTTCAAACATTTTGAAGAAGGAGTCACAATCAAAATAAAAAATGGAGCAGAGTATTTTGCAAAACCAGAATCAATAAAACGTGTAAGTATGCCTGTTAGTTTGTGTCCGTTTGCTGTTGATAGCCGCGAAGTTTATCCTCATACCTGGTTGTTGATCACATTAACAGAAGGAAAATTCAGGCAGGTACGAAAGATGGCGTTGGCATTGCGACACAGATGTTTAAGGCTTATCAGGTTACAAATAGAAGATCTTACAATTGAAGGAGTGTCGCCCGGAGAAGTAAAAGAATTGGATAAAGAAACTTTTTTTCGTTTAGCAGGTTTGAACTGATTTTGCTAAAAATTTCTTCAAAATCATTTCATGTCATCAGGGTTGAAATTCTTATCCGGCGTCACTTCTATTGTTTCAGGTATGTAATAAATATTAGCGCCGCCAAGCATTTTGCTGATTTGATCTTTATATACTTCTGCTTCTTCTTTTGTTCTGAAGTTTCCGAATTTGATACGGATGTATGGATTGGCGTACCACATATAAGGTTTTTGTTCCGGAAATTTTTTCAGCAATTCTGCACGAACTTTAAATGCATAATCTTTATCACTTGTATTTAAAACCATGAGGCGAAATCCTTGTGTTGTGTATGCTTGTTTTCTTAAAATTTCAGTGTTCAATTCTGCTTCTTTTCTTGACAGAATATCTAATCTGTAATCTTTAAAAACTACTACTTTATTTTCAGGAAGCGAGTTGCCGGTTTGACAAAAAGCATGATTTGCAAAACCAATAAATGCCAGAATTAATAACAGTTTCATATTAAGAGGTGTTACGTTTCAGTGGTCAATAAAAATCAAAAATCATTTTGCCTCTTCACTTTCTTTTATAATTTGGATGCTGGCGCTGCAACCTATTCTGTTAGCACCTGCATTGATAAGTTCTTTTGCAAATGAATAAGATCGTATGCCACCACTTGCTTTTATTTTTATTGCGTCAGCAAGATGAGCTCTTATCAGTTGCACGTCATGAATGGAGGCGCCTTTTTCTGCAAATCCGGTAGAAGTTTTTACATAATCAACTCCGGCTGCTCCATAAATATCACAGCATTTTATAATTTCATCATCGGTTAAAATGCCGCTTTCGATAATCACTTTTATCACTTTATTTTTACTCTTCACAATCGGCATTATTGTATTGATTTCATTAGCAATAAAAGTCCAGTCGCCATTTTTTATTGCAGAAATATTTACCACCATATCCAATTCATCTGCACCATCAACAATGGCTAAAACAATTTCAGCAACCTTTGCTTCTATTGCACAATAACCAAAAGGGAAACCAATAACTGTGGCTACTTTGATGTCTGAATTGCCTAAAAATTCTTTTGCTTTTTTTACATACAACGGCGGTATACAAACCGCAGCAAACTTATATTGCTGTGCCTCTTTACATAATTTTTCGATTTCAGACAGTGTAGTAGTTTGCTTTAATAAAGTGTGGTCAATGTAAGGAGCAATATTCATCTTCTAAATTCTTTAAAAAAATGAAGATAGGAATTTAACTTATTTAAGTCTTTAACTCTTACAAAAATTAACTTCATTAAAAAACTATTATTGAAAAAGCGAAAAGAAGAAATGCATTTATTTATTCGTTTACCAGGTCAAATGTTGTGATGATTCGATTGTTATAGTTTTCTAATTTTTATTTTCTATCAATTTATCCAACAGTTTATTCTATTTGCTTGGCTTACTTTTGCAGTATGATTGCAATAGATGATATTTTAATCAGTGACCAGGTTGTTGAAGAACATTTTGTGTGTGATTTGATAAAATGTAAAGGCGGCTGCTGTGTAGATGGTGATGCAGGCGCTCCATTGGAAAATACGGAATTAAAAGAATTGAACGCCGTTTACAATTCAGTGCTGCCGTATCTTTCAGCGGAATCCAAACTTGTTCTGGAAACAGAAGGAAAATATGTTTATGATAAAGAATTTGGTTGGGTTACGCCAACGATCAGCAATGGAATGTGTGGTTATGGAATTGTTGATAAAAAAGGAATTGTAAAATGTGGGATCGAACAAGCATATAACGACGGAAAAATTACGTGGAAAAAACCAATAAGTTGTCATCTTTTTCCCATCAGAACAAAAAAAACCAGGAAGGGCGAATTAGTAAATTATGAACCTCGCGAAGATCTTTGCAGTGCTGCATGTTCTTTAGGAAAAAAATTAAAAGTTCCTGTTTACCAGTTTTTAAAAGAGCCTATTATCCGCAAGTATGGAAAAGAATTTTATGAAGCTCTTGAAGCCACAGCAAAGCATTTGCAAACAACAAAATAAAATGTACTGATCAAAGATCTATTAGCTTATGAATAAAATTTCTCTTTTACTATTTTCTTTTTTTCTTCTTTTGATTTCTTCTTGCACAATGAACAGAGCAAAGATCAATAACGATCTTAAAAAATATTTTGATTCATCCCATGTTGATGGAAGTTTTTCTTTTCTCAATAATCAAATCGGAGATATCACTGTTTACAATATGAGACTCGACACACTAAGAGTTTCTCCGGGAACTTCATTTAAAATTCTGAACACGTTAATTGGGGTGCAGACAGGAAAAATTGTGAATGAAAATACTGTGTTGAAAAAAGATAGCAGCGATACTTCAGGCATTACTTTGAAACAAGCTTTTAATAATCCCTCAACTGATTATTTTCAACAAATTGCAAGGCAGGTTGGGAAAGATACGATGAAACATTGGATCGATTCTATCTCTTATGGCAATAAAAATATCAACGGGGCAGTTGATTCTTTTTGGTTGAATAATGAATTAAAAATTTCTCCTGATGAGCAATTGGGATTGATGAGCAAGATCTATTTTGAGCAATTGCCATTTTCAAAATATTCTCAGGAAATGGTAGAAAATCTGATGCTTCAGGAAGACAATACCTTGTATAAACTTAGCTACACAACAGGTTCCGGCATTGACGAAAAAAATAATTCATTCGAATGGGTATTAGGCTGGATCGAAGAAAACCGGCATGTTTATTTCTTTGTAACTTTTATAAAATCGCCTGATAAAACCCGCGATTTGAAAACAACCGCGATAAATATTTCGAAATCAATTTTGAAAAGTATGGGTTTTTTCAAAGGAGAGAAATGATTGTTAAATTATTGGATTATCGATTACTAGATTAGGGTTTCCATTGATCAGTAATTAAATAATTCAATAATTAATTTAGTAATTCATTAATTCCATAATTAGCAATTCAAGTTTAATTTAGCCGCTATAAATGCTCCATTTTCAATACATAGAATATTTTATAGCATTGCTTGCTGTTCCATTGATGATCCTTTTTTATCTGCAATTAAAAAAATGGAAAGAAAGAACTGCAAAGAAAATTGGTGATCCGGCTTTGGTAAAAGAATTAACAGGCCAGTTTTCTCCCAAAAGATTTTTAACCAAATTTATTCTGTTTGTTTGTGCATTTGCGTTTTGTGTTTTTGCAGTTGCTGGGCTGGTTACCCCTAACAGTTCACAAAAAATAAGCAGGAAAGGAACTGACATTATGATTGCCCTCGACGTCAGCAAAAGCATGCTGGCACAGGATATCCAGCCAAGCAGGCTTGAAAGGGCCAAACAGGTTGTTTCAAAAATTATTGATAATTCTCCGGACGATAAAATCGGTCTTGTAATTTTTGCGGGACGGGCTTATTTGCAAATGCCATTAACTGTTGATCATGAAGCAGCAAAAATGTATTTACAATCGGCTTCTCCTGATGATGTTCCAACACAGGGAACTGTTATCAGCGATGCGTTGAAAATGTGTTATGCAGCTTTTAACCCAAATGATAAAACATTCAAATCGGTGTTGCTGATCAGTGATGGCGAAGACCACGATAATGAAGCAATAAAAGTTACGAAGCAATTAGCGAAGAATGGAATTATGGTAAACACTATCGGCATTGGCTCGCCTCAGGGTGCACCAATACTGGATCCTACAACAGGACAATACAAGAAAGATGATAAAGGAGAAACAGTGATTTCTAAATTAAATCAACAGGAGTTAAATGATATTGCCAAAGCAGGAAATGGAATTTATCAGTTATATACCAATACGGATGCAGTTGCAGCGAATGTAAAAAATCAATTGGCAAACATTGGAAAAGAAGCCTCAACAAGCGATTCTTCCTACATTTCTTTTAAACAATATTTTCAATATTTTTTAGCCGCCGCATTTATTTTATTGCTGATTGAATTTTTCTTAGGTGAAAAAAAGAAAAGAGCAAAAATGAAAACTGCAGTTGCGTTATTTTTTTTCATTGGTTGCAGTTTGTCCTCTTATTCTCAAAGCACCAAATCTTCTATCATCCAGGGAAATAAAGATTATAAAGCCAATAATTTTGATGCGGCAGAAAATCAATATCGTGATGCGTTAAAAAATTCTGACAGTAATGTTGCTGCAAATTATAATCTTGGTAATGTTCTTTACAGAAAAAATAATTCAGAGGAAGCAGTAAAATATTATGACAATGCAATTGCCAACACAAAAAATAATTCTGTGAAGCAAAAAGCATTTTATAATAAAGGTGTTGCTTTTCAAAAAGAAAAAAAACTTCCCGAATGTATCACAGCTTATAAGAATGCTTTGATCCTTGATCCTAATGATGAAGACGCACGCCAGAATTTGCAACGCGCTTTAAAAGAACAGGAAAAGCAGCAACAGCAGCAGAATCAGAACAAAAATCAAAAGAAACAACAACCAAAAAACCAGCCGAAAAATAACCAGCAAAAAAACAATCAGCCCCAACCTTCGCCATCAAAAATGTCAAAACAGGATGCGGAAGAAAAATTAAAATCCCTTCTCGAAAATGAAAAGCAATTGCAGGATAAATTGCATAAGTTAAAAGGCGCGCCGGCGCCTGATAGTCCCGAGAAGGATTGGTAATTCGCTAATTAACGTAGTATTTTTGCAAATGAAATTATTGAACAATGGAACTTTATGCAGAATCTTTAACGGAATATAAAAGATTAAAAACACTTGAAGTAAAAGTGGGTGATCTTTTAATTGGAAATTATTATCCGATCCGGATTCAAACGATGACAACAACAGATACAATGAATACGCTTGCAACTGTAGAACAAAGTATTCGTTGTATTGAAGCAGGAGCAGAACTGGTGCGCATTACAGCGCCTTCAAAAAAAGAAGCCGAAAATTTATTGAATATAAAAAATGAATTGCACAAACGTGGATATCAAACGCCATTGGTTGCTGATATTCATTTCACGCCAAACGCTGCGGAAATCGCAGCAAGAATTGTGGAAAAAGTTCGTGTGAACCCTGGCAATTATGTTGACAAGAAAAAATTTGAACTGATAGAATATTCTGATGCAGATTACCAGGAAGAAATTGAAAGAATCAGAAATCGTTTTACTCCTTTGATAAAAATTTGTAAGGAATATGGAACCGCAATGCGCATTGGAACGAATCATGGTTCATTGAGCGACCGGATTATGAGCCGCTATGGTGATACGCCAATTGGAATGGTAGAGAGCGCGATGGAATTTTTACGAATTGCAGAAAGCGAAAATTATTACAACATTGTTCTGAGCATGAAAAGCAGCAATCCGCAGGTGATGGTGCAGGCTTACCGGCTTTTGATAGAACACATGCAATCTGAATTAGGACATTGTTATCCGTTGCATTTAGGAGTTACAGAAGCAGGCGATGGTGAAGATGGAAGAATAAAATCAGCCATAGGAATCGGTACTTTGCTGGAAGATGGAATTGGCGATACGATTCGGGTTTCATTAACTGAAGATTCCGAATTTGAACTTCCTGTTTGTGAGAATATTGTAAAAAGATATGAACACTTATCACCGGTTAGTGAGGACACCAACCGTGGCGGCAAAGTTAATCATGAAAATTCTTCTGTTCCTCCCATAAAAAATCTTTCAAAGCTGAACATAACAGTCACGGATATACGAAAAACCTTTGCTGTTCAAAATATTGGTGGAAAAAATGTTCCGGTTGTTGTCGCTGACTTTCATAAAAAAAATGAAATCGGGCGTGAAGATTTGAAGGATATTGGTTATAAATACAATGCTGTGACTGATAAATGGAACATCAGCGATATGGCAGCAGATTATATTTTTTGCGGAGAAAATAAAATTGATTTTGCTTTACCGGGAACATTAAAGTTGATTTATAATTATGAATCATGGAAAAATTGTGTTGATAAATCAAAATGTTTTCCGGTTTTAAATGCGAAACAATTTTTAGACAATTCTCTGGAAAAATCAGCATTCATGAATATGGTAATGCTGGATTGCTATTCAAAAAATGCGGAAGAATTTGATAAAGAAATTTTCTTTGAAAAAATAAAAAATGACAGCACCGTTGTTTTATGTTTAAGAACAGAAAACAGGAATGCGGTACAAAGCATTCGCAGAATGTTTTTGGAATTATTGGATCGGGAAATTAAAAATCCGACAATCATTATTTGCCATAGCGAAAAGCCAACCAATGCTGAAAGCCTTATCCACTTTGCTATTGAGACCGGGGCGTTACTTATCGATGGATTTGGAAATGGTATTTGCCTTACTGATCACCATTTGGATAAAAATCAAATTCCTGATTATAAGGTGATCAATTCAATTGCATTTGGAATTTTGCAGGCATCGCGAACAAGAATTTCAAAAACTGAATTTATCAGTTGTCCATCATGTGGCAGAACTCTATTTGATCTCCAGGAAACAACTGCAAAAGTTCGTGCCGTTACGCATCACCTGAAAGGTTTGAAAATTGCGATTATGGGATGCATTGTAAACGGACCGGGGGAAATGGCAGATGCTGATTTTGGCTATGTTGGAAGCGGCCCCGGAAAGATCACTTTATATAAAGGAAAAGAAGTAGTGAAAAGAAATATTCCGGAAACAATTGCTGTAGAAGAATTGATCAGTTTATTAAAAGAGAACAATGTTTGGGTTGAACCATTGGTAGCCGCTTCCGTTTAATTTTTTTCCAGTAAAGGAATAAATAACTTGATTTTTTATTTTCTAATTCAATTAATAGCAACTCGGAAAACATACTGATGATTTCTAATAATTGGAGTTATATTTTTTCAAATAAATGATTCAGATTTGAAAACAGATTTCCTCGTAATCGGCAGCGGCATCGCCGGACTTACTTATGCATTAAAAGTGGCGCGTGAATGTCCTGATAAAACCATTACCATTCTTACTAAAACAATTTCAGAAGAAACGAATACAAAGTATGCCCAGGGCGGCGTAGCTGGCGTTACTGATTTTGAAAATGATAGTTTTGAAAAGCATATTGAAGACACTTTAATCGCCGGTGATGGGTTATGCAACCCAGAAGTTGTTGAAATTGTGGTGAAAGAAGGCGTTGACAGAATTCAGGAAATTATCAACTGGGGTGCCGATTTCGATAAAGATAAATCCGGTGAATATGCATTGGGGAAAGAAGGCGGCCACAGTGAATTCAGAATTCTGCATCACAAAGATGTTACCGGAAAAGAAATTGAAAGCACTTTGCTGGAAGAAGTTTCAAAACAGCCAAATATTCATTTGATCAGTCATTGTTTTGTTGTTGATATCATCACGCAACATCATCTTGGTTTTTTGGTTACCAAATCAACTCCTGATATTGAATGTTATGGGGTTTATGTTTTGAACCTGCATGAAAATAAAATTGATAAGATCATTTCAAAAATAATTTTGCTGGCAACCGGAGGAAACGGCCAGGTTTACAGAACAACCACCAATCCTTCCATCGCAACAGGAGATGGTGTAGCAATGGCTTACAGGGCAAAAGGGCGAATTGAAAATATGGAATTCATCCAGTTTCATCCAACAGCTTTGTATGAAGCAGGAAAAAGCGGGCAGGCATTTTTGATCACTGAGGCGGTGCGTGGTGATGGAGGAATTTTGCGAAATATAAAAGGCGAAGCTTTCATGGAAAGATATGATGAAAGAAAAGATCTTGCGCCCAGAGATATTGTTGCCCGTGCCATAGACAGCGAGATGAAAATTGGAGGAACTGAATTTGTTTATCTCGATTGCACGAAAATGAATTATGAAAAATTTTTGCACCATTTTCCAAACATTTATGAGAAGTGTAAATCAATCGGAATTGATGTTTTTGAACAATACATTCCGGTTGCCCCGGCAGCGCATTATAGTTGTGGCGGAATCAAAGTAGATGAATGGGGAAGAAGCTCGATCAAAAACCTTTATGCGTGCGGAGAATGCGCAAGCACTGGTTTACACGGTGCGAACAGGCTCGCGAGCAATTCACTTTTGGAGGCAATGGTATTTGCACATCGATGTTATTTAGATGCTGTAAAAAAAATAAATTCGATTGAATTTAATGAGGCAATTCCTGACTGGAATGCAAGAGGAACGAATGCTCCGAAAGAAATGATCTTAATCACGCAAAGCCTGAAAGAATTGCAATTGCTGATGACAGATTATGTTGGAATTGTAAGAACCAATGTAAGACTTGAAAGAGCGATGAAACGATTGGATCTGCTGCATTTGGAAACCGAACAACTTTATCAGTCCACTTCTGTTTCGCCCCAGCTTTGCGAATTAAGAAACCTGATCACAGTCGGTTACTTAATTGTAAAAAGTGCTCAGTTCAGGCACGAAAGCAGGGGCTTGCATTTTAATACTGATTATCCGGGAAAGAGTGAAAGGAGACAGAATATTGTGTTGTAAAAGAATAAATTTTATGTTTCCAGATTTTTACGAAGATCTTCCGAATTCCTTCTATTATCCCATATTCCTACAATAATAATAACTTCTGCTTCCACTTTATAGAACAATGAGTAGTGGTTTACTAAAGACACTCTTACATTTTTAAAATCTGTTGGCTTTCCGAGATAAATTTCAGATTTCAACAAGTCAATTTTCTTCTTAAATAATTGAGACAACTTTTTTGAAAAAGTGTTAGATTGATTGTTCTGAATCCAGTATTCAAGAATTTCTCTTCTTGCTTTTTGCGGTTTTTGTCCAGACTACCCGTTTAGCCATTTGTCCTCTTCTTCGTTTAATTCCTAATCAGTTATTAAATCGCTATTGAGGATATCTTCTTCACTTTTTCATAAGCATATTCTTTTGCTCTTCGGTGATTTTGAAATGACGGATGTCAACATTGCCAATTATTTCGTTGACTTTTTCTAATACTTCCAAATCGTGGACACAAATTAATTTATCTAACAAGCGATATTTTAAATAGCTAACTCTCATTATTGCAAGTATTATTCTAAATAAATTGATTCTTTAAAAATTATTATTTTAAATAAAATAACTTTTCTATTTTTCAATAGTAACCGGAGTACCTACAGGAATATAACTGTACAAATCTGCTGCTTCACGGTATTTTAAAGAAATACATCCGTCTGTCCAGTTTTGATAATAGTCCACAGTCCATTCTTCCTGTGGCCTTGTCGCGTGAATTGCAATGCCACCGCCAATTGCAGCGTTTCTTGGAATGATTCCTTCCGCTTTTCTTTGCTGAAATTTTTTATAGCTTTCAGGGTTTGGATAATCAAGCAGAAGTTCGTATTTCCATTTGGAATTATTTCTTTTCAATATGACTTTAAAATTTCCTTCCGGAGTTCTTTTGTCTCCTGCCATAAATTTATCCCGGAGATCATTGCTCCCAAAAACGCACGGATAAGTGGCATACCATCCTTGGCTGTCATAAACTCTCAACTCATAACTTTTCTTGGAAATGATAATGTAATAAGGGCTTGCGGTACTGGTTTTTTCACCCCGTTTGTGAGTAGCTTTTGCAAAATATAAATCGCTGTTATTTCTTTGTTTACCAGGAACAAAAGAAGAAAACAAGAATGAAAACAGCAGAATAAATGATATAGACGCGATACGGATTTTCATTTTTTCAAGAGGTTACCGCTAAGCTAAAAAAAACAGTGCATCTTCCAAAAAGAAGAGAACAGTTAGGAGAGGTTTTTAACTTTTATTTGATGGAGCAATTTAAAATTGACTAATCATTCTTAATCCCACTGTGCTTCTGCTTTTTTGCTGTTTTTATCAACTCTTTTACTGATGAAAATGCTTATTTCATACAAGATAATTAACGGCACTGCAACAATTGTCTGGCTTGTCCAGTCAGGTGAAGGAGTGATGACCGCAGCAACAATCAAAATAATGACATAAGCATATTTGCGATAATTTTTTAAAAATTTTGGTGTGATCAATCCAAGTTTTGAAAGTACGTAAGCCAGTACAGGAAGCTCAAATGCAAGTCCACAGCCAAGAATAAGGGATGTCAATGTATCAATATAATCATCAAGAGTAGGCATATACTTATAAACGCCCAATCTTCCCAATTGAAAATTTGCCAGGAAATTAAAGGTGAAAGGAGCTAATAAAAAATAACCAAATGCAGCGCCTGTAAAGAAACATAACGAAACCCAGCCAATGCTTCCTTTTGCATAACTGATCTCTTTTTTGGATAAAGCTGGTTTTACAAAACGCCACAATTCCCACATCAGGTAAGGAAACGCAATTACGATAGCGCCAATAAAAGAAATATTGATCGCAGACATGAACGGGCCACTTACTGTATTTCCCTGGAGCTGAATATCAACAGGCGGCATACAAAGCGAATCGCCCAGATGTAGCTTGTGGCTAAGATTGCAGAGGCCCACATAAGAAACAAAATTTTTATTTGCAGGAGCAAAAATAATGTGGTCAAAAATCCAGTCAACATAAATGAAAACAAAAATCGCAACAGCGATCAATACAAGTGCGGAGCGGAAAAGATGCCATCTTAAAACTTCAAGATGATCAACGAAACTCATTTCAGCGCCTTCAGTTTCGGTACCGCGTAATTTTTTAAAAAAAGCTTTTCTTTCTGTGGTTGTATTAGCCAATTTCTAATTCATTTATGCAAATATAATAGTACGAAGTTATTTGCCTGTTGGTTTGCAAAAACAAATATTGTTAAGTTTCAAAACGATTTTCTTTGAAAATTTTTTTAATGTGCTGCGACTGAAAGATCCACTTTTTTATCCCTGTTTCCTTTTATTAATAAAATAAACGGAACACAAATTAAAAACAGTACACCAATGTAAAGGAATACATCCATATAACTTAATACCATCGCTTGTTTCGTTACAGAAAAATCCAAAGCTTTATAAGCTGTTTGTAAAGCAACATCGGGAGTCATTCCCTTAGCCATAAAACCGTGTTGCATCATAGATATTCTATTTTGCACTGAAGGATCGGTAACATTTAATTTGCTGATAAGATCGACACGATGGACCATGTTTTTTTGAGCAATGTAAGTAGTGATCACGGCTACACCGAAGGAACCACCTAATTGTCGCATCATTCCTGTAAATGCGGCCCCCTCTCCTATTTGTTTGCCATGTAAAGTTGAAAGTGACAGCGTAGTTATCGGAATAAATAACATGCTCAATCCAAAGCCTCGGAACATTAAAAGCCACCAAAAAGATTCGGAAGGCGTATCAGGAGTAAGGATTTTATATCCCCATAAACTATAGAGAAAAAATATGATCAAGCCACCTGCAACCAGGTATTGCTGTTTCACTCCACGCTCCAGTAATTTACCAATGATCGGCATCATGAAAGCCGTCGCAATTCCTGATGGAATGAATAAAAGCCCCGCATCTTCTGCAGTCCAGCCAAGAGTAGATTGTGTATATAATGGAATAATAAATGTGGAACCATATAATCCAAAGCCTAAAATAAAAGATAATATCGTTCCGACTCGAAGGTTCCCATTTTTGAGCACGCGAAGTTCTACTATTGGTTTTCGATAAGTAAGTTCACGCCAGATAAAAAAGAAAAAGCCGAAAATGGCTACTACCGAAAACACTACGATCAAATTACTATTGAACCAATCTTCATCATGTCCTTTTTCCAAAACATATTGCAACGATCCAACCGATACTGCCAATAGAAGAATTCCTAAAAAATCAATATTTCTCCTGGATGTTTTTTCAGCATACTTAGGACTTCTTACAAACTGTAAGGTTAATAAAGTACCTATAATTCCAATGGGAATATTGATATAAAAAATATAAGGCCAGCTAAAATGATCTACAATATAACCACCCAATGGAGGTCCTAAAGTCGGTCCTATAATTACGCCCAATCCATAGATTGCCTGCGACATTCCTCTTTTTTCAATCGGATAACTTTCTGTTATTATTGTTTGAGAAGTAACTAACAAAGCGCCTCCGCCCAAACCCTGGCAAAAACGAAACATCACGAGTTCCCAGATACTTGTTGCATTTCCGCAAAGAAATGAGAACACGGTAAAGATCATTATTGATGCTGCGAAATAATTTCTTCTTCCAAATTGTTGCGAAAGCCAACTCGTCATCGGAACAATAATTACGTTACCAACAGCATAAGCAGTAACTACCCAACCGATCTCAGTAAGAGTGGCGCCAAGGTTGCCTTTCATGTCAGTTAAAGCAACATTTACAATCGTCGTATCCACGATCTCGAGCAAAGCACAAAGTATCGCCGTGATGGTGACAATGACACGCCTTGCGCCGTATTCCACTAAAGAATTATCCTGTTGCATGATATCTGGTAGAAAAAATTAATTAAGATGAACATCCACATCTACATTCATTCCCGGTCTCAGGCGTTGAAGTAAACTATCTGAAGTATTTGTAAATTCAATTTTTACAGGAAGCCTTTGAACTACTTTTACAAAGTTTCCACTTGCATTATCCGGAGGCAATAAGGAAAACTTTGCGCCGGTTGCCGGAGAAAATGAAGAAACCACCGCTTCAAAATCATGATCAGGAAATGCATCAGCATGAACCACTACCTTTTGTCCAACTGCCATTTTACGATATTGTGTTTCTTTAAAATTAGCAACCACCCAAATATTTTCGCTGTGCACTATGTTGAAAGTAGATTGTCCTGCCTGCAACAATTGTCCCTCCTGCAAGTTCACTCTTGAAATTCTCCCACTTTCCGGCGCTGTGATAATGGTATAAGAAAGTTTCAACTTTGCTTCCTCTACTTCTACTTCTCTTTGTTTTACCACTGATTCAGCAACAGCAATGGTTTCAGCAGTTGCATTAGACTGTGAAGAAACAACACCGGTTTGAGTACTAGCTTGTTTTTTCTGTTGATTCAAAATATCGAGTTGTTTTTCTGCAAGTTCTTTTGCAGCCTGCGCCTGTTCAAACTGTTGTTGTGTAATTGAATGATCCTGGATCAGGTTCTGATAACGGTTAAAATCCTGTGTGGCTCTTGTCAGGTTAATTTGTGCCGCTTCAATTTGTGCGTCAATAGTTGCTACACCTTGTTTTGAAGTTGCAATACCTGAACGTGCAGCAGCAGTGTTTGCGCGGCTTGCAGCCACATTGCTTTTAGCTGTTTCCAAAGCTGCTTCCGCCTGCATTAAAGCAATTTTGTAATCACGGTCATCGATTGTAAATAAAGTATCACCTTTTTGCACTTTCTGATTGTCTTTTACCATTACATCTTTCACATATCCGGAAACACGCGGAATGACAGGAATAATGTCAGCTTCAATTTGCGCATCATCTGTTTCTTCATGATGTTGTGCATGGGTATATTTACTGATTCCAAACCAGCCGCCAACAATTACCATCAGTATCAGTACAATTAAAAATACTTTACTTCTCTTTTTTGGCTCCGCAACTTTCTCGTTGTTATTTTTCATTTCGTTGTTTGAAGAAATTTCTTCTTTTTCTGATTCCATAAAAATGTATTTGCCTCTTTTTGATTTAACTATTTGACCAACGTTCCAAAAGTTTTTATTCTTTATTTGATAAAATACCTGTCGTTTCTAAAAGCTTACTATAAGCCAGTAACACATCAGCTTTTGCTACAGCTAGGTTTATTTTTGATTGCAGTAAAGCAACATTTGCATCCAAAAGTTCTGTAGTATTTACCAATGCATTATTGTATTTATTTTTTGTGATACGGTAATTTTCTTCCGCCTGGATCACTGCTTTTTTATAAACTTCTGTCTTCTTCTGACTAAGCAAAACATTTTCAAAATCGCGATTTACCTGCAGCCGCACTGCATCAGAAAGCTGTGCTTCATTTTCCATGATTTCTTTTTCGCGCGATTTTGCCTGCGCGATTTTTTCTTTTGCTTTCCACAGAGAAGCAATATTGTATTGTATTCCAGCGCCAATATTTACTGCGTTTGTGATCGTTAGTAATTTTGGAATGTCCGCAGCAATATATCCGCCCGTTAGTGCAATTGTTGGATACAGATCAGCTTTTGCAAGTGAAATTCCAGTTGATGCTGCTTTTCTTCTGAATGAAAGCGCCTGCACATCTTTCCTGTTTTGCAATGCAAGTTGTTCATACTCGTCAATTGTTTTCACAGAAATGGTTGTATCAAATCCTGTCGAATCGGTTTGCAAAATGGTTGATTCAGGATAGCCGATCATCAGGTTCATATTCACTGTTGCTGTTTTCAAATTGTTCTGTGCATCCAAAAGAGAAAGTTCGATATTGGAAGTTTGCAATTCAGATTTCAAAAGATCATTTCTTGCCAGTAATCCATTTTGTTCAAGACGGCTAAAAACAGAATCCTGCTGAATTGATTGATTCAGATTTTCTTTTACCACATTCACTGTTACAGCCGCTTTGTATAAATTAACATATGCATTAATTGTGTTTAAAATCACCGCTTCTTTGTCGTTCTCTGCATCGAGTGTTGCTGCTTCTTTCAGGTATTTTGCAGATTCAATTCCGTATTTGATTTTTCCTCCTGCATAAATGGGAAGTGAAAGATTTACGATTCCATACATAGCCTGGTTTACTTTTGGAAAAGCAGTTTTATTGCCTGTAGTGTCTGCGCCTCCACCGCCGCCAAATGCCTTTGTTTTCAAGGCGATCGTCGGATTGGCCAGTTTCATATAAGTTCCGGAGACACTTGCATTCGGAAGGCGGTTATCCATCGCTTGTCTCAAAACTGCAGCCGCTTCATCATTCTTTGCCAGAGAGGCTTTCAGAAGATGACTGTTTTGCAAACTCAGATCAATACTTTGCTGTAATGTGAGGGTTTTTACATCTTGTGTTTTTGCAAAAAGTGGAAATAAATTCAACACTAAAAAAATAAATCCAACGATTAAAATTGAAAATCTTTTCATGATTACTTTTATTAAACTTCTCCTCATCTTTTATATTTTATTTTTTCAATAAATGCGACCGCATCAATTGTTTTGCATGTTCACTTACTCTTTTTTTCAGTTTTTGATTTTCAAAAGCACGGAATCCTTCCTTTTTTCCTAAAATTTTTCTGCACATAGTATCAGATGTCAGTAGATAATGAATAGTGCCAAGCATTGTTGTAAGCGTTAATTCAATATCCACGGGTTTAAACACCCCATCTTTTATGCCATTTTTGATGATAGTTTTAAAGGGATTCATGTTTCTTAAAAGTATATCGCTGATAGCGTCTTTCAATTGTGGCCTGCGTTTCAGCGATAATTCCCTGTGAAGCAAATGATGAAATTCTGAATTGGAAAATTTTCGATCAATAGTATAATCAATGATGCGATCAATTTTCTCAATCGCACTTAATGATTCATTATTAACCAATTCTGAAAAAATTCCTTTTAAAAAAGAAGCGCGATATTCTACGGCTTTTTCAAATAATTTTTCTTTCGATTCAAAATAATAATTGATCATTGCCACATTTACACCCGCATCAGCGGCAATTTCCCTAACGGATGTTCCTTCAAAGCCTTTGCTCCCAAAGAGTTTAATTGCAGATTCAATTATTGTTTCTTTTTTTGTCATTTTTAAAAGCGGCGGCAAAGTTAAACACTTGTTTAAAACTAAACAAGCGTTTAATTTATTTTTAATTTTTTTTCTTTTAAAAATTTGTCTTATTACCGCGGGATAAAAAATTTTCATAAAACAACTTTTTTTGCCAGTGCTTTTATTAAGAAACAGACCGGTTTCAAGAAGTTTCTTCGTAATAACAGGCATCAATCTTGCAGGAAAAATTCTGAAATAAAGATTTGATAATTTTAAAAAAAAAGAATTTATGAAAACATCAAAAATTGTTGCCTTTATGCTAACCGTTGTTTTATCCGGCTTTGTATCTATGAGTGCCCGATGCCAGGAAAAACAGCAGGATAAGATTGATGCAAGCACAAAAGTTTTAAAGGATTTCAGTGAAATGAAAGGAAAAATTCCTGCACAACTTTTACAAATTACACAAGGAATTATTGTAGTGCCTAAACTTATCAATGCAGGGTTCGTAGTGGGTGGCAAACGCGGAAGAGGAATTGCTATGGTTAAAAATGCTGATGGAACCTGGAGCGATCCTTTGTTTGTAACTATTACCGGCGGAAGTGTTGGATTCCAGGCCGGTATTCAATCTGTAGACCTGGTTTTGATCTTTAAAAACCGTTCTACCCTGGAAAATATTGGAAATGGAACTGTTACGCTGGGAGGCAATATCGCAGTAGCAGCGGGACCTGTTGGTAGAAGCTCTGAAGCAAAAACAGATTATAAACTTGATGCAGAAGTTTATTCTTATTCAAGAAGCAAAGGATTGTTTGCGGGAATCAGCCTGGGCGGTTCTGCAATTACCGTGGATGATGAAGCAAACAAAGCTTTCTATGGAAAAAGCGTAGGTGCAAAAACTGTTTTTTCTACTCCGCAAACCACTGATCCTTCTGTTCAGCAATTAAAAGATCAACTGAAATCTATGTATCAATAAAGCTTTATAATTTATATTTTTTAACTGCAGAAAGAAGAAACTTTTTCTGCAGTTTTTTTGAAAAAAAGAAGCTATTTATTTGTTTACTATAAAGGCGGCCAATTTTAATTCGCTTTTGTTAGTAATTATGGTAAACAAACAAATAAAGCAACTTTGTTTTTTAGTGATTTTATTCTTTCATCAAATGTTTGTCAAAGCCCAGCTGGATGAGCCTTTCATAAGCATTCCAAACTTCTGCAGGAATTTCCTGGTAGATCTGAAAACCTTTTTCCGGATAAAATCTTATCCTTTGTAAATCACCAACCATAATATTGATCACTCTCTCTAATGGAATTTCTTGATTTGGATATGCATCAAAAGAAATTTGTGGAGAAGTAACCATCAATTTTTTATCAGGCCAGTGCTTTTTAAAAGTAGCATAACAACGTCGCTCCATGTAAGGCTTTTGTACCACAATAAAACTTTTAGGATCAAGATTTTTTTGCTTCAATAATTTTTGCGTGAACAAAATATTTTCACCGGTATTGGTTGAATTATTTTCAATTAATATTGCATCTTTTGGCACTCCTTTTTCAATCGCAATTGCTGCAAATTTGTCTGCTTCTTTTTCAGTCCAGATTTCCTGTGTAAAGTTTCCTAATCCTCCAGACATAATTACTAATGGTGCAAATCCTCCTAAATATAATTCCGCAACTCTTTCAGGAACCCTCAGATCATGGCTTCCCAAAGCAAGAATGCAATCAGCTTTTTCCAATTTGTGGTTCATTTGGTGATAATCCCAAAGTAATTTGGCCAGCGATATTATTTCTTCGTTAATCATATTTTTATAATCTTAAAAGCAAATTTCGAATTTTTCTTTTAGATCAAATTCAATTTTAAATTAATCACCTGATTAAAACATTTGTATAAATCAGTTTCTTTTTTTTAAATTTGGTTCCAGATATAAAAATGGCTAAAAAAATCACAACAGAAAAAGACTTTTCGACTGAAGAAAAAATTAAAAAAGCTGCACGGAAAGTTTTTATGCAAAAAGGTTACGCAGCCACCAAAACCCGCGATATTGCTGAGGAAGCAGGAATCAATCTTGCTTTGCTTAATTATTATTTCAGAAGCAAAGAAAAATTGTTTCATGAAGTGATGATGGAAAAAATCCAGCAGTTTTTTGGAGTTCTTCTTTCCATCATAAGCGATCCATCAACAAAGCTGGAATCTAAAATCGAATTAATGGTTTCCAGTTATATCGATATGCTTACTTCTCATCCCGATCTGCCACTCTTTATTTTGAGCGAAATGAGACACTCATCTGACTTAAAAAAAATTTTACCAGTACAGAAAATAACGGATAAAATTAGTTTCATTCAACAGTTAAAAGAAAAAAGACCTGATGTAAATCCAATACAGTTTTTAATGACAATCCTTGGAATGATCGTTTTTCCTTTTGTGGCCAGGCCAGCATTTGAATTAATATCCGGATCGAATAAAACTGAACTTCAGAACATGTTTCAACAAAGGAAAAAACTAATTCCGATTTGGGTAAAGGCGATGTTGAAAGCAAAATAAATTTTACTGTCTTTCATTTAATCAAATGATTAAAATAAATGATAAATTTTAGAAAATCTTTTTTATTGAGAAAGTTATTATTCACAATAATTCCTTTTTTATTATCCGGATTCCTGTCATGCAGCGGTGATCAAAATAATTACGATGCATCCGGAACATTTGAAGCAACGGAAATATTAATTCCTGCTGAAGCCAATGGTATTATTGAAGCGCTTCATATAGATGAAGGTGAAACATTGGATTCCGGGATTTCAGTTGGCTTTGTAGATACCACTCAATTGTATTTAAAGAAAAAACAACTTGAAGCACAGATCAAATCTACTATCGCAAGACAACCCAACATTGCTGCGCAAACTGCACAATTTAAACAACAGGCCGCAGTAGTACAAAGTCAACTCGATCATCTTTTGCATGAAAAAAAACGTACTGAGAATTTAGTGAGAGGCGATGCAGCCACCCAAAAACAATTAGATGATATTAATGCAGAAATTACAACAGTAAAAGAACAAATAAAGGCGATTCATGAACAGGGCGCTGCTCAGATTTCTGTTTTAAAAACACAGCGTTCTGGAATTTCTTCAGAGGTAAATCCACTAATGATCCAAATTCAGCAGGTAAATGAGCAATTAGAAAAATCCAGAATTATCAATCCGGTTAATGGAACTGTCTTGACAAAATTTGCCGAAAAAGATGAAATGGCAACAATCGGGAAGCCGCTTTATTCTATCGCTGATCTGTCAACAATAATTTTGCGCGCCTACATTACGGGTGATCAATTTTCTTCAGTCAAATTAGGGCAAAAAGTTACTGTTCTTGTTGATGACACTCCAGGGAAATCGCGCCAGTATGAAGGAATGGTTGAATGGATCAGCAATAAAGCAGAATTTACTCCAAAAACAATTCAGACAAAAGATGAAAGAGCTAACCTTGTATATGCCATTAAAATAAAAGTGATGAATGATGGCACTTTAAAAATTGGAATGTATGGAGAAGTAAAATTATAAGTATGGACTCCGTATCAGCAAAAAATCTTACAAAAACTTACGGCAAAAAGAAGGAAATAGTAGCTGTTGACAACGTTTCTTTTTCGGTACGTAAAGGAGAAATATTTGGATTGATCGGCCCGGATGGAGCAGGCAAAACAACAATTTTCCGGATGCTTACTACTTTACTGTTACCTGATGCCGGAAGTGCAACAGTAGCGAGTTTTGACGTTGTAAAAGATTATCAAAAAATCAGGAGTTCTGTTGGTTATATGCCCGGAAAATTTTCCTTGTACCCGGACCTTACGGTGGAAGAAAATCTAACTTTTTTTGCAACAATTTTTGGAACAACTATTCAACAAAATTACTCTTTGATCAGGCAAATTTATGTGCAGTTGGAACCGTTCAAAAACAGAAGAGCAGGAAAACTTTCAGGTGGAATGAAACAAAAGCTGGCGTTGTGTTCCGCGCTAATTCATAAGCCAATTGTTCTTTTTTTAGATGAGCCTACGACAGGCGTTGATCCTGTTTCACGAAAAGAATTTTGGGAAATGCTAAAACGTTTAAAATCGCAAGGAATTACCATTCTTGTTTCTACGCCCTACATGGATGAAGCAGGATTGTGTGACAGGATTGCGTTAATGCAGAATGGAAAAATCCTAACCCTTGATACGCCTCAAAATATTTCCGATTTGTATCCTGAAAAATTACTGGCAGTAAAAGCAACCAAAATGTCAACATTATTAAAATCGCTTTCAGATTTTCAGGGCGCGTTGAACAGTTATGCCTTCGGAGAATATGCGCATGTTGTTTTACAAAATGATGAAACAGATATTGAAAACCGAATGAAAAAATATTTAGAACATAACGGTTTGATGAATGTTGAAATCAAACCAATAAAGGCAACAATTGAAGACAGTTTTATAAAATTATTGAAATAAAAAATGGCAGAAGTAGTTATCAAAACAGAAAAACTTACAAAGCGTTTCGGCAACTTTACCGCTGTTGATGAAATTACTTTTGAGGTCTTTAAGGGAGAGATATTTGGTTTTTTGGGAGCGAATGGTGCGGGTAAAACAACAGCAATGCGAATGCTGATTGGCTTGTCTACACCAACATCCGGAAAGGCTTCTGTTGTAGGATTTGATGTGTATCATCAAACGGAAAAAATCAAAAAAAATATTGGTTACATGAGCCAAAAATTTTCTTTGTATGAAGATTTAACTGTAATGGAAAACATTCGTTTTTATGGCGGAATATACGGCTTGACCAATTCAGAAATAAAAGCAAAAACTGAACAATTGATTTTTGAATTGACTTTGCAAAAACAAGCCAAAGAATTAGTGGCTTCGCTGCCATTGGGATGGAAGCAAAAACTTTCCTTTTCTGTAGCATTATTGCATGAACCAAAAATTGTTTTTTTAGATGAACCAACGGGAGGCGTTGATCCGTTGACAAGAAGACAATTTTGGGAATTGATCTATGCCGCATCAGATAAAGGAATTACCATTTTTGTCACTACACATTACATGGATGAAGCAGAATATTGCAATCGGATCTCAATCATGGTTGATGGAAAAATTAAGGCAATGGATTCGCCTGAAAATCTGAAAAAACAATTTGATGTTAATTCAATGGATAACGTTTTTTATGAGTTGGCGAGAGGAGCAATACGTGCTGAGTGAATATAAAAAGTTGAAATAAAATTTCAGTTAACGAATGAAACAATTTTTCGCATTTGTAAAGAAAGAGTTTTATCATGTCCTGCGTGATAAAAGAACATTGTTCATTCTGTTTGGAATGCCAGTTGCTCAAATCCTGATCTTTGGTTTTGCTTTAACTAATGAAGTAAAAAATGCGAAAATTATTATTGTTGACCAGGCAAAAGATATTTCGTCACAAAAAATAATTTCTGAAATTGCTGCAAGCCATTATTTCCAAATTGAAAATACAATCCATGATCCAAAACAGATTACGGCAGCTTTCCGAAAAGGAACTACTCATGTTGCCATAATTTTTCCGGCAAACTTTAATCGCGATCTAATGCAGTTGCACAAGGCGCAAATTCAGGTTATTGCAGATGCTTCTGATCCAAATACTGCAACTACATTAACGAATTACATCAGTGCCATCGTTGGCGATTATCAATCGAGCCTCGATGCTAAAATATCAGTGCCTATGCAGACCATTCCCGAAATCAGAATGCTTTATAATCCGCAGCTGAAAGGCGCTCCCAATTTTGTTCCGGGAGTGATGGCACTTGTATTATTGTTGGTCTGTGTGCTAATGACTGCGATTTCTATTGTTAAAGAAAAAGAAACGGGTACGATGGAAATTTTATTAGTTTCTCCTTTCAAACCTGTTCTGGTGATCATCGCAAAAGCAGTGCCTTATTTACTTTTATCGCTGATCAATGTGGTGAGTATTTTATTACTGAGCGTTTATGTTTTGGGTGTTCCCGTTAAAGGAAGTGTATTACTTCTTTTAGCAGAAAGCACTTTATTTATTATCACTTGCCTCACACTTGGAATTTTTATTTCGATAAAAACAAATACGCAGCAAGTGGCTATGTTGGTTTCGTTGATGGGAATGCTATTGCCCACAGTTCTTTTCAGTGGCTTTATGTTTCCGATAGAAAACATGCCGGTACCGCTGCAAATTATTTCCAACATAGTTCCATCAAAGTGGTTTTACATTATTGTGAAATCGATCATGATAAAAGGCGTTGGGTTTTCTGTGATCTGGAAGGAAACGCTGGTGCTCTTTGGCATTACGTTGTTTTTATTTTTTCTCAGCATTAAAAGTTTTAAAATCAGAATGGCATGAGGACAATAAGATTTTTATTGCAAAAAGAATTTAAGCAAATCTTCAGAAACAGAGCTATCCTGGTCATGATCATGGTGATGCCGGTAATGCAATTATTGATTTTACCGTTGGCTGCCAATTATGAAGTGAAAAACATCAATTTATCTGTTGTTGATCATGATC
>JBQCIM010000073.1:0-14784 GCA_051953735.1 Ginsengibacter sp.
ATTCCCGAGAAAGTTGACGCGATTTTGAAAGATGGACATTTAATAAAACCGATTGCAGAAAAATACAAAAACGCCAACAATGCGTTGTATCTCGGACGTGGATATAATTTTCCGATCGCTTTGGAAGGCGCATTAAAACTGAAAGAAATTTCTTATATCCATGCCGAAGGTTATCCTGCTGCTGAAATGAAACATGGCCCGATCGCTTTGGTTGATAAAAATCTTCCGGTAATTTTTGTTGCTACAAAAGATGAGTATCATGCGAAGATCGTAAGCAATATCCAGGAGATAAAGGCACGGAAAGGAAAAGTGATTGCGATCGTTACTGAAGGAGATGATATTATTCCACAAATGGCGGACGGTGTATTTTTTGTTCCGCCCGCAAATGAAGTAGTGGCGCCACTTTTAAGCGTGATTCCTTTGCAATTGCTTTCATATTATATTGGTGTATTAAAAGGTTGTGACGTAGACAAACCCAGGAATCTTGCAAAATCGGTTACAGTAGAGTAATAACTTAATTTCAAAAATCTTCTTCGACAAGTTTTGCATTGACAATCGCGCCAGCGAAGTTTCCTGCGTACACCGCACTAGCAAGGGAACGCATCATGTTACTGTTATCACCACAGGCAAATATACCAGGGACATTCGTTTCCTGGAACCGGTTTACTTTTATAAAACCGTGTTCTGTAAATTCACAGCCCAGTGAGGCCGGTATATCGGAATGTTGGGTAAACGGCAAGGCTGCATAGAGGGCATCAAATTTTTGGCTGCTTCCATCTGAAAATATTACCTGCTTAATTTTACCCTTGTGGTGTTGAATTTCTGAAAGGCTGGCTTCTATAACGATAGGGTGCTTTTTCAATTTAGAAATTTGTTCCTCTTTAAAATCAGCCCTGCTGTTGGTCAGTATAGAAAGCTTGCCTGTAAGGTTGTTTACCAGGGAGGCCAAATGAAATGCCCTTGCACCATTAGCAATAATGCCGGTATTTTGATTCCTGAATTCGTAGCCATGACAATAGGGACAATGAATCACAGAAATTCCCCAGCATTCCGCAAAGCCTTTGATATCAGGCATAATGTCTTTGATACCTGTTGCAATAATTATTTTTTTTGCTAAAAATTTGCTGCCGGACTCCGTGTTGATCGCAAAACCTCTTTCAACTTTTTTGGCAGTGATTGCGAAATCTTCTAAAAATGAAACGGTATCATATTTCAATACATCCGCCTTTGCTTTTTTTGCAATTTCTGAAGGCCGGTCTCCGTCGTGCGTAATAAAATTATGGGAATGAGGTGTTTGCCTGTTACACGGCATTCCACCGTCTATAATTAAAACCTGTCTCAATGATCGGCCTAATGCCATAGCAGCGGAAAGTCCTGCATAGCTTCCTCCTATAATGATTACCTCATACCGTTTCTGATCTGTCATACTCTATGGTTGTTTTCAGCAAATGTAGACTAAAATTATTTTAATGCAACATAGTCGCATTAAAATATTGCAACCTTGTCGCAATAAACTATTGCAATTGTGTCGCAGTAATATTTTTTGATTAATTTTGTATCCATGGTCAAAAGAAGAAACACTATATCTAAAGAGGCTGTCCTGGACATATTAACCAGGAAAAAAATGGCAATGAGCCAGGATGCGATTATGAATCAATTGGAGGTAAGTGCTGACCGGGCCACGATTTACAGAATATTAAATCGTTTGTGCGAGGATGGCATTGCGCATAAGATCGTTGCTGATGATGGAAAACAATATTTTGCCGTCTGCAAAAAAAATGGGGTGCCTTTCCCAGGTAATCACTTTCATTTCCGCTGTATCAAATGTGAAACGATTCGATGTCTTTCAAAACCAGTTGAATTCTCAGTTCCCCGAAAATACAAAGTGCAACAAACGAACTGTCTCCTTATCGGTGTTTGTAAGGATTGTTCTTAAGTTCCTTATCCAAATCGGAACCCGTCTATTCCACTTTAGCTTAGATCAGTTGATGGTATTTTATCTCAACACTAAAAGAATTGCCAATTTTATCCACACTTAGGTTTACGAGAAGTATTTAATGTAATATTGAGCATGGAATCAAAATTCGTTACGCTCCGAGCGGTTTATGAGATTGTAAAAGGGGCTTCGGATCCTACCAAAACATTGCTGTCTATTAATGAACTGATACTGCGCCAGCCACTGGCATGGGATGAAGTCGTTCAGCACCTCAGAGATCTTGATATGGAAGGGTATATCCTTTTGCAACAATTGAGTGTTGCAGTGATCTCAATTACCGGCAAAGGAATCGAATGTGCTCAACTGAACAATCAAAATCATTTGGACCCGCTGCGCAATTTGAAATATTCTTTATAGAATCCCAACGAATCTAATGCTTTTTGCATGCTACTCTTCTAACCAATAAATTTGGTATGTATTCAAAACAACGCCAAAGATCAGGACAACCTTCCATTGGCAAAGGACGTTCCATGGTAATTTATATCCCAGATAAAAGTAGGCGACGGGTTGGGGGAATTTGTATAAGAAGCTGCCCTTAAAACAAACAAATTAAAGAACTTGAAAATAGTAATAACGGAAGAGGCTACAATTGAACATTTGTATTTATCTTCAACACCGGTTTTTCAAATAAGCATTTGTACCACGGTGACAGTTTGCTATTGCCGTGGCTATACAAATGCCTGAACATATGTGTTACACCTTGAACACTTCTCAAGAGCTTAAAAGATGATTAAATCACTTTCTCTTTTTCTTATTTCATTTTTATGGCTGACAAGCTGCTTTGCACAAAGTAAAACAGATAAGAAAATATCAAAAGCGATCGACGAATTAATTCCTGGCCGGTTGAAAGAGATTGCTCCGGGATGTGCAGTGTTGATTGCAAAAAATGACAAAGTAATTTACAGGAAAGCCTTTGGGCTGAGCAGTATAGATCCGCAAATTCCTATGCAGCCAGATATGCTTTTCAGGATTGGTTCCATGACCAAGCAGTTTACTGCCATTGCAGTTTTGCAATTGGTTGAAGAAGGCAAAATAAGTTTACAGGACAGTATCCAAAAGTATATTAAGGACTTTCCCCCAAAAGGTTATACAATTACAATAGAAAACCTGTTAACACAAACATCGGGTATCAAAGATTACCTGTCTGAAATCTCCAATCCATCGAAGCAAAAAGAAACCTATACTCCGAAAGATGGAGTTGACTATATCAAAGATGCACCGCTTAATTTTAAACCGGGCAGCAACTACAGGTATAGTAATTCCAATTATTATTTGCTGGGCTACATAATTGAAGTGGTGACCGGCGAGACTTATCAAAAATATTTACAGGAAAATGTATTGAATAAAGCTGATTTAACACATACATTTTATATCAGTGCTGAAAACAACATTCCCAATATAGCACAAGGCTATTCAAAAATTGATGGAAAAATAGAAAAAGCCATTTTGCAGCCGGTTGATATATTATATTCGGCAGGAGGATTGATCAGTAACGTTGAGGATATTTATAAATGGCACGAAGCATTGTACGATCACAAACTGGTAAGCAAGAGCTTCTTGGAAAAAGCGACAACGCCATACCAATTTCCCGGCAACACCTTTTCTCAGTATGGGTATGGATGGTTTATAAAAGAGCTTGATGGAAGTAAAACAATTGAGCATAGTGGGTCCACGGATGGTTTTCAGTCTGACGAAATTTATCTTCCTGAGGAAAATGTGTTTGTGGTAACGTTATTCAATTGCTACGAACCAAGTATGAAATGGCAGTTATTGACGAATGACATTGCACGAATTGCTATTGGCAAACCTGTAAATAATGATGTGATTGTAAAAGAAGCGATTTTGAAATCTTATGTTGGTACTTATGAAGTTACTGTTAACCGTGTAAATCATAAACTGGTAGTAACTTTTGAAAATGGCGGACTTTCTGTTGAGGCACTCAATCCTGAAGACAGATTGCCAAAGGTGAGGTTGTATGCAAAAAGCGAAAATGAATTTTACATAAAAGAAGCACCATTGAAATTTCAGTTTGTAAAAGATACCGGCAATGGTTTTAAAATAGTCACCTATAATAACCGTGGCAAAGACGCGGAATGGACAAAGATTAAATAAGTAGAAGTACAAAAAAACGAAAGTATTTGCAAAAGCAGAGTTGGAGAATGCATCAAAATCATTTGAACCCGTTACGCAATTTGAAATATTCTTCATAGCTGAAGACAACATCAAGGTCTTTTACATCGGCTCCTTTTTTCATGGAAGCGGCAGCTTTTATTTTTGAATAATCATTCATCTGGTCATAGCTCAGATCAAAAACCTGCTGTATGTCAGATTTTAATTTTGCTTCATTTTCTGTTACATAATCGTCCTGGTATATTTTAGTTAACTGGTCATCCACCAGCATCTCCACATCCTTGCGATTGTGGAAATAAAAATCTCCTGGATGAATTGTAAATAAGGTTTTCAAAAATCTGATTTCATCTGTTTCATTTTCGGTAAGAATTCCATCTTCAACTGCTATCCTTATGTATGCAAATATCAGGTGGAGAAATTCAACTTTGGCGATGGAATCATTGACATTATAGTAGGTTAGTATTTTATGAATGGCTTCCCTCGAAATCTGATCTTTAGCAATCAGCTCGCAGATTACCAGAAGGTATTCTGGAAGGGAAATTTCATTTTTAATTCTCTCAAAATTGATGGCCAGTGTTTCTGAACTCATTGCTATTTCTTTTAAAACGGATGTTTCGGTTCATTTGTTATTTAAAGCTCTTAATAACTTTATAGCTACCATCTTCCAGCTTTCGGTATCCGTAATTGTAACAGAAGGTGTATTCATTCTTTTGATGATGGGTGATAACAAAATGAGTGTGATAGTCCAATTCAAAACCTTCTTTCAGTAACTGCTCATGGGTTACAGTTTCTGCTGTCTTATCACCAAGAATTTTTTTCAGGATTCTACGGTTATCTTTCAATGCCTGGTTGATCTTTTTGATCTCTTCATTCTCCTTGTTCTTTTCTGCATTATGGTAAAGATTCCTGCATCCTTCATTACAGAATTTTTTGTCACTGCGGCCTGACCTTAATGACTTGCCACATTGAAGACAATGAGTAAAAATTTCCGTCATGTCACAAATATAACTTATTTGTTTATCCATGTATACACGTTTCTATTCATATACATACTTGTATACTCTTTGCCTCCCTTTTACCTGAATCTACATTTGCCTGAAAATTACCTACGCAAAAAATTACAGATCATGAACACGAACAAAGTAACATTGATAGGATACACAGGCGGTAATCCAGTGTGTGTGAAAACCGTGAAAGGCAGCAAGAAGGCAACCATCAGAGTAGCCACTCATTTTTCAATTCCACAGGAAAACGGCACCAGGAAATGGGAGTCTGTCTGGCATGTCGTCGTCGCCTGGGACCGGCAGGCTGAATACGCCGAAAATAATTTTGTAAAAGGAAGCCGGATACTTGTTGAGGGATACCTATCCTACAGGCAATATGCAGACCATTCCGGGCATACACGGTACTACACCTCTATCATTGCCCACAGTCTTTTAAATCTTGACCGTTAAATAAAATATTATGATCGCAAAAATCAACAGCGGAGCGCTTTACGGAATAGAAGCTTTCAGGATCAAACTGGAGGTGAGTGTTACAAACGGTACAGGCTATATGATCACCGGACTACCCGGCGATGCCATCAAAGAAAGTCTGTCAAGGATCGCGATAGCCATCAGCAGCAACGGTTTCCGGATGCCCCGAACCAAGCTGGTAATTAATCTTTGCCCCGCCAATGTACGCAAGGCGGGCACTGCGTTTGACCTGCCCATTACCTTAGGAATCTTAATGGCATCGGGACAGGTTGAAGATCTCGGTAAACTAAACGATTACTGGATCATCGGCGAGATCGGCCTTGACGGTACCATTCATTCAGTTGCCGGTGCCCTTTGCATGGCATGGCAGGCAAAGAAAGAAGGGTGGAAAGGCATTGTAGTCCCCTATGAGAATGCAGAAGAAGCGGCACTGATTCCTGGCATACAGGTTTACGGAGTTAGCCATCTGAGAGAGGTGATCGACTTTATCAGGGCTGATTGTAGCCTCGAACCGGCGATCCCCGAACATGAGCTTGTTTCTTCAACTCCGTTAGATTTGGATTTCAGGGATGTCAAAGGTCAGCATAGGCTCAAACGAGCGCTCGAAATTGCTGCAGCGGGCGGACACCACTCTTTGATCATTGGACCACCGGGAGTAGGGAAAACGATGCTGGCCAGCCGGCTACCCTCTATTCTTCCTCCAATGACAAGACAGGAGAGCCTTGAAACTACCCGGATTTATAGTGTCCTTCCGCCCGCATGCGATCATTACTACCCGTCCCTTTAGAAATCCACATCACACGGCAAGTAATGTTGCACTTGCCGGAGGTGGTACATTTCCGGTGCCAGGAGAAATATCAAAAGCACACAACGGCGTGCTTTTTTTGGATGAACTCCCTGAATTTAACAGGTCTGCTATTGAAGTGCTCCGGCAACCGCTTGAAGAAAGAAGGACTTTGATCTCCCGCACCAGTCAGTCAGTGACGTTTCCGGCATCTTTTCTACTGATTGCGTCAATGAACCCGTGCCTGTGCGGATTTCATAACCAGCCGGGAAGGAAATGTACCTGCAGCAAAAGAGCCCTTTATTGGTACAGAAGGAAAATCTCCGGCCCGCTGCTTGATCGCTTTGATCTTCATATTAATGCCGAACCTGTGGTACTGGAGGATTTACTCGATGAGGAAGAGGCGGAATGCTCAGCTTCTATCCGCAAAAGGGTTGTAAAAGCAAGGGAACAACAGTCTTCGCGTTACCAGAATCAGCCCCTGATATTTTGCAATGCACAAATGAGAGATGAAGATGTAAAAAAAATCTGCATCATGGAACCCTTTGCAAAAAGATATTTGCTTAGGAAAATGGAAGACTTCCCATCATCCGCCCGCTCTTACATGAGGATATTAAAAATCAGCAGGACGATTGCTGACCTCGCAGTTCACTTATTGAACTCAACCATGTGGCTGAAGCGGTTCATTTCAGAGGACTGGATCAGCATCAATCGGCCGAGCGTTCAAAGCCAGTGGATCGTAAAAATTTTTATTATCAACAAAAATAAAAAATCCTCTTTATTGATCTATTTACTCTATAAATATAACAGCCATGCATAAACGAAATTGTTCTCCCTTTCTTACATAACAGGCATGGTTATACGAAGATGCACAGACTATCATGTCAACGGCTTATTTTTTTTATCATTCATATTCTATATTTTTATGTGTTAGTTTGCCAATTGTTTCTTTTTAGCTAGCCTAATAAAAACTTTTCATGTTATTCTTGAATCAACTAACAATCTCTATAAATGAAAAAAAAGATAAAGATACTATCTATAGACGGGGGAGGAATTCGCGGTATTATTCCGGGAGTGATTCTAACTTATTTGGAAAAACGCCTGCAAGAGAGAACCGGTACTAATCTTAAGATTGGTGATTTCTTTGATTTTGTTGCCGGCACCAGTACGGGAGGCATCCTCGCATGTGTTTACCTGATGCCGGGAGAAGACGGCAAAGCGAGATATTCTGCCAATGATGCAGTACAACTTTATATACAAGACGGAGAGGAAATTTTCGCCAGAAGCTTTTTCGAAAAAAATATTCTTTATGCTCTTTTTAGGCCAAAATATGATGTAGAGCATCTGGAAAAATATCTGCTGCAGTTTTTCGAAAATGTAAAATTGAATGAGCTAATAAAACCATGCCTTATTACTGCATATGAAATTGCCCAGAGGAATGCCGTGCTTTTTACCAGTGCAGATGCAAAGGATTCACTCAGGAATTTTTTCGTAAGAGATGTTGCCAGAGCTACCTCAGCTGCCCCGACCTATTTTTCACCTGCACATATTCAATCTGATGAAGGACAGGTTTTTTCTTTAACTGATGGAGGAGTGTATGCAAATAATCCTGCATTGTGTGCTTATGCGGAGGCAAGAAAAACAAAGTTCAATTCCCTGTTTAACGATGAGGCCAAAGTAGATTGTCCTTCTGCAAAAGATATGCTGATCCTATCAATCGGTACAGGAACTGTGAAAAAGCAATATCATTATGAAGATTTTGAAACCGCGGGAACAGGTAAATGGCTTGAGCCAATTATTGATATCCTGATGTCTGCCAACTCCGAGACCGTAGATTATCAATTGATGAAAATGTATGAAACGCTTAGTGCCACTGATAGTAAGGATTATTATAGAATAGAACCACCATTGTTCGAAGCTTGCCCGGAAATGGATGATGCCTCTGCCGAAAACCTGGAAAAATTAAAACAGGCAGGTCTTTACTATACTGAAAAAAATGAAAAGCTTTTGGATGAAATAGCGGCTAAAATAATTTCCAATAGCTAACAATAGTTTTTAATTAATCCAAAAAAAAATTATTTACTTCGTAATAGACACGACTCAGTAAGTAAAAACTACACCAGGCAATTGCAACTTTATATAAGTCAGTTAATCAACAAATCCGACTTCCCAATTCATATCGATACAACTTTCGTCTAACCGCATTTTTGTAGTAAAACAAAGGGTATGATCTATTCCATATCCTGGCCACACTTTTTTACAGTGGTCCTGTTGTATTTCAGAAAGGCATACCATAACAAATTTAGAAATCAACAAAAAGTAGTTACAGATCAATAAGTCAGGAATGAAATGTGAAGAAGCGAATCAAATAGATATGGTGGACCACCTGGCTTCTCTAGGGTTTCATCCAACAGTAATAAAAGGAAATGATTACTGGTATCTTTCTCCTTTCAGGAACGAAAAAACAGCCTCATTTAAAATTCAAAGAAGTAAAAATGTATGGTATGATCATGGAATCGGAACGGGAGGAGGCTTGGTGGATTTTGTGAAGCAGTTTTATCACTGTGATGCGAGTGAAGCTTTGCAAAAGATTGTTTCTTTTCACGCCCCAATAAATTTTAAAAATAGTGTTGACAAATCACCTTTGAATTTGCATGAGAATTCTTTGATGAATTATAAGGATGCAAGAGAAACGGGTATCAAGATAATAGCCGCAAATGAGCCAATCATGGAGCCCTGGCTTTGCCGGTATTTGAAGCAAAGAAGAATTGAAAAATTTATTGCTAATAAATACTGTCATGAAGTACAATTTGTCAATGGCGAAAAAGAAAAAATATTTAACGCGATTGGATTTAAAAACAATGCCGGTGGCTATGAACTTCGTAATGCACATTTTAAAGGAAGCAGCTCTCCAAAATACATTTCATATTTAGATAATAAGGCCGATAATTTAACTGTTTTTGAAGGTTTTTTTGATTTCCTGAGCTATCAGTCCTTACATCAAAATCAACAGCACTTTCCCACAAACTTTCTGGTATTAAATTCTACTGCTTTTTTTCAGAAGAGTCTTCCTTTAATGGAAAAACACGACACAATACACCTCTATTTAGACAATGATCTTTCAGGAAAAACATGTACGGAAATTGCTTTAAAGATATCCTCACAATTTAAAGATGAAAGCACATTATATAAGGGATATAAAGACCTAAATGACTGGATCGTCAACTTCGGAAAACGAAAACAAGTGAAACATTCTCTGCACAGATAATTATAGGAATCATTTTCAGGAAAAGCCTTTTTTAGCGGCAAGCAATAGGAAGTATAGGAGAAGTTCTATTAGAAATAAATTGCGAAAACTAATTAGGTATAATGCCCACTGTCATTTACCGTAAAATCTAAATTGTCTGCAAGAGTTTTCGGATTTCCTATTTTATAACTTAGTTGTCCTTGTATTGAAACGGTTTGATAGTCATTCGTTGAATAAGTTTACTTACATTCTTCAAAGAAGTTGGTATATCATTTGTTTTCCAATTTTTTTTAAAACGTTTATCGAAACATGTCAGGCGAAATTTTTTTGGATAATCAGAGATTTCAATTTACAATTTTTCCTTTTGAAATGAAAAATTCATTGGGAAAGGTAGTTGCTATTTTACAGGAGTATATAATTACCTCTGATAATAATAATTTCCAGCAGTCCAGCTATAAGTTGTATAAAACAAAAGAAGGAAATTGGTATGAAATTGAGCCAGAAGATTCAAAACCTGATAAAACAATCAGGGAATTAAAGGTTGCTATTAATTCAATTGAAAGCGGATTGGAAACTGTACTGTCGTAGGTTTTCGGAACTGTACAATAAGAATTATAGAATTAAATTGCCATTAGTCTTACAAATTATTTTTCAATTATAAGTATTTTTCAATTTTTTCATGCACTTGTTATTAAAGTACGGCTTCTGTTTCCACAGGGGCCCTCATATCGGGAATTAAAAAGCTGGCTCTTGCATCAAAGAGAGTTATCGATACTTGAAGTAATCCAATTTGAGACGAAGGCTGCATTGAAGGTTTATAACGAAGCTCTTTTGCAGTACCAAAGACAAATTGCTATGCATATTATAAACGAAGTGTATCTGAAAATCATTTGCTAATCGAAAGTCTATCCAATCCGGAATTTCAAGAAAAATATTCTGAACTAAAGATTTATTGATCCAACATGATTTAAATCATCATAATTTCTTTCACTTTATGACTATCCTCATAAAATTTTTTTATCCGGCAGATTAATATTGCTGCGTGAAAAAATTTGACTAAGAAAATTATTAAGGCCGATAAATTTCTGAACCAAATTTCTAAAAAATTCTTTCGATCGTTTAAAACCGGGAATAGTCTTTTTAGGCACACAACTTTTATTTCTTAAAACTTTAAATCACTCTCTCTTATTTAATCAATTAATAAACAGTTTATGAAAAAGAATCTTTTTTCAATTCTATCAATTGCAGCGGGATTATTTTTATTGATAATAGCCGGTTGTAAACCAAAAAATGCTGGTGATGCAACGGGCTCTGATGCTGCTTCCAGGGTTTATGTTCCACCAGGAAAATACGATGAATTATACAACTTCGTTTCCGGCGGATTCAGCGGACAAGTAAGCGTTTACGGAATTCCCTCCGGCCGTTTGCTTCGTGTAATGCCGGTTTTTTCAATCGATCCTCAAAGTGGATACGGTTATAGTGAAGAAACCAAACCGATGTTAAACACGTCTCATGGACTGGTTCCCTGGGGCGATCAGCATCACCTCGAGCTTTCGCAAACAAACGGTGAAATTGATGGACGCTGGTTGTTTGCCAATGAAAATAATACTCCAAGAATTGCTCGCATTGATTTGAAAACTTTCCGTACTGCTGAAATTATTGAAATTCCGAACAGTGCAGGAAACCATTCTTCTCCATTTATTACAGAAAACACAGAGTATGTAGTAGCCGGCACACGGTTTAGTGTTCCAATGGATGATCAAAATGGGGATGTTCCTATTGATACTTACAAGAAAAATTTCAAAGGAACCATCAGCTTTATAAGCGTTGCACCAAAAGATGGTGAAATGAGGTTGGCATTCCAACTTTTGTTACCCGGAATGAATTTTGACCTTAGCCATTCCGGAAAAGGCCCAAGCAACGGATGGTTTTTCTTTAGCTGCTATAATTCTGAACAGGCCCACACTTTATTGGAAGTAAACGCATCAAAGCGTGATAAAGATTACATTCTGGCAGTAAACTGGAAAAAGGCAGAAGAATATCTGAAAGAAGGAAAAGGCAAAAAAGAAACTGTAAAATATGCGCACAATGTATATAATGAATCTACCCATACTGCTACTTCAACAATGGAAACCCAGACAACCGTTCTTGATGTTAAAGATCTTCCAGGAATTGTTTACATGATCCCTTGTCCGAAGTCTCCACACGGCTGTGATGTAGATCCTTCGGGAGAATACATTGTAGGAAGTGGCAAATTGGCTGCTTTAATTCCGGTATTTTCTTTCAGCAAAATTCAACAGGCCATTGCTGCAAAAGATTTTGACGGCGATTACCAGGGGATTCCTGTAATTAAGTATGAGGCTGCTTTGCATGGCGAAGTGAAAAAACCAGGACTAGGACCACTGCATACAGAGTTTGATGGAAAGGGGTATGCTTACACTACTTTCTTTATTTCGTCTGAAGTCGTAAAATGGAATATCAAAGATTTGAAAGTAGTTGACAGGCATGCAACTTATTATTCTCCAGGACACCTTTGTATTCCCGGTGGCGACACTAAAAATCCTTATGGAAAATATCTGATTGCTTATAATAAAATTACCAAAGACAGGTATTTACCGACGGGTCCTGAACTGGCTCAAAGTGCACAATTGTTTGATATTAGTGGCGACAAAATGAAATTACTTGCCGACTATCCAAGCATTGGTGAACCTCACTATGCACAGGCAGTTCCGGCAGCGCTGATCTCTAAAAATTCAACCAAGATTTTTAAAATTGAAGAAAATAAAAATCCTTATGTAACTCTTGGCGAACCAAAATCAAAAGTGGTACGTTCAGGCAATAAAGTAGATGTATATATGACTATGATCCGTTCACATTTTTCTCCGGATAATATTGAAGGAGTGAAAGTAGGGGATGAGGTTTATTTCCACCTTACTAACCTGGAACAAGATTGGGATGTGCCTCATGGATTTGCAGTAAAAGGGGCTAACACCGCTGAACTACTGGTTATGCCCGGCGAAACCCAGACCTTAAAATGGCTTCCTGAAACTATTGGAATTTATCCAATTTATTGTACAGATTTCTGCAGTGCATTGCACCAGGAAATGCAGGGATATGTAAGGGTTTCTCCAAAGAATTCAAACGTTCCGATCTCATTCAGTTTGGGCAAAAACTCTGATGCTGCGGATTCTGTTCTGACTAAATAAACAGGGCAAAACCAACCGGAGTCAAAGCCTGTTGGTTTTAAAAAAATCAATGTAAATAAAGTGCAGGTTTAATTTAAGATCATGAAAAACGAAAAATTATCCGTGTTTGCAAAAGTGACAATAATACTGTGCGGGTTGGCGCTCATCGTGGTTTTGTTTGTTCCTCTATGGCAGATAGAATTAGCGGCCCCACAATATCCGGAAGGTTTGGTTTTGAAAATGTATCCCAATAAATTAGCCGGAAACGTTGATATCATCAATGGTTTGAACCATTATATCGGGATGAAAACGCTTCATGCAAAAAATTTTATTGAGTTTACAGTGCTTCCATATATCATTGGTTTTTTTGCATTTCTTTGTTTTTTAGTGGTTGTTATCAACAAAAGAAAATCGCTTACCGCTCTACTGGTTTCCTTTTTCATATTTGGTGTCATTTCGATGGTAGATTTTTACAGATGGAATTATAATTATGGCCATGATCTTGATCCGAATGCCGCTATCCAGGTTCCCGGGATGAGTTATCAGCCCCCGATTTTTGGTTATAAGCAACTTTTAAATTTTGGCGCTTATTCAATTCCGGACATTGGAGGATGGATTTTTATTGGAGTAGGTTTGTTATTATTTGTCGCAGTAATTACTCAATTTATAAAAATTAAAAAAACTGCTATGAAGACAGTAAACAAAGGAATCGTTGCAATTTCTTCTTTCCTGATTTTTGCGCTGATATCGTGCAATTCAGGGCCAGAACCGATTCAACCTGGGAAAGATGCCTGTAGTTTTTGCAAAATGAGTATTGCAGATCAGCGTTTTGGTGCAGAGATCGTGACAAAAAAAGGAAAGGTTTATAAGTTTGATGACATGCATTGCATTGTTGGATTTATGAAATCCAATATCATAAACAATAACGATATTAAAGAAACATGGCTGATCAATTTTGATGAACCACATAATTTTATTCCAGCTCAAAAGGCGTTTCTTTTAAGAGGCAATGATTTGCATTCACCCATGGGTGGAAACATTGCCAATTTCTCTGATGAAAACCATTTAAAACAAGCAGCAAAAAAATTTCCGGGCGATCAACTTTCCTGGAATGATTTGCTGAAACAACAATAAATGAAAACACTTTTTCCTTTTATATTAATTGCTTTTCTTTTTGTTTCATCATCTGTTGAAGGAAAGGTGATTTCATTAGGGAAAGCGATTTATGTTGGCAAATCAAAACAGTTTCAATCGATTCAGAAAGCGATTGATTTTGCAGAAAACGGCGATACGGTTTTTGTGGAGCCCGGAATTTATAAAGAAAGAAATATTCTGATTCAAAAATCAATTGTTTTAAAGGGAATGAAATTCCCGGTATTGGATGGAGAAGGCAAATATGAAATTGTTTCGATAAAAACAACCAATGCAACTATAGATGGTTTCAAATTGCAACACACCGGAAGATCAGATATCAAAGACATTGGCGCGATCATGGTGTTTGACAGTTATCACATTTCAGTGATCAATAACATTTTGGATGACACGAATTTTGGAATTTATTTACAGAACAGCAGAAGTTGTACGATCAAAAATAATTCGCTATCTGCTTATGGAAAAGAGGAAGTGCAAAGTGGAAACGGAATCAATTGCTGGCGCTCAGATAGTTTACTGATCATTGGAAATAAAATTCAGGGACACCGAGATGGCCTTTACTTTGAGTTCGTTACCAATTCTTTGATCTGGAGAAATATCAGTACAAAAAACGTTCGATACGGAATTCATTTTATGTTCTCTCATCATGATACTTATATAGGAAATGTTTTTGAAGAAAATGAATCCGGGGTTGCTGTAATGTACACCAATCACATTACTATGTATCATAATTATTTTTTGAACAACTGGGGCGCAGCTGCTTATGGAATTTTGTTGAAAGACATTACAGACAGCGATATTTCAGGAAATTATTT
>JBQCIM010000074.1:0-11200 GCA_051953735.1 Ginsengibacter sp.
AAGAGATAGACTACTTGTCGGAGTTGGTGGATAAATGACACAAGCGAAACGTTTGCGAAGGAGAAGAAGAAAAAAGTAAAAAATTAAAATAGAATATGGAAGCAATATCAATGGAAAATGAATATTCAATAGACGAACACATTCATAGATACGCTTGTTGGACAGCAGCAAGAGCAGCATCTATAAGCCGCTTCTCAAATAATGAAATTGGTCAATTTATTTTTGAAAACAACTTGCAAAAAGAATTGGATAATATTAAAAAGGGAGTAATTACATCTGATGAATATAAGCGCTGGTTTGTAATGCAAACAAAAGGCATACTTGAAAGTATGAAAAAGTATAACGGAAAAACCGACCAAAAACTTTTTCGGAATATTTCTTTTGGAATTGCAGCAAAGGTTGTGAGTATTTATGTGAAAACAGCTGAAATAATACCGTCACGCGGTCTTTCACGGATTTCCAATATTGCTATTCCACCAATTGATAGTTATTTGTTGAAAGGGTTAAAGATAAAAACTAAGGCATGGTCAACTCTGAACAAAGAAGAATACATGAAGTTAGTAAACGAAATAGAAGAGAGGAACGAAGGAAGGCCATTCTGGAAATTAGAATATTATTGGAATCTAAATGTGCAATAAATGTCCAAACATCAAACGTACAAAGAAGCACTTCAAAGTGCATTGAACTGCCTTGAGGAAGCTCAAGGTCATGCCTTGTCCGCTGTGCTGAATATCGCCTTTGCCGGAGAATATAAAGAACTTGGAAGTTTATATGAGGTAGGAGAGACGTTACAGATAGAACCTGCTGCTTTTGAGGATACTGGAGATGCAAACATTGATCTTATCTTGAAAGTGATTTATGAAATAGATTCTGTTAAAGACAGCATTAGTAATTTGAGCGGATTGGAGCGCGAACCATAAATTCCAATGCACTTGCTTTACTGAGTGAGCAGGCTCATAAAAAAGCAAAAGAGTTTATAGCTACTAATCCTCCCAAACAGGAATTAAGTGGGATCCACTTAGGAAGATATAGAATCGAAATCAAAAAACATTTGAAGGAAGAGATGGAAAAGATTGATGAGTTGGCGGGGGCGGTAATTGGGCGAGAATGACCATCGGAGAGCGGTTCTAAACGGAATCACGAGGTGGAAAGAATAAATTTGAAACTAAATTTTGTAATTGTTTAATAATACCATTGCCATGGACGAATACATTAAATCCCAAGCAGAATATTTATCTAAAGTTTCAAGTATTGATAATCCTTATAAAACACAAGAACTAAGAGATAAAATTTCGAGATTCTTATCTCAATTTTATTCTCCAGAGGATAGAGTTGATTTCCTAAAATATTACCAATTATTAATGGATAATATTTTAGCTGAACATCGTAAAAGGTGCCAAAAAGAAGACTGTGGATATATGACAACAAATAAAACAGTAACCTTTTTTATAAATCAAGAACTTAATTCAATTAAAAAGGAACAGGAGAAAGAACGGTTTTGGCGTTTTGGGACAGTAATTGAAAATCTCACAATTAATGGTGATGGACAAGTTTTGAATTTTGGAAAAGTTGAAGGTGACATAAAACACAACATCGAAAATCTAAATAAGTCGGGTGAAAAGGAAATTTCCAAATCGATAGAAGAACTAACAAATGCAGTAACGCAATCCATCGAACTTCAAGAAATTCAAAAAAAGGAATATCTCGATACCCTAAAATTATTAAGTGAAGAAGCATTAAAACCAAATGATAAAAGGCTTCCGTATACTACCTTGAAAACAATAATTAAATACAGTTTAGGAACACTTAATGCGGTAAGTTCCATCGCAAGTATTTCAGGAATTAATTTAACGAATATTGCAGACTACTTCCTTTATAAGCCTTAAAATGCCAGAACCTTAGTTCTTTTTTCAAGAGCTAAATATGGGGATGATTGGGTAGGAGGATTCTTGATAAAAATATATTATATTTAAAAGAGCGGTAAATGAGAATTAAACAAATTATATTAAAACAATTCAAGACATTTGATGATTTGACAATTGACTTAGGCCAATGTCCCAAAAAAAGTTGTGGCTGTTGTCGGACCAAATGGTTGTCGCAAAAGTTTAATATTTGATGTGTTTGAAGAACATTCAAAGGATTTAGCAACCAATATTAATGCGGAGCATTTAGACTAAACCTTTCGTCATTAATAGAACCTGGTATGCAAGTATATAAAGAACTTGAGCAAGAAATATTTAATCGACAATGAAAGAGTTAATTTAAACCAATATGTTACTACAAATAATAAATTTCTTATTTAAATCACACACATGCAAAAACTTGAGCTAAGAAATAACTTAAATCAAATATTAAAAAAGCTAAAAAGCGAAGAAATAATCAAAACATTTCAGCAAGGTGCCATTGATAAGATGGCTCTTCTGCAACTTTTTGTTAATAGTAAAGCGGGTTACGATCAAGCAATCTCAGAGAGAGAGAATCAAGTAGTTTTTGATCAGTTTGAAGCTTCTAAACTTTATGACACTGCTTATTTTGCAGATTTACTTTCAATTATTTCTACAGCAACTGTTCAGCAAAGTTCAAACAGCATCCTCAGGCAAACTTTATTATCAAATAACAAAATAAATGACTTTTATTCCTTTAAAACATTAATATCAACTTTCAATTTAATTGATAACTTACTTATTACAGATAGGCAACTTTTTGACGAAAAAGATGATTTTAATATCAGCGAAGCTGAATCTAATGGAAACTTGATTCTTGAAATGATTGATGAGGAAAATATGAGTCTTAAGATTTTAACGCAGATTCTTAAGTCTTTGGAAAAATTAATTGAGACCGTTTATTTATTATTTGATAAGATTGAAAACCAACAATTTAACCTTGTACCAAAAGTGATGATGATCGATAGCGGGAGTGATATAAATTTTATTCTCAAACTTCCGGAAGAAGCAACTAAACTTATTGCTCAAATCATAAAAGAATTTTGGGATTTGCTAATTAATAATAAAACATTTCGGCATGATCAGAAATTAAAAACTATAGAAAAAAGTATTACTGTTCTTGGAAAAATAAAGCAAGCAGAAGAAAATCAAATAATAGATTCTGTGACCGCAGAAGTTTTAAAAAAAGGTATTATAGTCAATACAGAAAACATCGTGCTTAAAAATACTCTAACAAAACAAATTCTTATTGAAAAAAGAGAATTCTCAAATCGAGCATTACTACTGGAGCAAAGTAGCAGATATTTATTGAGTGATAAAGAAGACAAAGATTTAAAGAATAATAATGAAGATTTAGAGAATAATAATAATAAAATGTAATGCTGTGCCGTCTCTGCTTTGGGCCAATTAATTATTACCTTATCTTAAAATTAATAAAAAATGAATAAGATAACATACGCAGCTAACCTTAGTATATAGTGGAAAAGATTTTCAATTGTTTAATGGTTGTGCGGAATTGAATTTTAGTTATAGCCAACTGCACAATCTGAAGCTTGCGCCAACAGAGGAGAATAAACGAAATTAACTTGATTCGTAATAAAAATCGAAATTAATGAAAGAAAAGGTTTTACAGATACTAAATACTAACATTCAAAATGAAAATGCGCGAGTCTATAGTGCTATAGAAAATGCTTTAAAAAATTTTGAAGAAGGTAAATTAACTGATGATTTAGGAATTGTTTTTTTTGAGACGATAAGCGTGTTGAGATATTTGAAGAGTACTGATAAAATGTATGATTATTATATTAAAATGCTCGCTCTTTCATTAAACCAAGATAAAAAAAATAATGCTCATCCTTCTTTTATAGCGACTTTAAAAGCTCTTACTATAGATGAAATGACCATCCTTAAAAATATTTCTTTAAATAAATACGAGTTTATAAGTACTTATGATTATGAAAGAAGTAAAGGTTTTTTTAATTATAAGCGTATAAAATTTGATTATCCGAAGAATTTATTATTAGAGCCCTTAAATTTCGACTTTTACATTAACCATCTTATGGATGATTTAAAACTATTGAATTGGCCTATATATAAACAAGATCCGATTATTGAAATGGGAAATCAAACGGGATTAACAGAATATAGCAGATTAGTACTTACAGTTTTAGGCGAAAGATTTATTTCTTGCTTTTAATAATTTAAATAAACATGAAGATAAATTTCACAGGAAAATTTAAATCCCTTAATACTTTTGAAAGTGAAGATCTATTCGATTTTGCGATAATAACAGGCAAAAATGGTTCTGGTAAATCGCAGCTTTTACATACTATTCAAGAAACCTATAATCAACCAACAAATAATGCCCGAACGTATAGTCTAAAAATTCAACCTACTCCAACTAAAGTGCAAATTGAGAATCTAATTTATAAAAACACGACTGTTTCTTTTGGTTCTATTAAACCGAAAATGGATCAATTTATAAATCGATTCAATTCCTTACATCCTCTAATCAAAGAATTTTATGCTTTATTGTATGAGAATAATATTAATATAAAATCGTTTCTCGGTCTAAAAATATCAGAATTGGAGAAGCTTTTTTCACCTAAGAATTTAGAATCGTACCTGAAAACAATTTTAAAAGAAAATGGATTTAGTGGGTTTGGTGGCATCTCAGATGTGAATCTGCTTCTACTTAGATTACATAATCTAATACAAAATGACATTCATCTTTTTGACATATTACTAATTATAAAAGATTTTAAGAATAAAGATTTTTATTCTGTTAATAAAAATGATTTTTATTCAACGCCAATTCCGGAGAAATATATTGATACTTCCGATTTGTTTGGCTCACAAGTTGAAATGATTATCCATAATTATCTTAAAAGAAGAAAACAAAATGACTATGAAAATTATCGAAAAGAAAGATATAATGAGCAAAACAATGCAATTGCTGATGATGAATTTGAGAAAAAATATCCCGCCCCTTGGGATATTATTAATAGAATATTAAAAGAACATGAAATAGGCATTCAAATTCAAGAATATAAATTGAAGGATTATTCTGAAGAAATGATTACTGAAGTTAAATTTTACAAATCCGAAATAAGTGACTTCGTTTCTTTTCAGGATTTGTCCAGCGGCGAGCAAGTAATAATAAGCCTGATCTTGAAATTATTTACAAAGGCTTACTATGAAAGAGAGTTAACATTTCCAGATATTTTTGTACTTGATGAACCGGATGCATATCTGCATCCTGAAATGTCCAAACTTCTCATTGATGTCTTATACAAATCCTTCGTAAATGATCTTGGAATAAAAGTTATTCTTACAACCCACTCTCCTTCCACTGTTGCATTATCCCCTGAAGAGTGCATATACGAATTAAAGAATACTCCTCATTGTTCTTTAAAAAAAATTAATAAAGACGAGGCGCTTAATATATTGACAGGAGTACTTCCAACATTAAGCATCGATTATAAGAATCATAAACAAATCTTTCTTGAAAGCCCAACTGATGTTGTTTATTTTCAAAACCTTTTCAATAAAATGAACACAGAAGAAAAGCTGAATTATAAACTTTATTTTATTTCAAATGAAAAGGGTAAGAGTAATTGCGATTGGGTGAAGGACATAGTTAATAAGCTCAAGGATGGAGGTATGAGTAAAGTATTTGGAATAATTGATTGGGACGGTAAAAATTCTTCCTCTTTAGAGGTTTTAGTACATGGAGAAGGGAAAAGATATTCGATTGAAAATTTTCTTTATGACGCTATATATTTATCGGTATTATTTTTAGAAATGAATGGAGCAAATAATATCAGAAAAGAGCTAATCTTTTCTGAGACGTATAACCAATATAATTTAGCAAATGAAAGTCAAGAGCGCTTACAACAGATTTGGAATTGGTTAATTGAAAAAATATGCAAAGAGTTTCCAATATTTGAAGCTCTATATAATGAGGAAATTCTGTACTATAATGGTATTACTGTAAAGATCCCTAGCTGGTATCTTAAAATGAAAGGGCATGATTTAGAGGAAAAATTAAGAAAATGTTTTCCTTCTCTATCAAAATATGAAGATGAGGGTAAACTTCAGAAACATTTGTCAATTATCATGGCTAAATGCTATCCCTTTATTCCATCTGAGTCAATAAATATAATAAAAACTTTAGCCCAATAACATTGATCTTACTTTGAAAGTGCTCTATGAAATTGATTCAGTAAGAAAGAGCTGCTAATTTGGACGGATTCCTTAAGGGTGCAAACGTTTGGCAAGTTTACAAAACTCAGTATTAGAGTAAAGAGCCAACAATACGCACATACTTGTCCCATCCGAGTTTCTATCCTTTAGATACTAAATAGTACTACCAATATAAACAAGTGACCTAGCTATCCTTAGAATGTAGTACTCAAATTTTTTTAGCCAGCTCTTAGATTGCTAGCAGTATGCAATACAAGTAAGGTTTAATTTTTTTTCTAAGTGTTACTAGACCTCTTGCTTTTTGTGTTTTAATTGTGCTGAGTGCAAGACCGAGTTCATCAGCCGTTTCTCGTACCGTTTTTCCTTCTATATACAGCATTGTAAATATCTTTCGACATTCAGGAGGTAAAGTTTTTATAGCAGTATAAAGTTCTCCATAAAACTCCGCTCTTATTATATCTTCCTCTATGTTATTGTTTCCATTAGTGGTGATAAGGTAATTGATTTCTTTTTGCATACTTATTACCTTACTTGTTTTTTCGTAGAATTTTATACAATCATTTTGGACGATTTGGTACAGGTAAGACCTAATACCTCCTGCATCGTTAAATTGAGAATGCTTATTCCAAATTTTAATGAAGGCGGCAGAAACAATGTCCTCCGCCTCTTCCATGTTATTTAGTTTACGGTTGGCAAAAAAACAAAGCTGTTGGAATAGAATTCGAAAAAAAAAGTCAAAACCTTCTTCTTCTCCACGCTGGAAAGAAAGTGTATAATCATTATATGATTTACCAAACTGTTTGAGCATGTAATGTAGTTATAATCAACAATCCAAATCCTGTGTTGGGCCGAACGATATTACCTCTTCTCAATCAGCTTCTCCAACCGCCCCATCATCTCATCTTTCTCCTTCAACATTCTCTCATAAAGAGCAATCTTTTCTTCATGAAGCTGAACGATTTTTTCAATCGGATTGAAGTGTTGAATGTTGACTCCATTGTTATTTACTGCACTATCAGAAAAATTACAAGAGATATTATAGATTGCCTGCTCTTCATCAAAATTCTGAATCGCTTCAGCAGGTATTTTGAGTGCAGAAGATATCTGTTGCAGCAGTGCAGGATCAATAGTTTCCTTTTGTTCCAGCAGCGAAACTTTTTGCTGGTTCCAGTCGTCGCCAAGATCGGCAGCAAGAGCATCCTGCTTAATACCAAGCATTTCGCGGAATCGCTTTACGTTCCGGCCTTCATGTATCTTTTTTGTAGTTGCTGTACTCATCATAAGCGAATTTAAACCTTAAAGATAATTGATTGATAAAGGTAGGTAAAAAACAAAGTAAAACGTGTAAAATACCAACCAAAAAATGTAGGATACCGCATGTTGTTGCAGGTACTTTGTTTTGATGTGCACGTGTTTGAAATCACGGTACAATTTCAATTCTGCTCGTTTTACAATAATAAAATTAGGTTTTATGAAAAAAACAAAAAATGACAGTGATGCTAAAAAGAAAAGAACTGAAAAAGTCAAAGGTAAAACCCAAAAGGAGGAATTGACTGACGAATGGGAAAGAGTAGCCTATTTTTTTGAATGGTTTGATGCAGAAGCGGCTAAAGAACATTTTTGGGAAATTTTAAAACTGGCATTGATTGCTGATAATGAAAAGGCTGATGAACGGGAACGTTCGAATATGATCTTCTTTTATGAGAATGTAACAGTGCTGTTTGAAAACGTTTTTACGATATGGGAAAGAAAAAGGAAAAAGATGAAGGAAAAAATATAAAAAAATAAACCAAATTATTATGGAAGAAAAAGTGACGTATTATGCCTACCTGACTATTCATGATTTTTTTGATTGCTTTGTATTTGATTCTGTCAGGCATAAAATAGATTCTGTTATCCGTTCGGCTGTAGGAAATAAAATATGGGATAAACAACCTCCGGGTGAACTTGTTTATTATATGGAAAAGCTGGAAAATTTATGCTCAGCAGCGTTTGTTATTCATCATGATTTTTCTATAAAGGAAGAAGTAATAATTGATGCAAAAGAAAATGAACACCCTGATATATTCAAAACAGCCTGGTTTTTTGATGGATCGTTTAGAAGCAGTGAGTGGAATAACATTCCGCGCAATCTTTCTGCCCAACAATATCACGATCCTTATAAAGCCGTAAAAAAATTCTGCTCTTATATGTCAGAGCATGAGTGGAAAAAAACATTGCATGCTTTTTCCATTTATGCCCTATGTGATGATTCTTTTTTGGACACTTTTCCAACATATAATATCCTTACGCTCCGGCTTAGATTGTTGCAATTAATTGAAGCATGCCACCTTATTAATGTACGCATAGACAACAAAGAAAAAAAGAAGGAGGAGGTTGAAAAAAATAAAAACAATAAAACGCTTCAAAAAAAGAAAATGAACAAGTGATGTATTATCTCCTTACAGAAAATTTTAAAAGCCAGGAACAACAGCTCGTAGCGCTTATCACGAAAGCAGTGCTGGCAAAACGAATATACATGCTTGGCTCTACCCTCCATACAAGACGAACAGAAAGTGTGTTCATGCCTGACGCGCCTTCCTGCAAATCTGCAGGCTGTTATTATTTGCTGGTACTTACCGCGGGTGATGAGGATGTGAATGTAATTCAGGACAAGATAGAAAACAAGGCTAGGGAAATGATGCCGGTTATTGCTATTGTTTTGCCAGTAGCCACTTTCAAAACATGGCTAATAAAAGGCCATTTGTTTGCAAATTTAGTTTCCAGAAGGGCAGTATTGCTTTACCAATCAGATGAAGAAGAACCGCATGATCCGGAAGTCGTTCAGCCTGTGAAGGTAGAGAAGAATGATATGCTTTACCATGAAGCAAATAATAAAATAACAGAGTTCATAGCGGGCGCAGTTCTTTATATGATAAGAAAGCAGCCAAAGCTTGCTGCATTTATGTTTCACCAGGCAGCGGAACAATGCCTTCATGCGTTGTTTGAGATAAAAACAGGCATGTACCTCAACACACACAATCTGGATAAGCTCTTGCGTTATTGCTCGATGATCTGCTGGCGGCTACCCGAAATATTTCCCCGCAATAATGAAAAAGAAGAAAGGCTGTTCCGGCTCCTACAAAAAGCTTATGTTGGCGGTCGTTATGAAAAAGATTTTTCTATCACTTTACCAGAGTTGGAAATCATCCGTAGGAGAATAATGGATTTAAAAGAAGTGTTGCATGATTTCAGGAATTAAAAAAAGGTGGCTCCTTTTAGACCCTGGTCGCTGTCCGTACCGACCAGGAGTAGGAAGTGTTCGGTGAGGACACCGACCAGGGAGAAGAATATAAATTTATATTTATTGAGCGTCATGGTAAAGAAAAAGAAGAAGAATTGATTGCGCAATTTCTCAAAGAATATATCAATAGAGGCTTTGGATTGTGTAAGAATTAGCTACTCCAAGCCAAGCAGCTGAGCAGGACACGGACGACGAATGTAGGATAAATTTATAGTTTAGGGTATGGCAGTTCATATTCCATTTTTACACTTAATTTGTGTAAACCTATTCCAGGACAAGACAGTGCTTAATTCTATACGTCCATGTCCTGCTTCTGCACAAGACCAGGAGAGAGACACGGCCCGGGAGAATGCTTACTAATAATCTATAAACTCTCTACGCTTTTCTTCACTTTGTGAATCCTGGATTCGGCTTCGCCTACAGCGCCAGCAACATAATCTTTTGCCTCATCCTTATAATCGTTAAAAAGTTCAGCTAAACGCTTTCTTGTTTTTTCTCCGCTCTGTGGCGCAAACAGTACTCCTAAAGTGATTCCCGCCAAAAACGCTTTTAATATGTTCATCATTTAAATTAATTTTAATTATAATTAAATAAAAATTCGTGCCAGTTTCGTTGCATACCTCGTTGCATACCTTTTATCCATTACTTTTATAATGCCTGTTCAACAAACGATACCTTTTGAAGAAGGAACGTTCTTCATTACTTTTACCTGTTAATAAATGGATGAACCAGATTGGAACAACGGAGAGTTATGATCTTGTTTAAGCGCCTAGGCCGGTGTTCCGGTTTTAATCCCGAACTTATTTGCCAATTAAACGAATTGTTATTTTAGATTGACAATTCTATAGGATATCGGAGAGTTTGCTATTTTGCCAGTTATGTGGCACCGAACGCTCATTTACACATTTCTTATTTTCCTGCTTTTGCATGTTGCTCAAACTTCATTTGCGCAAACTGATGCCGGCAATAGAGACTCAATCTTCCACGAATATATTGAGAACTACAAAGACCTGCTGACCTGTAAAATGTCGTTAGGCAGCAAAGAGGATGGCTTTGATCTGGAAAATACAAGCCGTTACAAAATAAGATCCAACAATAAAACGAAATTGAATGCCGGCATTAACTACCGGTGGCTGGCATTCAGTCTCACGGTTGCGCCGAATCTTTTCAATCAGAATGCTGATAATAGCATAAAAGGTGAGACGAAGTCTTTTGGCTTCGGATTTAGCTCCAACTTTCATCATATCATTCAAAAGATCAACTACTCAAGGGTGAAAGGTTATTACCTCGATAATACAAATGCCTTTGATCCCACATGGAAAGCAGGTGATCCCTACATACATTTACCCGGTCTTATTTTCAGAAGTTTTTCAGGCCAGACAGCTTACAAATTCAATGATAATTTTTCTTTCAACGCTATTAATTCACAAACGGAAAGACAGCTGAAAAGTGCCGGAACTTTTTTGCCGTCTGTATCATACGAAAACTTTGTCGTGAAAGATCCGGCGTCTTTGCCCGGCCAAACCAGTTCACAGAAATCGAAAACATTACAGGTAGTTTTTTCACCCGGCTATTATTACACCTTTGTCACACCAACGCATCTGTATGCTTCCGCAGGCGTTAGTCCCGGCATAGGCTTTAGCCGGACAAAACTTTTGAAACGTGAATCATCCGGTGATGCGGGAACCATATACAAGCGGACGGTCTACCAGCTGGAAAGTGTCTTAACTTTTGGGTATGATTCGCGCCGCTTTTTCACAGGCATACA
>JBQCIM010000075.1:0-5196 GCA_051953735.1 Ginsengibacter sp.
GAAAGAAAATTTCTCGCATGGAATGTAAAGGTGCATTCCTGTTTTTCCTGATGTTTTGGGAAACGCTTGTAGTTTCAGTTCATCAAAAACCTGTTTTGCCGCCACAGCCGTTTTGATCACTTTTTTAAAATCATCATCCGACGGATCAGGGTCGATAATAATATAATCAGGCTGCTGGTAATTGGATATTCTTGAAGTCCATGGATTTACATCAATGCATCCGAGGTTGATCATGTAGAGCAGCGTAGGCGTATTGTTACAAACCAAATAATCGATGATGTTTCTTTTTCCCTTTTTCGGATGTTTTCTTTTAGTGGAAAAGATCTCTGCACATTCCGGCTGATGCCCTTCCATGTCCTTAATATACAGGCCAGGCGTTCTTGCTCCATACACCTTTACATGCAGTGAAAGCGCTCTGTTTTCCAGGTACAGTAATATATAAGATGCGATACTGTTGTAGTAAGTGATCAGGTCGGCTTTTGTAACACCGGGCCAGATTTCTCTTTCAACATTCGTCAGTTGTACCGTGCAATTGTCAATATTAATTTCGCCTTTGGATGTGATCGGTATTTGTTCAAGTTCAGCCCAGTTGCTGCCGGACGGCTTTGCCTTCACTTCTTTTTTCTCGGGTTCCCTGGCCGGCTGATCTTTAATTACTTTTTCTTCTTCTTTGTCGGTCAATGGAATTTCTCTTACCACATTTTTTGGATTTTTATCATTTCGAAAGCCAAGAAACGTTGCCGGTTTACGAATACGGCCGGAGGTAGTCCATGTGGCAAATTTGAAAATGGCCACGAGTTCCGGTTTTACATAATGGATGGTGGCGCCTTTTGTATCCAGCACGTTATTGATAAAGGGCGATTCATCAATCTCAAGGCTTTTTAATCTCTTTAATATTGCGCCCATATCTTTTTCTTTTTAACCACCACCTGAACGTCCGATCCATTCCAGTTGTTTGTTTTTGTTATAAGCTCCAAAAAGCAATGATCTGAAAGCCCTTCCGCTGGAAGATTCAGCCCATCCGCCAACAACAAATTCCTGTCTTTTTTCGGCAGGCAATTTCAGCCAGTCTTTGCCGCGGTTGCCCGGTTGATATTGGCTCGTTTTTCGCTTGGCGACAATACCTTCCATTTCCTGCTTTTTAATCAGCTCAAAAAGGGCGATTCCCTGCTCAAAACTATCGCTGTACCTGATCACTTCATTAAAAGGAATGGCTTTGGAAAGAATTTCTTTTCGCTCTGCTAAGGGAAGCTGCATCAGTTCAAATCCTTTACACCAAAGGATGTCGAAAACGTAAAACACCAATGGATCTTGGCCATTATTTTTTTGCAACGCATCAAAATCCGAAATTTTTTATATGCCAGCGAAAAAAAAAAATTTCAAAAAGAAAATGGTCTGCCGATGTTACCAAACACAGCAATGCGCTTGATCTTCAGAAAGGAGTTTTTACACTTCATGATCCTAAAAAGATTGCTGCTTCTTTGAAGAATTCGGGTAAACACAGCCATCGCAGAAAGGGAACTCCTTTTCAATCTGCCATGTCGATGCTGACTTTTTATATCAATCGTGATGGAAAAAATTTACCGGAAAAACAAAAAGAAATTCTTGAGAAAGCAAAAAATGAATTACGGGTTCTTTTTGGAAGAGAAAAGGAATGATTTATCATCTCTCATGCAAAAAAACCGGGCTTTGTGTTGTGTGATTCACCGGATAATATGGAACTCCGGGATACATACTTTTTTCTGCACTGATACTGCCTGAGATGGAAAACGTCTTTGCATCGTTAATATACATTAATCCCAAACAAGCTGCCGGATATAATCCAAAATTATTCTGATTTAAAGGACTGTTGTTGAAATTTTTATTTAATACACTTAGATAAGAAGGATTGATATTGATATAAGACGGAGCCACAGTTATGTTGGCAAAAGCATACAAGTTATTACTAATCCTCCTGTTCAGTTGCCATCCCATTGGAGCAGAAAATACAGCGGCATTGCCGCCTCTAAAGAATGAAACACTTGTAGATAAGCCACGATAGCTACTGAAAAACCATTTCGGATTCGTGTTATTTAAATGAACCTCATTCTGTTGACTAATTCCTAATGCGGGAGATAAAACGGTTTGTGATTTTACCGAAACGAAAAAGAAAAAAGTGATCATTAAAAAGAATAGGCGCATCCGGAAAAATTTGGGTATAAAAGTAAGAATTAATTAGCAGTTATTTTTTTAGTGGATTGTAATAAAGGCCAACTGAGCCGGAATTAATAAATGTTTTTGTTTTTATCAGCTTAAGATCAATCCGATCACTGATGTTTTTAAACAATGATAGACCCTTTCCTGCTATGATCGGCTGAACACAAAGCTGCAATTCATCCACCAAATTCAGATTTAGTGATGCTACAATTAAACCGGGGCTGCCCACTAAAATGTCTTTACCGGAACCATCGCCGGATTCTTTCAGTTCCAAAACTTCTTGTTCAAGACTGCGTGTTGCGACTTTCGCATTTTTCCATTCTACGTTTGTCAGTGTATGAGAAAAAACGATTTTTGAAATGTTGTCAATTAAAACGGCAAATTCATCAATTGGTTTGTTGCCGGTAGGATTTTTTACAACAGTTGGCCAATAACTTTCCATAAGCTGGTAGGTTATCCGACCGTATAATAGTGCGTCAGCGTTGCATAATAACTCATTGTAGTGTTCATGTATTTCATCATCTGCAATCATTGTCGTGTGATCACAAAATCCATCAAGCGTCATATTCATTGCTGCAATTAATTTTCTCATTTTAGGTGTTTGAATGAATAAAAAATTTTTTTTAGAGGCGATGATGAAAGGTAAGTGCAGAAAATAAAAATATAAGTCGTTGGTCGGGAGGTACTATGTTGATTTCCAAATTTATTTATTTTATTATTTTTGACTTCCAGAGAGGAGACATACGGCGATCATTCGATTGTATTTCTACCTTGTTTAGTGCCAGCTTGCCTGGCACTAATTTATTCAGCTTGTGCCAAGCCGACCAGAGAGGAAGACACCAGCTCCTTTTCTCTTGTATTTTCATTTAGGTAATCTTCAGTAAAGCGTACATTCTTTTTCCAAATTGCAAATACGATAATCAATAATTTCTTCTGTACTGCCACATAGCTTTTCATTTTTGTTTTATGTTTTTCAAACGTGCGGTTATATAAATTGAGGAAAGGCTTACACTTATGAGACACTGCTGTAAAGGCAGGAAAAAACAAGGATCGTCTGATATGACTATTTCCCTTCTTTGAGATTTTGGTTTTACCCCGGTGACTCCCTGACTGATTCTCCACGACATCATATCCTGAATAGCTTATTAATTGACGACCGTTTTTAAACAGTAAGAAGCCGTTGGTTTCTGACAAAAGAACGGCCAGCGTCAAAACTCCCATGCCTGTAATCGCTAAAACATTTTCGACCTTATCCTCTATTTCTTTGTTCGATTTTAAATAAGTATTGATTTGCTTTTCCATTTGTGCAATTTTCTTTTTCAGAAATTTTATTGTTTCCTGAAGCTGTTTTATAACCTCTTTGTTTTTGAAAGCGCTTCTTTTAGCTGAACTGAGCTGGTTATCAATACTCGTCTTCATTTCCTGCAGAGATTCATATTGCCTTGTTAAGCCTCTCAAATGATAATAAAACTTATCCATTGGTTCCCATAATGCAAATGCTCTCTCGGCAAACATTTGGGCTAAACCTTTTGCATCTATTCTATCATTTTTTGATTTTAAACCACTCGCTTGTAAGTATTTCTTAGCATAATTAGGTAACACAATACAAACCGAGTATTTTTTATCATACAAGTAATAAGCACATTCCTCGTGATAAATACCGGTGGCTTCCATTCCAATGACTAAGGGAACATGTTTATGTTTCCTGTTCTTGTCGATCCAGATCATTAAAATGTCATATCCTTTTGGTGTGTTATCAATTACTTTAGAGGAAATAACTTTTACTCTTTGTTCTGCATCAATCACAGAAAGACAAGCGTGAATATCTTTTGATGATACATCTAAACCTACCGCATACTTAAGCATAATCTTCTTTTTAAAGGTGAATAACAATACAAAATGGAATACCAAATACAGCCTTGTCTCATGTTTTATACAGCATCATTTTTATAAGAAAAAGTGCTTAAGTACTATTGAAGCTCTGATAAGGTAAAGTATTGCAGACTTGCCTCCGACAGTACATTGCAAAATGCATGTTTAGACCTGGCTCAGGGTTGCTGCAACACTTCCATAAATTGTATTCTGATAAATATAATCTAAAAGAAACAACTTAATATTTCTATAGTTTTACGAAGATATGAGACCAGACGACGGCAAATTTATCAGTGGGTTTATTGCCCGTAGGATTTTTTACAACGTCTGGCCAGTAGCTTTCCATAAGCTGGTAGGTTATCCGCCCGTATAAAAGCGTGTCTGCGCTTCTTAACAGTTCATTGTAGTGTTCATGTATTTCATCGTCTGCAATCATTGTCGTATAATCGCAAATCCATCAAGCGTCATATTCATTGCTGCAATTAATTTTCTCATTTTAGGAGTTTGAATGAATAAAAATTTTTTTTAGAGGCGATGATGAAAGGTAAATATAAAAGGGCAAAGTCGTTGGTCGGGAGATCAGACGACGGCAATATTTGTTGGTTTACTAACTTCGAAGCAAATTAGGCCATTTAAATTTTTGAATAAATAAATAAAATAATGAAAAAGAAAAACATTTTATTCAGTTTAAAAACTATTTTGTTTGCCGAAAAATTGAAACCTTTACTTTTTCTAATCGTTGCGATGATGTTTTTTAAAATTTCACCCGCTCAGACCACCATTCCTTTGTATAAAGAGGTGCCCAACAGTAAGGTTAATCTAAATTATAGAGAAAAAACCGATACAGCAAACGATGGATTGATCATCATCAGCAAAGTGTCTGTTCCTGAAATTGAGATTTTTAAAGCTCCTGCTTCAAACAAAAAAAACGCCGCGGTAGTCATTTGTCCGGGCGGTGGTTATAGTATTCTTGCTTACAATTTGGAAGGAACTGATGTAGCTAAAATTTTAAATTCATGGGGCGTTACTGCAGTCGTTTTAAAATACCGTTTGCCAGCCGATGCAGTTATGAAAGATAAATTGATCGGTCCACTGCAGGATGCACAACGTGCGATTCAATATGTAAGA
>JBQCIM010000076.1:0-15957 GCA_051953735.1 Ginsengibacter sp.
CAGCGGTTAAAAAAGATTGTAGATCTGTCTTTAAAATATCGTTCCTGCATTTGTTTCGTTGAACGGTTTTTATTTCTTTCATGCCCATGGTCACTAATCAACTTACTCAAAGAAAAGAAGGTACACAATGGGATTTTGTTCGTAGCAACGTCTCACGTATTGGACGTTGCGTAATATTATTTCTCTTCTATCATATCAATTGCATAATTACCCGGTTCACCTGCATAATATTTTTTTTCTTAGCAAGTCTCACGATAGTGGACGTTCCCAGCCCAGCGGCTTTCCGTCGGGCGCATGAACCTGCAATTTCGAGACCATGTCAAAATACTGCGTTTTTTGGGAATGTGCGGGAACGAGGTTGAATTCCTGTTGCAATACTTTTTTGGCATTTGCAATTTTTTTCCCGCAAAGACGCGAAGACGCAAAGAAGAACGTTGAGGTAAGGTTGAGGCCTGGTAATTCAATAATGCAATAATTTAATAATCAATAAATCCATCGTACAAAATGTTTACTACTGCTTTAGTCACTTCGTTGTAGCCGTCATCCACTACGAGGTTCATGCCATTGGTAATGGCTACTATTCCAAATTTTTCTTTGGGCTGCCAAAACATGATGCTGTATAAACCGTAAGCAGAGCCGGTATGGCCTTTCATTATTTTGCCGGGTACCAGGTCGTCTTTGGTTTCAATGGCAAGCCCATAACCACCGTCGCCATCTGAAACCTTTCGCTGCATTGTTTTTGCGCTTTTCCGGCTGATAATTCTTATTCCTTTATATTCTCCATAGTTCATATGCATGGTCATATACTTCGCGAGGTCTGGGGCCGATATTTTCATGCCGCCGGTTGGAGAAAAAACCGGTGTGCTGATACCCATTTTGTAATGATCAATTATGTTTCTGTTTTGCAGGTAGGCATCCTCTGACGCAGTATATTTTTTTGTTGCAGAATCATACTCATACAATGTGGCAAATCTTGATGAATCAAGCGCAGCAACCTCATAGCCGGCATATAAACGTAAAGGGTCAAGGATATGTGTTTTGATATAATGATCAAAGCGCTCGCCGGAAGCCCGTTCGATAATACCGCCGATAATGTTGTAATTATAATTGCAATATTGATAACCCGCACCCGGCGCATAATTATTATAGCATTGAGCCCAGTTGGCGCTCTTTGAGGGGTTGATAGAATCGTAAGTAAAATAGCCGCGGCTGTCATTTATGGATGAAGTGTGCGACATCAGCATTTTTAATGTGATCACTTTTCCGGGATACTTTGGGTTGCGTACCCGAAAATCTATCAGCTTACTTACATCGTCGTTCAGGGAAAGCTTTTTTGCCTGCACTAATTGCATAATGGCAGTAGCAGAAAATGATTTGGAAATAGAAGCAATGCGAAACAGATTGCTGTCAGTTAAAGGCGTACCCGTTGCTATATTTTTTTTACCAAAAGCATGTGTATAGATGATTCGCCCTTTCTTAACTACCGCTACAGAAAGGCCCACCATTTGATAACGCTGCATCAGGCTGTCTATCCTGGCTTCCGTTTGCTGCACCTGTGCGTTTGCTTTTTTATAAAAGCCCGGTAGCAACAGGTATAATAATATCGGAATTGTGTGGAGTGGTTTCATATAAAGAAGTTGCGACAAGATACAAAAAAGCGGTAAAGAAGACTGTGTGTCCTGTTGATTCGTAAGCAAAAGACATAAAGCATTTAGATAAATAAAATAATTGCTTAACTTTTCCGCGTGTCCGGGGCGGCAGTTTTTAGACCTCCAATCAGATTTAATATTCACGAATGAAAAATAATATGAGCACCAATTTTAAAAAAGGAACAGCGGCAGTGTGGGCCGGTGAAGGTAATGTAAATACTACTGGCGCCGCCACTACACCGATCGTCAGTAGTGTCGCTTTTTCTTATACCGATTTAGATGAATGGTACGAGGTTTCAAAAGGTAACAGGGAAGGTTATATTTATAGCCGCAACACCAACCCGACAGTAGCAGCGCTGGAAGAAAAGATCCGTGTACTGGAAAATGCGGAAGCAGCCACTTCTTTCGCAACAGGAATGGCCGCTATCAGCAACAGCCTGTTTACTTTTTTAACCGCGGGTAAAAAGGTGGTTTCGATAAAAGATTCTTATGGAGGCACCAGTAAGCTCTTTCTTGATTTTTTGCCAAAATACAATGTAGAGGTAGTGCTCTGCGACACCACCGATCATGAAGGGCTGGAAGCAGCCATATTAAAAGGCTGCGACGTGGTATATCTTGAAACACCTACCAACCCGACCCTAAAAATCGTAGATATTGAAAGGTTAGGTAAAGCCGCCAAAAAGATGGGCGCCATCGTGATCGTGGATAATACCTTTGCTACGCCCATCAATCAAAGCCCTTTAGAATTGGGCGCCGATTTAGTGTTGCATAGCGCCACCAAATATTTATGCGGCCATTCTGATGCGATGGGAGGCTTGCTGGCCGGAAAGAAAGAACTGGTACAGGAAGTATTTCATTTTCGCGAAATAAACGGCGCAACGCTACAGGCAGACCCCGCTTATATGATCGCCCGTGGCATGAAAACCCTGGAGTTAAGAATTGAGCGTCAAAATGCCTCCGCTTTAAAAATCGCCGGGTATTTAAAGCAGCACGATAAAGTAAGCGATGTATTTTATCCCGGCCTTGAATCACATAAAGGCCATAGCATTGCCGCCCGGCAGATGCGGGGCTTTGGCGGCATGATGAGTTTCTCGTTAAAAGATGGATGGCCTGCGGTAAAGAAGTTTTTACCCGCTTTAAAGCTTGCTCATCTTGCAGCAAGTTTAGGCTCAGTAAGCACTTTAGCGGGGCCGCCGCGCACAACAAGCCATGTGGAATTAACCGAAGAACAGCGCAGGCAGTTAGGCATACCGGAAGGATTAATTCGTTATTCCGTTGGCATTGAAAACGTGGATGATCTTTTAAATGATCTTCAGCAGGCATTGAAGGTGGTGTAAGCCAGCCTTGGTTTCGTCAGCCATCAAAAGCCAGGAAGGTTTCAATTTCAAACCGCTGCAAAAAAATTAAGAGCCTCCCAAAAAACCTTCTTGGTTTAACATCAGGTGAGACGCCTTAGTGGCGCCGGAACAGACACTAAGACTGGAAGAACACAAAGTTACACGAAGAGAAACCCTTTAAAATCTTTGAGCCTTTGAGTCTCCTATGTTTGTAAAATGGTTAAAAATCACTTTGAAATAGAAATGTTGATATCAGTAAGTTTGATTTAAAAAAAGTGAAAAAGAGTGAGAGCGGTATTTGAGTCTAAACAACCAATATGGTATGTTCTCACTAAGATATAGCCTCACTCTTTTTATCCTTTCGAGTTTGAACAGAATGTAAGGAATACTGCATGGCGGTATATCCAGAATATCCAACCAGGAGACAAAACGAAGGAGGATTTTTCACTTTTATTTATTCACTCTTAAAAACGAATTAATTGGTATGAAAAAAATTGCAAAACAAGTGGTGGGGATAGATGTTGCCCAAAAGGAATTAGTAGTTTGCCTTGGGCGTATGATGGAGGACTTTACCAATGAGCTTTATGCACACAAGACATTTGCCAACACTGTTTCAGGGTTTAAGTCTCTGCTTCTTTGGATAAAAAAACTTACCGATGAAACTTTACCTGTAAGGTATGTAATGGAAGCTACCGGAGTTTACCATGAATCATTAGCTTATTTTTTAGATGACAACGGATTTTTGATAAGCATTATTCTACCTAACAAAATCAGTAATTACTTTCGTACGCTGGATGTGAAAACAATTACAGATAAAACCTCTTCAGAAGGCATTACACTCTTTGGACTGGAAAGGAGGTTGGAAGACTGGAAACGCCCTAAAGCGATTTTTAAAAAGATGAGACAACTGTGTCGTGAAAGGGATCAGATCGTGCAGGAACGCACAATGGCAAAGAATCAATTGCATGCAGAGCAGTCTGAAGCAGAGCCAAACAAATCAACAATTGGCAGGACCAAACAACGCATTACCTTTTTAAACAAACAAGAGAAAGCTATTAAAGAAGAAATAGCGGCTTTAATGAAAAGTGATAAGGAATTAGAAGATAATGTGGAATTAATAACTTCTATACCAGGTATAGGGATATTAACAACAGCGACAGTTTTAGCAGAAACCAATGGCTTTGAATTAATCCGCAATAAACGCCAGTTAGCTAGTTATGCAGGTTTTGATGTAAAGGAAAAGCAGTCCGGAACTTCTGTAAAAGGCAAGCCAAGGATATCGAAACATGGAAATAAATATTTACGAAAAAGTATGCACCTCCCGGCACTTTCAGCCATTAGAAATGATGAACGGTTTAAAGCAATTTTTATAAGAGGCGTATCAAAACACGGAATAAAAATGAAAGCAGCAGTTGCAGTACAGAGAAAACTTCTGGAGATGACCTATACCATTTTTAAAACCAAAAAGAAATATGAAAAACAATACTTACAGAATTTAAAAGTTGAAAGCGCAACCAAAGAAATGGGAATGGTATAAAACGGAAAAACGGCTAAATTAATGAGCCGTTTCTCTTTCCAGGCTGGTATTAAAACCGCCTTAAAAATAAAGTTAAAAAAATGTGATCAAATTGCTTGGAAATTAACACAGAATCTTAGTGGCGAAAAGAAGCGACTTAAATGTTCAATAAATAATGCTGGCTTGCTGTAAATATATCCCTGAAAATTAAATTAATTACGGTTCCGTTTTGCGTAGCCGCTACTCCGCAATGAGGATATAATCCCGCTACCGCCTCGCGTGCATTGAGTGAAAGCTGGCGGCTCAGCACGGATACTTTATCCAGCATTTCAGGGGTAATAAGATGGTCTCGTTCCAGCATTTTCCATGATTCGTTTACTGCTTCGTAAAAAGCAGCGCGCCGCTTTTGGAAATGATGCTTAGTCTCTTTCAGCTTTTCTTCGAGCGTGTTTATTACTGCATCACTGTATTTTTTGGATTGCTTCCACCGGTTGATCAATTGCCCGAACTCGTCAAAAAAATGCATAGTCATCCCCGAGATATTTACACAAAGCGTTGTTTCAGCAAATTGTAAGAACGGGTATTGATAGATCAGTCCCGGTAGCGTAGCGTACGCAGGATCAATGATAAAAGAACGCTCTTTGGAAACTTTCAGATCCTTAATGCTGAAGCTGTTGCTGGCAGTGGCCTTTAAGCCCATGGTATTCCAGTCCTCAGAGATTTTTACTTCTTCTTTTGTAAACAAAAACGATCGATAAACCGGCTCACCTTCGTTATTGAATAGTTGCTTTCCGTTTTTTTGAACCAGGCAGTTGGCAGTAAAATGAGTGCAGTAAGGTGCGCCTGTTACATATTTCCATGATCCGCTGATGAGGTAACCATCACCGGTTTCCATCGCTGTTCCTGTTAAGGCGCCGCTTCCGCCAAAACAAACTTTTTCATCCGTGAATACTTTTTCTGATACATCCATCGGCAGGTATCCGATAAATTCTGTTGCACCACTGCACAGGGTTACTGTCCAGCCAAGGCTTCCGTCAATGCGTGCCAATGCTTCTTCTGTTTCTAATCCTTCAGGAAGACTCAGTTCCAGTCCGCCATTCTTTTTTGGCACAAAAAGTTTAAACCATTTTTCATGATAAATAATTTCTAATTGCTCCTGGGATAAGATCCCACGTTCATCGGCAATTTTTGAACATGCTGCCAGCTTGTGTTTAATTTCCGGTTTCATTGGTTTGTTTTAATAGTTTCATCCAATCAAAATATCCAAATACAGCAACGATAAATAGGAATGCGGTGAGCAAAGCATAAAGCGGTAATTGTTTATAAAATAATAACGGGATCGCAAACACATTGCTGATATTAAGTAATATCCAGTTTTCGATTTTCCTTTTGGCCAGTAACCACATTCCCGCCCATGCAGTGGCGCTCACCCATCCGTCCACCAGGGGAACTGTAGAATTGGTTAAGTGCTTTAAACATACGTACAGTATCACCCAGCCGCCCGCAACGATCAATAAAGTGATCAGCCATTCTTTTTGCGTAGCGTGTGAAATGGCTAAAGGAATACTATCTCTTTTATACATCCAGTGCCACCAGCCGTAAATACTCATTGCCAGGTAATAAAGATTTAAAACACTTTCCGCATAAAGGCCGCTGAGGATAAATAAATAGGAACTGATGATCACCGAAATAATTCCTGCCGGGTAAAGCCATATTTTGTTCGCTTTCGCAAACAGTACTTCGGCAACGCCAAACCCGACGCCCGTCCACTCCAGCCAGCCTACATTTTTAAGTTCAGTTATAAAAACATGAAACCAATTGTTCATTGAAAAATTCCTTAAATAATGATCATTATATGGTGGTATGGCTGTTTGATCCCTCCGCCGGCATTACCCGGATCAGGTTCCTGAAACGCATCGTTTCAATGGGTATGATCTCAGCCTGTCCAGTTTTTAAGGCACCCCATAATGCTGGCGAAGGTATTATTTTTTGAATACCCGCGCTGAAAACTATAACGTACGATTCTTTTACATAGAATGAACCCGTTTATGATCATGTATTGGCATATTTGTTGACAAAGCTTTTCATAGAAATTGATATTCACCCAATGTTTATTGGAAGAACGACAAAAAAATAAAAGCTAAAAGTTACTTGTTAACCCGAAGCGTTTTTAACCCTTATTTTTACTCTTAAATAATTGATCATGGCAGAAAAAAATCAACATAAGAAAACAGTTCACAAAAACGAAAAGATCGAACAGCACAAAAAATCCACCAATGCCAGTTCGTCCAAAACGAAGCCCGATCATTCCAATAAAAATATTCAGAAAACCGGCACAAAAGACGATGACTGGAATGATCCTACCGGCAATTCCCACCTGGCATAAATCATCCGTCGGCTGCTCTCCTGACGAACGACTCTTGTTATTTTATCTTTTAACACTTTTGTGCCTACTTCCGTATGCTGTTGCTCGCGAGACCAGACGGCGACGTTTGCGAACTACGAACTACGAACTAAGAACTAAGAACTTATTCAGATTTTATCTGATTAGGATTATAAACAACGATCTCAGGCCGGCCTTTGAAATCCTGCAGTTTGCCGGTGACACAAATATTTTTATTGGCATACAACAGTTCCGGAAAGCCGGTAAACTTTTGGCGGTCTTCCCCAAAAATGACAACCGTTAGTAAGTTGTTGGGATAATCCGCGCCCATATTTAAAAAGGTAGGCTGCCTCGTTCCCTGCTCGAGGTATCTGGCACTAAAAACTTTACTGCAAACGGTAATGGAATCGCCGACATGGGATGAAAGGCTGTCAATACTGACGGTTGTCTGGCACCAGGAAGCTGAGGTTAATGAAATGGCTGCTATTAAAAAGTTGATTCTTTTCATGAGGGGAAATTTACAACACAAAGGTGCGTTTTCTTTTGATGAGATTGGCACGATGCCGGCAGCTTTTTTTTACCGTCGTCTGATCTCCCGACCAATGACTTTTATTATTTTATCTTCTCTTGATGCCCGTCGTCTGCTCTCCTGACCAACGACTTGTATTTTTATTTTCTGCATGCTTCTATATGCCGGTGATCGGCAGACGAGACGGCGGTATGAAAGTTGATTCTTTTCATGAAAAAGAAATTTAAGACATAAAAGTTGCTGATTGATAATACACATTATTTAAAACTCAAATGACAAATACTGAATTCTTTTACAGAATTTTACTGTTTATTTGATACAAAGCCTTTTGAAAAGAATGAGTGATCCGGATTATAAATCGAATAATTTATTAAAACTTACTCTCGGTGCATTAGGAATTGTTTTTGGCGATATTGGCACAAGCCCGCTTTATGCTCTAAGAGTTTGTTTTACAGGTAGTCACGGGTTTGCAGCAACCGACCAAAATGTCTTTGGGGTTTTATCTTTAATTTTCTGGTCGCTAATTCTTGTTGTCAGTTTAAAGTATCTTGTAATTATTTTGAGAGCCGATAATGAAGGGGAAGGTGGAATTTTGGCCTTAATGGCCCTGGTGCTGCCTAAGAAAAAAAATAAAAAATACCTCTTGATTCTCTCGATGGGTCTGTTTGGATCCGCTTTGCTCTACGGTGATGGAATGATCACTCCTGCTATTTCCGTATTGAGTGCAGTAGAAGGCCTGGAGGTAGCCACGCCCTTTTTTGAGCCTTTTATCATCTCAATTACTTTTGTTATCCTGCTTGGGCTATTTTTTTTCCAAAGGAAAGGTACCGGCAAGGTTGGAATGATCTTCGGCCCTGTTATTTTTGTATGGTTTTTAGCAATTGGGCTTCTTGGCATAAATGCCATTCTGAAGCATCCACAGGTTTTTAAGGCATTAAACCCTTATTATGCCTTTCATTTTTTCCAGGCAAACGGATTGGGTAGTATGGTTATTCTGGGTGCCGTTTTTTTAGCAGTTACAGGAGGCGAGGCACTTTATGCCGACCTCGGCCATTTTAGTAAAAAACCTATTCGTTTGGGATGGTTTTATCTTGTCTTACCGTGCCTGGTGTTAAATTATTTCGGGCAGGGAGCTTTGCTTTTAGAAAGCTCAAAAGCGATTGCAAACCCGTTTTATTTTTTAGCTCCCGGCTGGGCATTATATCCGCTGGTGATATTGGCCACTCTGGCTACAGTTATCGCTTCACAGGCGGTTATATCAGGAGCTTTTAGCCTCACTTACCAGGCAATACAACTCGGTTTTGTTGCACGTTTCAGAATAGTGCATACTTCACCTGACGAACGAGGTCAGATATTTATACCCCAGTTAAATTGGATTTTATTTTCTGCAACCATTATGTTAGTCGGCTTTTTCAGAACTTCTGATAATCTTGCAGGTGCATATGGGGTAGCAGTGAGCACAACAATGGTAATTACTACCCTGCTTGCTTTCCTTGTAATGAGAAATGTGTGGAAATGGAGTCTTTTGGCTTCCTCCTCGATTATTGGGTTCTTCCTTATTATTGATCTTTCTTTTTTTGCCGCTAACATAGTGAAAGTACCGGAAGGAGGTTGGGTGCCTTTACTGGTTGCCGCTACTATCTATTTCATGATGACCACATGGTACAGGGGAAAAAGAATGATGGCGATACAGATAAACAGAACCACGGACTCTTTGGACAAATTTCTCTCCTATTACCAGAATAAAGCAGAAGCAGTTGTTAATGGAACAGCGATTTATTTAACCCGAAATACTCATGGAACCCCGCCGGCATTGTTTTTCAATCTAAAGCACAATAAAATAATCCATGAAAAAATAATTATCGTGAGTGTTCAGTTCGACAGGGTTCCGCATGTGGATCTTTTAAAAAACTTTAAGATCGCTTTACTTGATGAACATATTACTCACCTTGTTTTACACTATGGATATATGGATACTACTGACATTCCGGATGCCATTCAAAAATTAAAACAAAAGGGAGTAGTAATTGATTTAAAAAACGCAACTTACTTTTTAGGCAGGGAATCTGTCGTCATCACAAAAGATACTGGCATGAGTCCTTTACGCGAAACCCTATTTGATTTTCTGGGACGTAATTCTGCAAGAATATCCAAATATTTCAACCTTCCTTCTGAGAAGGTTTTTGAAATAGGATCACGGATTAGATTATAACAATCATAGTTTTCCTTTGTATAATGTTTCAATATAAAGAGGGGATTTCTTTCCGGTTTAATTCATTGTTATTTGCCCTGATAAAGATTTAAGAAAAAGAAAGATCTGCCAATGTGAGAATTTATTCTTTACAAAATCTTTATATCGTTATCGTTACTTTTATAGGTAAATAAGTAATTAGTGAAATTAACCAGTACCGGAAAATTCTCAACTAAAACGCAATACCTTTTAAGTTTTCTGCTGGTGATTGTCGTTTCGCTGATTTGTTTTTCTTTCAAAGATCTTATCGGTTATAAAATAGTAGCGCTGATACTGTTGATGACGGTATCTGTAGTTGCAATGATTTTTGAAATTCTGCCTGTATTTCTTGCTGCTATTTTGAGTGCTGTCATATGGAATGTGTTCTTTATTCCGCCTCTATATTCCTTTCAAATTAGTGATACCGAAGACTTGTTAATGTTTATGATGTATTTCATTATTGCGCTCGTGAATGTGGTTTTGACATTCAAAATCCGGGAAGCAGAAAAAAAAGCGAGGGATAAAGAAGAAAAGGAAAAAGAATTAAAACTGTACAATACATTGCTCAATTCGCTTTCACACGAATTGCGAACGCCCATTGCAACAATTCTTGGCTCCGTCGAGATGCTAAAAGATGATAAAGATAAACTTTCTGCCATGAGCCAAACGGAATTACTGGATGAAATTGCCATAGCAGGCAACCGCCTGAACCGGCAGGTAGACAATATACTTAACATGAGCAGGTTAGAAAGCGGGATGTTAAAGCCTAAATCAGATTGGACGGATATAAACGAGCTCGTCAATTCAACCACTCAAAAGCTGTTTCCGGAGGATGGACGAAAATTGATTTTCCAAAACAATGAGAATCTGCCTTTATTCAAATTGGATAGTGGCTTTACTGAACAAATTTTATATAACCTCTTGCACAATGCCCTTCAATATACACCGGCAAATACTAACATCGTGATTAGTGTAAAACATGTATCTGAATCGTTTGTAATTACGGTTTCCGACAATGGAAATGGTTTTCCCGCAAACGAAATCGCATCAGTTTTTGATAAATTTTATCGGTTGCCGCGTACAAAAACAGGCGGAAGTGGTTTAGGGCTTTCCATAGTAAAAGGATTTACAGAAGCTCAGAATGGAACTATAAAATTGGAAAATAATGAACAGGGCGGAGCAAAATTCACTGTTGAAATTCCCTCAGAAACATCTTATTTAAACAATCTGAAAAATGAATAAAGCAGAGATTTTAATAATAGATGATGAACCACAAATCCGAAAGCTGCTGGAGATAGCACTTGAAAGTAATGACTACAAAGTACTGCATGCCGAAACCGGAAAACAAGGTGTGATACAGGCAGCCAGTCATCCACCTGAATTGATTTTACTGGATATAGGTTTACCTGATAAAAGTGGACATCAAATTCTGAAAGAACTGCGTCAATGGTACAATAAAGCAATTATTATCCTGTCGGTGCAAAATGATGAAACCGATATTGTAACTGCATTGGATAATGGGGCTACCGATTATCTTGCCAAGCCTTTCCGGACAGTGGAATTATTAGCCCGTATTCGTTCAGCAATCCGCAGAAATCAAACAATCAACGATACAAGTGTGGTAGAAGCAGGTGATTTGCAGATTGACCTTGTGGCAAGAACCGTTAGAAAAACTAATGAATTGGTGAAACTCACATCTACGGAATTTAATCTTATTTCGCTTTTTGCCCGCAATGAAGGGAGGGTTTTAACCCACCAATTTATTCTGAAAGAAATCTGGGGCGTACCTTACCAGACTGAAACCCAGTATTTGCGGGTATTCGTAGCCTCGCTTCGAAAAAAAATTGAAGAGAATCCAAACCAACCTGCCCATATTATTACTGAAAGTGGTGTGGGCTATCGCTTTCAATGATCTTTATAAAATCTTTATGGATACCATCGGTTTTTTATAATTTACTTATTGGGTAAGGAGTTATTTTGATTTGAAATGTCAGGATCAAATTCTCAAATGGTGTTATCAAATCAATTAATTCATATTGTTGGCTTTGTACTATTAATAGCACTTGTGCTGTTTCTGATGATTGCTTCAATAAAAGAGATGCTCGACAACAAGTAAACGAGGCTACTTCTTCCTCTTTATAAAACCTTTATACGCCGGGCCAATAGTTTTACATTTTACCTATAGCATTCCTTCTTTTTTTGCATGATCAATTTTAGATAATGGAAAAAAGAATTCACGGAATTAATAACAAGGTAACTGCTGCTTCCCTGTTGGTTGCATTAGGCATTATTTACGGCGATATCGGCACAAGCCCGCTTTATGTATTAAAGGCAATTGTCGGCGAAAGGCCTGTTTCGCAATTACTTGTTTACGGAGGTATTTCATGCGTATTTTGGACAATTATTTTTCAAACCACCTTCAAATACATCTTCCTTACTTTAAAAGCAGATAATCATGGGGAAGGCGGTATTTTTTCTCTTTACGCTTTAGTCCGCAGATACGGTAAATATATGGTAATACCCACTATCCTGGGTGCCACCACTTTATTAGCGGATGGCATTATTACGCCACCCATTTCGGTAGCTTCGGCAGTTGAAGGATTGACAAATGTAAAAGGACTGGAACATTTGCCTACCGTACCTGTCGTAATAACAATCTTATCCGCATTGTTCTTCTTTCAGCGTTTTGGGACTCATAAAATTGGCAGCACATTCGGGCCTGCCATGTTAGTTTGGTTTACCTTACTTTCTATTCTCGGCATCTCACAAATCATAAAACATCCTGCTATCTTTAAAGCCCTTAATCCTGTTTATGCATATCGCTTTTTAGTAGATTATCCCAATGGATTCTGGTTATTGGGTGCAGTATTTTTAGCAACAACAGGTGCCGAAGCGCTTTATTCTGATCTTGGGCATTGTGGAAGAAGAAATATCCGTATTAGCTGGGCAGGTGTAAAAACAGCCCTGATGTTGAATTATATGGGACAGGGAGCCTGGATCATGAATTTGGGAAAAGGAGCATTTTTACAGGACCGCAATCCATTCTATGAAATGATGCCTCATTGGTTGTTAATACCAGGGATTATTGTTGCCACAATTGCAACCATTATTGCTTCCCAGGCAATGATCAGTGGAAGTTATACATTGGTAAACGAAGCGATGAACCTCAACTTCTGGCCTCGTATTGCAGTAAGGCAGCCCACAGAATTAAAAGGGCAGATCTATATTCCAGGTGTAAATAATATTCTTTGGGCAGGTTGCATTTTAATGATCTTATATTTCCAGACGTCAACAAATATGGAGGCTGCTTATGGTTTTGGAATTACCATTACGATGATGATGACCACATTTTTACTAATGCATTTTCTCTATTACAAATTAAAATGGAATAAATTTTCAGTACTTGCCTTGCTGACGCTTTTCGGGACAATAGAGATTTCGTTTTTCATCGCCAATGTAGCAAAAATAGAAGCACGCTGGAAGTTCCTTTTCTTTGAGATAGGCATTTTTACTACAATGTATGTTTGGTACTATGCAAGAAAAATTACCAACCGGCTTACTAAATTTATTGACCTGGGCAAATATGCAAATCAACTGAAAAAGTTAAGTGAGGACACCGGAATTCCAAAGTACTCTACACAATTAATTTACCTGACGAAGGCCAATCGGCGGAATCATATTGAGGAAAAAATTGTCAGATCTATTTTTTATAAAAAGCCGAAGCGGGCTGATGTATATTGGTTTCTGCATATCAACAGAACCGAAGAGCCTTACACACTTTCGTATAACGTTTCTGAATTGGTTGAAGATAAAGTGATAAAAGTGAATATCAATGTAGGCTTCCGGATTCAACCAAGAACGGAATTGTATTTCAAAAAAATCCTCCGGGAACTTATTAGTAACAAAGAACTCAATTTGCACATGCGCCACGACGGCTCTACCGTCTATAACAGCGACCCGGATTTCAAATTTGTTGTGATTGAAAAATTCCTTTCGGTAGAAAATGAATTTTCATTGCGTGAGAGTGTGTTGCTCAACACTTATTTCGTGCTGAAGCGTTTGGGTCAACGCGATGAAACGGCATTCGGTTTGGATAAAAGTGATGTGGTGGTTGAGCAAATCCCTTTGGTATACCAGCCTGTTTCAAATATGGACTTGAAACGCGAAAGTAATGTCAGCCTGATGAAATAATAAGAGAAAAGTTTCTTCTAAGAAACTCAATCCCATATCATTTCAAATATTTTAAAATTTTGCCCTCGCCGGGTCTGACCATCGACGTTTGCCGGGTCATTGGCGCCGCAATCATTCCTGCACTTTGAAAGTTGCTTTATTTTTTGGCATATCCATTGCCCTACACATTTTAAAACCACAAAGCATGAATGACAAAACAAAAATTACCGGCCACGACAGCCGTAGAATCAGTTTTTTTGCAAACAATGAAGCAGAGGATTGGAAGAGTAAATTCGGTGTTTCAACGGAAGATTTAAAAGATGCATTAAGAGCTGTGGGCTCAGGAACAAGGGATATGGAAGCTTATTTCAGAAACAGGAAATAAATAAAAGTATTGGACATGTTGTAATAGTTTTTGAAAAAGTTATCCTTTTTTATCCTTTTTTGAAAAACTTTACACAGTTTGTTATGATAATCATGGTGCGGTTTTGCGAGGTATTCAAAAGCCGGCATTCAAAATATCCAAATCTTAAACTATGAGTGCACCAGCAAGCTGAAGTCAGGAAAATGGCTGCTAATAAGAAGTTTATTCGTTTCATAAAGAGCAAATTTAAAACACGAAGATGGGCCTCTTTTAAATCAACAAACACTATTTCTGAAACCGGCTTTTTTAAAAACCTTCTCATGCAACACCGAAACAGTTTCCAGGTCTGCTTGTTTTTTAGCTAATAATCATAAAATATTACCAGTTATCACCACTGATGGCATCAGCATAATAAAAAAGCCTCCAAAACGGCAATATATTTCTGAAATCAGAAATTTATTTACGGTGAACCGGCAAGAAATAGGAGTAATCGTTCACATAATCTGACCTGAAAGAAAAGGTAACTCCGGAAAGAAGCTTTTTACTATTAAGCAATTTCCAGCCTCGCATATTTTTAGTTAACGCTTTCCTGAATCGTTCTTAATAATGTTGATACCTCAAAAGGTTTGGCAATAAAAGCTTTGGCATCACACCCCTTCGTACATTTTCTCATTTCCGGATTTGCCGAAAAAAGTACTACCGGAAGGTCTCTGTTTTTTTTGTCTGAATGCAGATTTCTGCATATGTCGCGGCCATCCGCTCCGCCAAGCATTACATCCAGCAAGATAAGATCAGGCTTAAAAGCTAAAATTTTGCTGTCAATCTCTTCCCATCTAAAAATGGTTTCGACAATAAAATTGTTCATACTAAGTATCATCTGCGCAAGAGATAAAATATCCAGATCATCATCTACTACAAGTATTTTGTTCATCATTAATTTTTCAAGTGGTATTCAGAACCAAAAACGGTATTGTTGCTTTGTTTGTTGCTTTGCCTGTAAAATACTTTCTACACAGCTCCCAAAATGTTGCATCAAAAATAAAGATACATTACTTCCTGATCTTTTGTTCACCGGTCAACAACTATTTTTTATTTTATTTTCTGGTACACCGATGGTCAGGAGAGGATGGTGCAATTTTTGTTGCTTTGTCTTCTGGTTGCTGTTTTTTCGAAACCAGGCGATGGCAAGAAAAAAAGTGCTTGCCTATGCAAAAAAATTAATCAAATGAAGACAATTACTTTCTGTAAATTGGATATCCCGGCGCCAGATAAATCTTTATCAAAAGAATATTTGTGTTTTAAACAGTAAGCAAAAAAATACTTTCAATTTTTATTTTCACAATAATTCTTGTCTGTAAAGTTGTCTGAAAATCGCTTCATTTAAAAGCAAAGAAAACACCATTATGCAGGAACTTTCAGATTATGAAAACCGTTTGAATGATTTGAAGGACAAAAATAACCTGGCAAAGCTGGTTACAGAATTAGAAAAAGCAAACGCGGAATTACTGGAATCACAGCGCGCAGCGCCTGGCCTGATAGAAGATGCCCTTCTTTCAAAGGAAGCGTTGCGCACCAACGAAAGCCGGATGCGAAAGCAGAAAGAAGCTTTTCAGGCAGCAATAAATGGGGCATCTCTTGCCGACTCGCTTAAGATTATTACCAGTCTCGTACAGGATGAGATGGCTCCAAATACACGCACAGCTTTCTACATTTCAGATGCTGGGGGTAAATTTCTGCATCCTGTATGGGGAGCAGCGAGTATATCTGATGGCTATCTCC
>JBQCIM010000077.1:0-19474 GCA_051953735.1 Ginsengibacter sp.
CAACAGCACTTCTCAATTCATTTTCCATTACGTGAATCGTACGACTTAATTTTTCCCGGTTGTTGCTGTGATAGCGACTGATAAAAAATAAAATGGTTGTGACACCAATTACAATGAATGAAAAAACGCTGATCAGAATAATGGTTCCATGCACCTGGTTGCGAATGTTTAATTGCAACAAAGATTTGAGGCTTGGTTTAATTTTCCTTTCTGTTAAAAAATGATGAGAGAGATTAAAGAATATAGCGATCAATAAAAAAGAACAAAATAAATATGCAAATAAAGTGATGGATTCGATAAAAAAACGATCCTGTCTTGCTATGACAATTACTTTGTCTGCATTGGCTTTGTACCACAATTCTTCGTAGCCATTTTTCTCTACCGTTCTGAATTCGTTGTAAGTAAAATTGTTGTTATCAATATCGGTGGTAAAAGGATAATCATTGTAGCTGCTGCTTAATTGGTTGTTATTATAAACAGCAAAGGCATAAACGGGAGAGCTTTCAATTGAATTATTATTTCCTTTAGAAAAAAGTTCAGGATACAAAGCGTCGCTCTTATACCTCTTGGGTTTTGAGATGATAAAAATGTATCCCTGCCGCTGTCCGTTAGAATCTGTAATTTCTTTTTTACTGATGTAATTAAACCGGTCGTAGGAAATGTCATAATAAAAAAGGTCAGGAATATCCGTTGGCTTTCCCTGTGTTTGAATGATCGCATTCAATGAATTGAATGTGGTTGAATCATCATTATACAAAGGCATTTCAGCCGCATTGTAAGTATAAATTTTGGTATCATATTTATTCAGATAACCGGAAAAATTTTCATTGATAAGGCTGTCTTTCAAAAACTGGTTTTCAGTTTTGTTTTTAAACCTATAAAAAATTTCTGAGAGATAATCATTTCTAAAATCCTTCAAAATAATGTTTACAATTACAGGCCCTGAAGGATCTGCTTTGTTGGCAAGGTTTTCAGCAAAATGTTTTCTTTCTTCCAGTTCTTTGGTTCGGTTTTGAAAAACAATAACTGCGGTGATGGAAACAGAAAAAAAGAATATCCAAAAAATAAATTTGGATGAAACAAGATTGTAAGCATGAAACAAAAGAATTTTGAAATTCAGAAGAAAAATGAAAAGTAAAAGCCACGCTAACACAGCGAGATTGAAACTTAAATGAACTGAATGCAATCTGAAAGTAAGAATGATTAATCCACAGACCGTAATGATCAGGTACAATAAATATCTTCTGTTGGGGCCAATAAAAATATTTAATGGCTGAAGCAATATCTGGATCAGGAAAAAATATCCTGTAGCCACACAACTCAAAACAATAAACCCAACGACACTGTAAATATTTAAAGTAAAAAAGTTAATCACATCAAAAGAGATCTGCGAATCTGCTACAAGGCTTTGTACTGTGTAGCCGCCTACTAGTGTGAACAAGATCATTAACACACAAATAAAAACAATCGTTGTATAGCGATAATAACTGGCCTTGAATTTAATTTTCGAAAAATCAAAATTGAAATGAAACCTGATGAACAGAACGATCCAGATGAACAACAATGAATTGATAAGAAGATCTCCAAGTGATCTTAAAATAAAATTGGCGCCATAAATAGAAGGATCAAATAATTCTAAATTCTTGAAATTAAGAGGAATGGAAAACGTATAACTTAATATGCGCAAAAAAATAACAGGCACTATTAATACTAATAGGCCGATCCAGAAACCTTTTTTCTTTACATAAAAATTAGCCAGTTTTTGAATAAAAAAAAGAATCAGCAGTGATGCTAAAATTCTAAAAATGATTGCCAGCACATTATCATGGCTTTCAGGATTGGCTAATTGATGAAGGTAAAAAAGAGGTTGTCCATTTTGGTCTTTGATGGTATATCTCGTTGGTGTAACACTGATGTCGTATGTCTTTTCGATATTTTTTTCAGCAACAAAAGAATTATGCAAATATTTATTTTCTATGTAGTAATTCCATTTTACAGGAGTCAGAAAAATTAATTTAAAAGCACCTGCTGAAGTTTGTATCGACTTAATATTGATGACATACCATCCATTGATCAGTTTTTTAAAACCCGTTCCGTTAGGAGAATTTTGTAAAGCTGGATCTGGTTCTATCACCTGGGTATTCCAAAAAACAGGAGTAAGCGTGTTTGTTGGAGAAAGCTTATAAAAAAATACAAAATAATCTTTATCTACCAGTGCATCCAGTTGTGTTTCATCATATTTTCCTGATGCGATCTTGTTAATTAAAGCAGTGTCTTTACAAAAAGCATCAATTTTTTTTTCGCTTCGGATGATACTTTTTTGAACCGTTTTTTGTGCAGCATTAGAAGTGGAACTGCCACTCCAATAATTATTAATGATAAAAGCCAAAGTAAGCAACCATGCTGCTGTCAGCAGAAGAAAAGAATTTCTTTTAAGAAAAGTATCGTTTGTCAGAAGGTTCAAATTTCAATATTTTGTTTTTTAATTTCATTCCACACAGCATCCATTTCTTCGAGTGTCATTTCATTTAAATATTTCCCCTTTTTTTCTACTTCCTGCTCCATTGTTGTGAAGCGTTTTATGAATTTTTGATTGGTTAATTCAAGCGCGTTTTCTGCGTCTACTTTTAAAAATCTGACATAATTAATTACGGAAAAAAAAAGATCGCCGGATTCTTCTTCTATGTGTTCTTTATTTCCTGAAGTAACTGCTTCCTGTAATTCTTTTTTTTCTTCTTCAACTTTTTCCCAAACCTGCTCTTTTGTTGCCCATTCAAAACCAACCTGCTTTGCTTTTTCCTGGATGCGCATCGCTTTCACCATTGCCGGTAATGATTTGGGAACGCCACTCAACACCGACTTTTTGCCTTCGGCAAGCTTGATCTGTTCCCAGTTTTTCTTTACATCATCCTCGTTTTCCACTTTCACATCGCCATAAATATGTGGATGTCTTTTTATTAATTTTTCACATACTCCATCAATTACTTCCTGCAATGAAAATTCGTTTTGTTCTTTACCAATCTTTGAATAAAAAACAATATGCAATAGCAAATCGCCTAACTCTTCTTTAATTCCTTTCCAGTCTTTCGCGGTGATTGAATCTGCAAGTTCGTATGTTTCCTCAATAGTTTGCTGACGCAAAGTGTGAATAGTTTGCTTCTTGTCCCATGGACATTTTTCACGAAGTTCATCCATGATATTAACGAGCTTATCTATATTGATATTTTGATCCATTATTTGATTTTTTAAATTTGAAATACAGAAACCAATGCAAAAATGATGAAGAAAAAGATGATCAAAATCGAAAATGAAAACAGGAACAAAACATATTTCATGATCGTCTTAAATCTTCGTTGTTCATAAAAATTTCGCATCGCTTTATAGAGATAAAAAAAAAGTGCAATGGTGAGGATATCGTTTATATATCGCATCCATTCTAATCCGTGAATTCCTTTCAGTTCAGATATTCCGATTTCAAACAGCATCACAATAAAAACAAAAATGTATAAATGAATTGTGAAAATTGCATGAGCTACATAATAAAAGTTTTTTCGCCTTATATAAAGCAATTGTAAAAGCAACGCCACAAACGGTAATGAAATAAAAAGCATCTGGGGAAAATGATGTAACAGGCTATTGGTAAAATCACTAAAAAGTTTTGCTTTCTGGTTGCTATATTTTTTATTGATCTCAATTTCTTTGTGAGTAAGATGCCTTCTCAACCATCCGTCTTTTACAGCTCCGGAGGCTACGAGTGAATCATATTGCTCTGGGCTTCCATATTGCTGATTATTCTTGTCATTGTCAAAAAGGTGAAAGCCGCCATTGATCTGAATGCTGTCGAGGTAATGATGAAATTCTTTGCGCGTCATTGGTGCTCCATTAATTTCTACAGTAAACTTTTTAAAATCAGCGTCAGAAAGAGAATCGATCTGAGAAATACTTTTTCCATTGAACATATCAGTTTTCACTTCTTTTTCAGAAATGTGATACACCGAAAAAAATACCAGGAAAAATATAAACGAAGTGAACAAATACATTCTGATCGGATTCAGATAGCTGGCTCTTCTTTCTTTAATATATTGTTTTGATAAAAAGCCGGGTTTGAAAAGAAGATCTTTCAAAGTAGAAAAAAACTTTCCATCAAAATGGGTGACATCATTAAAAAAATGCACGATCAGATGCCATAGCGATTCTTTGGGTTCTATATTTTCCTGGCCGCAATTGTGACAATATTTTCCAATAACAGTAGTTCCGCAATTAAGGCAATTGTTCTCTTTCCGGTGAGGAAGATGCGACATGAATTAAAGATTTATTTTTATAATTTCCGGTTAAAAATAACAAACAAAAACTGCAATAAAGATTAATGAATTATTTTACATCGCCTTAAAAACGTGGCAAAAAACTTATTCTTTTTAAAAAAATGATTAAAAGTATTCTTCACACTCTTTGCTTTTGTGTACTGCTGATCTGTCTTGATTTTTCTGCTGCAAATGCTCAATATTATTACAAAGATCTGATGAGCACCCTTCAGCAAAACAAACAGTTTGCAATCTTAAAGAATGGAAATATCAGAACGATAAAAATAGAAAGCTTTGATGAAAATGATCAACCGAGCGAAGGCTTCTTTTGTGAAAAAAAGATTAATAAAAGCTTCTCACAATCACAGATGATGTCTAAGTCGAACATCACCGGAGAATCGCTGCTGACAACGGATTATAACAACAAAGGCGACGTTGTAAAAACAACTACTTCAACGCCTACCACTACCAGCACTGTTGAGTTTGAATATGATGTCAATGGAAATATTTCGTTAATACGCACGATGACAAAGGCGGATGGTGACAGCAGCAGCATCACAGAAACTCATGAATATTTTTATGACAATGGAAGGCCAGTAAAAATGCTTCGCAAAAAAAATAATTCTCTCATTTCTACCATTACTTTTGTTGCTGATGCAAAAGGAAATATTATTGAAGAAGACCCCTCAGGAAACAGTATTGACAAAAAATATTTTTACTATTACGACGATAGCAACCGCCTGACTGACGTGGTTCATTATAATGTGATCGCGAAAAGATTGTTGCCTGATTATATGTTTGAATATAGCGATGGAAATCTGCCAAAACAAATGATCTCTGTTGACGAAACAGGAAGAAATTATTTCATCTGGAGATATGCATACGATGATAAAAAGTTACCTGAAATTCAAAAGTGTTTTTCAAAAGAAAAGCAACTAATGGGAACGATACAGTTTGAGTATCAGTAGTAAAAACATTTCAGTTTTTACAGTAAGCGAAGAAATATTTTCTTTTTCTAAATTCTCCAATCTATAACTTCGTTCGTCCATTCTTCTTTATAAGGGACAGTAATTTTGATATAATTATCTGTGTAGCCGTCCATCATTCCATTTTTATTTTTGCCTTCAAACAAAACTTTTCTTGTTTGCCCGGAATGTTGTCTTGTAAATTGTTGCATTTTTTTATAAGACAAGGAACGTAAAATTTTTGTTCGCTCATGACGAACATGGATTGGCACAACCGGTTCAATTTTTAGTGCAAACGTGTTTGCCCTTTCTGAATAAGTAAAGACGTGCAAATACGAAACATCAAGAGAAACTAAAAAATCAATCGTCTCTTTGAAATCTTCTTCTGTTTCGCCCGGAAAACCAGTGATAACGTCCACTCCAACGCAACAATCAGGGATCAATTTTTTGATAAGAGTTACTTTTTCTGCATATAATTCTCTTTTGTAACGGCGGCGCATCATTCCCAAAATCTTATTGCTTCCGCTTTGCAAAGGAATATGAAAATGAGGCATTATTTTTTTGCTTCCTGCCACCAATTCAATGATCTCTTTCGTCAACAAATTGGGCTCAATCGAAGAGATCCGGTAGCGATCTACTCCATTGAATTCTTCGGTCGTTTTTAATAAAGAATAAAAATTATCACCTGTTTTAATTCCCTTTCCATTTTTTCCAAAATCACCGAGATTAATTCCTGTAAGAACAATTTCTTTTACACCGGCGTCAGCAATATTTTTTATTTCTGCTAAAACATTTTCGATAGAATTGCTGCGGCTCTTCCCGCGCGCCATTGGGATCGTACAAAAAGAACAATTATAATCACATCCATCCTGCACTTTTAAAAAAGTCCGGGTTCTGTCTGTCAAAGAAAAAGAGGAATGAAAACCTTCTACGTCTTCTATTTCGCAACTGCAGATTTTGGCGCTGTCGCCGTGAGTCAGTTCTTTTAAATGAGTGGTAATATTGAATTTTTCTGAAGCGCCGAGTACGAGATCAACACCGGGAATTTCTGCAATTTCTTTAGGTTTTAATTGGGCATAGCAACCGATAATGACTACCATTGCTTCCGGAGATTGGCGTTGAACTCTGCGAACCAGTTGGCGACATTCTTTGTCTGCATTTTCTGTAACGGAGCACGTATTGATCACATAAACATCTGCCTCTTCTGTAAATTCTTTTTTCACAAAACCATCATCTTCCAGCATTCTTTGAATGGCAGAAGTTTCAGAATAATTCAGTTTGCAACCTAATGTATGAAGCGCTACGGTTCTTCCCTTTTCCATGTGGCAAAAATAATTAATCCGGAGGTAAAGGCATTTAGGTTTTTGTGTTTGTAATCCGCTGCTTTATCTTATTATTAACAATAAATGCGAACAGATAAATGATAGATTTGGTAAAAAATAAAAATGAAATCTTTCTTCACGATCAGCCTTATTTTAATAACTGCTTTATCTTTTGCGCAAACAGAAACCGGTTCGCAATGGACCAAGAACAAGATCATAGTTAATGGAAGCGCTTATGACTGGAACCCACCTTTGAAACATTATGATAACCAAACGGCATTGTTCTTTGATTTTAAAAATGACAGCAATACTCTTTATTTATGCTTTCAGACAAAAGATGAAATGAATGAAGCAAAAATTCTGAGATCAGGAATGAAAGTAATTTTAAGCGATAAGATCAATGGCAAACACAAATCAGTTATTAATTTTCCTTTGCCATTTAAACATGCTGCAAAATCAAATCAGCAAGATGAAATAAAACCCGATCCTCTCGCTTCGCCTCAATCGCGGCGCGTTTCTTTTCTTGCTGCGGATACATTGATGGAAGTAAAAGGTTTTACCAATAGTGATGGAATTATTTCAACCGGCAATTCAGACATCCAGGCCGCGATAAATTTCGATTCATCGAATACATTAACTTATGAGATTGCCATTCCTTTTAAAGAATTATTTGGCAGCGATTATGATCTAAAAGATATTTCAAAAGACATTTCATTGAATGTGATCATTAATGCAATGGCAGATCATTCTGAAGGTGGAGGAGGTGGATATTCCGGAAGAAGCGGACATGGAGGAGGCAGAATGGGAGGAGGTTACGGCGGAATGCAACGCGGAAACAGAATGGGAGGCGAAGGAGGACAATACCAATTTGATCGCGCGGCTCTGCTCCAGAAGACTGAATTAAAACAAAAATTTGCTTTGTCTTTGCCTCAATGATCAGCAAGTAATTTTTTCATTTATCTTAGAGAAAATTCTTAAAGCATTGGGACGAAAAAGGAATCTTTATTTTTTGCTGCTTATCGTGATTGTATTTCTTCTCGTCATTAAAAGGTTTTCCTGTGTCAGAAATAATGATGCTAATGAATCGTTCAGGGATGCGACACATTTAATCCTTACCAAACACGTAGAATGCCGGATGGATTGCCGTCATATTACAGAAGAAGAAATCAAAGAAATTTTAAAGACAGGAAAAGTAAATTATCGCAAAAGTGGCATCGGATCAAAAGGTGACAGCACATTTGCACTGGAAGGATATAGCCACGAAAATCAGCATATAAGAGTGGTGGTAGCTCCGGAAAGTGATGGTCTTGTAGTTATTACCTGTATTGATCTTGACAAAGAATGGCCTTGTAATTGTTATTAACAAATAGCATGAAATGTAATAAAACTTTTCTCTGTAAATTTGTCGATAACGATTAGCTTTTAGAAATGACAATGAAGTTTAAATCTTATCTGGCAAAGCCTTTTGCTGTTTACATTTATAAGCAGATCAAAAAATCAATGCTTTCTGCAATTGCTGATCAGAACAGTATTTTTAATAACCTCATCAAGACGGCTTCGAAAACAGAATTTGGTAAAGAACATCAATTTGATAAGATTAAAAATCATGATGATTTTGTAAAAAATGTTCCTATCCGCGAATACGAGGATTTTAAAGATTATATCGAAAAAATAAAGCAGGGGAAACAAAATATTTTATGGAAAGGCTTTCCCATTTATTTTGCAAAAACCAGCGGAACAACCAGCGGAATCAAATACATTCCTATCACCAAAGATTCCATTCCCAATCATATCAATACTGCAAGAAACGCCTTGTTGTGTTACATGGCGCAAACAGGAAAATCACAATTTGCTGATGGCAAAATGATTTTTCTCAGCGGCTCACCTGAACTGGAAAGAGTGGGCGGAATTCCAACAGGTCGTTTGAGTGGAATTGTAAATCATCATATTCCACGCTACTTGCGCTGGAATCAACTTCCCTCTTTTGAAACCAATTGTATAGAAGACTGGGAAGAAAAATTATCAAAAATTGTGGATGAAACAGTGAACGAAAGAATGACATTGATCAGCGGCATTCCGCCATGGATCCAAATGTATTTTGATGAACTTGAAAAAAGGACAGCAAAAAAAATCAAAGATATTTTTCCTGATTTTAGTGTGTTGGTTCAGGGCGGTGTCAATTTTGAGCCTTACAAAGCAAAGCTTTTTGAAAGTATCGGAAAAGAGATTGACACTATTGAATTGTATCCTGCCAGCGAAGGGTTTTTTGCATTCCAGGATAGCCAGACTGAAGAAGGATTGTTGCTGAATACCGACAGCGGCATATTTTATGAATTTGTTCCTGTGGAAGAAATTTCAAAAGAAAATCCAACACGTCTTACTTTAAAAGATGTGGAGTTAAATAAAAATTATGTGCTCATCGTCACCAGCAACGCAGGTTTGTGGGCATACAACATTGGCGACACGGTAAAATTTGTTTCACTGAATCCTTACCGTCTTTTGGTAACAGGAAGAGTAAAGCATTTTATTTCTGCCTTCGGCGAACATGTAATTGCTGAAGAAGTGGAAGACGCTTTGATGAAAGCCGCAGAAACAGAAGATATAAAAATCACCGAGTTTACAGTAGCTCCGAATATTTCCACAACCGGAGAAAAAAGCTTTCACGAATGGTATATCGAGTTTGAAAATCTTCCAAAAAATATGGAACGTTTTGCTCAAAAAGTTGATAAGAATCTGAGAAAGAAAAACATTTATTACGACGATCTTATCAAAGGAAATATTCTGCAACCATTGAAAATACACGTACTCCAGAAGAATGGCTTTATCAATTATATGAAAAGCGTGGGCAAGCTTGGCGGACAAAATAAAGTTCCGCGTTTGAGCAATGACCGCAAACTTGCCTCAGCCCTGCAAAAATGGGTGAAAGAAAAAACCGCTGAAACGCTGACAGATTAAGAGTTTTCTCAGGAATAAAAAAATCACTTTATTTATTGGTTTACTATATTTATTTATTCTTACTCCTCACCGCCTTTACTTCTGCAGCTGTAACAGCAGAAGCTTTATTGCCAAAACTACTTCTTACATACGTTAGCACATCAGCTATCTGCTGATCTTTTAAAATTGTTTTCAGGGGCGGCATTTTATTGGTAAAGGTTTCTCCTTCAATTTCAACATTCTTATCAAATCCGTTCAAAACAATTTTGATCAGTTCTTCTTTATCACCCAAAACATAACTTGTCTGGATCAATGGTGGATTCATGTGTGGAACGCCGCCACCGTCTGCCATGTGGCAGGTAATGCAATATTTCTTAAAAACTTTTTCGCCTGCAGCTTTTGATGGCTGAACATCCGTGATCGCGTTCTCTTTTATCGCATTTTTTTGTGTGCTGCTCATCAGCAATGCAAATGGGATCGACAATAAAACGAGAAAAATTATTTTTTTCATTGAGATTATTTTTTATAACTGATCTTATAAATTGTTCCTTTTGAATCATCAGAAACATAAAGAGAACCATCGGGTCCCTGGGCCAATCCACATGGCCTGTGTTCAGCGCTGCGCGGAGACATCACATCTTTTTTCCCGGAAAATCCGTCTGCAAAAACTTCCCATTTTCCACTTGGTTTTCCATCCTTAAAAGGCACAAATACTACAAAGTAGCCGGCCTGTTTTTCAGGACTTCTGTTCCATGAGCCATGAAAAGCAATGAAGGCGCCATTTTTATATTTTTCAGGAAATTGATTCCCGGTATAAAATAATAGTCCATCAGGAGCCAGATGGCCAGGAAAAGCCATTACAGGATCTAAATATTTTTTGTCGGCAGTCTTCTTTCCATTGCCTCCATATTCAGGCATCAGGATTTGTTTGTGCTGTAGCTGGTCATAATAAATGTAAGGCCAGCCTGCGTTGTCGCCTTTGTGAACTTCATACATACACTCTGCCGGAAGAACAGCGGAAGTTTTATCATCATAATATTTTGGAAACAGATCGTGAAGCTGGTCGCGGCCATGTTGCATTACAAAAAGTGCGTTGTCTATTTGATTCCAGTCCAATCCAACGACGTTGCGTAAGCCGGTTGCGTAATGCGCACCATCGCCATAATGTTGATCCTGTTTGTCAATTTTAAATTGCCAGATGCCACCGGCAGAATCCAAAATAGGGCATCCTTTTATTCCCATTGAGCCGGGAACACGATCCTGCTCCTGGCATGAATTGGAATAAGCGCCAACATTGACATACAAATTTCCATTGTTGTCAAAAGTGAAAGATTTAGAATTATGTTCTCCACGATCTAATAATCCTACCACAATTTTTTCCGGATTATTCGGATCTGCCACTTCATCTTTGTCATTCAATTTATAACGGTAAACATCAGTGTTGGAAGAAGCATATAAATATCCGTTTTTCAAACCAACTTCTGTTCCGCCATAATTGCCGAAACCAGTTTGTTTCTGATAGCGGCCATCTTTTCCGGGATCCGTTAAATAAAGGATCCCATCTCCTTTTTTGGCACTTCCCAGTTTGATATAAAGGTTTCCTTCTTTGGTAACCGCGATATGCCTTGCTTCGCCTGTATTGTCCGCCACTATTGACGCAGCGAAACCTGCAGGCAAAGTCAAACCTGCATTGGGAGCATTTGTTTCGGAAGTTTGTTCTGTGTCAGAAGAACGATTTGTAGTAAATGAAACAATTGCAATTCCTCCGATCACTAAAACGAGAAGAGGCAAAAGAAAATTCTTTTTCATTGGGAAATTATTTAAAGTTTGAGTAATAATGCCAGCCGAAAAATTAATGGGATAACAAAGATAAAAATTTTGAATAATGAAACAGGAAAGAAAAATCATAGATTTGAAAACGCTCCTAAAACTTAGTTTACTGTAAAATCTTCACTATTTAATGGAACAAAGTTTGCGCGTTTTTTATTTCTGTACATTAAAGCCGCATGAATGAATTTATCTGAGAATTATCAATCAATAAGAGCGTATACCGAAGCTATTTGTCAACCATTGCAAACAGAAGATTATGTTGTTCAGCCCGTGGTTGATGTTAGCCCGCCGAAATGGCATCTCGGGCATACGACCTGGTTTTTTGAAACATTTATTCTAAAACCAAACCTGAAGGATTACCGGGAATTTGATCCGGCATTTAATTATGTTTTCAACAGCTATTATGAAACCGTTGGAGCGAGAGTGATCCGCACAGATCGCGGAAATTTAAGCCGGCCCACCGTGGAAGAAATTTACAAATACAGGAAGCATGTTGATGCGGCAATGAGTGAATTATTACAAAATAAACTTAGTAAAGAAATCGAGGAAATTGTAGTGCTTGGCTTTAATCATGAACAGCAACACCAGGAACTTTTGTTTACCGACATAAAATATATTTTGGGAAACAATCCGTTATTTCCTGCTTATAAAGCCGACAGTAAACCAACAAATAACGACGATTTTAGTCCTGATTCCAATCATTCATTCGTGAAGTTTGAAGAAGGAATTTATGAGATCGGCTATGATGGCAATGGATTTTGTTTCGATAATGAATTGCAAAAACACCCCGTTTTTTTAGAGGATTTCAGAATCGCAAAAAATTTAGTTACGAATGGAGAATACCTGGAATTTATCAATTCGGGTGGCTATAAGAACTTTAATTACTGGCTCTCTGACGGCTTGGAGTGGGTAAAAACAAATCATGTAGAAGCTCCAATGTACTGGTATTTTATTGATGGCAAATGGCATTATTATACACTCAAGGGATTGCAATTACTGGATTTGAATGAACCGGTTTGCCATATCAGTTATTATGAAGCTTACGCATTTGCCTCATGGAAGCAAATGCGCCTCCCAACTGAATTTGAATGGGAAGCGGCTGCGAATCATTTCAATTGGGGAAAGCGTTGGGAATGGACGGAAAGCGCTTATTTACCTTATCCCGGGTTTTCAAAAGCTGCGGGAGCCATTGGTGAATACAATGGAAAATTTATGGTAAATCAAATGGTGCTTCGTGGCGCTTCTGAAGTTACTTCGCCTGGACACAGCCGTATTACTTACCGCAATTTTTTTCAACCCAATCTGCGCTGGCAATATACAGGCATCAGGTTAGCGCAATAAAACTAACACATGAATCAATTTTTAAACGATGTGCTCCTCGGCCTGCAATCTTCCCCAAAATATTTAGACTCAAAATATTTTTATGATAAAAAAGGGGACGAACTGTTTCAGAAAATAATGGCGAGTGATGAATATTATCTGACAAATGCGGAGATGGAGATCTTCTCAAAACAATCGGCACAAATAGCTGACAACGTTTTGGGCGAAGACAAACATCTGGATGTGATAGAATTCGGACCCGGTGATGCCATCAAATCAGTTCATTTATTAAAAGAATTATCCGAAAGAAAAGCGCTCGCTAATTACTTTCCAATTGATATTTCCAAAAATATCATCCAGGTTTTGAGCGAAAGGCTTCCTAAAAAAATTGCCGGTATTTGCATTAGCGGTTTTGCAGGAGAATACCTGGAAATGCTTGCTGCTGTTAATCAATTTTCTAGTAACCGAAAGCTGGTTTTGTTTCTCGGCGCCAACATCGGCAATTTTAAATTTAACCAGATGCCTGGCTTTTGTAAAGACCTTCGAAGCTTGCTGTCAAAAGATGATCTCGTTTTAATTGGCTTTGATCTGAAGAAAGATCCCAAAAAAATTCTTGCCGCTTACGACGACCATGAAGGTTTTACAACAGCCTTTAATTTGAATTTATTGCACAGAATCAATGACGAATTGGGTGGCAATTTTGACGTAGATAGCTTTGAGCATTTTGCCACTTATGATCCGGGAACCGGCGCATGCAAAAGTTACCTGATCTCGACAAAAAAGCAATCAGTAGCGATCAAAAATGAAAGAATCTCTTTTGAAAAAGATGAGCCTGTTTTTATGGAAATATCTCAAAAATATTCAGTTGAACAAATTGACACAATAGCGCAGGAATGCGGTTTCCGGGTTCTCAGCCATTTTTTTGACAGCAATGAATATTTTGTAGATGTGATCTTGAAATGTGAAGCTTAAAAGTTTATTTATTGAAGAAAAACCTTGAAGAATTTTTATAAAAAAATAAAAACTTTAAACCTTACATTTGCGTTTTTTAATGCCCGATAGTATAACGGTAGTACGACAGATTCTGATTCTGTTTGTCTTGGTTCGAATCCAGGTCGGGTAACCAATAAGACCGGTATTAATCCTGCCTGATCTTTTCTTGTTAAAAAGGAATTTACATTATTTCTTCGTTCACTGCCACATCATGTTTTTTTACTAATTTGCGCCCTCTTATAAAATAAGACTCTGTAGCTCAGTTGGTAGAGCAGCTGACTCTTAATCAGCGGGCCTAGGGTTCGAGTCCCTACAGGGTCACCAATATTTTAAAAGCCTTTAAAGTGATGATCTTTAAAGGCTTTTGAGTTCATTGCATACCCTTCCCTTGCCTTTTCCATACCTTTCCCTAGTCTTTCCCTAGTCTTTCCTATGCTCTCCTCATACTTACGTTATACTCTCCTCATACTCTGCTCATACTTACCTCATACTCTCCTCATACTCTCTTCATACTCTCTTCATACTCTCCCCATACGAAACTCATACACTCTTCATACTCTCTGAGGAATTAGCCTGACATTGAAAATGGGTAATTGCAGGTTTCGATTTCTATTGATGGGCAGGGTAAATTTATAAGAAGGGCAGGGATAAACCCTGCCCCTACGGTATAAATTATAGCAAATCGTATTGGCGGGATAAGTCAATCTGATGCAATTCTTATCAATTTGGGATCTTATTTCCTGAAAACAATTTTATTTGAACCATTTAAAGGAAGGGCGTCAATCAAGCAAGAATTGCTGTACCTCAGCTTTCGTGAATCCCTGTGAACGGCAAAACTCTTTTACCGTAACAAATTCAATGAATTTTTCCCATCCGAAGCGATTGTGAAGAATTCCTTCACAGTTAAATTTTTCTCTAATTCTCTTCTTTAAAACATTATTAATGTTCAAAGCTGATGATGTTTTGTTTTGTTTCGTTAAATAGTAAACTCGTCCGTTGCTCAGTGAGCCAAATGGTTTCATTATTAACATTTACCTGTATCTCAATTTCGTCATATCTAAATAGAAGTTCCAACTATTTGTTAGGTTATTCCAATTGCTTAAAAGTATTTACTCATAAAAAAAAGGCGATCTCTGTATTTTATCATTTCCTGTAGTAATGAATGCCGGTTGGCACAGACGCCAAAGGTTTCTGTAAGTATTAAATAAAACATCCCGGCTCTTACTTACACTCTCAGGAAAACTTTCTTTTTGTACATAAAATAAAGGAATACCCATTTAACTAATACGACGCAAATAGCCATTATTACTGCATTATAGGGATTGCCGATCAATTGCCCAAGCCAGCCTAAAAAAGCGTTGGTACTATATTGCCAATTCAGAAATCTGCCTGACATATAAATCAGGATAGAATTCATCCCAATCACTTTAAAGAAAAAAGCCCATTTTTTATAGCCAAGAATATCTATTATATAATAAAACAAGGCGAGCAGCAAAAGGCTTATACCACCCACATTTAAAACAAAAGAACTTGTCCAGAGATTTTTATTAATAGGAAAATCAAAATTCCAGACAAGCGCAATAATTATCAATAGCACTCCGGAAGCAGCCATCAGCGATGCTTTTCTTTTTTGCGTATAAGGGCTGTTCTTTAATAACTGGCCGGTTAAAATTCCCAGCAGGCCGGTGGCGATTGCAGGAATGGTGGACATAATTCCTTCAGGGTCATGAATGCCTAAATAAAGCCTTCCCGGTAAAAAAAGACGGTCAACATAAGAAGCAAAATTTCCTTGCATGGTTAAATCTCCATGCGGAAACCCTGGTGCCGAAGTAAATTTAAACATCAGCCAATAGCCTATTAAAATTCCAAAAAACCAAATGATTTGCGTGCGAGGTTTTGAATAAATGTAGATAATATTTGCAAACATGTAAGCCAAACCAATTCTTCCTAAAACGCTTGCAAACCGTATTTTCGAAACAGGTTCTATGGTAAGCCCATTGTTATAAATAATTCCCAGGATAACTAAAATCAGTCCTCTTTTTACTACGCGCCACAAGACCTGCTGTTTCGTTTTTCCTTTCTCCATCGCCCGTCCTACCGAATAGGGAGTAGCGACGCCAGCAATAAAAAGAAAGAGCGGGAATATCAGATCATACAAATGAAAGCCATTCCACGCAGGATGGGTAAACTGGTTGGCTAAAGTTTGCCAGAAAGAAGAGCCGGTTGCTTTGGCCATGTTGTGCATAATTTCGTCTGCACCCATGATCCAGAACATGTCGAAACCGCGCAAGGCGTCGAGCGAATAAAGCCGCTGTTGAGTTTGGTTTAAAGTTTCTGCCATAATAGTTATTGGTTTTTAATGTGTTAGTTTTAAATAAAATATTATTAGCGACAGCCAAAAGCATATGAAGGCTTGAAGATAATACAGGTTGACAAACTTTTTTGATTTTTTAAAAATAATAATTGAGAGAATAAGCTGGTTTACTGTAACTGATATTTTACAGGGGATGACATAGGATGAAAACTTTCCTACAGCAGAAGCAACTTACTATACGGTATCACAAAGGAAACAAATTGATCTTCATCTATCGTTCAGGTCGCTGCGAGCGTCCTGACCGGGTTCATATAATCGTTCTATGAAAAGTTTTTCCCTCTGAAACTTGAATATGTCCATTCCCTATCTTTACCTGATGAATTTCAAAACATTATTGCTTATTATTTTCTCAACTACTTCTTTACATTCTTTTTGCCAGAATGCCGATGTGTTTCAGCCTGATTCAATCAAAAAACAAATTGATGCGGTTCAGATCCATTCTTCTTTGCAAATCGACGGACTGCTGAACGAGCCGGAATGGAAGCTTGCAAAGCCTTCGCCCCGGTTTGTAGAGATAGAACCGGTGCAGGGAAATCCGCCCGGCGAAGAAACAGATGTGAAAGTTTTATACAACCGGCAATATTTATACTTTGGCATTTTTGCTCATGATTCTTTGGGAAAAAAGGCGATCCGTTCTACCGACTTTAAAAGAGATTTTGACGATAAAAGCCGCGACCTGGTAAGTATTGCGCTGGATTGTTTTAATGACCAGAGAAATGCTATGGCTTTTGTAACCGATGCGTATGGCGTGCAGCGCGATCTTTTGTCTTTTGATGATCTGTATTATGACGTGGACTGGAACGGGCTGTGGAAGGTGAGAACCAACCGAACGGATTCCGGCTGGACTGCGGAGATCGCTATCCCGTGGGAAACCTTGCGCTATCCGAATAAAGGAGATTCGGTACAGCAATGGGGATTGAGCATTTACCGGAACAGGCGGCTCACCAACGAGATCACTTCATTTTCTCCTTATCCGAGAGCCTTCACTGCCTTAAGAATGAACTATGCCGGCATTCTCAAAAATCTGAAACCGCCGCCCGCAAAAACAAACATCCGTTTTGAGCCATATGTGCTTTCCTCTTATGATCATTATAAAGGTTATGATTCTTCTGTAAAGGTATCAGATACCCATTTTAAAGCCGGTGGCGATTTGAAATGGGCGATTGATCCAAACTCTGTTTTAGACCTTACTGTCAATACAGATTTTGCACAGGCAGACGTGGACCAGCAGGTAAACAATGTAACCCGGTTTTCTGTTTTCTTTCCGGAGAAAAGACAATTCTTTTTAGAGAATGCGTCTTTATTTGGAGTCGGCGTTTCACAAAGTGCGGATGGCTCTGGCGGGCAAATGCATATTCAACCATTTTTCAGCAGAAGCATCGGCTTGGATAGTTTGGGAAATCCGATCCCGATTGATGGAGGAGCAAGGTTTGTACATCGCTCGAACACATCAAATTATGGCGCTATTGCTATGCGTCAACGGGCTTCTGATAACAGCCCAGCCACTAATTTTTTTGTCGGCCGTTATTCTGAAAATATAGGAGAGAACAACCGGCTCGGCGGCCTGGTAACGGTAAAAAATCAACCGGGCAATACCAATATTGTGAGCACCATTGATGGCTTTTTTCGTTTGGGGGAAACGAATTCAGTCAACGCATTGCTGATGCATTCCGATAATACTCAAAAAGGAAAAAGCGGTGAGGCGGGAATTGCGCAATTTTATCATTCTACCAATCACATGAAAATATGGTTCACGCAATCTTATGTGAGCAAAGATTTTGATCCGGAAATGGGTTTTGTTTCCCGCACTGATGTGATAGGAACGACGCCGGGAATGAACTGGTATTATCGTGGAAAGAGATTGCCTTTTAAAAAGATCCTCCGTGCTTTTGAGCCTGGTTTTTTGCCTGAGTTTTACTGGCAGGCTTCGACCGGTAAATCAATAGAACGTACGTTCACGTTGTTTCCTGTATGGCTTAATTTTCAAAGCGGCGCCTATTTTGGCTATGCCATTGCTCCTGCTTATCAGCGGCTGACAGAACCGTTTGAACCATTGGGAGTAACGATTGCTCCCGGTTCTTATTACTTCACCAATCAGCAAATTTATCTCACTTCTGACCCATCGAGGATCATCAGTGTGGCAGGCGTTTATACCTGGGGGCCTTATTTTAACGGAAAGCTGAATAGCGGCAACTGGACCTTGCAATTTGCACCCATACCGCAAATGTCTTTTTCGGGTATATTCAACCGGAATCATTTTATGAAAGTGGGAGAGCAGCTGACTTCTGAAACCATTGATCTGTATGGTTTGCAGGCGCGTCTTGCATTGAATCCAAGACTCCAACTGACTGGTTTTTATCAAAAAAACACTGCCAACAAAGCGGACAATTATAACCTGCGCCTTTCATGGGAATACCAGCCGCTTTCCTACATTTACCTGGTGCTGAATCATTATGGCTTTACCAATTTGCAATCAAAAACGCAGGCTGAGGATCATGCAATTGCGAAGATTAGTTTTTTGAAGCAGTTGTAATGTCTAAACCAGGATTTGCAGGATTTGAAGATTAACGGAATTGTCCATCCTCCAGTAAACAAACAAATACAATAATTTTTTCTTTTAAATGAATGATTTTTTATAGAAGCTATTTTAGAAAATGATTGGTAAGTTTGTGATCATTCAAAACTTATTTCTATCTTATGAGATTGCGTATTACCGCTATTTTCCTCTTAATTACTTTTTTTGCTTCTCACATAAAAGCTCAATCTTTTATTGCACTATCCACCGGAATATCAACTGATGTTAGTAATAAAAAACCTTTTTATTCAGTTCCGGTAACTTTTCGTTTAGAGCCATTCAAGCGTTCGGGGTTTTTTATTGAAGCTATACAGGGAATTGGATTTAACAGGTTGTCAAAAGCAGATGCCTACACCGCTAATGCTGATTTAATTGAACATGTGACGCTAACTGAAGCGGTAAAAAATAGCTCTTTTTCTATGGGAATTGGCGGAGCGATTGTGTTGTATACTAACAAAAAGAACAACCAAATTACGCTAAACATCTCTACCGGAATCTGCAGTGAACATTACACAGTTAATTTTAGAAATTATGATAAAGCGAATTATGAAGTGTTGAATCCGGATGTAAATGAAAACATTTCAGGATTATATGCTGCAATTGCGGTAGCATATAATTTTCATAAAAGGAAACGGGATATGTTTATCATGCTCCGGCTGCAAAGCCCTTCTTCAGCAGGTTTTGGCCGTTATCAATTATCTTTCGATAAAGCGGCCCCCCTGCAACTGACTTATGGATATAAACTTTTTACCACAAAAAAATAAAAATGAAGAAATTCAAAACATTGCATCTTTCGTTTATTCCATTGGTCTTTTTAACCACCTGTCATTTTTGGAATTTTTATCCTGATCCTGATGATA
>JBQCIM010000078.1:0-63676 GCA_051953735.1 Ginsengibacter sp.
ATAAATCGATTGATGTTGCGAAATCAGGAATTGATATTGCGCAATATCAATTCCTGATTTCGCAACATCAATCGATTTATTCCTTTTGCCTGCAAGCCTGATCAGTTGCGAAACCTGCAAGCTCATTTCCGGATCAAAAAAATGATGGGTGCTTGCATTATAAAATGCATTGGAATATGAAAAGTCTGGATTGTCGTAAAGTTTAGCAGTGATCACAGTTGCCTTTGCAGAATCAATACTGTATTTCTGTGCAATGAGATCAAGGTTTTTGTTTAGAAAAATTGTTTCAGCTTCGCCGATTGTGAGTTTCAATGTATCTTGTTCAATGCCTCTCAAATCCTGTGCGAATGAATGATTCGTACACAGAATGAAAAGCATGAACAGAATGTTCTTCTTCATTTCATGTTTTTTAAAATCAATATTATTTCTGAAGAAACATTATGATAGCACATAACTGTTTGATCAGAAACTGAATAATTCTTTTTTGGAAAAAGTATAAAGCGGAAGCGCCTTAGAGAAGATTAAGCCTTTGGCGGAGGAACGATAATATCGTAAGAAACAGAAGGAGTTTTTGAATTCTGATATTCAGAATAATGCGTATTTACCAATCTAAAACTGCAGGAAATAGTTTTTGTAAAAGAAGTTGGATCAAATGTGTATTGACAATCTTTTACCTGATGCAGGTTTTGAGCTCTGTTGTTATTTTCATTATCAGCAGTGTGATCTAAGCCGGAAATGACTCTTACCCATTCTACAATGCTGGTAATATTGTCGAGTTGGTTGCCTTTTTTGTCATATACATCTTGTTCCGGCACCTGCGGGAAAAACATAGAAGTGTTCATGTGCGACAACAATAATATGAATGCAAGAAACCTTCTCATTTGCGGGCAAAGTTATAATAGCGGTCTATTCAGATTTATTAAATATTAGCCAAAAAATTTTATGTGCATAAAATAGTAAAGCAGGAAATAAATTAATTTCCTATTCAGATAAACAAGCTTTTTTGTGAAAATATAGTCAACAAAGAAATAATCATCATTCCTTTTTTCGTGAATTGGTAATAAGATCATCCACGGCAGATTCTATTGAAGGAAATAGAAATGTAAATCCGGTCGCTTTTATTTTTTTATTGCTTACTGTGGCGCTTTTTAAAAGTTCGATACTTCGTTTTCCAAAAATCAATTTCAAAATAAACGAAGGAACATAAACCGGAATAAAAAATTTATTGCGCATTCGCTGTCCTAAAGTAAGAATAAGTTTCTTCTGAGAAACCGGTTCAGGCGCAACAGCATTATAACTTCCGCGCAAATAAATGTCCTCGATAGCGCTGCAATACATCCTACACAAATCATCAATATGGATCCAGCTAACCATTTGTTTTCCGTTTCCTAAAATTGCTGCCAAACCAAAATTCAACGGGGTTTTATATTCTTTAAAAGCGCCACCGGAATTGCTTAAAGCAATTCCGGTTCTCAGTTTTACCAAACGAATTCCATCGGCTAAAACCGGCTCTGTAACTGATTCCCATTGCAAACACGTTTCACCCAAAAAATCATTTGCCGGCAAATCACTTTCAATAAATCCTTCTTTTCTTTCCAAAGGTTTTGCATCTTCTCCATACCAGCCAATAGCGGAAGCAGAAACAAAAGTTTTTACATGATGATCATTTTTTTTTAGACAACTGAGGATGAGTTCAGCGCTTTTGGTGCGGCTTTCAAGAATCTTTTTTTTGTAATCATCAGTCCATTTTTTATCCATAACTCCTGCTCCAGCGAGATGAACAATATGATCTGCATTTTTTACAACTTCAGCATCAATAATTTTTTCGGTAACATTCCAATACGAATAAGTAATTTTTGGATTGACAGAAGAAAGATTTTTTTTTCTTGATAAAATAACGATGTCATAATCTCTTTCAATTAAATGACGTGTGAGAGCAGTACCAATAAGTCCCGTACCGCCAGAGATTAAAACAACAGGCATAATTTTTTTTCTTAAATTTAATTTTTCAAAATTAGATCATTTACCTAAAACCCTAATTGAAACAATGAAATCACTACTGCTTATTTGTCTTTGCGTATTTAGTTTTTCTTCTTATTCACAAAGAGTTATTTATCCTAAAAACCCTTACAAACAAAATTTCAAAAACATCAGGTATTACAATGTTGTCGGAAAAACCAATAACAATTTCCTCGTGTTTATTGCCACGAAATTTGAAAACAACTTAAGGATCTATGATCATTCTATGCGATTGATAAAAAGAACCGAGATTTCATTTTTACCCAAAGAAACTTTATCAATTATTTTTTTTCCTTATCCAAAATTTACATGGATATTGTATGTGAATCAAAAAAGAAACACGTTTTATTGCATGGCTGCTAAGATAAATGAAGATGGAGAACTAATAAACACACCGCTTGTCCTGGACTCTGCTCACGTAAATGCTTTTGCAAATAACAGTAGTTATAAATTAGCAAATAATGGGTTCTATGAATTAGTAAGAGATCAGAATATTTATGGATTTGTAAGAAGTGAGGATGAATCAAAAATTTTGATTTTTAAACAGCAACTTTCTTCAAAAGGAATTCATTTTTCATCAATGCTTTATGATAATAAGATGCAGTTATTGAACCGCAATAAAAAATTATACCTGGATTGGCGAAATGAATACTTTAATAATTTTTCTGTAACCAATAATGGAGACTGGATTTTTACAGGAGCATTTTTTCGCGAAGGATATACAGACGCAAATATTGAAGATGCACAATTGTTTATTCAAAAAAATAATACAGATAGTTTTAAAATAGAATCAATACCCTTAGGCAAAAAGTTTCTGGATCAATTAAATTTAAAAATCGACAATAATAATCGTCGCGTTCTTATCAATTCTCTTTATTCTTCCGACAATAATATTGAAGGACTTTTCACAGGAGTTTGGAATGAAGGGAAAGAGAAATGGGAAACATTAAAAATTTCAGAATTAGGTGTACCAATCAGAACGCTTGCGAATGAAAATAAGGATAAAGCAACTTCATTAAATGATTTTTATATCAATAAAATTATTTTGAAAAAAGATGGTGGTTTTGTGCTAGTTGCTGAAGACAGGCAATCAAGTTATTCAGCAGTAGAAGAGATTAACCCCTATTATTATAAGGCGCCTGAATTTTGGACTCAAACAGGAATGGTTTATAATAATATCCTTATTCTCAATTCTGATGCAAGCGGAGATTTGCAATGGGGAAACGTAATAACAAAAAAGCAGAAAAACGGTCCAGGTTGGCTTTCTTTTGCAACGATTCTGCGCGCAGAAAAACTTGATTTTTTTTACAACAGGGCTTTCAAAAAAACATGGCTATTAGAAAATAAGAGCGTTACATTAGATGGCAAAGTCATTGATAATCCTTTGATGCGTGGTCTTCATGATACTTATATCTTTATTCCTGCAAGAGGAAAGCAGGTAAGTGAAGATGAATTCATCATTCCATACATTCATAAAAACAATCTTTCTTTTGCCAAAATTGAATTTTAAAAAAGGCGCTGGTAAATCTCTTGTTAAAAATCAATCAGAAGAAGGCATTTATAAAATATTGACATTTCGTGCATGTTTAATTTTCATAAATTAGTATAGCTTTATTCCTTTATTTATTACCACATATTTAGCAAGAGATAACAGAAAATTATAAGGAGCATTATGAAAAATCTTTTTTTATTTTTTATTTCAACCATATTTTATTCAGCGGTTTTTTCGCAAGAGATAAATTATACGCAGCCGGAATCTCAGGATTCACGCCAGCTCAACTTCGAAATCATCGGAAAAATTCACGACAATTTTTTGATCTATAAAAATATCAGGAACAACTATGCTGTTTGTTCTTATGATAATTCAATGCGTTTATTAAACCGTGTTGATCTAAAGTTTATGCCAGACAATACTTTAAACGTCGATTTCGTTACCTACCCTGATTTTGCAATGCTTATCTATCAATATCAGAAAAGAAGCACTATCTATTGTATGGCTGTAAAAATAAATGCTGACGGAAAATTACTTACTGATCCTGTTCAACTGGATACGACTCACATCAATTTTTTTGCAAACAATAAAATCTATAGCACAGTAAATAGTGAAGACAAATCAAAGATCATGATCTATAAGATCCAGCGAAAAAATAGCAAATTTAATTTCACTACTTTATTATTCAACGATAGTTTGCAGCTTCTTCATAGATCAGCAATAGCAACTTCCTTTGATGACAGAAAAGATATGTTCAGCGATTTTTTTGTTGACAACAATGGCAACTTTGTTTTTACAAAAGGAAATAAATCGAGTACAAAAGATTTTATAGAAGATCTTACATTAGTTACAAAACAAGCTGATGCAGATACTTTCATCATGAACAATTTGGATCTGAAAGGAAATTATCTTGATGCGATCAAATTAAAAATAGATAATGCTAACAAACACTATGTGATCAATTCTTTGTTTTACGAAAAAAAACGTGGCAATGTAGAAGGGATTTATACCGCCGTTTGGGACATTGATCAAAAAAATATTATTACCCAGCAATTTCAAAACCTTGGCGATTCTATTCGTGCAATCGCTAAAACAAACGGGAATAATAAAATCGCTTTGAATGATTATTTCATCAGGGATATTGTGATGAAAAAAGATGGAGGATTTATTTTAACGGCTGAAGATTTTTATTCTCAATCGCGTGGCAATCCCTGGAACCGGTATGATTATTTATATGGTTATCCAATGTTTTCGCCCTACAATTATTACTCTTTTTCGCCTTATTCTTATGGATATGGTTATGGACGTTATCCTTATTATTATTCCCGCGGACAGGACAGATATTATTACAACAATATCCTTGTTCTTAACATGGATATCAGCGGAAAGATAGATTGGGCCAGCGTTATCAACAAAAGCCAATACGATGACGAGACGGATAATTTTCTTTCATACGCAACAATGCTAACAGGAGGACAGTTGCATTTTTTATTCAATTCACTGGAAAGGCGCTCGCTACTTTTGGTTGATCAAAGTGTTTCAAGCTCAGGAAAAGTAACCCGGAATCCGCCATTCAAAAGCCTTGACAGAGGTTATCAATTTATGCCAAGATATGGAAAGCAGGTAAGCGCCAATGACATTATTATTCCATGTGTTTACCGCAATTATATTTGCTTCGCAAAAATTCAATTTTAAAAAAGCGATAGTATTAAATTTGATTTGTAATAATCTAAAACCGTTTTCGATTGAAAATGGTTTTATTTTTTATTTTTGTTGCTCAATTAATTTTCTATTGTGACAGGAATTTTCCGTGCCAATAATCCACTCAATACTTTCCTGCTTTTTGTGTATGGAATACTTTTAAAATTTGTATTCCTTTTTCATCCCCAGATTCCGGTGATTCAAAAAACTGATGGATTTTTATTTGTAAATTTTATAAATACAATCAAACCTTATCTTGATGCTTATCCCACTGTTTATTTTATTATAACCTATTTATTGATTTATACGCAAGCAGTAAGTTTTAATCAGCTTCTCATTGGAAGACGATTGATGCAAAAACCAAATTATCTTCCAGCAATGAGTTATTTATTGATCACCTCTTTCTTCAGTGAATGGAATGTTTTGAGTGGTCCTTTGATCATCAATACAATCATGATCTGGGTATGGTCGATGATGAGTAATCTCAATAACAATCAACATACAAAATCTACTCTTTTTAATGTTGGCATCGCTACAGGAATTTGCACTTTTTTTTATTTACCTGCATTTGGATTTTCAATACTTCTGATCTTATCATTGATTATTACCCGTCCTTTGAGACTTGCAGAATGGCTTATCACTTTTATTGGAATCCTTACTCCGTGGTACTTTGTGGCATCGTGGCTTTTTTTTACTAATAATTTGTATTCATTCCGGCTATCAGGATTCGGAATTTCAAAACCCTTTTATCATGCGTTTACGCCCGAGCTTGCAGGAATTTGTCTGTTACTTTTAATGATCATTATTGGTGCGTTTTATGTTCGCTCTTTTATGTCGAAACAAATTTTGCAGGTAAGAAAAAACTGGGTCACAATGCTGATCTATCTTATTATTGCGCTGGCAATTCAGTTTATAAATCTGAGTTTTAATATTAGTAATTGGATGCTTGCTTTGATTCCTGCTTCTGCGTTTATTGCCTGTGGCTTTTATTATCCGCGGAAGAAATGGATTCCAATGGTTTTGCAATGGATCATGGTTGGTTTTGTGATTTATATGGAGTATTTCACGCGATAATTTTGGTATGATTTATCTTTGCGAATAATTAAAAAAATATAAAATGAAATTTGGTGTGGTGATTTTTCCGGGCTCTAATTGTGATGCAGATATGATCAATGCGTTGCGCAACGATTTAGGGCAGGAAGTGATTTCATTATGGCATAAAGACGAAGATCTTTCGATGCTTACAACCTCAGATTGCGTTGTACTTCCCGGAGGATTTAGTTTTGGTGATTATCTGAGATGCGGCGCTATCGCCCGGTTTAGCCCAATGATGCAAAGTGTGATTGAATTTGCTAACAAAGGCGGAAAAGTATTTGGCGTTTGCAACGGTTTTCAAATTCTCTGCGAAAGTGGCTTGCTTCCAGGCGTTTTATTGCAAAATGCTCACATGCAATTTGCCTGTAAAAATATTTTTTTAACCGGTCCTGATAGCAATTACGAAGTTTATAAAATTCCTGTTGCACATGGCGAGGGAAGGTATTTCGCTAAAGAAAACGAGTTGGAAGAAATCATCAAAAACGACCAGGTAATTTATAGTTATTGTAATGAAAAAGGTGAAATAGATATTGAATATTCTCCAAACGGCTCTATTAACAGCATCGCCGGAATTACCAATAAAGAAAGAAACGTTTTTGGAATGATGCCACATCCTGAAAGAGCCTGCAATCCTGCTCTTACCAATACTGATGGGAAAAAAATATTTAAAGATTTGTTTTCAATCAATTAATTTTTCTGGAGCAGTAAACAAAGAAATAGCAACCATTTTTATTCGGTATATTTTCCTCTGCCATCAATTATCCTGAGGATTGATTTTCTTTTCTTCTTCCGGGTTTTCTTCTTCTACAAAATTTTCATTGTATTCAATAATAAAATTGTTTGTTCCGTTTCCGGTGATGATTGTCATGTATTTTAATTGAACTAGTTCAAGAATATTTAGGAAAAGAAAGATTGCGTGAATCCGATCGTCACAAACATCAAAGATCTTTTCAAATGACATGGTGTGTTCCTTTTTGATAAGGTCACGCATATATTTCCGCGTGCCTTCCATCGTATAGTTATAACTGATAACTGTATGAACAGGACGATTTTTTTTATCGAGTAAACGTTGTGCCACTTTTTCAAAAGCCTTCATCAGTTTAAACAAAGTGACCGTTTGAATTTCGGTTCCTTCTCCTGCTTCTTCTCCAATCAGTGAAAGTTCTTCCTGGATATTTCCACGCTTTACCATTAGCATTCTCAAGGCTTCCATCTCACTCATTTTTTGAGAAGCTTCTTTAAATCTTTTGTATTCGAGGATTTTATCAACCAGTTCCTGGCGCGGATCAATTTCATTTCCATGCGGATCCAATTCTTTTCGTGGAATCAGCATCTTCGCTTTGATGCGCATTAACGTACTGATGAATAAAATAAATTCACTGCTAAGTTCGATATTCAATGATTCGCTTTGATGGATATATCCCAAAAAATCGTTGGTAATTTTTGTAATTGGAATATTATAAATATCCAGTTCATCTCGTTCAATAAAAAATAAAAGCAGATCGAACGGGCCTTCAAACTGCGGTAATTTTATCTGGTAAATTTCGGTGTTCATGGTAAAGATAAATTTTGGAAAATCAGGCGTTTTTCTTAATCAAGGTAAAAAAATCCCGGTGATATTTTCACCGGGAATTGCAAATTTATTGAAAATAAAATTATCTTTTTCTTAGTTCATCCCGTATTTCCATCAGTAAAATATCAGTAGAAGAAGGGCCTGCGACCTTTACTTCTTCTTTCTTCTGGAACCTGGCAATAAACTTAACGAGTAAGAAAATGACGAGTGCAATAACGATAAAATTAATTACTGCTGCTAAAAATTTGCCATACGTTATAGCTCCATATTTTAATTCTGCAATATCCTTTAGTCCCAGCCTGTCTAAAACAGGCGCTAATATTGCCGGAGTGATGATGTCTGTTACAAGCGAGGAAACAATGGCAGTAAATGCAGCACCAATAATTACTGCTACGGCCAGATCCATGACATTTCCCTTCATGGCAAAGGCTCTGAAATCTTTAATAAAGCTCATAGTTTTAAAATTTAAAGATGAAGAAAATATGAAAGAGAGGTTTTTTGTAATTTGATAACAGGAAAATAAATTTTTATAAATATAAAAAAATATTTTTTTGAATTACATTATTCTGTTTAAAAAAATGACATCGTCATTTTGGCAAAAGACTATTATCTGATTGAAATAATTCTCTTCTTAATTGGCGGGCGGTTTTGGTGCTGCCGTCATGGCTCCAGCCGGGCGGCATGAAAAGATATTTTAATTTTAAAGAAAAAGGAATTTTTTTATGAAGATCATGGGCAATATTTTTCCACTCATGAAATACAATGTCGGTGAGATGATAAGGCCGATCTAATTGTTTTGTTAAGCCATATTTTATCGGATCTTCTTTCATTTCTTCCTGGAATGTTCCAAAGAATTTATCCCAGATAATCAAAACCATTCCCATATTTCTGTCAAGATATCGAATATTGCTCGCGTGATGAACTCTGTGATGAGCAGGACTTACAAAAACTGCTTCAAACCATCGCGGCATTTTATCGATATATTGAGTGTGAACAAGGATCCCATAGATCTGGGTAAGCGAATACATAAACACAATATCCAACGGTTTAAAGCCAAGCAAAACCAATGGAATGAAATAAATAAACCGATAAAGCGGTTGCAAAACCGAAGACCGAAAGCCGGTTGTTAAATTAAATTCTTCTGATGAATGGTGAGTGACATGAACCGCCCAAAATATACGACAGAAATGGTCCACACGATGCTCAAAATAAAAAGCAAGATCTTCTAAAACAAATAACAGAAACCAATACAGCACTGGGCTGAAAGAAAAACTAATAAAATGAAACTGGTAAAAAATTAGAAGGATCAGCAGATAAACAGCTCTGAATAAAAGATCAATTCCGCTGTTCAAAATACAGAGATACATGTTCATCAATGTATCTTTCAGCGTGTAATATTTTTTTAAATGGAGATTACTTAAAAAAATTTCCAATCCAATTACTAACACATAAACCGGTGCGGTTATTAATATCAATAATTGTTCTTTCAACATGATAAAAATTTAAACAGCCATAATTTCTTTTTCTTTTGCAGCAAGATGTTTTTCAATTCGTGAAATAAAATTATTAGTGATATCCTGCATCGCTGCTTCAGCATCTTTCGCAGCATCTTCGCTTAGTCCTTCTTTTTGTGCTTTTTTGATTTGTTCTATTGCATCACGGCGAATATTACGAACAGCAATTTTTGCCTGCTCACCTTCCGCATTGCTTCTTTTTACCAATTCCTTTCTTCTTTCTTCTGTCAGTGGAGGAAGAAATAAGCGGATAATGTTTCCGTCATTTTGTGGATTGATTCCAATATTGGCCGCAATGATGGCGCGTTCAATTGGTTGCAGCATATTTTTTTCCCACGGTTGAATGGTCAGAGTTCTGGCATCCATTGCGGTTAAATTTCCAACCTGGTTGATTGGAGTTGGATTGCCATAATAGTCAACAGTGATTCCGTCAAGCATCGTTGGATTGGCTTTACCAGCACGAATCTTTACCAGTTCAGATTCAAAATGATCTATCGCTTTTTTCATTGAAACTGAAGCTCCGTCTATAATTTCTGTTGTTTCGTCAGTCATATTCGCAGGTTTTATATATACTGTTTAAAACGCCTTTTAAAAAGTGCACAAATTTATGAAATGGAATTGAGAAAAAAGGAAAATGAGAATGGATTACCTGTTTGCTTTTGAAACCCGTTTTGGTACTCCTGCATAAACAAGATTTCCGCCTTCATCGCCAGCCTCCGGTCCGAGATCGATAATCCAATCTGCTGATTTTATCACATCCGTATTATGTTCGATCACAATGATGGAATGCCCCTGTTCGATCAACGCATTGAATGAAGTCAATAATTTTTTGATGTCATGAAAATGAAGTCCCGTGGTTGGTTCATCAAAAATAAAAAGAAGTTTTCCCTGTCCTTTTCCTTTTCCCAGAAATGAAGCAAGTTTTACACGCTGGGCTTCGCCACCGGAAAGTGTATCAGATGATTGTCCAAGTTTGATATAGCCTAATCCAACATCACTCAAAGACTGAATTTTTTTAGCAATATCAGCACCGGTTATTTCATTTTTTTTTGAAGAAGATTTTTCTTTGGAAAAAAAATCAATCGCTTCGTCAACGCTCATCTCAAGTACATCATAAATATTTTTACCATTGTACGTTACTTCAAGAATTTCTTCTTTGAATTTTTTCCCATGACAAACATCACAAACCAAATGCACATCAGCAAGAAACTGCATTTCAACAACCTGTTCGCCTTCGCCTTTGCAGGCATCACATCTTCCTCCATCCACATTAAAAGAAAAATGTTTTGGCTGATAGCCGCGGATCTTACTCAATGGTTGCTTACTAAATAATTCACGGATTTCATCATAGGCTTTAATATAAGTTACAGGATTGCTTCGTGAGGATTTCCCGATCGGATTCTGGTCAATCATTTCCACATCTGAAATAGAATCTATATCGCCTGAAATGCCTTTGCTTAATCCAACTTTCTCTGCAAATTCGCCTTTTATTTTTTTCAGCGCCGGATATAAAATTTGTTTTACCAAAGTTGTTTTTCCACTTCCGCTGACACCGGTCACCAAACACAAAACATTCAATGGAAAAATCACATCAATATTTTTCAGATTATTTTGCCTTGCTCCTTCTACTTTTATATAACGATTCCACTTCCGAACATTCTTTGGCGGATCGATCGTTAATTCACCTTTTAAATATTTGCCGGTAAGACTTTCAGGATTTTTAATGATTTGATTATAATTTCCCTGTGCAATAACTTCTCCTCCCAAATGACTTGCAAGCGGCCCCATATCAATAATATGATCAGCTTCACGCATCATCATCTCATCATGCTCCACCACAACAACTGTATTTCCAAGCGCCTGCAAATCTTTTAAGACTTTAATCAGGTTTGCTGTGTCCCTTGAATGCAGGCCAATAGAAGGTTCATCTAAAATATATAATGAATCAGTAAGATTACTTCCAAGGCTTCGTGTTAACTGAATGCGTTGACTTTCTCCACCGCTCAATGTATTTGCCAAACGATTCAAAGTCAAATATCCCAGGCCAACATCTTTCAAAATTTTCAATCGGGTATTAATCTCTATCAAAATTCTTTTGGCAACAGATCTGTCAAAATCAGATAATTGAATTTCTTCAAACCATTTCTGCAAATCTTTTACCGGCATTTCACACAGTTCGCCGATGTGTTTGTTGGCAACCTGAACATACAATGCTTCTTTTCTCAACCGATAACCATTACATTCAGGACAAATGGTTTTGCCGCGATAACGGCTGAGCAAAACACGATATTGAATTTTATATAAATTTTGTTGAACTTCTTTAAAAAAGTCATTGATACCTTCAAAATATTCATTTCCTGTCCACAGCAAATTATATTGAGCCGTAGTAAGATCAATAATTGGTTTATGAATCGGAAAATCAAAATGCTTAGCAGATTTTATAAGTCTTTCCCTGTATAATCCTGATTTTTCTCCACGCCAGGGAGCAATCGCATTTTCATAAACACTCAATTTTTTATCGGGAAAAACAAGATCATGATCAATGCCAAGCACTAAAGAAAAACCACCACAAACCGGGCAGGCGCCATAAGGATTATTGAACGAAAATAAATTTGGAACTGGCTCTTCAAATTTAATTCCATCCAGTTCATATTTGTTGGAAAAATGCAAATGTTTATCACCGTTTATTTCCAGGATTACTTCTCCTTCACCTTCATAAAATGCAGTGTTTACAGAATCAGCGATGCGATGATTATCATCTTCATCAAAATCTTTTACAATAAGCCGGTCAATTAAAATATAAACGGTTTTATGTTTGAAAAAAGAATCTAAATCGTCTTGTTCCTGCAAATCTTCAATTCTGGTTATTTTCTGATCGATATATAATCTTGAAAAACCTTTCTGCATTAAAATGTGTAATTCTTCTTTTACATCTCTGTGATGCATCTGTTTGAAAGGCACAAGCAGCAATACTTTGTCACCGCTCTTCAGATTATTGATCGCTTTTACAACATCTGTTACATCATCTTTTTTCACTTCTCTTCCTGAAACAGGAGAAATGGTTTTTCCAATTCTTGCAAACAGAAGACGCAGGTAATCATAAATTTCCGTCATGCTGCCAACCGTAGACCGTGGCGTTCTGGTAATTACTTTTTGTTCGATGGCAATGGCGGGACACAAACCTTTAATATAATCCACATCAGGCTTGTTCATCCTTGCCATAAATTGTCTTGCATAAGCGCTCATGCTTTCAGCATAACGGCGCTGTCCTTCAGCAAATAAAGTATCAATGGTTAATGAAGATTTTCCGGAGCCAGAAACTCCTGTCACAACAGTGAATTTATTTCTTGGAATTTCTACATCAATATTTTTAAGATTATGAACGCGGGCGCCTTTTATAAAAATATTATTCTCAGAAACCTGCTTTGCTTTTTTGGAGAAAGTTTTTGTTGTATTCATTTGTAGGCAGCAAAATTAATCAATAGTAATTTTACGGAAAGGTTTTAAACGTGATATTCCTCTATTTTTCAATATTTTAAAAAAAAGTTAGCAAACCATTTGGAAGTATCAATTTATTCTCTAATTTTAGCCTTCCAATTTTCCTGAAAAATGAAGAACCTTCTGCCTTCCGCACAAAGTTGCCTCATCCTTTTCTCCTAAATTGGAACTTACACAATATCCTAAACCTAAAATCGTAACCAGGTTATGAAAACCATGAACAGTTTATCCGACCAGCAATTAATTCAACTCTATCTTGAAGGAAATTGCGAAGCCCTTTCAACTCTTGTAGAACGTCACAAAGAGAAAATCTACACTTCCATCTTTTTATTAGTTAAGGACAAATATCTTGCAGAAGATCTTTTCCAGGACTGCTTCATTAAAGTAATTGATACTATTAGTGAAGGCCGCTATAATGAAGAAGGAAAATTTTTACCGTGGGTAATGCGTATTGCCCACAATTTATGTATCGATCACTTCAGAAAGGTGAAACGTCGCCCTTCTATTAAAACAAGTGATGATCATGACATTTTCGAACTTCTTAATTTTTCTGATCCCGGCGTCGATGAAAAAATAATGCAGGGACAAAGCCATGCTAGAGTAAGAAAAATGCTTGACATGCTTCCCGAAGATCAGAAAGAAGTAATTGTGATGCGCCATTTCGCAGATCTCAGCTTTAAGGAGATCTCACAAATTACCGGATGCAGCATCAACACTGCACTTGGACGTATGCGTTATGGATTGCTCAACTTAAGAAAAATAATGATCGAAAAGCAAATTGCTTTGTAGATCTGCTTCTGAAACCACAAAACGAAATCCCTTTCCTAATGCCTGGAAAGGGATTTTTTATTTTTAGCAAAAAAAACGAATTGACGTTAAAAGTTTGTTTACTTAAAATTATTTATAAATTCTTGCAGCCCATCCACCACCAGGTGCTAAATGAACGGTAAGCTTATCACTTTTTGTAATTGTTTTTTCTACTTTTTTATAATCAATTCCATTTCTGTCTGCATTGATTCCATCTTCAAAATAAACCAAGTGAAACGTTCCTTCAGGCAGGAATGAAAAATCAATGGTAACATCACGCGCCTTCCAATTGCTCATTGCTGCGGCGAAATATTCGTTTCCTTTTCTTCTTGCAAGCGCTACATACTCTCCTACTTTTCCATCTAAAGGAATAGTTTCATCCCAGGTTGTCGGCACACTTGTTATAAAATCCAAAGATTCTTTTTCTTTTTCATAAATTGTTGGATTATCAGCAAGCATTTGCAAAGGTGCATCAAAGATCACATACATAGCGAGTTGCTGACAGCGCGTTCCAAGGCTCATCGGGTTGTCATTGATTGGTGCAAAATCTTTATGTTGTGCATTGCGCATCGCACCCGGCGTATAATCCATAGGACCCGCAAACATTCTTGTGTAAGGCAATGTAACTGCCATCCATGGTGTTGCTAACGAATCTGTCCATTTATCCTGTTCCAATCCTGGAACGCCTTCAAAATTTATTACGTTTGGATACGTTCTCTGAAGTCCTGCGGGTTTATGTGCACCATGATAATCAACCAGCAAATGATGATCAGCAGCGGCTTTTGCGCAGCGCCAGTAGAAATTTACAACCGCCTGATCATCGCGATCCATGAAATCAACCTTGATTCCTTTTACGCCCCATTGTTCAAAAAGATCCATTGCTTCTTTCATCTGGTTGTCCAACGTTCTCCAGACACACCAAAGAATTACGCCAACATTTTTTTGTTTTCCATAGTCAGCAATCGCTTTCACATCCACATCCGGAACACGCTCGGTCATATTCCCTAATTTATACCACCCTTCATCCATAATGATGTAAGGAATATGATTCCGCGAAGCAAAATCAATATAATATTTATACGTTTGAGTATTTACACCGGCACGAAAATCAACACCGGTAACGTTCCAGTTATTCCACCAATCCCATGCTACTTGTCCGGGTTGTATCCAATCGGTATTTTCAATTTTTGTTGGTGCAGCAAGCTTGTAAACAATCTGGTTATTCAGCAATTGTTCATCCCTGTCTGCCACTGCAAAAATTCTCCAGGGGAAAGTTCTGCTTCCTTTTGTCCAAGCAATATAATTGTAAACGGAAGCCGGGCGGAAGGTTCGATCCCATCCCCAGTTTTTTGTCGAATCATTTTTTTGTTCTGTTTTTACGGCTGGTGGGAAAATAGATTGTAATTGATTACTGTTATTTCCTGTAAAATACAATCCCGGATAATCATACAAACCACTTTCCGTGATCAGCAATTTTCCATTTTCATTCAAATCAAACAGCAAAGGCAATTGAGCCGTTTTCTTTTTGCTTACAGAATCAACTGGCTGTTTTTGATAAATGTGTTCGTAACTGTTCATCCATCTGTTTGCAAATGCAAACCATGCAGAAGAATTTTCAGGAAGTGAAACATTGCAATCTTCATGCATAACGGTTATAGAATCCGGGAAACTGGTTTCGAAACGATAAGCAACAGCATCATTGTATGCCCGGAATTCAACACTGAAATGATTTTTATACAGCAGCCGAATGGAGTTATAATTATCATTGATAACCGAACTTTTGATGGCAACTACCGGATGAATAATTGTATTTATTTGTTGCTTTACTGTTTTATTTATTTTCTCCTTTTTTGAAGGGATGATCGCTTTCTCAAGCTGCATCGCTATTTCAACAGAAGAAACAATTGTTTTTCCATTTTTGATCAAAGAAAAATGTAATGATGGATCATTACTGATTTGAAGTGTAAGATGCCCATCCGGAGAAGTGATTTTATATTCCTGCGCAAATGTTTTTGTTGAAATAAAAGATAAAAGAATCAACCAACCAAAGAAAAGTTTTTTCATAAAAAAATTTTAGATGAATTCTTAAAAAATAAAATAGTACGAATAAAAGTAAAGAAAACCGCGAAAAATGAAAGAGATAATATTATTCAAACTCATTATAATAATCTATGTGAAGAATACGTTAAGAAGAAATAAAGATGAAAACCACGAAGACGATATCGCCCGTAAAACTTTCAGACCACGCTTGTCAAAGAGCGCGCGAACGTTTACATTGGAGTTCAGGCACTCTGGAAATAATGGCTGAAAGAGCTTTCAAACGTGGATTAAAAAGACATAACATCAATGGAACGCTTAAAAAATATGTAGATGCTAAAACAAAGAATCTTTCCACAAAAAATATAGTGTTGTACAATGGATCGATGTATATTTTTTCGGACAATCATAAATTGATAACCGTTTGGCCATTGAAAAATTTTTATCGCGCCCTCGCCAATCTTTTTCAAAAATTCTGCAAATTGGATTGTTTGATTCTCACCTCTGATTTTCTCTTTGATCTTTTTGCATAATCCTGAATTATGCTGCCGTTTCTTCCTGCAAAAAAAGTTTCTCTTCTTTCCTTAAAGATTTGTCCAAAATAAATGTTCCAAACGGAAGCAGGGCTGCCAGAAATGCAACCAATGTTCTTTTAAAATTCCATTCCATATTTATTTTCACAGTGATTAATGCAAGAATAAATAGCATAAAAAGCAATCCGTGAACCCAGCCAACATACCAAACCGCTTCGGGATTTCCGACAATATATTTTATGGGCATTGCAATAAATAACAATATTAGATAAGAAATTCCTTCAGCAATTCCCGCCATTCGTAACCTGCTAATTGCAGTATTAAAAAATCGTAAACTCATTTTTTATCGTGTGGTTTGTGCGAAAGTAATGCCTCATTTTTTAATCAAAAACTAAATCTGCGCTTTCCTTCTTTTACCATTCAAATACAATTTTAAACCATTCATGTACGAAATATGTTTATTCATGTACTATGTTTTGCATAGTACTTATTCTTAACTATATCTTTGTTATGTAATTCAAACAAAAACAATTTAAAAACAAGATCATGAAAACAGTAATCAGCAACCAATCAGGAGAAGCTCTTGAAGTTGTAAAAAACATTTTTTATTCCATCCAGGTATTAGGAATCGGATTATTCATCCCTTTTATGTTTTTATTTGGGATTAGTTATAATGTTCCACAAAAAACACAAAACCAAAATGAAGTTCAGGTATCTAAGCCAGGCAATGTAAATTGGGAAGCAACCACTGTTGATTATGGAAAATTTTTATCTGATCAAAACAGTTGATCCTTTCATAAAAACATGTTTGCCGGTGTCGTGAAGAATGTATTTTAAAGTCCATACAAATATGCCGGCATCCTGTGGTTCGCCTTTTAGAGTTCCATCCCATTTTTGAGTCCAGTCATTCGTTTGAAAAACCAATTGGCCTAAGCGATTATAAACCTTGAATTCAAGATTATCAGCTTTATAGGCGTTTAACGGATAAAGAAAATCGTTTAGGCCGTCACCGTTAGGAGTGAAAGCATTTGGAACCGCGATATAGCAGGTAAGAAGCACGCGAATATTATTTACGCTGGTATCAAAACATCCTAAATCATTTTCTACAACTAACGAAACCGGATAGGTTTTTTCCAGCGTAAGTTGAGGATATTTTTGGGGAAATGGATTCTGATCATGACTGGTATTTCCATTTTGAAAATTCCAGTTATAAGAAACAATATTGCCAATACTGGTATTTTTGAAAACAGCAGAATCTTCAGGGCAAAGAATATTACTGGTCTCAAAGGAAGCTTTTAATTCATTGTCCAAAAGAATTTGTTTACGAACAGTATCACTACAAAAACCATTAGAAACCTGTAAAATAATTTCCTTGATGCCGAAGGTATTAAAGTAAGTAACCGGATTCTGTAAAGTGCTTGTTCCATTATAATCCATCTGCCAAAACCATTGATTTACCTGGTTTTTTTCATCATGAAAAAATTGAACCGTATCAATTTTGCAACCTTTTTCAATCTGGTAAATAAAGTCTGCTGACACAGTATCTTTCACATTAAAACTCAACGCCGAACCTGCTGGTGTTTCCTGCGCACATTCATCAAGCAAAGTATTTCCATCATTTCCTGTTTTTAATATTATCTGATAAGTTCCTGAATTGACAATTGCAGCAGATAAATTTACTGTGATAGCTTTTGTTCCTGAATTGGCACAGTTTGTAACTGCACTAGCAACATTTACAGGTGAGGGACCCGTAACAATGAAATCACTTCCATCGCTGGCAACAGAATTACATAAAATATTTTTTCTGAAAATCAATTGCAAAGATTGAGGTGCGCATTTTACAGTTACCAGGCTATCCATTGGCGTCGGTGCCAAAGGAAGAATAGTTAATGGCAATGAATTTCCGACAGGAATATTTGTTCCGCAATTATCAATTAATGTATTTCCATCTGTTCCGTTCTTTACTGACAGTGTGTAATTACCTGGCTGCAAAGGTTTGTCCAATTGCAAAACAACCGAATCCATATCAAAACCACCACAATTAGAAACAGCCGAAATAACGTTGGCAACAGAAGGTGAAAGAATAAAATCACTGCCATTAGCTGCAAGACTGCTGCACTTCATTTTTTTATTAAGCTTAACGTAGATTTTTGTTGCGTCGCACGAAAAATCAATTGTTTTAAGCGCGGGAGGAACTGTATCTGTAATACTTGCAGTACCACCTCCAAAGCTGAGCGTGTAGCCCTTTTGAGAAGGAGTATATTTTGTAAAATGACTGACTAATAAAAGATAATCATGGTTCAGTTTTAAAGCTGGCATCGAACTAAAAGTTGGATAAGCCGGGCCTGCACAATTAATTAAAGACCTGCCTGCTGCCGACGCTCCGGTAAGTCCTGTATTTCCTGACCAGTTGCAGGCAACAAACAAAGATTTATCTGTATAAATATCATTTGGATTTCGTCCGGTAACATCAAATAGTTGCCAATCATAATCATCATTGAGGTCAACAGGAGTGATTAAAAAACCTAATGTTCCCGCAGAGAAGCAAGTGAATTTATACCAGAAAGGATTCGTATCAGTAAGGCTATCAGTTGTAGAACATGGTCCCGGAACAGATCTTCCGCCGCAATACGGAACGGTAGTCTGAGAAAACACACTGGTTCCACAAACCGGAAAAGCAGTAGATGGATTTTGCCCAAGCGTGGTGCAGGTTTGAGCGCCGGCGAATTCAAAAAAGATCAATAAAAATGATAGGGAAATTAAAGATCTCACACACATAATTTTGATTGACCAACAAAAATATCCTTTCGTTGCAATCAAAAGAAATATTTAGAATCATTATGATTTCTTTATGAAATTCGTAAACCAGTGAAAGAATAAATAAAACGATTTTTTATTTTTCTTCTATAAAAACGACCATAAATTACTCTAATAAAAATTCGTTTACTTCGTGGTAAAATTGGAATCAATTTTATTGATTCTCATGACTGATCTATGATAAAAAACTATTCACAAAGAGCCTCCACAATTGATCAAAGAATAAATGAACTGGCGTTGCTGAGTGGGGATGAACAAAGTGTTACAAGAATTTTTGGTACAAAATTTTTTATAGAATGTAGCAATAAAATAGCAGATTGGATGCGGCAGGCAGGCCTTGAAACCTGTATTGACAATATCGGAAATATCAGGGGAAAATTAAAAAGCAAAAATCCAAATGCAAAAACCTTCGTCATCGGTTCTCATTTTGATTCGGTAAATCATGCAGGAAAATATGAAGGAGTTTTAGGAATTCTATCAGGGCTTGATATGATGGAAAATATTATTCAAAAAAACATTTCTCTTCCTTTTCATCTTGAGTTAATTTCCTTCAGCGAACACGAAGGTGTCCGTTTTAATTATTCATACCTCGGGAGTCATGTTGTTGCAGGAACATTTCAAAATAAATTACTTGAAATAAAAGATGATGAAGGAAATACACTGTCTGATGTTTTGCAGTCCTTGAATTACCAACCGGAAAAACTGGAGGATGATGCAATCCGCAGCGAAAATCTGTTGGGATATTTTGAAATTCACATCGACCAGGGAAATGTTTTATCTGAAAAAGATATTTCTGTAGGCGTTGTAAGTTCTATTCGCGGCCAAAAAAGAATTGAGATCAAATTTGCAGGAAAAGCAGGTCACGCCGGAACTGTAGCCATGCCCCTGCGTAAAGATGCATTAGCAGGTGCCGCAAAATTTATTATCGCTGTAGAAAAATATGCAGTGAAAGAAAAAGGAAATTTGTTAGCAACGATTGGAAAAGTAACTATTCCTGATGCTGCAAGCAACGTGATTGCAGGAACAGTTTTTTGCACGCTTGACATAAGAAGCGACGATCCGGAATTATTATCCGATGCGTATGAGTTTATTTATTCTGAATGTGAAAATATTTGTGACAAAAGAAATATTTATTTCGAATGGAAACTGATCCAGGAAACAGATCCTGTAGATTGTAATAAAAAATTAAAACGCATTTTAAGTAATTGCGTTGTCGAAAAAAAGATTCCCCTGATTGAAATGGTAAGTGGCGCCGGCCATGATGCGGCGATCATGTCTTCTGTAACACCGGTTGCAATGTTGTTTGTAAAATGTTTTAAAAACATTGGTGAAAATCCGCCTGAAGTTGTAGAAATAAATGATATCGCAAAGGCGCTTGAAGTGTCTGATCTTTTCATTCAGCAACTTCTTTCTCCACCAGAAAAATTATTCAGAAAAAAAGAAAAATAATAAAAGATGACTATTGCAGAATTCGATCAATTGCCAGTGAAAGAAAAAACAGAATTGCTTGGAAGCTGCTGCGGATCTGAAGCTTGGATAAAAAAAATGTTAGCCATTTTTCCGGTTCAAAACCTGGTAGATCTTTTAGAATACGCCGAAGACGAGTGGTATGATTGCACTACTGAAGACTGGCTCGAAGCTTTTGAAAAAAATGCAAGGATCGGTGATATAGAATCTATTCGACAAAAAGCTTCTTACAATCCCGAATGGGCATTTGAAAAAGAATGGGAGATACAAAATTTTTCTCAGGAAATGATCGCAAAGTTTTTGGCAGCAAATCAATCATACGAAGAAACGTTTGGCTATAATTTTATTGTTGCTGCCAATGAAAAATCTACCAACGAAGTTTTGGAAATTCTACTGCAACGATTGAACAATGATCCTGATGAAGAATTATTGATTGCTGCAGCAGAACAAAATAAAATCACACAAATGCGATTGAAGAAATTGTTTGTCTGATTTCTTCGATCAACAGAAAATAAAAAATCAATTTATTTGCTCGTTTACTCCAAAGTAAAATTCGCTTCTTTCACATCACGGCTATTGGTTCCGATAAAAACTTTGAAAGCACCTGGTTCATAAACGTACTTAAGATCGCTGTTATAAAATTTCAGATCGTCAACAGAAATGGTGAACGAAACCTTTTGAGTTTCTCCAGGGTTCAAAGTAATTTGCTTGAATCCTTTCAGTTCTTTTACAGGTCGTGCAATGCTTCCAACCATTTGCCGAACATACATTTGAACAGTTTCTTTTCCTTTTCGTGTACCCGTGTTTGTTATGTTGACAGAAGCGAGAATTTTTCCGCCCGCTTTTAAATTTTTATTGCTTAAAGTAATATCACTATAAGAAAAAGTCGTGTAGCTTAAACCATATCCAAATGGATAAAGCGGATCATTGCTTACATCGAGATAATCTGATTTGAATTTGGGACTATCTCCCGGATTAAAAGGTCTTCCGGTATTAAGATGATTGTAATAAATTGGAATTTGACCAACATTGCGCGGAAAGCTTGCAGTGATTTTTCCGGAAGGATTGTAATCTCCGAAAAGTACGTCTGCCACTGCGTTTCCTGCTTCTGTTCCACCAAACCATGTGTCCAAAATTGCCGGAACATTTTCATCTTCCCATGTCAATGTCATTGGCCTTCCATTCATCAGTACCAGCACAATTGGTTTACCTGTCTTTACCAAAGCCTTTAATAAATTTTGCTGGCTTTCCTGCAAACTGATATTGCTCATGCTGGACGATTCTCCCGTCATGTCGGCAGCTTCGCCGAGAACGGCTACAACAACATCTGCTTTATTCGCAGTTTGCACTGCTTCGTCAATCATTTCCTGTGGCGAACGTTTGTCAACATCTATTTCTGTTCCGAATACATTTACTCTTTTAATAAGCATCGTATCATCACTGATGTTGGCGCCTTTCGCATACAAAATATTTACATTGCTACCTGCTACATTTTTGATTCCCTGCATGATAGTAACGCTTTTTTCAGGATCGCCTGAAACGCTCCAGGTTCCAAGCATATTTCTTTTATTATCAGCCAAAGGTCCGATCAACGCGATGGTTCCTGATTTTTTTAATGGCAAAATGTTGCCGTTATTTTTCAATAAAACAAAGGAACGTTCTGCGATATCGCGTGCGGCTTTTAAATTCGCTTCGCTCATGATCTCTGTTTTTTCTTTCTCCTCATTACAATAACGATAAGGATCTTCGAACAAACCAAGTTTATATTTTGCTTCCAAAACCTTTCTGCATGCATCATCTATTTTTTGCAATGTCACTTTTCCTTCCTGCAGCGATTTTTTCAAAGTATTTAAAAATCCTTCGCTTACCATATCCATATCCATCCCTGCGTTTAACGATTTTGCAGAAACAGTTTGAAGATCACCGATTCCATGATTCACCATTTCACTGATGGATGTATAATCAGAAACGACAAGTCCTTTAAATCCCCATTGATTGCGCAATACATCAGTCAATAAAAATTTGTTGGCAGATGCAGGCATACCATCCACGGTATTAAAAGAACTCATTACACTTCCTACTCCGGCATCTACAGCGGCTTTGTAAGGTGGCAGATATTCATTGTACATCTTCACTTTACTCATATCAACTGTATTGTATTCTCGCCCGGCTTCAGCAGCACCGTATAATGCATAATGTTTTACGCAAGCCATCACAGTACTGTCGCTTGAAAGATCATTCGCCTGGTAGCCTTCAACCATTGCTTTTGCGACTTGCGAACCGAGAAAAGGATCTTCGCCTGCCCCTTCTGCAATCCTTCCCCAGCGCGGATCACGGGCAATATCTACCATTGGTGAAAACACCCAGTTCAAGGCATCGGCAGTAGCTTCATTTGCAGCAATTCGTGCGCTGCGCCTGATCATTGCGGTATCCCAACTGGCAGATAAACCGAAAGGAATCGGAAAAATAGTTTTGTGTCCATGAATCACATCAAGGCCAAATATGAGTGGAATATGAAGGCGTGAATTTTTCACAGCAATGTCTTGTGCCTTTCGAATTTTGTCTGGGCCGGTAATTCCAAAAAGTCCACCAACCTGCCCGTTGCGAATCTTTGTATCTACATCTTTACTTACCACAGAACCAGTAACAGCGCCACCTGGAGTAACCAGGTTTAACTGGCCGATCTTTTCATCTAGCGTCATCTTTTTCATCAATGCATCAATGAAGCTGTTCATTTTTGTATCCGATCTTTTTGCAGAATTATTCTGTGCATTTGCAGTAAACGAACAAATAATGAAGAAAATAAAAAGCCTTGTATTTAGTTTTTTCATGATCCGAAATTTTTATTTTTTCAATAAATATGGTTGAATAATTTTTTGCCAGATGTGATATCCTTTTGCATTCATGTGAAGCCCGTCTTCAATAAAAATATCCTTCTTTGGTGTGCCATCTTCATTCAACATTGCATGAAATACATCAATAAAAGCAGCATTTTTTTTATTCTTTAAAAAATTCTTAATCAGTGAATTTGCCTTTTCCATTTCCGGCATGAGCTTTTCGCGACTCAGACTTGGTTTTATAGAAACAAATGCAATATTAGTGTTGGGAAGTTTTTTTCTGATCAATGAAAATAATCTTTTAAAGCGATTCAAAACCGAATCAGCAGTTATTTTATCAGAAGAAGCAAGGTCATTATCTCCTTCGTAAATTACTACCTGTGTTGGTTTATAAGGGAAAACAATTTCATCGGCATAATAAATCGCATCAGGAATGGTAGAGCCACCAAATCCACGGTTAATAATTGTGTAGCCGGGAAAATATTTCTGAACATCTTCCCATTTTCTGAACGAAGAACTACCGAGAAAAAGTATCGCATGCTTCGGCGGAAAGTGAATGCTGTCCTGCTTTTTAAATTGTTGAATTTCGGAATAAAAGGGATGATTTTGCGCATTTACCGAACCAAAACAGAACAAAAAAACAAGAGTAAATGGCAATAATTTGAAAAAATTTCTTTTCATTTTCTTCTTACTTAATTTTCTTTTTAATTACTAAAAAAATGACACACAAAATAAGAAGAAAAGACGAAGGAAGAATCAGGAATTATTTCCTGCGTTCGCTGTATTCTCCGAGAAATTTTTTACCGGATTCTGTAACATAAATGCACATAATCTTTTTGCCATTAACCAGTTCCATTTTTGTTCCGATAAACCCTCGTTTATACAATCCGGAAAGTGAGGATTTCATATCCTCCGGCAGGCATGGAACTCTTGGTCCGTCGGAAGATTCTTTTTCCCAGCATTCTCTCAGTTTTTCAATCATTCTTTTTGTGGGAGGACGAAAATATGTTTCCATTGAATATTTATTTTTAAAAACCACATTCATCTTTCATCAATCATTACAATAAAAGAATGTGCCGGAAAGTGTGAAAGCAAGTTCATCATTGCTTTTTCAAGGCTAGTAATTTTTTGATCAGCGTGTCTGTTTCTAAAAGAACTTTTTCGAAATGAGGGCGCTTTGTCCAGTCAACAACAATATGAATTTTTCTGTTGAGCGGTGCCCATCTTTGCGGTTCTCCATCCATGCTGATGATAACAGAAGGTGTATCAAATGCATCAGCGATATGAGAAACTCCTGTGCAATTCGAAACAAGTGCAAACGCATTTTTTATTAAAACAGCAATAGCGCCAAGAGTTGTGGTACCGGTAAGATCAATAGCATTGTGATGCATGCACTTGATCACTTCTTTGGTAATGTCAGTTTCTTCTTTGGTGCCTGTGATCACCACGGTAAACCCTTGCTCGATACAATAATCAGCGATCAGGGCAAAAAATTGGGGTGGCCATTGACGCCATCTTCCCCTCGAGCCCGGATGAATACAGATATAATTTTGAGGATAAACAGGAAGCAATAACTCATCAAAATCTTTTTCATCCTGCTTGGTTAACGGAAATTCCAATTGCTCGCCTTGTGGAGCAATTTTCAAATGCTGCATCAGCAGGATATGTCTTCTTACTTCCGGGCCATAATTGGGATAAGGCATAAAGTAAGGTGAATCCACAAAGCTTTCATCGTTATAAAAACCGGCAACATACTTTGCACCGAATTGAAACATCAATGGATTGACAATCGTTCCATTTCCCTGCATTTGAAGCACCAGGTCAAACTTTTCTTTTCTTACTTCTTTTAAAAAAGATTCAAATTGTTTTTCATTAAAAGCTTGTTCCGGCAAACCGGGATAGCCGGGAAAATGAATAAACTTATCAAAATATTCATTGAATCTTTCTACAAAACTTTTTGCCCAGGGCAAACCGAGCAAAGTAATTTTTGCAGACGGATATTCGTTGCGTAATGCCCTGATGGCGGGAATTGCGCAAAGCATGTCGCCCAATTGTAAAGCACGAAAAACAGCGATCTTTTTAATATGTCCCAGTTCCGTTATCATAACCGCAAGGCTTTAAATTTAATAGCCCCATACAAATTCCAGAAGACAGAAACAAAAGGAATCAACAGCGAGGTAGCGACCATTTCTGTAACATGTTTAAAGGAAAGAGAAGCATTCGATAATCTTTTTAAAATAAAAGAAACCATCAGGTAAAGCCACGATGCAAAACAGATGATTGCGATAATTCTTTGATCCTGATACCATTCAGAAATAGCACTCAGCAACAAAATGATCATCAAATAATAATTGCGCAGAGCAGGAGATCCAATTTTCTCTTTATATAATTGTGGATGCTTTTTAAACAACAAAGCATTGAACATTGATTTTCTTTGCTCCTTCAGGCTTACACCCCACGGCGCTTTTCGGGCCGGATGAACTACAACGGCTTCTTCAATTTTTTTAATAGGGATATCTTCTTTCAAAAATTTAAATTCAAGATCACTGTCTTCGCGCCATGCCATTGTAAAGGCTTCATCAAATCCATTTACCAATTCAAGAGATGATTTGGTGCACGCACAATTCGCAGTAACAAATTCTGCAGTTTCAAGATTCGCGGTGTTTAATTCAAAATCGGTAGGTGCGGCGGATAATGGCACTACAATTTTTCCTGTTAACGCAATGGCTGATTGTCCATAAAACTCAAAAGCATTATACAGATTTTTAATCCAGTTGTAGGAAGGAATACAATCATCATCAGTAAATAAAATTAAATGTCCTTTTGCAACCCGCCAGCCTGCATTCCTTGCAGCAGCAGGACCTTTTTTAAAGGGGAGTGAATAACAAAAAATATTTGAGAAAAAGTCCATTAAGCCTGACTCTGAAAGCATATTATTTGTCTCTTCATCAAGTCCGTCTGTAACAATGATAATTTCAAACTCGTCCTCTGGAAAATCTTGTGAAATCAAAGCTTCAACACATCTTTTCAATAAAGCGGGACGTTTGTAAGTAGGAATAATTATTGAAACTTTTACTGCCATAAATAAATTCTAATTTTTTCTTTTTAATTTTTTTCTAATAAAAATGAATTAATTACCAAAGCGTCAAAAGGCGACGTCCAAAAACATTCTATTGCATCACGTGGCGTACAAACAATCGGTTCGCCGCGTGTGTTAAACGATGTATTTACTAACACCGGCACTCCGGTTAATTTTTTAAATTCTTTTAATAAAGAATAATATTGAGGATGCTGATCTTCATTCACTGTTTGAATTCTTGCAGTGCCATCCACATGTCGAACGGCAGGAATTTTATCCGCTTTATCTGATTGCACACAATAGACAAACAACATAAATGGAGAAGAGCCGGCATTCTCAAACCAGTCACCAGCATCACTTTCAAGAACAACCGGCGCTACAGGACGAAAATCTTCGCGATCTTTTATTTCATTCAATTTTGATTGCATTTCTGCATGGATCGGTGAAGCAAGAATAGACCTGCTTCCCAAAGCGCGAGGACCAAATTCCATTCTGCCCTGAAACCAACCGATGATCTTATCCTGTGCTAAAATCTCTGCGGTTTCTTTAGCAACATTTTCTAATTTTCTGTAGGGCACTTTTGTCCATTTCAAAAACTTTTCAACTTCTTCATCAGAGTATTCGGGACCCCAATAACAATGATCCATCTGAAAAGATTTAGTCGGATCATTTCTTAATTGCGTATCAACCCACAACGCTGCTCCTAGCGCTGTTCCGGCATCTCCCGATGCCGGCTGAACCCAAATATTTTTGAAATTACTATAGTCACGAATCACTGCGTTCAACACACAATTCAATGCAACACCACCTGCCATGCATAAATTTTCTTCTCCTGTCTCTTTCTGGAACCAATTGACTAATTGCAATACAGTTTCTTCCAAAACTTTTTGCAATGAATAAGCAATATCAAAATGGTGTGGTAAGAAAGGCTCATCTTTTTTTCGTGCTTTTCCAAAACGCTCTTCGAGTTTTAAATCACTAATGGTGTACTTTCCATTTTCACCAACATGAATCATCGACCTGAATTCATTTAAATAAACAGGCTTACCATAAGAAGCAAGTGCCATTACTTTATATTCATCAGATGAATGCAAAAAACCCAGGTAGCTCGTCACTTCTTCATACAAAAGGCCTAAAGAGTGATGCATCAAAACTTCTGAAATTTTCGTCAGTTCTTTTCCTCTGCCAACGTAATAACTGGTGGTTGTTTTTTCTCCTCTCCCATCTATGGTTAGCACGGCAGCATGAGAAAAAGGTGATGGGAAAAAAGCGCTGGCAGCATGAGCAATATGATGTTCAACATAATGCCATTTTTCTACAGACGCTTTAGCGCCCTCAAATCTTTTTTGCAAATGATGAGGATAACCATCTGCTAATTGACGTGGCGCATTGATAATAAAAGACAAAAACAATGGATCCCATTCTGATTGTCCTTCTTCACTTTCATTTTCTCTGATTGGCGAAAATGGAATTGAAATTTTAGGATCACTTAAATTTTCAGAAAGAATTTTAGGATCAAAAGAATAGGCAATAGCATCAACATCTTTCAAATGAATTCCTGCAATGCTCAGGCAATAATCTATTGCATGATAAGGCAATTGATAAGTTGAAAACGGAATTGGTCTTTTGCCATGTTTGATATGAGTAAAACGCTCTTCCTCTGCTGCTGCCAATAATTTTCCATCTTGTAATATGCAAGCAGATGAATCATGAAATACTGCGTTAATTCCTAAGATATACATGGGTTTGTTTTTCTTTTTGAAAGAAAGTTTTATTATGAATACAAAATTCAAATACTGCACCAACACTGTTTTCAGCAGGAAATAAAAATGGTAAGCAGTAAAATTTGCAGTAAAATTTTATCAGTTCATCAAAATGATAACCATTGATTTTTGTGTGTTACTCTTATATTTTATATTCAAAATGCTTGAAAATTTTCTTCTAAAAAATATCTGATTTTTTTGCATGCACAACTCGAATTTTTTTTAGTGAAGTATGTAGAAACAGTTCTACACGGCATTTCAGTTTAGTACTATTTATTTCACAACCTTTCTTTCCTTATAAGCGATTCTTGTTGGCATATTTTTTATCTTCTATACATCAGTGCTAACCTTGTTTTGTTAATCTATTAGTGGAAATAATGAAAAATTTAAAACACCCGATCTCAGTATTTACATGGCATATTCACGGCAGTTATCTATATTATTTGTCACAGGGAAATTATCAGATCTATATACCTGTGACGAAAGAAAAACAAGAAGGATATTATGGGAAAGGCGATACTTTCCCATTTGCAGATAATGTAATAGAAGTGCCCGCAGAAGAAGTAAAGAATCTGCAATTTGATTGTATTTTATTTCAATCAAATAAAAACTGGCTGGTAGATCAATACCAGATTTTAACAGAGAAGCAGAGGCGCTTGCCTAAAATTTATCTGGAGCATGATCCTCCTAAACACTCTCCCACAGACACTAAACATATTGTAAATGATCCGGACGTAATCATTGTACATGTCACTAATTTTAATAAGCTGATGTGGAACAATCAAAGCAGCCGTTATGTAAAAGTGATCGATCATGGAGCAATAATTCCGGAAGTAATTTACAAAGGAGATGTGGAAAAAGGAGTTGTTGTTGTAAACAATTTATTTCAGCGCGGCAGAAGATTAGGCGCTGATATTTTTTCTGAAGTAAGCAAAAGAATTCCTCTTGATCTTGTTGGAATGGGAACGAAGGAATATGGAGGTCTTGGAGAAATTAAACATCAGGATCTTCCGCAGTTTTTGAGTCACTATCGTTTTTTCTTTAACCCTATCAGATATACCAGTCTTGGACTTGCGGTCATCGAAGCAATGATGCTTGGAATGCCCGTAGTTGCACTTGCTACCACAGAATATGTTACCGTTATTAAAAATTATGAGACCGGATTTATCAGTACTGATGTGGATTACCTGATCCACAAAATGGAATTACTTCTTTCTAACCATCCATGGGCTTCGGAGATTGGAAGGAAAGGAAAACAGTATGCCGATGATCGTTTTGATATCAATCGTTTTACAGAAGAATGGGAAAATATTTTTGAATCAGCAATTGCAAAAAAAGAAAACTATGAAAAAGAGAATAGCATTTATCAGTGAGCACGCATCGCCGCTTGCGACGCTTGGAGGAGTAGATAGCGGTGGGCAGAATGTTTATGTAGCCGAACTTCCGAAACAATTAGTAAAGCTTGGATACAACGTTGATATTTATACAAGGAAAGAGAGCAACATTGATGAAATTATTAACTGGCTTCCGGGCATCAGGGTAATACATGTAAAAGCAGGACCAGAAAAGGTTGTAGCAAAAGAAAAGCTGCTGTACCTTATGGAAGAATTTGCGAACAACATGATCGCTTTTATTCGCAAGGAAGAAATATGTTATGAATTGCTTCATGCAAACTTTTTTATGTCTGCGCTTGTTGCCTCCCGGGTAAAAAAAGTTTTCAATATTCCATATGTTGTCACTTTTCACGCATTAGGTCTTGTAAGGAAAATCCATCAGAAAGAGATGGATCAGTTTCCTCCGGAACGAATAGAAATAGAACGTCATATTCTAAACAATGCAGATCATATCATCGCTGAATGCCCACAGGATAAAGAAGATATGATCCGTCTTTATCATGCGCCGCCTGAAAATATTTCGATCGTTCCTTGTGGTTTTAGCGCAAAAGAATTTTATCCAATTGATAAAAAGAAGGCGCGAAATATCTTAAAATTGAAGCAAGATGAAAAGATTATCTTACAATTAGGAAGGATGGTTCCACGCAAAGGAGTTGATAATGTGATACGGGCTTTGGGTGAAATAAAAAGACATGAAAAATCTGTACGTTTAGTAATTGTTGGTGGCGAAAATGATACTCCCGATCCATCATTATGTCCTGAACTTGCCAGGTTGCAAAAAATTGCAAAGGAAGAAGGTGTTGATCACTCTGTTTTTTTTACCGGCAGAAAACAAAGAGAGGCGCTCAAATTTTATTATGCTGCCGCAGATATATTTATTACAACGCCATGGTACGAACCTTTTGGAATTACACCACTTGAAGCGATGGCATGCGGCACTCCTGTAATCGGCTCAAATGTAGGCGGGATAAAATTTACAGTGGAAGAAGGAAAAACAGGATTTCTTGTTCCGCCACATCAGCCAAAAGCATTGGCACAATCTATTGAGACGTTAATAGCGGATGAAAAATTGTTAGCAACAATGCATCACAATGCATTGAAAAGAGTCAATAAGTATTTTACATGGAAGTCTGTAGCGGTTTCCTGTCATCAATTGTATGAAAAAATAATAACAGCTCAATACAAAGCAAGACGTTCAAGACTCATTAGCATTGACAATTTTAATTTAAAAAATGCCGGTTATTTATTAGATCCATTTTATTTATCAACCAATTTGCCGGCAGTAAATGAATAAAGCAATTTTTATTGATAAAGACGGCACATTGATTCATGATTTGCCGTACAATGTAAATCCTGAATTGATCAAATTTGAAGATCATGCTTTTGAAAGTTTGTATATGCTTCAGCAAAAAGGATATTATTTGGTGGTTGTATCTAATCAACCTGGCATTTCAAGAGGATATTTTACGGAACAAGATTTAAAAGCTGTTGAAGAAAAGATAAAAGAATCTCTCTTTGAAAACAGGGTAATGCTGCAGGGATTTTATTATTGCCCGCATGATGAAAAAGAGCATTGTGATTGCCGAAAACCAAAGCCAGGATTGATCTTTAATGCAGCACATGATCTTGATATTGATCTCTCACATTCCTGGATGATTGGTGATATTCTGAATGATGTAGAAGCAGGAAAAAGATCAAACTGTAAAACTATTTTGATTGATAATGGAAATGAAACAGAATGGATATGGGAAAAACAACGCATGCCACATTATATGGTAAACGATTTAAAAGCTGCGGCAGACATCATTCTGCATAATCCTTCATAATTTTTATGTGATGAGCAATTGGAAAGATTGTAAAAATATTTTGTGTATTCGTGCAGACAACATGGGCGATCTCTTGATGTCATCACCTGCAATACGCGCATTGAAAGAAACTTTTCAATGTCGCATCACGCTGCTTACATCGGCAATGGGAAATTTGATCGCACCTTTTATTCATGATATTGATGAAACGATCGTCGCAGATCTTCCATGGGTAAAAACAAAACATCCGGTAGATGAAAATGAATTTTCAGAACTTATTGAACGTTTAAAAAAAGAACATTTTGACGGTGCGGTTATTTTCACGGTTTACAGCCAGAACCCTTTGCCAGCTGCAATGTTAGCCTACATGGCCGGTATTCCCAAAAGGCTTTCCTATTGCAGGGAAAATCCTTATCATCTTCTTACAGATTGGATGGTTGAAAAAGAGCCTTATACGTTTATTCAGCACCAGGTAAAGCGAGATTTGAACCTCGTTAAAATAATTGATGCATCAACAGAAGATCAACAAATAAAAATTGATTTTTCAGAAAGAGCAACAAAAGATGCACTGAAAAAAATTACGAACGCAGGAATTGATGTGCAGAAAAATTGGTTGATCATGCATCCCGGTGTTAGCGAAACAAAAAGAGAGTACCCGCAAAAACTTTGGATAGAAACCGGAAAATTATTGAGAAATGAATTGGATTATCAAATTATCATAACCGGTTCAGCAGGTGAAAAAGAAATGTGTGAAAATATTCAACGTGGAATTGGCGACAGGTCATTCTCAATGGCAGGAATTTTCACGGTCGAAGAACTGGTGGCAGTCATTAGTGAATCCCCATTGCTGATCTCTGTAAATACAGGAACGGCGCACATTGCAGCAGCTGCGCAAACACCCGTCATTGTATTATATGCACTTACTAATCCTCAACATACACCGTGGCAGGTTGCTTCCACTGTTTTATTTTTTTCTGTAAAAGAAGATCTGCGAAGTAAAAACGAAGTGGTTAATTATGTTAGCCAACATCTGATGGATAAAGCTCTTGAGTACCCTGCTCCTTCTACAATTCTACACGAAGCAAAAAAATTATTAGAACCTGTGGAACACCTGTCACGTTTTTAAAATTATTTTCAGTAACCAAACAAATAAATCCGCGTCTTCTTACATTGAAATATCTTCGTTTGTGCATACCTGTTATGCTTACACGCATAAACCAGTAAACAAAGAAATATTATTAATTTCTTTTTTGCCGAGAAACATTTTTTCTTTCACCACACCGATCATAATAGGGTATGCAATTTGTGAGATTTCAACTTTAAGAACTCTCATTTTTAATCTACAAAAAACATCAGCTACCAATTTATGAATTCACCACAAATCTTAGGCATCAACAGAACACAGGATGGCAGTATTTCAATTTTTGAAGGCCGCAATCATGTTATGTCAATTCATAAAGAACGATTGTCTAAACGAAAGCATGATTGGGGTAGACTTGGTGATATTAATTTGTATAAAAAACATATTCCTTCTGTAAGCCGGCCTTACGATCTCATTGTCGAATGCTGGAGCGCTGATGATGAAATTATCAAAAAAGAGCAGTATCATGAAGAACTGAAAAAAGAATTTCCGCTAAAAGAAAATACACGTATTATTGAGATTCCACATCATCTTTCACATTTGTATAGTGCATGGCCTGCTTCAGGATTTGATACCTGTGCTGTGATGATCATTGATTCTGTTGGAAGCCCGGCAGAGCATATTACTTATGATTATCCTGGAAAGAAAGGACAAAAAAATTTGTTTGAAGTAGCATCCTATTATTATTGCAAAGACGATGAGGTTACGTGCATTAAAAAACAATTACATGACCGAAATCCGGAGAAGCCGCATGGTCTTGGAAATTTTTATTACAAGCTTACAGAATGTTTGTTCAGAGGAGAAGGAAATGAAGGAAAAGTAATGGGACTCGCGGCTTATGGCAATCCTGCAAAATTAAATCTTCCTGACTTGATTGTGAATGAAGGCGAAGTAATGATACCTGAAGAATGGCAAAAAATTTTTAAAAACACTGATTACGAATACAAAGACGAAAATAAAACCTTCCAGGAAAAAGCAGATTTTGCTTCAAAAGGGCAAGAGGTTTTTGAAAAGGCTTTGGTAGAAATAGCTGATTGGCTCAGCGAAACAACCGGCACAAAAAACATTCTTTATGCAGGTGGTTGTGCATTGAATTGTGTAGCGAATTCAAAAATATTGGAACAGGGATACGATCTCTTTATTCCGCCTGCACCTCATGATGGCGGCATTCAGTTGGTTGCGCAATTTTTGGAGCAATGGAATGTTACAATATTCAAAATGAATTTTTATGGAAACAGGATTACCTCGGCCCATGTGTGAATATTGAAGAGATCAAAGATGTCATCAAAAATTATGAGGAGCTAAGTATTTATGAACCGGAAAATATTCTTGAAGAATGTGCTGAGCACTTATTGTGGGGGAAGATATTGTGCATATTTCAAAGCCATAGCGAGTTTGGGCCTCGTGCGCTTGGCAACAGAAGTATTGTAGCAGATACAAGATACGCCGTCAATAAGTTTTGGATCAATGCATTTATCAAAGGGCGTGAATGGTTTCGGCCCATTGCTCCTTTTGTGTTGGAAGAAGACGTAAACGAATATTTTGATTTTGAAAAGAAAACTCCTTTTATGTTGTTCACGGCTTTTTTAAAAGAAAAATACAAAGACCATTTTCCGACAATAGAACACGTTGATCACAGTGCCAGAATCCAAACTGTAAGCAAAGACGACAATGCTTTTATTTATGACCTAATTAAAAAATTCAAAGAGAAAACCGGCGTTGGAATTATTGCAAACACTTCCTTTAATGGAAAGAACGAAACCATGGTAGAGACGTTGACTGATGCCATTAATTGTTTTATCACCCATCCTATCCATTACCTGGTTGTGCCGCCTTATATTATTTCTAAAAAAACGCCTGTCAGCAATCCTATGCAATTATCAATCTATAAGGTTTGAGAATATGAAAATTTCATTCGATGAAAATTAATATTTTATCGCCTCATATTGATGACGCGGCTTATTGCCTCGCTCTTACTATTTCACAATGTGTAAACAGCCATATTCCTGTGAGCATTATTAATTGTTTTACGGTTACCAAATGGACAATCGTTTATGTTTCAAAAGATATTAGTGAGATCAGTTTGCTGCGCAAAAAAGAAGACGAGGAATTTTATAAATGCTATAATACTCCTATCGATATAATGAATCTTGATCTTCACGATGCGCCTTTAAGAAACGGATATATTTTTCAATATAAACCTCTTGAACCGGACGAATGGGAAGTGGTTGCTGACATCAAAAATTATTTATCAAAAAATATTTATGGGATTTTATTTTGCCCATTGGCAATTGGCAATCATGTAGATCATACGATTTGCAGAGAAGCGGTTATCGAGCTTTATCGTGAAATTCCGGTTATTTTTTTCGAAGATCTTCCATATGCAAACAGAATTACAGAAGAAGAGATTTTAGCTGAAATAAAAAGCCTGGAACGAAGATTAAAGGTTCAGTTGATCCACCAAATTGAAGGTTTGGAAAATTGCAGCATCAATAAAGAGCAAAACATCCGCTTGTATAAAACGCAGATCAATGATGAAATTTGTTCCGAAGTAATTTCACACATGAATCACCTATCAGGGGAAAGATTGTGGGGAGAAGCAAAATTAATAGATCAGCTAAAGGCTTCTTTTATCTGTACATGAATTATTCGAAAAATAAAAAAACCATTATTTATCTGTTCACTGGAAAAATAAAAAAACCGCCGGGAAATATCGGCGGTTTTGAAAATTTATGTCCTTAAAAAAAGTACTACTGATTAGGGTTCTGTAAAGTTACCGGTTGTAAACGATAAGCATTTACATAACGTCCGTTCTGCTGTGCAGGAGTCCAGTTTGGACCATTTCTGATTGCATTTACAGCAATTTCTGCAAGCTTGGTTCCTTTCATTGTAGTAGCTTGTACATCACTCACTTTTCCTGTTTTATCCACGATAAATCTTACTACACAGGTTCCAAAATCAGCATCAGTAAATTCGTCCAATTGTGCCTGTATGGCTCTTGTTACGTAACGTTGCCAAGCTGCTGGTCCTCCGGGAAACTGCGCGTCAATTTCCACTTTCGTAAAAATTTTATCCGGATCTTCTTTCTTCTCGGGCGGAGCGGCTACAACCTGTGTTCCCACTTCGTTGGAAGGCGGAGCAATGATACCAAGATCTTTTGTTCCTTCTACAGTTTTTACGTCCACTTTAGCTTTTTCCACTTCCTTAATTTCTGGTGGTGGTTTGATTACTTCTTCATCTTTTACCACTTTAGGAGGTGTAAATTGAATTGTCGCAACCGGTGGTGGTGGTGGCAATTTTGGTGGTGGAGGAGGTGGCGGTGGTGGCGGTTCCTCCGGTTTTATTTGTTGCAATGTTGTTTCGGAGACTTTAATCGGATTTAAAGACTCATCCCTTTTTAGCTTATTGGCAATTGCTGAAGCAATTAATACCAATAAAATCAGCGCTATGGTGCCTATCAATGCTTTAGTAAGCCGCTTATTGTATGTTTTTCGCAGATCATATGCACCATAGTCCTTATTCTTTCCCTCGAAAAGAATATCCAGTAGGTCTGATTTTAATATTTGTTTAGCGTCCATGTTTAATTTTTTTTGATGTAGGTGAAATTATTTAACTCCACCTGCTTGTTCAGTTTTCTGAATTAATGCATATTCATCAGGCGTTGGATCAACCATCGCGTACTTGCCTATGTCATTGATGTCCATCTCATCCAGAATATCAACTGCATTCTTATAAGTGGCATCTTTATCAGGCTTTATAATAATGAACAAATCTGCTGCAGGAGTAGTTTTCTTCTTTTTGAGGATAATATTCCTGACATCTTTATAACCAGTCGTTTGCATTGTGGTAGGATCACTGCCATAATAATAGTAAATGACATTTCCTTTTCCAAGCATCAGCGTAAGAGAACCGGATTCCTTAACCTTCATATCATTTTTTTGGTCTTTGGTATCCTTTGGCATATTTAGGTTCATCGCTGTTGGCTGCTGCACTGTAGTTGTAAAAATGAAGAAAGTTATCAGCAAAAATCCAAGATCAACCATAGGAGTAAGGTCAACACGGGTAGAGTGCTTTTTACTTTTTTTGACACCCGGGCCTTTTTTCTTACTCTCTTTTACTTCCATTTCTGCCATAGTGATAATTTTTTTGTGTTAATAATTTATTGACCGCCTATTATTCCGGTTGTCCGTGATTCTTTTTATACAATTCACTGCCTTCAGGCACAGCCTTCGAATTCGTAACCAAATTGTATTTGTACTGATCATTGGCTTTGAAAGCGTCAACAACTGCTTTAAAAGTTGGATATTTTGATTGGTCATCACCTTTGATCAGGAAATTCAATTTTTCCCCCATTCTTGCGTTGATAGCAGCGGATATCCATGTTTTTAATTGATTATTCGTACTGTCAACAGGTATACCGGGCAAAGAAGGAGCTTCTGATTTAACCTGTTCAGGTTTAAGTGCCAGAAATTGCTTTAACTGGTTGAAAGGAACTCCAACAAAATCAGAATTGATAAAATTTTGTTTATCCTGTGCTGAAAAGCTCATATTGGTCTCTTTTCCTAATTCATCCAATACATCCCCTTTAATCGCAGGATCCATGTTGAGAAACACCCTGTTATCTTTGCTAATCGTTACGTTAATGAAATTCTTTTCAGGTGCTACTTTATTGGAAACCGAACTAGGAGGGGTTACATTAACCGCTTCCGTTGGTTTAAACTGTGCTGCAAGGATGAAAAAGGTTAACAAAAGAAAGGCCACATCACACATTGGCGTCATATCCACACTGGTGCTTCCGCGTTTTATTTTTGCTCTTGCCATTATTTGTTTGTTTTAATAGTAATTAGATTCAATCTTTCAAAAATTCCACAAAATTATTTGTAGAGAGAAGCAAAACTTTGTGTTAAAGTGAACCCTGATTCATCAATACCATAAGTGATCGCATCAATTTTCGTAGTGAAAATGTTGTAAGTAATAATTGCAAATGCAGATGTACCAATTCCTAATGCTGTGTTATACAATGCTTCAGCAATACCGATAGATAATGTACGTGCAGCATCACCACCGCCAGATTCACCTAAAGCGCCGAACGCACGGATCATACCAACAACAGTTCCCAACAGTCCGATCAAAGTGGAAACAGATGCCAATGTAGAAAGGAATACAAGATTTTTTTCAAGCATCGGTAATTCAAGCGCTGTAGCTTCTTCAATTTCTTTTTGAATCGCCAGCACCTTTTGATCAGTATCCAATTCAGTATCAGTGATCATTTGTTTGTATTTGCGCAAACCTGCTTTCATTACGTTTCCTACAGATCCTTTTTGTTTATCACATTCTGCAATTGCAGCGTCTACTTTTTTATCTGCAAGGAAAAACTGAACTTTTCTGATGAATTCTGCATTTGAAATTTTTCCGGTTGCTTTAGAAACAGTTAATGCTCTTTCAATTACGAAAGTGAACACGATCAAAAAACATCCAATAAGAATAGGCACGATAATTCCTCCTTCGTACATTCTGGGGAAGCTACCTTTTGGTCCTTCCTGCTTAGGCCAGAATCCTCCTGCCGGATCAGGGTTTGTAAAATTGCTATCGGCACCAATAACAAACCGCCAAATAATATAACCGGCGATAACACATATAATAGGTGCTAATAAAGAAATAATGTTATTGGACTTTTTTGCCTGCACGGATGTGGTAGCGTTTACTGGAGCGTTTGCAGGAGTCTTTAAATCTGCCATGTTGTTTTAGTTTTTAAATGTTTAAGTTTTACTGATTTTTGTTTTGTAGAATTTGATTGTGCAAGTGTAACGAAAAAAAAAATTAAATTTTGTTTTTCCTTTAAAAATATTTTAGTGGCACAAGTTAATAAAATATTTGAAAGTTGGTTAAAGCTTTGCCAATTTTTTAAAAAATAATTCAGCTACTTTATTTTACAATTGAATGACGAACAATAAATCAAATGAAATTTTAGAAGAAAGAATCGAAGGAAAATTTCTTTTTTAAAAACTACTTTTCTGGGAAAATGAATTTCAGATCACTCATACCGTAGCGCTACAATAGGATCCATTCGTGCTGCTTTCACAGCAGGGTACAAACCGGCGAAAAGACCAACAGCAGAGCAAACGACAATCCCTGTAACAACCCATCCCCATGGAATTACAAAGCCGGTATGAAGAAATATTCCAACCACATTTCCAACGATAACACCGAGAATAATTCCCAGCACAGCACCAATCAGGCTTATAAAAATAGATTCAAAAAGAAATTGGGCGCGAATACTTTTGCTCTTGCCACCGATCGCTTTTATCAATCCAATCTCACGTGTACGTTCATTTACAGCAACCAGCATTATATTCATCAAACCAATGGCAGCGCCAATTAAAGTGATCAATCCAATAAATGCAGCAGCAGTAGTTATTGCGCCAAGACTACTTTTAAATACTTCAGCAATACTGTCGCTTTTATCGATGTAAAAATTATTTTCTTCGTCAATAGCGAGTTTTCTTATCGGTCTGAAAGTTCCTTTTGCTTCAGCAATGGCCGCATCCATTTGAGTGATATCATTTACCATCACACCAATTTGATAACTCTTTCCATCCGTTGGAAAAAGACGACGGATGTTATTATAAGTCGTCAATACAATATTATCCGCATTAAAAAAAGCGCTGGAGCCTTTGTCTTTCAAAACCCCAATCACTCTGTATTTGATGCCATCTGCTTTGATCACCTGGTCAAGAGCGCGCAATGTATTGTCACCGTACAATTTTTTGGCAACGCTGTTTCCTAAAATGCAAATGCTTCTGCCGCTTTCAACATCCAGTTTATTAAAATCTCTTCCGCCTGCCAATGAATATCCATTCAGGATCAGATAATTTTCATCCCCGCCGGTCATTGAAATATTCGGATTGGTTTTTACTTCATCATTCATTACGATGATACTCTGCGGTCCATCAATTGCAATGCTGACGCGGCTTGGAAATTTATATCGTTCTTTAAAAAGTTTTGCTTCCTGGTAAGTAATTATTTTTCGCTCATTCGATTTTTTTGCTTTCAAAGCATTCGTGCTGGTTTTTTTTACCTGCCGTCCGCCATTTCCAACTCTGATCATTAAATCGCGATATTGAATGCTGAAAGAGTTAGCGCCCATTGTAGCAAAGCTTTCTGAAAGGCTTTGGTTCATAGATGCAATAGCGGTAATAATTCCAATTAACGCCATGATTCCAAAAGCAATGATCGCAACTGTAATGCCGGTGCGAAGTTTATTACTTTTAACAGTGCGAAAAGCCAGGGAAAGAGAATCCTTTAATTGCATTCTTTCAGAAATTTTAATCGTGTGAAGTTAGTCTTTCAAACTATCTTTTATTTACCACTCCTGTATTATATTTTTTCTGAAAAGAAAATGGAAAGAATTTTGGTTGAAATAAAAATCATCATTATTTCTTTGTTCACTCTTAAAAGACATTTTTAAAAACAAAAAGCCCGGAAAATTCTCCGGGCTTTAGATTATTTTTTTTTCTTTATTTATTAGATTCCCACGTATTATTTTTACGATTTACATCAGGTAATTCATCATTTGGATCTAATACAACAGAGCTTATTGCAGAAGACGAATTGTATTTAAATGTCCATTCACTGTCGCGTTGCCAAATATTTACCGGCAATTTTACTTCCTGGCTTTTACCATTTTCTTCAGTTATTTTTACCGTTACAGGCATCGCCATTTGTTGCAAATTTTCAATAGTGATCAATGCGCCATTTGCAGGATCATCTTTTACATATTTTACACTTTTTATGGATTGATCCAGTTTCCATGTTTCATAAAACCATTCTTTCCAAAACCAGTTCAGATCCTCTCCTGCTGCATCATTCATCGTGCGGAAAAAATCTTTTGGCTGCGGATGTTTAAATGCCCAACGATCAATATAGGTTTTAAAAGCATAATCAAATCTGTCAGCACCAATCACTGAATTGCGAAGCATATTCAAACCGACAGCAGTTTTAGAATAATATTGTCCATAATCTCTCAAACCCATTGATTCCGGCGCTGTCATCAAAGGATCCTTAGCTCTCGTCATCGCTCTTGCCATTCCCAAAATACTTCTGTTGGTAGTGTCACCATATTCGCCGTGATTGAACCAATTGGAAGAATATCCATTGATAAAAGTATTCATTCCTTCATCCATCCACATGTATGCTCTTTCATTAGAACCGACAATCATCGGGAACCAGTTATGGCCGATTTCGTGCGTTACATCATGCCAGAGACTTCCATTTTTAATTTTGTAACTGCAAAAAATAATTCCGGGATATTCCATTCCCAAAGCCACGCCAGCTACTGTCACTGCTGAATTCCACGGATATTCAAAATAATGTTTTGAATAAAATTCAATGCTTTGTTTTAAATATTGTGTCGCTCTTCCATATGCATTATAACCCTGGCTTTCCACAGGATAAACTGACATTGAAATTCCTTTTCTTCCTGACGGAAAATTAATTCTTGCAGCGTCCCAGATAAATGCTTTTGAGGCAGTCCATGAAACGTCGCGTGAATTGTGCATTTTAAAATGCCATGTAAGCGTTGAATTTTGTGTTGGCCTTGTTGAATTTTGTCCAACTTCATTTTCTTTTACAATAAAAACCGTACTGTCGCTTTTACGAGCTTCGTTGAGTCTTTTTATTTCGGTTGGGGTTAAAACCTGTTCCGGATTTTGAAGATCACCTGATCCGGCAACGATCATGTCTGCAGGAACGGTAACATAATAATCAAAGTTTCCATACTCACAATAAAATTCTCCCAAACCCATATACGGCAAAGTGTTCCAGCCATTCACTGCATCAAAAACACACATCCTTGGATACCATTGAGCAAGCTGGTAAATCACACCATTTTTTGTGTACAATCTTCCCATCCGATCGGCGCCGTATTCAGGAATAGAGAAAAAATATTTCACTTTAATATCAATCTTGTCGCCGTTTCCTTTAACGGTGAAGGGCAAACGTAATTGCATTCTTGTGTCGGTAATTACAGGATCAATTTTATAAGTCTTTCCTTTATAATTTACTGAAGCAGATTCAATATGATAACCGCCTTTTGTATAACCTTTTACATCAAAGCGATCGCCTGTAACCGGCGTGGTTGCCGCACCGCGGGAATCCGGATTAAAAAGATTCTGATCTAATTGCAGCCATAAATATTTCAATTCATCCGGGCTGTTGTTGGTGTAAGTAATTGCCACATTACCTTTCAGCGTAGTATCTTTTTCATCAAGCGTTGCGTGAATAATATAACTGGCGCTGTTTTGCCAATACTTCGGTCCTGGTGCGCCATTAGCGCTGCGAAATTCGGTGCCATCGTGGGTCATAAAGGTTGGATCAAAAACCTGGTTCTTGTTGTAAATCGAAGAATCCTGTGCAAAAATGCTGTTCGAAAAAAACATAACAGCCAAAAGACTGAAGCATAAAGAAGTAAATCGTTTCATCATTCAATAAAATTTTTTTGGCGATAAAAGTAAAGGAATAAAAGAAGCAATTATAAAAATTGCAAAACAAGTATTTCAAAAATTAACATTTTTAGAAATAAAAAATCGTTGCATAACAGTGATGGCTATACGAAAAATAAAAGATCGACTATTTGTTTATTCACTGTCGTGTTTCTCTAACACACAGAGATCAGAAGTGGCGAAAACAACATGGGCTAAAATTAAATGACCATAAAAATCTTTGAATTGGATCTGCGGAGGGTCAGAATGCAAACTAAAAACAGCTTTCCAGATTGCAACAGCCACAACTCCATTTACAAATCCTAAAACAATTCCATCCGGAACATTTGATTTTAGTTTCGTTTTTTCTAAAAGCATTTTATAGACGATAGTGAAAGCTAAACCTGTCGAGCAATGCAAAATCCAGCCGGTAAATTTTGCATCTTCTTTTTTTATTTCAGGAATGGCGCGATAAACCATTTTTCCCAACAATCTTGGCTCTCTGAAATCTTTATTTTTTTTCCTTGAGACCACATAACTAAACAACGTCATCGCGGTAGTTCCAACCGTAGCAGCAAGAAGCACATTTCCAACTTTCATTTTATTTTTTTTCGAATAGATAAAATATTATGCCAAATAAAAAGATGCTGAAACGCTGATAAATAATGGAAAAAGAAAATTTTATTTTTTAAAATTCAAAGGAATTTTTTAGCATAGAGTTTGATAAACTTTAAAAAAAAACTTATGTCAGCATCAAAGACCACAACGGATTTAAAAGTAATTAAGAAATGGGCCGAAGAACGGGATGGCAAACCCACCAAAGTAAAAGGCGTAGGCGGAAAAGATGATGGAATTATCAGGATTGATTTCCCCGGATATTCGGGTGAGAAAACACTGGAAGATATATCGTGGGATGAATGGTATGATATTTTTCAGGACCGCAAACTGGCCTTCCTTTACCAGGACGAAACAGCCGGAGGAAAAGAAAGCCGGTTTTTTAAATTAGTGAACAGGGAATAATTCCTCCTTTTTAATAAACCTTTTTGGAGCCTTCTTTTATCAAGGCAAAGAATTTTTATGCCTGAATGCTGTTCTTATTTTATTAAACACAACCATCTCTTTTTCACTTTAGCAGGAATTAAAATTGAGTATATTAGCAATTGAATGTACTTTCAATGTGCCTGAAGAGCATTTATCAGAAAAAAAAGAGACCATGAAAAAAATCGGAATTTTATTTGGCCAGGAAAGAAGTTTTCCGGAAGCTTTTATTGACAGAATTAATGACAAAAAAATAGATGGAATCACGGCCGAACCGGTTCGAATTGATAAAGTGATCCAGGGTGAAAGCACCGGCTATGACGTAATACTGGACCGAATTTCACAGGATGTTCCTTTTTATCGTGCGTATCTGAAAAATGCTGCTCTTTGCGGAACCGCCGTCATCAACAATCCATTTTGGTGGAGCGCTGATGAAAAGTTTTTTAATAATTGTCTGGCTACAAAAATTGATGTACCGGTTCCTAAAACTGTTCTTATTCCTTCTAGTTCAATGCCGGCAGAAACTTCTGATCAATCATTTTCCAATCTTGCTTATCCTTTGGACTGGGAAAGTATTTTTAATTATATTGGTTTTCCCGCATACATGAAACCTCATGCAGGAGGCGGCTGGAAAAGTGTTTATAAAGTTACCGGCATTGATGATTTTTTTACCAAGCATGGCGAAACCGGCGAGCTGGTAATGTTGCTGCAGGAAGAAATCGTTTTTGATGAATATTATCGCTGTTATTGCATCGGCGGCAAAGATGTTCATATCATGCCGTATGAGCCTCGCAATCCACATCATCTTCGCTATGCTGCTGACTTCAAACCGGATAAAAAAAGAGTGGAATTAATGACTGATATTGTGTTGAAGATCTGCAAATATCTTGGTTATGATTTCAACACAGTTGAGTTAGCAATACGTGATGAAGTGCCTTATGCGATTGACTTTTGCAATCCCGCTCCTGATGCAGATCTTGCCAGTGTAGGACAGGAAAATTTTGATTGGGTTGTAGAAACTGCTGCTAACTTTGCGATCGAAAAAGCGCAGGATCACAAAGAGGGAAAAGACAATCTTACATGGGGAGAATTTATAAAAAGAAGTGTGGAGAATGAGAAAATTTGAAAATCTGGTAGAACTAAAAACTAAAAGCTAAAAACTAAAAAACTAAATGGCTGCCATTTCTTACAAGCGTTTTACTATTGGAATTGAAGAAGAATATATGGTGATTGATCCGGAAACCCGTGAACTAAAAAGCCATGAACAAAAGATCGTTCAGGAAGGAGAAAAATTAATTAAGGACAAAGTAAAAGCAGAAATGCACCAGGCAGTCGTTGAAGTTGGCACTGATGTTTGCCAGGATATTGATGATGCTTATGTTGATGTGGCTAATCTGAGGAAAACGATCAGCAATATTGCAGGCGATCTTGGCCTTGCAGTTGGTGCCTCCGGAACACATCCATTCAGCCATTGGGAAAAGCAATTGATCACTGATCACGCGCGTTACAGCGATATTGTAAAAGAATTGCAGGAGGCTGCAAGAAGCAATCTGATCTTTGGTTTACATGTTCACATAGGAATGGAAAACCGGCAGATGGCGATTCATATTGCTAATTCTGCACGATATTTTTTACCACACATTTTTGCATTAAGCACCAATTCTCCTTTTTGGGAAGGAAGGATAACAGGTTATAAATCTTATCGCACAAAGATTTTTGATAAATTTCCACGCACCGGCATTCCGGATTTTTTTGACAGCATTGAAACGTATGATAATTATGTGAAGCTACTGGTAAAGACGAATTGTATCGACAATGCAAAAAAGATATGGTGGGACCTTCGCGTTCATCCTTTTTTCAATACCGTTGAATTCAGAATTTGCGATGTTCCAATGACTGTCCAGGAAACGATTACGATTGCCGCATTGTTCCAGGGAATCTGCGCGAAGCTTTATAAATTACGTACCCAAAATCTGAATTTTATCATCTATCCAAGAATGCTTATTAATGAAAACAAATGGCGGGCAAGCCGCTATGGCATTGAAGGAAGCATGATCGATTTTGGAAAAGAAACCGAAGTAAACACACGAGTGCTGATTTACGAATTGCTTGATTTTATTGATGATGTAGCAAGTCCATTGGGAATAAAAAATACTATTGGATACGTTCATAAAATTCTCGAACAGGGAACCGGCGCCGACAGGCAGTTAAAAGTTTTTGAAGAAACTCAAAGCCTTCCTGCTGTGGTAGATTATATCAGGTCTCAGTTTTTGAATGACTTATAGAAATAGTAAGCAAAGAAATAAATGCAATTTGTAATTTTTCGATATGAAACGGCAGATTAAAATTTTTTATCCCAACAAAAAAATAAAGTTCGAAAACTAATACTTTTATTAGAAGAAAGTCTTATAATTGTATTTGTTCTATCCCGTAAAAACACAATCACGTACCACACGAAGGCTGCTAAAATACCAATACTTTTCATCATTTTTTTAATCAAAAATCAGTTTGGCATGGAAAGAACTTTGAAGCCCAGTGGCTTTCTGCACGCGTTTTGTTTCAAAAAAAAATTCAGTAGTTATCGGAAAATAGTATTTGCGACAAAATTGTGCTTCGTTGCAAACGTTGGATGGGCGCAGGTTATTACCTGGGATTTTGATCAGGGAACCAATGGAAGTGATCTTCCTGTCGTGACTACAGCGAATGTAACTGCTGGTAATTTGATTCAGGGAAATAATAATGGAATCACTGCTTTATTAAGCATCACATCTGCATCATCAGGATATTCAAATGCATCAGGAAATTTTAATGTCGCTGCTGCTGCAATCTCACAACCATTTAATGCCTCTACAAACACTTACTTCGAATTTACATTAACTCCTGATGCCGGTTATTCAATAGTAATTAATTCTGTAAAGTTTGGATCCAGATCAACAGGGACAGGTCCACAAGCTTATTCTATAAGAACTTCTCTTGATTCTTACAATTCAGAGATTGTAGGAGGTGTTTTTCCTGCTGATAGCAAATGGTATTTATATCCATTTTCAAGTCTTTCTGTTTCTAGTTTTAGTTCAATTACTGTAAGGATCTATGGATTTAATGGTGTGGGAGCAAGTAAAAATACAGCAGTGTGGCGCATAGATGATTTGTCTTTAAACGTTTCAGCTACTCCCCTGAAAACATATATTCGTAGTCGTCAAAGCGGCGATTGGTCGCAATCTTCAACCTGGGAAACTTCTTACGATGGTTCAAATTGGAATTCGTCTAGCTCCATTCCATCAAAAGATATGGAAACAATTCTGATTCAAAATGGGCATACGGTAACAATTACTTCTCCTGTTTCTATTGACCAAACAACAATTGCGGGAGCATTGGATTTAAAAACCGGGGGAATATTAAACATCAATGATGGCGAGGGAGATGACATTAATATTCTACCGAATGGAATTTTAAAAATAACCAGTTCTTCTGATTATGCAACTTCTGTAATCCCCTCTTCTAATGCATCTATCAATATTGCTTCAAACGGAAAAATTGCGCTCGGTGATGGAGTAACTCTTATTGGAAAAGGATATGAAAGTTTTGCTACATCCACTCTAAATAAATGGAACGACGGAGCAGTGTTTGAATATAATAACAATGCTGCTTTCAGTGCTCCTGGTTTAACTTATTTTCCAAACGCAACTTCAACAGAAATACCCGTATTCAGCGTTTTAAAAACTGCCGGAACTCCCGGTTCGGGCTCTTCCAGTGTGTTTACAGTAAACGGACTTTTAGAAGTAAATACTACTTTGAACCTTGCAGGAACCGGTCAGAAATTTTTTAGGAATGGTATCCGCGGAAATGGCACTATTACACAGTCAGGAGGCAAATTGAATCTCGTAGCGCCCAACGCTGTTTTGGATGGAGACTTGCAAATAATATTATCAACCTATGGAATGAATTTATCGCCCGCCACACTCATTCCAACTGGTGCTTATATAACAATATCAGGACTGAATGTTAATAATAACATTGCAGGAAATGTATTCACCATTAATGGAACGTTAGATGTTACCGGCTTTGGCGTTGGAAACGCCAACGGCACAGTTATTTTGAATGGAACTTTCAAAACTGCTAATACAGGTGGCTTTTCAGGAAGTAAGTCTTCTATAGTTTCCGGCACTGTCATTTTAAACTCTGGTTCAACCGTAGAATTGTATGCAGATGGAGATCAAAATTTAAATGCAAGAAAAGATTTTTTCAATTTAATAATTTCGGGGAACGGAACAAAAAAACCTTTGGGGCCTTTTATTCCAACTGGAACTGTTACCATTAAAGACAATGCGATCTTCGATTGTTCAGGGCAAAATATTGGCGATGAAATTATTCCGACAAATCTTGTTATGACAGGTAATAGCAGGCTCATAGTTGATACTTATGGTCCCAATCCAAAAATGAGCGGCAGTTACAATCTTTCAGGCGGCGTGATTGAATTCAAAGGATCGAATCTGACGTCTGAAACCATCCGCAGCAGAAATTATCAAAACATTGAAGTGACCGGAAACAATGTTTTAATGTCGGAAGGAAATATTGGTTTGAATTCAAATGGTTTTTTTACCGTAAAAAATGGCGGTGTATTTTCAATCAATGACAATACTATTATTGGAAACGGAGATGGAACTCAAACAGTAGTTATAGAAAATGGGGCAACATTCAAATGCGGAACCAATATGGGTTTTAACGGATCACTGATTACTTCGGCTCCAATAAAAAGTTCGGCTGTACATCAAAATATTACCAAAATAATTTTAGAACCCAACAGTACAATTGATTATACAAGAAACGGCGATCAGCCAGTCACGAATGCAGATGGATTGATCTATCAAAACCTCGTCGTTTCCGGAACAGGGAATAAAACGGCTCCTTCGGACAATCTGATCATTCAGGGAAATTTTTCAAAGACCAGTAGCGCGATTTTCCTTCACAACAATGGAACAGTTATTTTTAATGGGAACAATATTCAAACTTATTCGTCTGCATCTCCCCAGGTCGTTTTTAATAATCTTACCAATCAAAATTCGCCAGGATTGAATGTCAATGATAGTTTATCAGTTTATAAACGCCTTTTGCTGGATAATAATTCTGTCGTTAATCTCAATGCAGACATTAGTTTGAAAAGTGATAAAAATCAAACGGCTTATATGTCTAAATTGGGTACGAATGCAAAAATTAATTATTTCAGTGGACGGTTTATTGTTGAAAGATATATTAATACCAATACGAAAAATGGTGGCCATGAAAAATCATGGCAACTGATTGCTATTCCGGCTTTTGGTGAAACGATTTTTGACACCTGGCAGGAGAAAGGCAATAAAACAACAGGGTATGGAACATGGATCACAGGAAGCAGTATTAGCAGCGGTTTCGATGAATTTTCTCCTGCTCCTTCGATGAAATATTATGACAATGTAAGCAACAATTGGATTGGCGTTTCTAATACCAATAACAATCTTGAAAATGAAAAAGGATATATGATTTTTGTCCGCGGCGACAGGCTTGCAACAAATGTAAACTCACCTGCAACTCCAACGGTTTTAAGAACAAGAGGACAAATTTACGTAGGTGCTTACATTCCTCCAAAAAGTAATGTTGCTGCTGAAAAATTTCAATCGATTGGAAACCCATATCCGACAGCAATTGATTTTTCAAAAGTCAATAGGACAAACACCGGAGCTGCTTACATCGCATGGGACCCAACTCTGTATGGAACTTATGGATTTGGAGGATACCAAACTATTTCTGCAGTTACTAATTATCGGGCCGTTCCCGGCAATACAGCGAATTACAATACCACTTCCGATTACCGGAATATTCAATCTGGACAAGCGTTTTTTGTTTACAATTCCACTTCTATTGAAGGCTCAGTTACTTTTACGGAAGATTGCATGGTTGATGACGGGAATCACTTAGTAAACAAAGAAATAATACCGAAAAGACAAATGCTGTTTGCTCATTTGTTTTCTGAAAATGGAATGATGGCAGATGGAAACGCTGTGGTTTTTGACGAAACGTTTTCGAATAAAATGGATGGCAATGATGCTGTAAAAATAAATAATGGTGGTGAAAATTTTTCGATAAAAAATGTTGAAAAAATTCTTTCAATTGAAGCGAGGGAAACCATAAAAATCACTGATACAATTTTTTACCATCTTAAAAATTTATCCAGGCAGGAATACAAGTTTGTTTTTACACCGGAGGAATTTGAAACAGAAGTTGAAGCCTTTTTAATTGATCAATATTTAAAAAACGAAACTCAAATTAATTTAACCGACACTTCAATTATTGCTTTTTCTGTTGACGCTGATCCTGCATCTTCCAGGCCGGAAAGATTCTATTTAATTTTTAAAAGAAAGGCCGAAGAGAGAGCTCCCGCTGTATTTACATTGCATGCACATCAACAAAATGTAAACGTTTTTTTAGAATGGCAAGTTGAGGACAATAATGTTAGACAATTACAAATTGAACATTCATCAGATGCAATTCATTTTTCTACTATAAAAACTGTTAATGCAAGTACCACTGATTTTGAATCCAATTATCTCCATGATCAACCTTTGAACGGAGATAATTATTACCGCCTTGTGAAAATTGACAATGAAGGGAAAATAGAATACAGCGAAATTGTAAAAGTCTCGATGCCACAGCTCTTCGCCGGAATTCATCTTTATCAAAATCCAGCTGAGAACAGAAAAATAATGCTTCAATTTATTCATCAGGAGGCAGGAAAATATTTTATAAAGATTTTTAATTCAGCAGGGCAAATTTTATTGAAAAAAGAAATGTTTCATTCGGGAGGAAACAGTCTGCAGACTTTTGATCTGGCGAACGATCCACATCAAATTTTGTATTTACAAATCACAAACATTAAGGGAGAAAAAAAGATTTTAAGACTACTAAAGTAAATAGCGGATAGAAGTTTTTTTTTATAAAAATACCCGCTTTTTAATTCAGACAAATTACTTTCGTACTACAAATTTTTCTCATGATACAACGTGTACAAACTTTATGGATGATCCTGGCGGCAATTGCTGTTTTTCTTACGATAAAATTTTCTTTTTACGGAGGAACTCTTGCTCTTGAGAATAGTGCTGGCACAGTTTCGGGATTAGTTAGCGATACCGGTTATCATTTGGTAAGAGCTACCGATAATTTTTTAATATTAATTCTTACCAGCGCACTTGGAACCGGCATTATCATCAACATTTTTTTATTTAAACATCGTAGTATTCAAATAAGAATTATTATCGCCGCGATCATTGTTGAATGCCTAATCGTTTTTTTATACATCCGCGAAACACAAAAATATTCGCAGGGCAATTTCAACATCTGGTCAATACTTCACATTTTGATCATCGTGTTTTTAATTTTGGCTGCAAAAGGAATTTATCATGATTCTAAACTGATCAAAGAAAGTAACAGGCTTCGATAGTTTGTATGAGGGAAAGTAGATCAACCTGTAAAATGAATAGAGTAAAGCAAGGACGATTTTCGTATAATCATTACCGTTATGTTGCTTCTTCTTATCTTATAAATCTTTCTTTATCCTTCTTTATTTTCTCCTTAAACATTTGGTTGAATTTTTCATTTGCTCCCTTCAAAATAATGATAAGCGAACCATATTCTCTTGCATAAGGATGGGTGATACTATCTGATAAAATAACGGAAGAAAAATCTTTTAGAAAGTCGTGCTGCATTTCCTGTTGATCATCCGTAATCAAAAGTAAATTATCAATATGCACGCTATCAGGAAGCCAATATAAAAAGCTGGCGTTATCACTGTGAACGGTTGGAAGATTATATCTTTTTCCATAATAATTGATCGCTCCGGCTTCACCATAATTATCTGCGAAAATAAAAGTGTTCTTTTTTTCTTCGTCGCTCAACGTTGAATAAGCTTTGGCAGTTTTTTCAGTCATTTCTTTCCAGCCAAGCATATCTCCAAAATCTTGTGGTAATGGATGATCCTGAAGATCTTCCCATTTCAAAAAACCAGTTTTTTCAATGTGTTTTGCTTTATAATAAGCTGCTAATTTTTCCGGTTTATAAATGGGTAAATACAAAGGCACCAAAGGAATGCCTAATGCCAAAGGAATGACGATAAAAACAAATTTCCAAACCTTAGAATGCTTTACAGCAAACCGTTCCAGGTGAATCGCGCCAAAGGCAAACAAGACCGGATAAACACCAAGTGAATAATAATTTTTCCCCTGGAAATAGAGCAAAATCAAAATCACTAATAAATATGCCCATCCAAAAACCCGGTATTTTCCGTGTTCTTTAAAAACAACAAAATACAAACCAGCGATCCAGATAAAAACCACGGGCAAATTCATCAGGAGCTGATCTGTCAAAAAACCAACAGGGCTTACGTATTGCAATTGAAACTGGTGTAATTCATGCATGTGTTCGATCACCGGAAAATGATAGCGGAATTGCCACAAAAGATTGGGAAGAAAAATTAAAAAACCAATAAGCGAAGCAAGATATAAAAGCTTGTTTAAAAATATTTTCCGGTTTCTTGTGATCAACAGCGCTACCAAAATACTGATGATAAAAAATGCTACAGAATATTTACTAAGCATGCCTAATCCCGCGCTGAGACCGAACAAATAGAGATAACCATTTTTCTCCGTTTGTATAAACCGAAGAATACTGAAAGCAATCATCGTCCAGAAAAATATTTCCAGGAAATTTGGTTGAAATAAAAAATGCACCCTCAGATAAGCGCTAAAAATGAACGCCAGTAAACCAAGAAATAATGCAAAAACCTTTCCTCCGAAAGAAAGAATGATTCTGCCAACAATAAGATAAGTAAGCGCGCCAAACAAAGACGGCCAGAATTTTAACCAGAACGTGCTTACTCCAAATAAATTGGTAAACCACCCAAAAACCGAAAGCAACGGCGGCACTTCCATATAGCCCCAGGCAAGATGATGCGCTTCGGCTAAATACAAAAATTCGTCACGCTGCGGCTGATAATAACTGTTTTGTAAAATAAAAGGAAGAATAAATTTTATGAGCGCAAAAAGGTATAAGAACTTGTATTCCTTTTTCATAGAAATATTTTTAAAGAAAGTTAAATGGTTTTTTATTCAAATAAAAAATGCCACTCCAAAAATTAAAGATTCTGAGTGGCATTTCTAAACTTGAGCGATTTGTTTTTATTTCAATTCTTTCATAATTTCTTCCACTGCTTTTTCTATTTGTGGGTCTCGATGATTTATCCTGTCCTCAAAAGTATTTTTTACATAAATATCCGGTGATACTCCATTTTGCTCAAGATTGGTTCCATCCAAAGTGTAACATCCCCACGATGGCAATCTTACTGTAGAGCCATCTACCAAAGACATTCCGCTGGTAAAAATGATCCAATGATAAGTATCTGTTCCAATTATTTTTCCCAGTTTCAGTTGCTTAAATCCCGCAGCAGTCATTTCTCCATCGCTCAAAGTTTGTTCATTTACCAGCAGGATAATTGGCTTTACGGCCGGAGCAAAATCAGGTTGTGGACTCATTTTTCCATCCCTGTATTTCCATTGCAAATAAGGGCGTTGGGATAAAAATTGCAAGACTTTGTCATGCACGTTTCCACCAGTATTGTAGCGCAGATCCAGTATCAATGCCTTCCTTTGGTCAATAGAATCTGAAACCATTTTTAATTCAAACTCATGAAGTGCATCATCGCTCATGTCTTTCATATAAACATAACCAATTTGTTGATTGCTTAATTCATCAACACGTTTTCTGTTGGCTTCGATCCATTCATCATACAAATGGCGCTGCATTTCATTTGGTGTAGAAGGATGAATTTTTACATCAAAAATCTTTGACCCCCGTTTCAAACCAAGTATCATTTCATCCGGCATTTGTGAACGCATGAAATAAAAATTTCGATTCTGTGAAGTATCAACTTTTACTCCATCTACACTGATCAGTTCATCGCCTTTTTTGATATCAACATCAGAAACATCTGCACAACCATCTTTAATAATATGATCTACAATGTATGGTTTCGTTCTGCTGAACATCAGTCCTGGTGCTGCTGTTACCGTTTTATAAAAAGTTTTTTCATCAGAACCATAAGTAGAAAATCCATAATGAGAAGAATTTAATTCGCCCATCATATCATTTAATAAAATACGAAAATCATTTCTTGTTTGAAGCTGCGGCAAATAAGATGCATAACGATCTCTGATTGATTTCCAATCTACGCCATTAAAATTTTTATTGTAATAATTTTCCTGCAGATCAGCCCACGCTTCATAAAACATTTGATTGAATTCATCATTCAGGTTAATGGTAAATGGAAAATCAATATCTACTTTATCCAGTGAGTTATTATCAATCGCAAGCTTGCTGATGTTTCCGTTGTTCAACGAATAATAATGATCTTTATAACCTTTGATTTCAAGATCGCTTCCGTTGGCATCTTTTATTTTTTCTGTCTTCGTTTTTTCAAAAGGTTCTAAAGTTAATTTCCATAAAGACTGCTTTCCATTCTCATGATTAGAGATAAAAAACACAAAAGTTTTTTCATCGTTTTTAATCACAAACACATCCGATTGATCACCGAAATCAGGCCCCACTCTTTCAATGCGATCCATTAAATTATTGAAATCAATTTTGATAACAGGCTTTAGCAATACAGTACTGGAAGCTGTTTCAGCGTCTTTTTTTTCTTTCAGCTTCTCCAGATTTTTCTTTTTTGTTTCTTTCTTTGTTGTGTCGATTTTTGGTTCTTCCTTCTTTTTTACAAACAAAGAATCAAACATATCAGAGCGATATGGCTTGGTCATTTTTTCAAGTGGCATCCGGTAAATTTTCTCATTTTGTGCGCCATACGGATAGGAAGGATGTGTTCTGTCGGAAATAAAATAAATATATTTCCCATCAGGCGACCAGAAAGGATTAGTTTCAGAAACTCCCGTGTTCGTGATGTTGTAAACCTGTTTGTCATCAATTCTGTAAAGAAAAATATCCTGTTCAAAATTTCTGTGAGAAGTATACATTACATATTTATCATCGGGAGAAAAATAAGGAGTTGAATTTTCGAGTCCCCAAATCTCATCCTTCACGATTGATGTGCTTTTCATGTTTTTTAAATCAAGAATCTTCACTTCATCGGTTCCGCATAAATAAACGGCTTTTGTCCTATCTCTGTTGAAAGTCAGGCTACGACTGTTTTTGGCTTCATCTGTGATTTGTTTTTCAGGCTCGTCTCCTTCTACATTTTTAGTAAAAAGGTTTTCAAAACCTTTATAAGTTTGGCCATATAATAAAGATGTATTGTCTTTTAACCAATGAACTTCTTTTACTCTTTCATGGTTCATTGTTTTTATTTCACGAACAAATTTTCCTTTGCTGTCTGATACAAATAATTTTCCTCTTGAAACAAATGCAAGTTTTTTGCCGTCACCAGAAAGATCAAAATCAGTTATGTTTCCATTTACGTTCAAAGTTTGCAAAGCAGACAAAGTATTATTTTTGAAAACTTCCAAAGGAATTTTTTGGGTCTGTTTGGAAGCAATCTCATAAGTAAATAACTGAAAATCTTTTTCGAATACAATCTTGTCTCCAGCAGCATCTACAAAGGGATGCATCACAGAAGTGGGAAAATTAGTAAGCCGAGTTTTTTTCCCATTTACAAAAGTGTACAAATTGTACTGGCCGTTAGCTTCGTCAGAAACAAAATAAATATTTCCGTTTTTATCAACACTTGCCCACATGTCTTTGCCTTTCCAGTCTGTATAGCGTTTGTATTTTTTTGTTGCAGGATCGTACGATTGAATATCCGGATTAAATGGTCCCTTATAGCCAAGACGATTTGCGAAAAACGAGCTTTCAAACGTATCATCAAAAAATATTTCACCGGTAACTGGGTCTTCAAAAGCATTGTGAGTGTAATCAAAATTATCATTGCTAAAGACGCGCAAAGGTGTGCCACCATTGATATTTACCTTATAAGTTGCCATCCTGTCGTAGCGGTTGGAGGTAAAATAAATATATTTACTATCCCACGACCATGACTCCACATTATCATTGCCGCTGTGAAAGGTCAAACGTTTGATAGCACCACCATTTATTGGCATGGCATAAACATCATCGTTACCAAACTGAGAACTGCTGAATGCAAGCCATTTTCCATCAGGCGACACCCGGGGATTGGTTGCAATTCCATCCATAGAAGTTATCCGCATCGATGTACCGCCATTGGAAGATGCCTTCCAAAGATCACCATCATAACTAAAAAAAAGTGTTTGTCCATCGGGAGTAAGCGTCGGATAGGATGTAAAATATGGGCTTGAATCCTGTGCATTTAGTTTTTGCAAACAAATTATCGTAAGCAGTAGCAATAAAGTTTTTTTCATAATAAATTCAGAAAGATTAAAATGGTAGAAAATAAAAATAAGAAAAAAAGATTGTGGTGATTTAAAATAATGATAGACGGATTTTTTAGAATGATATTTGTATTCTGAAAAACGTATTTCTTTCTCTTTAAAATAATTACAATGGAAAAAATTCAGATTTTAGCGATTGGACGTGATGCACTTTTGTTACAAAAACTTTCTTCTTTCATGAATGAAAATCCAAAATGGGAAAGCACAGCAACAGTAGATGATGAAACAGCGATAGAACTTTTTCATCAAAGAAAATATGACATCGTTTTGTTGATAGATCAAATTGAAGGTGAGTCTGATAAAAAATTACGTTCGCTTTTTTCTTTTAATAACCCTGATATAGTTTTTATCAATCATGTAGGAGGTTCTACCGGTTTGCTTGCCAGCGAAATTCAGGAAGCATTAGATAAAAGAAAACAACCTGTAAATATCGTTGATAACGTTTTTAAAAATCCGGAAACAAAACCGTAATTATTTGTTTGTTTACTGTTTTAGTCTAATCCAACTTCGGTATGTCTTGCAGGAATTTCTACATCTGAAAATCCTTTACTGATCAGCCGGTTTTTAAAATCCAGCTGAACATCATAATCTCCGTGAACCAAAAATAATTTCTTCACTTCCTTTGGATTTTGACAAGCGAGCCATTGACAAAGATCATTGTAATCGCCATGGGCGCTCATGCTTTGAATTTCACCTATTTCGGCATGCACTTCATGAACCTGACCAAAAATTCCTACTTCTTTCGGATGCATTTTCAATCTTCCACCGAGGGAATTTGGCTCGCAATATCCTGTCATTAAAATAGAGTTGCGACTGTTTTCAATATTATTGCTGATGTGATGTTTCACTCTTCCGGCTTCTGCCATTCCGCTTGCAGAAATGATCACCATTGGGTCTGTACGATAATTCAATGATTTGCTCTCTTCAACTGATTGTACAAATTTTAATCCTTTAAATTGAAAAGGATCATGATCGGTCTGAAGTAATTTTTGTACCCGGTTGTTAAAATCTTCCGGAAAATGTTCAACCACTTCAGTGGCTTCCAAACTCAAAGGACTGTCCACATAATAAGGGAGATCCGGCAAACGATTTTCATTTTCCAATTGGTTCAACATATAAAGTAATTCCTGTGTACGGCCAACACTGAATGCAGGAATAATTAATTTTCCTTTTTTCTGTAAACATGTTCTTGTGATCCAATCCAGCAATTTATCTGCAGTTCCTGTAATTTCTTCGTGTAATTTGTTTCCGTAGGTAGATTCCATTATGATATAATCTGCCTGCGGAAATTCCTGTGGCGATTTTAAAATCATATCTCCGTATCTTCCAACATCTCCTGAAAAAGTAAGATGAGTTTCCTTGCCATTTTCATTGATTTTTAAATGAACTGTTGCGCTTCCAATGATGTGGCCTGCATCAAGATACATGAATTGCACATTCTCATCTATCGTTAACCATTGTCCATAATCAACTGTCATAAAATGCTCAGCAGCCCGTTGCGCATCTTCCATGACATATAAAGGAGAAATGTAAGGCTTTCCCTGCGCGGCGCGGGTTTTGTTTACGAATTTCAAATCATTTTCCTGAATGCCGGCACTATCTGCCATTAAGATTGTTGCAAGTTCTTTTGTTGCAGGGGTTGCATAAACCTTCCCATTATATCCCTCTTTAACTAATTTAGGAATCAATCCGCAATGATCGATATGTGCATGCGAAAGAATCATATAGTCGACATCAGCAGGATTAAAACCAAAATCTCGATTCAAATCATCTGTTTCTTTTCCCATTCCCTGGTACATGCCGCAATCCAGTAAATATTTTTTGCCATTAGAAAGTGTTAGAAGATGTTTAGAACCAGTAACCGTGCGCGCTGCACCATGAAAAGCGATCTTCATAAAAAGAATTTAGAAAATGAATAATGAAATTAAAGATAAGAACAAATCAAAAGAATGGCTGTGGCAATATTTTGAAAGTAATTTTTCAAGATAAACAGCCATGTATACACGAAAAATATTAAAGGAAAATATTTCTTAAAAAGATAAAATAAAAGTTGATTCTATTTCTTTGTTCACTGGAAGAGAAAAAATATTTCGGAAAAATTATGCTGTGGTAATCCCGAGTTGCGTATTTATTTTTTTCATTAAGTTATTTACATCAAAAGGCTTGGCAATAAAATCATCAGCGCCATAATCTGCGATGGTAGCAGCCGCTCCCGGATGCGCAGAGAACATAATTACAGGAATATTGCTTGTATCAGGATTGGCTTTTAGTTGTTTGCAAATAGTTCTTCCATCATGGCCGGAAATGAGCACATCTAATAAAATAAGGTCGGGTTTAAATGTTTCTATTTTAGAAAAGGTATTTTCACCTTTGGATGTAACCTCTACATCAAAGCCTTTCATAGATAATAAAATTTCCATTACGGATAAAATATCTATATCATCATCAACGACTAGAATTTTGGACATTATTTACATTTAACCTGATTTTTAAAAACAGGAATTTGAACAGTGAATTTTGTTTGTTTTTTAATCATTTTACCATATAGGAAATCTTCTACACATTAATAATTATTCTATAAAGCAGGATGAAGATTTTATTTAATTGCCCAAATCTCCATTCAGCTCTCATCTTTCATCTTAGAATTTTTTAATGATGATCCGGTTTCCCTAAAATACAGTTTTGATTTTAAAAAAGAACCGGTTATTGATGCATAGCAAAAAATTTGCGGCAGCCAAGTTGGCTAAAATCCTTTTGATCATCAACAATGATTGAGGAAAAATACGGATATTCCTTGTTTTTCTAAACGTTCAATTTCATCAATAAAAAATTATAAACATCGAACAACTTAAAAAGAAGCCTATAAGAAGTTGTTCAAATGCAATTTCGTCGTTTCTGCGCCTCAAACTTTGTTCCGAAAATCAAAAATAAAGTGTGAAATTCAGAACTACTGGCTAATTTCTTTCAATTTTTTCTGAAGATTGTCATTGATTGCCTGCAAAAATTCATCAGTGTACAAATAGTCTTTTCCGTGGGAAACCTTATTACCACTGATACACACGGCAAGATCCTTTGTCATTTTTCCACTTTCTACTGTTTCCACACACACTTGTTCCAACGCACTGGCAAAGTCAATTAATTGTTGATTATTATCAAGTTTGCCTCTGAAAGCGAGCCCTCTTGTCCATGCAAAAATGGACGCAATGGGGTTAGTTGAGGTAGGATTTCCCTTCTCATGTTCCCGAAAATGCCTCGTTACGGTTCCGTGAGCCGCTTCTGCTTCCAAAGTTTTTCCATCGGGAGTGATCAAAACTGATGTCATCAAACCCAGTGAACCAAAGCCTTGCGCAAGCGTATCACTTTGTACATCACCATCATAATTTTTGCAAGCCCAGATAAAATTGCCATGCCATTTTAGGGCGCTGGCAACCATGTCATCTATCAAACGATGTTCGTAAGTGATATTTGCTTCCTGAAATTTCGTTTTAAATTCATTTTCAAAAATTGTTTGAAAAATATCTTTAAAACGTCCGTCGTATTTTTTTAGAATCGTATTTTTTGTAGAAAGATATAACGGCCATTTTTTGCTCAAAGCCATATTGAAACAACTTCTTGCAAAACCTTCGATACTTTCATCCACATTATACATGCAAAGCGCGACGCCATCTCCTTTAAAATCATAAACATCAAAAGTTGTTGCTTCACTGCCATCTTCGGGAGTAAAGGTCATTGTCAATTTGCCTTTTCCTTTTATAACGGTGTCTGTGGCGCGATATTGATCGCCAAAAGCATGACGTCCGATGATGATTGGCGCTGTCCAGTTGGGAACCAATCGTGGGATATTTTGTATCACGATCGGTTCACGAAAAACAGTTCCATCCAAAATATTTCTGATAGTTCCGTTCGGACTTTTCCACATGTGTTTCAAACCAAATTCCTTTACTCTTGCTTCATCCGGGGTGATCGTGGCGCATTTAATTCCCACGCCATATTTTTTGATTGCATTTGCTGCTTCAACAGTTACTTTATCATCAGTAGCATCACGGTTTTGAATTCCTAAATCAAAATATTTTATATCAACATCCACATAAGGAAGGATAAGTTTATCTTTAATCACTTTCCAGATTACACGGGTCATCTCATCTCCGTCAATTTCTACTACGGGGTTTTCAACTTTAATTTTTATCATTGTTCAGGTTTATAAATTTTTAGTGTGGTGTATTTTGCAATATTATCAAAATCTTTGTCATCGTGGAGAAGTGGTATTTTATGCTCAATAGAAATTGCAGCAATTAGGCAATCATTCGCCTTTCTTATGGTGACACCTTTTTGTCGCAAATTTCTATATAGTTCTGCTGCTTTTATAGAAAATTCATAAGAGTCATAGTGCAGATATTCGAATCCTTGAAGATTTTCCTTCATTATACTGTAGTACTTGTTGTTTTCTATTCCCTGTAAAATCTCCTGCATAATAACAGGAAGAATAATTATCGGGGGAGCCCATGGTGTTTTTAGGAGTAAAACTTTTAAGAATTCAATTTTATCTGAAGTTTTTTTATTAAAAAAATCAATCCAAACAGAACTATCAACAATAAGATTAGCCATTCTTTCTCATTTTATCCAAATCTCCAACCCATTTTACTTTTCCTTGTAATGATAATATTTTAAGCCTCATTTGGTATTTTACATACTCATTGAGAGCTTCATTAATAATTTCTTTTTTTGTTTTTAATTTAGAATATTTAAGTGCTTTTTCCATTAAATCGTCGTCTATATCAATATTTGTCCGCATAATTTTTTATTTTATACACAAATATAGTTAAATCTATACACACAAAATTATCTTACAAATTCTTAATGATCTCATCCCCAAATTCGCTGGTGGTTAGCAACGTTCCTCCTTTCATAAGATTATAAAAATCTATCGTAACAGTTTTATTTCTGATCGTTTTTCCAACCGCGTTGGTGATTATTTCTGCCGCATCGCGCCATCCCATATATTCAAACATCATTACTCCGCTGAGAATCAGGGAAGAAGGATTCATGCTGTTTGTATTAGCAAATCTTGGCGCTGTTCCATGCGTTGCTTCGAACACTGCATTTCCTTTTTCATAATTAATATTGGCTCCCGGAGCAATTCCAATGCCGCCGACCTGGGCTGCCAATGCATCACTGATATAATCGCCGTTCAGATTCAAGGTGGCGATAATGGAATAATCCTGTGGCGCCAGTAATGCTTGTTGCAAAAAGTTATCTGCAATCGCATCTTTTATAATTACTTTTCCGCCCACTGCCGCAATTCGCATTTCTTCATTGGCAACCGCTTCGCCGCGTTCCTTTTTGGTTTGCTCCCATTGATTCCAGGTATAAACATTATTAGGAAATTCGCGCCCGGCCAATTCATAACCCCAGTTTTTAAAAGCGCCTTCTGTGAACTTCATAATATTTCCTTTGTGTACCAAAGTAACGGAAGGCAATTTATTAGCAATTGCATATTCAATGGCAGCACGGATCAATCTTTCAGAACCTTCTTTACTTACTACTTTTATTCCGAAAGAAGTTGTTTCAGGAAAATGGATCTTTTTTACGCGCAATTCGTTTTGCAGAAAATTGAGCATTTTTTTCGCTTCAGGCGTTCCTTCCATGTATTCAATTCCTGCATAAATATCTTCTGTATTTTCTCTGAAAATAACCATGTTTACCTTTTCGGGCTGCCACATCGGCGAAGGAACTCCTTCAAAATATCTTATTGGCCTAAGGCAGACATACAAATCAAGATCCTGGCGCAACATCACATTCAAACTCCGGATTCCGCCACCAACCGGAGTTGTAAGCGGGCCTTTGATTGCAATCAAATATTCCCTGAAAGCATCCATCGTCGATTGTGGCATCCATTCACCTGTTTTTCTAAAAGCTTCTTCACCTGCCAACACTTTCATCCAGTTAATTTTCTTTTTTCCTGAATAGGCTCTTTCGACTGCCGCATCAAAAACACGAACACTTGCTTTCCAAATATCAGGACCTATTCCATCACCTTCAATAAACGGAATTGTTGGTTGATCAGGAACATCCAGCTTTCCATTTTTCCCCATCGAAATTTTTTCTGCCATAATTTTTTTATTTTTTTTCACCACTAATTGCACGAACTTTTACGAATTAATTTGATACGGATTTTATTAATTAATTGCAGTAAACGAAGAAATAATTCTATTTCTAATTCTGCTATTTTTTCTTCTTTGTTTAATCCGTGAAATCTGTGGAAATCTGTGGCTACACCTTTAAACTGCAATTCACCCATTCATTATCAAAATTTACGCCTTCATATTTCTTGTAAAAGTTGATCGCCGGCGCATTCCATTCCAAAACCTGCCAAACTATTCCATTGAATTTCTTTTCTTTCGCTTCTTTTATTAATTCATCAAATAATAATTTGCCAATTCCTTTTCCACGCCACGGTTCATTCACCAAAATGTCTTCAAGATATAATCTTTGCCCTTTCCAGGTGGAATAGCGAATATAGTACAATGCAAATCCAACCACCTTTCCTTCCACTTCAGCTACAAACGCCCACCACACCGGCTTTTCACCAAAACCACCTTCTACAAAATGATCAAAATCAACCGTAACTTCTTGTGGAGCTTTTTCATAGAAGGCCAGTTCATGAACAAGTTGCATCATTGCTTTGCAATCTTCTTTTTCCGCTCTTCGGATAATTATTTCAGACAATTTGGAATGATTTAATTATTTAATTATTGAATTATTGTTGAATGATTAAATTATTATAATGCTGCTTGTTCCAGATCACTCAAAATATCTTCCACATCTTCAATTCCTACACTCATTCTGATCAAACCATCCGTGATCCCATATTTTTCCCGGTCAGCTTTTGGAACGCCATAATGCGTCATGGAAGCCGGATGTGATAACAAAGTATCGGTTGTACCGAGAGAAACGGCACGAACACACATTTGTAATTTATCAATGATTTTTTTTCCTGCTTCCAGTCCACCTTTCATTTCAAAACTTAACATTGGACCAGGATGGCGCATTTGTTTTTTAGCCGTTTCATGATCAGGATGAGAAGGCAATCCCAAGTAATTTACTTTGCTGATAGCAGAATTTTTTTCAAGAAACTGCGCAACTTTCATTGCATTGGCACAATGTTTTTCCATTCTTATTTCCAGCGTTTTCATTCCCTGTGTCAATAAAAAAGCATCAAAAGAATTGCTGTTTCCGCCGAGCAAACGATGCACTTTTTCCATTCTTGTGTTCATTCTCTCAATATCTTTTCCAATCAAAGCGCCGCCAATGGCAGTTCCATGCCCGTTTAAAAATTTGGTTGTAGAATGAACCACATAATCAACCCCATACTTAAAAGGCTGTTGCAAATAAGGCGTTGCAAAAGTATTATCGACTGCCACTAACAGATCTTTTTGCTTTGCCAGTTTAGTAAGCGCGTCAATATCTACGCATTGAATCGTAGGATTGGCAGGAGTTTCAAGATAAAACATTTTTATCTCCGGATGTTGTTTTAACGCTTCTTCCGCTTTATTTAAATCCCGCAAGTCCACAATGATCGCTTCAATTCCTAATTCCGGAAGAACGCGATTCATCAATTCCTGTGTGCCGCCGTATAACGAATAATGAGATAAAATTTTATCGCCGCTTTTTAGATTTCCCAACATTAGTGTACTGATTGCCGCCATTCCGCTTGCGTGCAAGCGCGCTTTTAATTGCAACGGTTTCCCGTTTTCTGTTAAACCAAAGCTTTCCAAAGCAGCAATTTTATCTTCAGGTTCCTTCATGCTCGGATTTCCCCAGCGACTGTAGATATAGCCGGGTTCATCACCGCTGAACCGACGCATTCCCTGTTCTGCTTTATCAAAAACATAAGTGCTGCTTGCATAAATTGGTGTTAAATGAGCATAATTTCCTTCGGTTTCGTGGCCCGCATGAATAGCAGTTGAGCCAAAACCTTTCAATTGTTTTTTTTCTGATGACATAATTTAATTTATGAAAGCAGCAAAAGTAATCAAAAGAGAGACGGCAGTTTTGTGAAAAATAAAATATGAGCAGAATCAGCAGCATTTGTACGAATAATCTTGCTTATAAAATAACAGCTGGAAGAAAACCAAAACGCCTCTACA
>JBQCIM010000079.1:2500-23700 GCA_051953735.1 Ginsengibacter sp.
AAGTACCACTACCTTCCTGATTCTGCAGATCCATCTTATCCCGGATGTTTAATGAACAGCGCATCTGGTATTTTTCATTTAGTATTGTTAACCGTTCGCGTATATTCTTAATACCGAACGAATTGTGGCTTTGCAGCGAACCTGCACTGTTGTTTAATGCCTGATGAAGCCCTACACCATTATCCTCTACTTCACAAACTATTCGTTTTTCGTCTTTAAAAAACCGAATCAACAACTGACGTTCTCCCTCTTTATTACGAAGCCCATGCCAGATGGCATTTTCCACAAGAGGTTGCACCAGCATGGGAGCTATTTCTGTTTCTTCCGGGTCAAGATTTTTATCAATACTTATCTGATATGAAAAACTTTCAAACCGCAGTTTTTCCATTTCTAAATATTGCTCCAGGTGATCCACACATTGCTTAACTGTAATAAAAGATCTACCGGATTGTTCCAGACTGGTTCGAATTAAGCGGGCAAACTTACTGAGATAACGGCTGGCATTTTGCTTCTGATCGTCCAATATCATTTCTTTAATACTATTAAGTGAATTGAATATGAAATGAGGGTTCATCTGTGCATGTAAACCTTTTATCTCCAGCTCAGCCATTTGTTGTTTAATGACCAATTCATGCCGGATGTTCCTGATTCTTCCTGCTATAATAACTGAAATCACTGAAACAACGGCGACCAGGGCCAGTGCTATAAACCACCACGTTTGCCACCACGGTGGCAAAATGGTGACAGAAAGGGCTTTGATTTGCGGGCTCCAGACGCCATCACTATTTGCTGACCTTAATTCAAAAGTATAATTGCCGGGAGGAAGGCTTGTGAAAGTAGCTATATTACCCGCGGCTGCACTGGTCCATTCATCATTTAATCCTTTAAGACGGTAGCTGAACATATTATTAGCTTCTTTTGAAAAATTATTTACAGCAAACTGGATGGTCAGGAAATTCTGGGTGTGGTTAAACCTTAACTCATGAATAAGATCGGGATTACATTTTGCTGCCCATAACTTATCATTCACTCGCACTGAAGTGATGATTGGTGCAGGGCTGAAAGAATCCTGTTTCAAACCGGAAGGATCAAAATAGGTAATGCCACCAACACCCCCAAAATATAATTCTCCTGTTGAATCCTTCAGGGTGCATGCCGTATTATGTTCTAAAAAAGAAAGTCCGTTTCCTGTGTTATACTTTTGTACCAGTTGGTATTTTTCATTGAATTTATATAATCCAAGATTTGAACTGATCCAATAAAAGCCATTGTTATCTTTCTGAATAGCATAACAAACATTCGATGCCCCGTTTTTGTTCAACAGGATATGTTTCAATACTTTATTTTCCTGCCAGCTATAAATTAAAAGTCCGTTATCGGTTCCTATCCAGAACAGAGGGCCGTCTTTTAAAAGGTACCTTACAAATAATGAAATTTTATTTACCGCTTTTACAGTTTCAAAGTCATTCGTCAGATACCTGTATCTTACAAGGCCTGAGCCTTCTGTACAAAGCCATAGAGTATTACTGCTGTCTTCATAGATATATCTTGCTGTGTATACATATAGCCCTCCTATAAAGGTGGTCAGTTTTGCATTAGCAGGTAAATGATGCCACTGGTAATTACTGAGTGAAAAATAGCGCAATCCATTTTCAGAAGCGACTAATAAACTGTCGGCCTTCTTCAGTTTAGTAATAGCATACATCTTATTCAATTCCGGAAGCTTCTTTTCGGGAAAGTATCGCACTCCTCTTGTTTTCCTGTTTACAAGCATTAGCCCGCCACAACTGGCTGCCCACAGATTTCCTTTAGTGTCTTCCGCAATATCGTAAATAACATTATTGGCATTACCATATACTTCAGATTCCGGGAAACGGAGAAAATTATTATTCTTCCTGTTCCATTGTAAAACCCCCATGTTTAGGGTTCCTACAAAAGTAGCACCATCTCTGGTCCTATACATCCTGACAATCATGTTATCAGCAAGTGAGCCATTAAAGGAGGTTTGCTTATCTACATTGCGAAATTGAAACCGTAATGGATCATGTTTGGTAATACCATCGAAAAAACCACACCAAATAATTCCCTGCCGGTTCGCAAAAATGGAAAGGGCATAATTGGAACAGGGCGACGTAGCATCGAATTGAATGTTAACGGCCCTGTCTATTTTCTGATGTTCAGGATCATAACGGTAAATTCCACTACCCCGGGTACCAATCCAGAGATCTCCTTTCTGATCTACGGTAAAAGCTGCAATACCTCCAAGGAAGTCTTTTGATGCTACAATGTTTGCACTGTTTTCAATCGGATCTTTGATAAAATAACATCCTTCTGCCATGGTGCCGATCCAAAGCCGGTGATCATAAGAAAACAATTCCCTTATTTGAGGAAAAGGATAATCTTTATGAAATGGCAATACATCAAAGGTCTTCCCACGAGGCACCATCTGAAACATCGTATAGAGGAGTGACACGTAAATTTTCCCTTCATGCTGCGCTATACTCGTAACATTTGCCTTATCTTCTTCACTGTTAAAAAATGTATGGAGTGTACCATTTTGAGTATTCAGATATATCATTCCATAGTTAAAAGTAATGATCCAAAACTCTCCATTTTTAAAAGAGATAATTTTTTTGATAGGTATATTGTCCAATCGGGAAGCGAGGGGATAAAACGCGGATACGCTCATCAATGAATCACCCGAAAGACTATATATACATGCTCCCTGTACTGTACCGACCCATAGAAAATTAGTAGTAGTATCATAAAAGAGTGATGTAATGATATTCGATGGTAATTTTTTGCCGATCTCATTTTGTGCGGAATAGACTTTAAACTGGCGTCCGTCATACCGGTTCAACCCGTCCTGGGTACCAAACCACATGAATCCGTACTTATCCTGGGAAATGGCATAGCAACTGTTTTGTGATAAGCCATCATCAGAATTATAATTTTCAAACAGCATTGGCTGTCCATGCAACGAGTTTGCTATTAATATCAGTAGGAAAGAAATTAAACAGCGCATTTGATTCTCTATTGAAATGGTGATTCTCACATAAAATTACTTTAGATAAATCAAAAAAAATACAGATCGTGTATTGCTAAAAAATTACCCGCCTTTCGTCATGGAAAACCTGCCGGTTATATTGAATTCCAGTCCTTTCAAAAAAAGGTATTTCAAAAAAAATTCTGCGGAGCGATACCGGTAAAAAAGAATTAGCCGCCAATAAAAAGTTCGCACTCCTCCTGGCTGATACCAGGCGTTAATTTCATTCAACCTTTCCGATAAAAAGGAAAGAATTTTCAAAGTAATCAATATTATCAATATAAAACAAAAGGAGGTTATTATGAAACAAATTAAAACCAATCTATTCGTCAAATGTCTCTTACTGTTTATTTTGTTTTCTTATGGATGTGATAAGAATATGATAGATAAGACAGACAATGAATTTGCCACAACAAAAACCGTGAATGATGCAATTCCTGCGTTTGCGATTCAAATGTATCCGGGATTATCATTCACTACAAAATCGGAACTGCAACAAGCACGCTCCGCTACTGCAAAATACAAGAACATTAAAAATGCAATTGCAGATGGCTACCAGGATATTCACGTAGATATGGAGAATATGGGTCATCATTTTATGAAAGCTTCGTTAGTTGACGATCAATTTGATATCAGTCACCCGGAAATACTCGTGTATAATAAAGACGAACGCGGCATACAACAACTGGTGGCTGTTGAATATGCTGTTCCACTTCAATATTCACAACCGGAAGGCTTTACAGGTAGTGGCGATGTTTGGGATGGCAATACAGGATTCGGTTTATGGTTGCTTCATGCCTGGGTATGGGATTACAATCCAGACGGCGTTTTTAAACCAATGAATCCAACCGTGCATCTGAACTAATCTGCTAATTTTTTACAACTAATCTTAAAAATTTATTGTATCTGTTTAAAATTCAAGTTATGAAACTATTCTTTTTATTTGTAACCGTACTGGCTGCTTTTATCTTCTGCAAAGAAAGTCACCAATCAGTGAAAGTGCAGGCAACAACTACCGATTCTGCCAATCAATTATCGAAAAGCCAGCCTGCTTCCTATTTTATAGATGTTCACGACATGACACCCGGTAAAATAAAACTTTCGGATGTGGCTGCGGCTCATGAAAAAGATCTGGCAACAGAAGGCAAGTTCGGGGTCACCTTTATAAAATATTGGGTAGATCCCGAAAAAGGGAAGATTTACTGCCTGTCAAAAGCACCAAATGAAGAAAGTGTTATCAACACTCACCGGGAAGCACATGGCCTGTTACCTTCCCATGTTTATGAAGTTACTGATGGACCTGAAGCGGCGATGGAAGGTAATAAGCAATTATATCTTGATATACATCAGGTTGCTCCCGGTTCAATCACTCCAAAAAACGTGGCGGATGCACATAAAAAAGATTTAGCCGTAGAAAAGAAATATGGAGTAAACTTTATCGATTATTGGGTGGATTCAAAGGAGGGAGTGATCATGTGTTTGTCTGAGGCACCGGATTCAATGGCCATTAAAAAAACACACAAAGAAGCACATGGATTATTGCCATCTTATGTTTTAAAGGTTTCACAGGGCGAGTAATTCACCTATTTCTGAGCCATGTTAGACATTTTTGTTTTGTCACGATGGAGAATGATGAAGTGGCTGCGGGGAAATTAACTCAAGAGATCTATACGGTTCAGGCCGCGTAAAATGTCCCGATCCTGCAATCCGGTCGGGGCTTCTCTTAGAGATGAGATTGACACAGCGCAAAGACTTTCCTTTTATCCGTGTGTTGGCACACGCTTCTGCTTCGTGTACCTTTTGGGGGTAACGTTACTTTATTTCAATCACTCTTTCCTCCACATTCCACCCTTTCACTTCCAAGGCTGCGTTGTCATTAACCGCCGGCGTATAATCAATAAAAATTTTTTTGCTTTCCCCAGGTAAAACCGAAATATAATTATCGGAATAAAAAGCAGGCAAGATCCTTTTCTTTGTCTTGGTATTTACCAGGGAAAGCCTGTTGAAAAAGGCAACCGGATTTTCTTTTTCATTACTGATGGTTACTTCCACTTTTCCTTCTTTTATTTTTTGCGCTGAAACCTGCACGTTTGCTTTCTTCATTTCCTGTAACCCTAAGTAATTGCCGGTAGAATCAGGAAGCCAGTATAAATTATCTCCGAGCAAATTTTTGTTTTCATCGAATAATGACAAATAAAGAAATACACCTTTGTCTTTTCCCATTCTGTCAAGCGCACGTTTCAGTGACAAATATTTTTTAGAAACCGTTGGTTCTATTTCCGAAAACACCTGGGTTAGCTGTCTTTCCTTACCATCCATATCATACGCTTCCGCTTTCAGCATGATATTGTGTTTTGTCCGGAAAGTATTGTTGACAATCATCACCATCCCGTCTGCATTATTATACATCACATGAAACGGCTCGCTTCCTTTGTGCAACCCATACAGGCAGGCATTGGGGTCGAGGTAATAATCATACATCTGCCCACGCAAAGCCGTCCACGGATTCTGTGTTTTCCAGATGATGGCGCCGGTATACCATTCCCACATGTGAGCGCTGAAGCCTTCCATCAAAGCGCGGTACTGATCGTAATTCACTAGTTGGGCTTTATCCGCAAAATCTGTTACATCCTTTGGTTTGCCATAAGCATCAATATGATTACCATAACCAGAATACTTATGATAACGCCATACGCTGTCCATGTCTCTGAAATCTTTACCCGGTATTTGCATATTTTGAACAGGAATAAATCTTTCCAAAGAAGCATAATCGCCCATGCCTACAGAACCTACTTCTGAATTAAAAGGATACGTTTGGTCTTTCCAAAAAGTATTGATGTTCTGAATGCTGTAAGGCCCGTCGCCATTGCCTCCAAAAGGATTGTACGACATGCTGTCGGAATTGGAATATTCGATCAGATACCTTGTGTCATCGAGTTCCGGCATAATGGAATCCTGCATTGCCACCAAAATATCTTCAGGAGGTGTTATTTCATTGCCGCCACACCACAAGGCCAGCGAAGGATGATTGCGCAGCATCTTCACCTGGTCAGCAACCGATGCAAGAAATAACTGGTGATCGTCGGGATATTTTCTCCTTGTCCATTGATCATCCTTTTTCTTCGGGTCCATCCAACGTCCATTACAATCGCCTGAGTTCCAAAAATCCTGCATCACCAACAACCCATATTTATCACATGCATTGTAAAATTCCGGACGCTCTGTAATAGCGCCGCCCCATACACGGATCAGGTTCAAATTCATATCACGGTGAAACCTGATCTCCGCATCATACCTTGCATCAGAAAAACGAAGCATCTCATCAGAGATGATCCAGTTACCACCTTTAATAAATATTTTTTGCCCGTTAACGTGCACTTCACGGCTGCGGGTGGTAGTGTTCCATACCGTGTTGATTTCACGGACACCAAATTTTACATTTTCTTCATCACTCACAACCCCGTCAATCGTAAATGCTACATCAATGTTATACAGGTTTTGCGGCCCATAGCCATTCGGCCACCAAAGCTTCGGATTGCGTAAAACATGATCCGGCAACTGAACCGTTATTGTTGCTTTAGCGGGAACAGTTACATTGGCTGTGATGGTTTCCCCGGCAATGGAATATTTCAACCTCCCACGCACTTCTTTACCAGTTGCATTTACTAATTCAGCAGAAACTTTTAATGTTGCGGTGGTTTGTTTTCCTTCAACAAACCTTTTTCCCGGCACGAGTGTGATGACGTGAGGATTTTGCACATTTACCGGTCCTGTTTTTTCAATCGTTACTTTATCCCAGATTCCTGTGTTGCGGTCTCTCACCGGCTGTATCCAATCCCATCCTGCTACATACTGGTGCGAAACATTTTTTGCAATCGTACCATCGCCTCCTTGTCCGCCATTGGGATTTCCAACAGGATCGGGAGGATAAACAATCACCGCCAGCCTGTTCTTTCCATCTTTTGCGAGCCATTTCGTAATGTTATATTGCTGCCGCAAAAACATTCCATAAAACCTTTTATCATTCAGCCGGTGCCCATTGAGAAAGACATCGCAACTGTAATTGATGCCACGAAAATGCAGCCACACCTGTTCTTCAGCGTTGCTAATTTTTTCTGTAAAATTTTTTACAAACCAGTATGTATAATAGTCACGGCCGGTATTATAGATGTCGGGAATCTTTTCGTTGTTCATTCCATAAAATGGATCGGGTATCATTTTGTTGTTGAGCATGGTGGTAAGCACTGTGCCGGGCACCGTTGCGGGCAAAAATCCTTTTAGAGAAAAAGAAGCTTGCGAAATCTTTTCGCCATTTGTATTTACATCTTTTATACTGATGCATTTCCAACCGCTGTTGATCTCATATTTTTGCTGTCCTTGCGCATAGATGATAAAAAAACAAGAAGCTAAAAAAAACAACGCTTTCAATTTCATAGTACTTGTTTGGTCCAGGTAGAATTGCAAATTACAGGAAAATTGCAAAAGGATTTGCAGCTACAATATTTTCGTATAAGCATTAACACTATCGATGCTTATTATTCATTCTTACTACCAGTAAAACAACAAATAAAGACTTATTCTGTTTAAAAAAGCTGTATCAAAATCGAACCCTGACTGTATCAAAACCGAACACTTTATTTTTTCGTGTATGATAACTGATTGAAAAACAATTAATAAGTAAATGGCATACATTTTCCGAGTAAAAACGAAGCAGGGTTCCTCCTGAAAATACGAAATACAATTATTTATTGTTCTGGCGGACAGAGATTATTGGGTCAAATAGCGGAACGCATCCATCGATTAAATGCTAAAAAATTATTTCAAAATAGCCGCTCGGCATCTTACAACGCATAAATTGTTTTCCCTTATCAACATTTTATGCCTTGCAATAGGAATTACGTTTTCAATGATCATTGGTGTGTACGTTTTGAACCAGGAAGCTGTAAATAGTCATCTTAAAAACGTAGAGAATCAGTATATCATTAAGAGTAAATGGAAGACAAAAGATATGGGGCTTGACATTACTACTCTTGGGCCTCTTGCCAAAACTTTAAGAACAGAATATCCGAATCTTGTTGCCAATTATTATCGCTACAACCCGGTTACCAACGTAGTTTCAGCAGGAGATCAACATTTTAAAGAGGACATATCCATTGGCGATACAACTTTTGTAAGTATGTATGGGCTTCCGATTTTGTATGGGGATCCAAAGCAGGCTTTTGAAAATAATAATTCCGCGGTTATTACTGAAACTATGGCGCAAAAGCTTTTTGGAAAAAAGGATGTAATTGGCAAAAGAATTTCCATTCAAACGACGGTAAATAATGAAAGTCAGGACTATGCTGTATCTGCGGTCTTAAAAGATATTCCTTATAATTCAGTATTCAATCTTGCAGGAGATAATTATGGACTTTTTGTTCCCTCTGTTGGCAACCGTTATTATCAAAATGGCGATGGCGCTGACAACTGGAATCAGTTATTTGAAGTAGGAATGGTGGAACTACAAAATGGGAAAACGCCTGGCGATTTGAAAAAGCCATTAGAACAAATCCTGGCAAAATATACTCCTGAAACTATTCAAAAAAATCTTGAAGTGGAACTGGCGCCTGTCAAAACTTATTATTCCCAAAGCAGTTCCGTTCAAAAAATGATCACTACCCTTTCGTTGGTGGCACTATTTATTTTATTGATGGCGGTAATCAATTTTGTAAATATCAATATCGGCATTTCTTCTTACCGGTTAAAAGAAATAGGCTTGCGGAAAGTATTTGGTGGAGCAAGAAGACAACTGATCACTCAATTTATTACAGAAGCTTTGCTGCTTACTTTTGTCTCTGCTATTATTTCGATATTTTTTTATGAATTACTGCGGCCTGCTTTTGGAAACATTCTTAACATCACTTTTATTTCCTTCTGGAACTTTACTTTAAACCAATTCTTATTACTTGGCTTGCTTGTTTTTGTTGTTGGCTTTATTTCCGGAATTTATCCGGCATTTGTTTTAAGCGCTTCCAATGTATTACATGCTGTAAAAGGAAAGATCGATTCAGCTAAAGGTGGCTTTATGCTTAGAAGGGTTTTACTGGTAACACAGTTTACTATTGCCATTGTTGTTTTCATCAGCGCGTTGAATGTTTCAAAACAAATCTCTTATGTCTTCAATAAAGACCTTGGTTACAATAAAGAGCAATTGATGGTCATAAATGCGTTGCCCAAGCAATGGGATTCTTTGGGCGTAAAAAGAATGCAAAATATAAAAGCAGGCCTGGAACAGCTTTCTTTTGTAAAAGATGTATCCTTATCCTTTGAAGTTCCGGATAGAAAGCCACCAAATGCAATTGACTTGTTGCCGGTGGGAAGCAGCAACAATCAGCCGGTTTTTATTTCCGGAACCATAGCAGATAAAGACTATGCAGCTACATTTGGTTTGCATGTTTTATCCGGTACTTTTTTTAACCAACAGGGAGCCAATATTCCCGGCCAGGTTGTCTTAAATGAATCCGCAGCAAAGGCGCTTGGTTTCTCAACTCAATCAGCAATTGGCAAGCAAATAAAATGGGTTTCAGCAAATGTAATGCTTACGGTAAGTGGTGTGGTTAAGGATTTTAATTATTCAAGCCTGCAACAAAAAATAGAACCTGTCGCATTTACAAATGTAGAAGATGCTTTAGCTTATCGTTTTCTCACGGTTAAATTAAATACTTCCGATATGCCAATGGCTATTCATTCCATAAAAGAAAGATGGAAATCTTTGTCGCCCGATTCTCCTTTTGAATACACTTTTATGGACGAAAATTTTCAATCGCTTTACCAATCTGAATTACAATTAAAATCAGCAACCACTATTGCTACGATTTTAAATTTTCTGATCGTTTTTATGGGAATATTTGGTGTTGTTGCATTTACACTGGCAAAGCGGAGCAAGGAAATAGCCGTTAGAAAAGTGTTGGGCGCCGGAGTAAAAAATATTATTGTATTGTTTATAAAAGATTATGCGCTGCTTATTTTAATTGCCAACATTATTGCATGGCCGTTCGCTTATCTGATGGTGAATCATTGGTTGCAAAGCTATGCGTACAGGATCGAACAAAGTATTACCCCTTATTTATTTGCCGGTGCTTTTGTTTTTGTAACAGCGTTTATTTTCGTCACGCTTCAATGTTTTAAAACAGCGCTGGCAAATCCTGTGAAAACTTTAAGAAGTGAGTAATGTATCAATTTGAAAATTGCAAATTCGAAAAATATAACCATTGCGATAAAACTTTAATAAAATGTTTAAAAATTATTTCAAAACCGCCTACAGGCAATTAATTAAAAACAAGCTCTTTAGCGCAGTGAATATAATTGGTTTATCAGTCGGGCTGGCAAGCATTATGGCTTTATCAATTTTAGTATATCAGTACGTAACTACTAATCATAATCTGAAAGGTATTGGCCAGATGTATTATCTGAAAACAAGCTTGCCTAACGGCCAGCAATACACGCAAACAACTTACCCCTTACTTGGTGAAATAGTAAAAAGCTGCCCGCAAGTAAAGGCTGCCACGCATATTCAAAGCTGGTATTATCCCTGGCTTAAATACGGCAACAAAGAATTCCAGGAGACTACTGACTTTGTTGATACAGGCTATTTTAAGGTGTTTCAATTTCCTTTTAAATATGGTGATCCGGCTACTGCTTTAAAGAATAAATTTTCTATCGTTTTATCAGATGAAATGGCACAAAAGTTTTTTGGTGATATCAATCCTGTTGGTAAAATTATCACCGCAGATGATACAATGCAACTGACTGTCACCGGAGTTTTAAAACATGTGCCAACGAACTGTACTATAAATCCTACCATTTTAATACCTACAGCAATACTTGAATCTAACCCTGATTTTAAACAAGGGGCGAATTGGTACAATACTTTTGCTTCAGATTATTTACGGTTACAAAAAAACGCCGATGTGAAAACATTAGATGCACAAATTGCGTCAATTGTAAAACTCAATTACTCGGAGGAACAAAAAAGCAATAAAGTCTATGCAGTTCCCTTTAATAAAATTTTACAGGAACAATCCAACATCATAAGTGTAATTATAAAAGGTGCAATCGGTGCAGGTGTATTTATTTTGTTGATTATTCTGGTGAATCTTATCAATCTCAATACTGCAGGTATGTATGCGCGTAGTAAAGAAGTGGCGGTGAGGCAAATGATTGGTGGAAGCAGAAAAAATATTATCATGCAGTTTTGTATTGAAAACGGGCTGGTTGTATTCATATCTGTTTTATTTGCATGGCTGCTTTTTTCTTTGCTTCTTTTACCGGTTATAAATAGTATGGTAAAAGATAAGTGGGGCGAAATAGAAACTGGTATTGCCAAAGATTACCCGCTCATTATCCTTTTTGCCGGTATTGGAATTTTATTTACGATAGTTGCTGCAAGCATGCCGGCTCTTAAATTAGCAACGGTAAAAGTGACGGATGCAGTAAAAGGAAAAATCACTTCGAATAATTATAAAGGTAGCGCCCTTCGCAATGTATTTATCACTATTCAATTTGTGTTAGCCATTACACTTATTGGTGTTGCCATTATTTTTAACAGGCAGATGAGCTATATGAAATCTTCATCGCTTGGTTTTAATAAGGATAATGTAGCCGTTGTAAATTTAGGCCTCGCTTTTCGTGATCAAAAAACCGCTGATGCAAGATTTGAAAGCATTTTAAATGATCTTAAAAATAATCCGCATGTAAAGGCGGTATCTACAAACGGCGTTGTACCTACTGCTTACGATCAAAATTATAATTCTTATGTAGATCCTACGACTAATAAGGAAGTTCATTTGCGGCAGGAACCTGCAGATGCAGGGTTTGTACCAACATATAAAATACCGATTATACAAGGGAAAAACTTTAATGATCAGCTTGCTGCTTCAGAAAAAAATGCGGTGCTGATTAACCGTTCTGCAATGGATGCTTTTGGCTGGAAAGATGCAGTAGGGAAACAAATAAAAGATAAAGGAGAAAATCCTGCAACATACACTGTTATTGGCGTAATGGAAAACTTCCATTACCAGGATTTACAAAATAACATTGAACCGCTTTTGCAATGGTATAGAGGGAAACCCAGCCTTGAAAATCGTTACCTCAGTGTAAGAACTGATGCCGGTTATATGAAGCCGGTTATGAACCAATTGGAACAGGCTTTTAAAACAATGCCAAGCCGCAGGGATTTCAACTATGAATTAATGAGCAACAAGGTTGACCAACAATATGCTTTACTTGATGGAATTTTAAAAGTAACGAACTATATCGCCATCTTAACGATTTTGATTGCGGCAATGGGAATGTTTGGTTTGATATCTTTATTTGCAAAGCAACGTGTAAAGGAAATAGGTATCCGAAAAGTGCTGGGGGCAAGCATTGCAGGCATTGTAAAGTTATTATCAAAAGATTTTTTATTGCTGGTTGGAATGGCAATTATTATTGCCACACCAATTGCCTGGTATATAATGAATAACTGGTTGCAGGATTTTGCGTACAGAATTACTATTAGCTGGTGGATGTTTTTATTATCGGGTTGCATTGCAATTTTCCTGGCATTGATAACAATCAGCTTTCAATCAATAAAAGCAGCATTAGCAAATCCGGTGAAGAGCTTGAGAACAGAGTAATTCCAAAAAATAAAAAGTAATACTTCATTATGAGTGATCAATAACTGAAATAAATAAAATAAAATAAAGTAAAATAAAATAAACCATGAAAAAACTATTCCTTTTTGTAATGCTGTGCTACACAGCAACCCAATTTGCCAGTGCGCAAAAAAATGAAACTTCTTATTCAACCCGTAACAACAGTTTTCAGCTTCAGGTAAATAACAGCGATGAAAACACCAGTCTTACTGTCAAAGGTAATGTAACGCTTGGGGCGGATGACAAAAGCATTGAAAAAATGTCACCAAACAGCTCTGTGGAATATCACGTTAAAAACCAATCCCTGGATATCCGCACGGATGATGGAAATACACTCACTTATACTATTAATGGCGTTAAAAAAGTTAATCCTGATGCTAACGATAAAGCGCTTATTGAACAATGTGTGAAAGCCATGATCGATTATGGAATAGACGCGAACAACCGGGTACAGAGAATTTTTGAAAAGAGCGGAACAGCCGGTGTGCTAAATGAAGTGAGCCGTTTCAAAAGTGATTATGTGAAGGAAATTTATCTCTCATGGCTTTTGAAAAATCAAAAATTGTCGAAGGATGAAATGGTGGCCCTGTTGAACAAAACCGATCAATACCTGCACAGCGATTATTACAAATCCCAATTATTAAATGGTGTAATGGCTTCTTTTCTCAGCAATGACGCTACCTCCGATGCCTATCTTAAAACAGTAGCCAATATGAAGTCGGATTATTATCAATACACTACCATCAATAATTTACTGAAATCAGCATTGAACGGGAAACAATTTGACGGAGTGTTGTCAATTGTTGACCACATGAAGTCGGATTATTACCAATCCGAAATATTGAAAAGTCTTTTAAATCACAATACCATTTCTGATGAAAAATTTTCAAGGCTAATGAAAGTGCTTGCAAGCATGAAAAGCGACTACTATAAATCAGTGATCCTCTCATCATTACTTGATAATAAAGACCTTCCTAAAGATCGCTATTCACTAACTATTGCCGCGATGCAGGGAATGAAAAGTGATTATTATCAATCTGAGATCTTAAAGAAACTGATCGATCCAAATGTAAAAGACGAGTCTGAATGGAGCAAGCTGATTCAATATGCCGGAAATATCCATTCTGACTATTACCAGTCAGAAGTGTTGATGAAAATTGCCGATGAAATGCCGGACAGCCCGTCACTGAAAAAGCAATTGAGTGAAGCAGCAAAGAAAATAAAATCAGATTATTACTATGGAAAATTAGCAAGGGCAGTGGAAAAGTAAGGATAAAATAATTCAATGAATGACGCGAGCGATTTGAGGAGGGAATCGTATTGATCCGACAAGTGTAACTAATTCTCTCATGTGTGCAAGGAAACCCGGGTTTGTTTCTACTTACCCTGCCTTCTTTGCAAAATTGAAACTGAAGAAGACCAATTTATGGTACGCAATATTCACTGCAATTGATCAATCCAACGTTTACAATGTTAATGCGTCATTTAAAACGCTCCAGTCAATTTTTCTCAATAATTCCTGTACCCGATCATCTGCGCCAAAAAATATTACAACAATGTTTTCAATGTAAGGTGTATTATCTGGATGTTTAAATTTGAAACTCATATTTTCTTTTCCTTTTGGTGGTTGCCAGTTTCCAAAACAGAGATAATAACTATATCCCTTATCTGATTTGAAATATTCTCCCGGCACTTTTTGAGCAAAAGCCACACCTGGGATTTTTAATTCATCTTTTGGGTTGGGGTAAAAATCGACTTCTCTGCGGTTGATATATACATACACGGTTACATTGGACAATGCTTTTAATTTATCCCCTAAGGCAAGAACACTATCCGTTGGCATAGGCTGTTGCCCCATCATTTTATTGATTCGATCATATAACGGTTTTATCAATGATCTAAATCTTTCTGAGTTTTCTGAAACCGTATATTCTCTTTCAAAATTTTGATCAATATCCAGTGGTACACCGGGATTGATCGTTACTCCGGGTTCAGTATAATAATCATTTGATACTTGCCAGTCGCTGCCGTTGAATTGATCTAATACTTTTATAATTACCGGAATTGCTTTGTCCAATACTTTCTTTTGGGCAGCATTTGGTTTTTCTACCGATTGCGCATAAAGAATATTAATGGAACATGAACAAAAAATGAAATAAAACAGTAAGGTGTATTTTATTTTCTTCATAAAAATTATTTCGTTTCTTCTTTATATTCAATGTGAATCGTGTAATATCCATACACAACTGCTTCTGTGGTTTCCGGGTTTATTTCTTTTGCATCAAAACGTTTATTAAAAAGTGTGGTGGTGTTATTTTGTATTTGCAATGGAAAATCTATGTATAATACCGGTGCAGAATTTTCGCTGCTAAACAATTGCCGGCCTTGTGCAGCGAGGTCTTGTATTTTGTGGTAATTGGCAATTTGTGAGGCATCATGTTTATTGCTCATCTGCGCCTGCACTGCTTTCATTTGAGCCATTAGTTTTTCTGCATTTGCTTTTGCAATGTCTGCTTGTTGCGTTGCCTTACCCGATTGCGCCAGTTCCTTCATTTTATTTATATCCTGGAAAAAATGATCTAAGCCGTTGATGCCTGCAGGCACGGGTTTAGGAACGCCAGGATAGATCCACGTGCCTGCCATCGGATTAGGATCGGGTATAAATCCGGTTAATAAAATAGTATCATTTCCGGGATGGCAGTAATCCATTTTTAAACCCTGGAGTGAGCACGAGTATTTTTTCGTTCCCGAATATTTTGGAGCAACTCTGGCGATCATTTCATTGGTCAATAAATCCATATTAATTTTTTGACTGCTTTTTTTTACCGGCAACCCAAGTTTATTCGGATTGTCTTCTACTACAATCCATCTGTAACAGCTATCAGCGCCATAATTAAATTCAGGAGCGATCTTGGTTTTGCCTTTTAAATGGGCCAGCATATAACCACCCTCTTTTCCAACTTTAATATCCATCTCTATATTTAAATAAAAACTATTAAGCAGTTGGTATAGCTGAGTGATGTCTGCATCCTTTTCCGGTGCACCTAATAACTCATATTCGCGAAGCAGGCTAAGTATAAATGGAATATTGGCAAGCTGCGACCAGTCATGCTCTTTCACGAGTTTATTAAAATAATATTCATACTCCTGAAGTACCAATTGTTGTATCTCGCCAAAATCTTCGCCGGTACTAAAGCCCATTAGCTCATTATTCTTTAATGCCATTAAATAAACTCTAACAACAGGTATAGCTGCTTTTAAATTTTTCCGGTTATCTTTTACCAATTTTTCAGCGCGCCATAATTCACGCTGTACTAAAAATTTCACAGCATCATTTAACCGGTAACTGTCAATGTAAGCGCACGCGCCACTTTTGGATGCATCTGTCTTATCATCATGAAAAAGCTGATCTATTTTTTCTTCGTCTGCTTGATTGTCCCAGACAACGTTTAGCGGAGTGTTGTCAATATCATTGGAATGACCGAGCAGTGCCAGCCGGTGAATTATTTGAAGCCCGTCTTTAATTAAATCACTTTCAGGTTTAAAAAATTTTTCTACATAATCGTCTGCTTCTTTATCGTTCTCTTTTACCAGGTTGGTATCGCATGCTTCGCAAGTGTAATCAAATACAGGAGGCGGCAGATTATTATAAGCCGTCGCTATATCATGCCGGTGCGCATGATAAAAATCAATAACAGCCTGGTATTTTGGCTGAATGTTTTTACACCACTCAGAAAGATTGTTTACAACATTTTGTATGTTTCCATTTTGCTCCTCTTTTTGGTTTAATGGGTTGTCTTTTTTATCAATCTTTAAATTTTCCCATTGCAACTTGATCGTGTCTAATTGCGATAACGTTACTTCATTAAAATGATGCGCCCATTCCTGCACATCATTTGACGGAGATATTAAATCATTAATATTTTTATCTAAATCTTTTTCACCATCCTTGATTTTTTTATTCCATTCGTCTATTTCTTTTGATATAATATTTATGTTACCCTCAGAGCTAACAGTAATAATATTTCCTGATGGAATTTTTATAACACCACCTGTTAAGGAATTAATAGAAGCATCGGTAATAAAAGAATTTTTTTTATCGTTACTCCAATGGCCCGTAAACCAAAGAAAATGTTGTGCATCCCGGGAAGCTTGCTGGGCAACAGCTTTATTGTTCAGGAATAAAAATAAAACCAGGAGTAGAAAAAATATTTTCTTCATCTTGTAGTTTTAAATAATCGTTCCTCTTCGTGCAAAGAGGTTTTATATTTTTACAAACTCTACTCTTCTGTTGTTTGCTTTTCCTTCAGGGGAATTATTATCGCTCATGGGTTTTGTATCGCCAAAGCCTTTTGTAGTTAGTCTTGAAGCATCAACACCCATATTTACTAACTGCGCTTTTACTGTATCAGCTCTTTGTTGTGAAAGTGTAAGGTTATGTTGCGCAGCGCCCGTATTGTCGGTATGCCCGTCAATTTCAAATTTTAAAGAAGGATCTTTTTTAAGAAGATTGTATATCTGGTTTATTGAGCCCATTGATTCTGGCTTAAGCGTTGCTTTATCTACATCAAATAAAATTCCATGCATGATAATTTTTCCATCCGTTGTAACTTTTTTATAGATATCAATACCGCCAGCTGCAATCCGTAAATTTTTTACAAATGAATTTTCATATCCATCAACGTGAATATTTACATTGTTGGGTTTACCGGTAAGGTTGTTTACGTTCACGACTCTAAACTGATCAATGTAAACTTTTCCTACAGTTTTATTAACAGCAATGGCGATGTGATGCCATTGCATTGGTTGTTTAGTGTTTGCAGCCAATGCTTCCGGATAATCTACATCACCTAAAGTCCAGTTGACACCGCCATCGTTAAAAGAAACTCCAGGCATAATGGCCGGATCTGAAGCATAATAAACCCTTTTACCAAAGTCAACACTGAAGTGGTTTACACCGAATCTTTCATTTTTAACATCAAATTCAACAGTAAATTGATCGGGCATATAATTTTGGTTCGTCATTCTTGCGGTGAATGTAACTCCGCCACCTTTCGGTATATGAATTACATTTTCACCATCTTCCTGTTGTACATCTGCCTGCCCGTCTGACAAGGTAAATTGAGAAGGGATTTCACCAACCTGTTCATCTGCGAGGTTTGATTCAAAAATAATTTTGTCACCGGGAACAAAATCATAATTCGCGTAAGATTTTACTGAGGGTACTTGCTGTGAATTATCTGCAGATGCGGTTTCATTTGTATTGGAATTATTGTTATTACTGTTGTTATTCTCATTATTATTATTATTATTGGAGGTAGAGCTTTTATCTTTCTTTTTCTTTTTAAACAAGCCTTTAATTCCATCTTCTACTTTATTCATGCCGTTATTAGCGGCATTGTTCATGTCGTTGTTTGCATGGTTTGTTGCAGCGTCTTTGCCTACTTTACCCGGATCATTTACTTGTGCAAAGGTTGGAGAGGCAATAAAGAAGATTAGCACTGGAAGAAAGGAAAATATCTTTTTCATACTAAATTATTTTTTCAAAGGAATAAATTTTGATAAATAAAAAGTATCGTATGAAAATATGATTTTAGGAAAGCGTTATTTTTTTAACACCTTCGCAACTGCCTGGGCCTTGGTATTTACATGAAGTTTTTCATAAATGTGGCGAATGTGTGTGCGCACTGTACTGATGCTGATAAAATATTTTTCAGCAATTTTTTTATAACTCAATCCGTCAACCAGCGAATGCAAAATTTCTTTTTCTCTTGTCGTTAGCTGAAAATTTTCATCGTTGTTTGTATAATTATTTTGAAATGAAAGAATTACTTTCCTTGCAATGCTTGCGCTCATCGGCGAGCCGCCATAGTATAAAGAGCGTATCGCTTCTATAATTTCTTCGGGTGAAGATTTTTTTAAAAGATACCCTGATGCGCCGGCCTTTAATGCTTCAAAGATTTTTTCATCGTCTTCAAAAACGGTGAACATTAATATTTCAGCAGTATTGAAATTTTCTTTTATGGTACGAACACCTTCAATTCCTGAAATATGCGGAAGCCCAATATCCATCAGCATTACATCCGGTTTGCACTTATTGATTTCGCTGACGATGTTAAGCAAATTATTAAGTGAACCCACACATTGCATCCCTTCTGTTTCGGAAAGCAGGTTGCCAAGCGATTGGCGCAATGCATTGTTATCTTCTACAATTACAACTTTTATCATCGCCGCAAAATTGATTAAAACAAAAATAGCTTTCCATCATATGTTTATTTGATTTTTACCACAAGACTTACCGCGGTTCCTGTATGGCATTGTGATGAAATGTCAAAAGTTGCATTCATTTGTTCTGCTCTTTTTTTCATGCTAAACAAGCCATTGCCGTTTGTCTGTGAGTGAGTATCAAAGCCAGTTCCATTGTCTTTTATAATTATATTAAGGTGAGAATGATTTTTATGAACCAGGATTTCCGCTTCAGTCGCACTGGAATATTTTACTAAATTGTTGATGGATTCTTTCATGATCAGATAGATGTGTTGCCTGTATTCCATGCTAAGATGCACTTCACGCGTATGATCACTGATATCAATATGATATTTTATTTCTTTAGCTTCAAACAATCGCGATGCAAAATCTTTAATTCGTATAAAAAGATTTTCAAGTGAATCATTTTTAGGATTAATGCTCCACACAATATCATCCATGCGTTCCATAAGTGAAATTGAATTTTCTTTTATTTCGTGCAACATTTCTGCAGATTGATTTTCCTTCTTTTGCCTCAATGCCATTTCACTTAAAATAGAAATAGAGCTTAATGTAGAGCCAATATCATCATGCAGATCAAGAGAGATTTTATTTCTTAATTTTTGGATTTTTAAAACTTCGTACAGCCGATACCGGTAGATGCCATAAAAAATTAACATCGAAATGAAAATGCATAAAAATAAAAACCACCAGGTGCGCCAAAAGGGTGGATTAATTTCAAAATGAATGTTCAGCGTTTTTTGCGCATACACCCTGTTTGCATTGGCGCCTTTTAAAACTAAATCATAATCTCCCGGCGAAAGATTGGCAAATTCTACTTCTCCGCGGTTACCTGCATAACGCCAGTTGGTATCAATACCTTTCAATTGGTAATAATAATTATTATTAAGTGGATCGTTGTAATCAGTAACTGCCCATTTAAAAACAAAATTATTAACAGAGTGATCAAACTCTAATTTATTGCCTGGAGTAAAAAAAATATTTTTCCCATTAGCAATAAAATTGGTCAATATAATTTTAGGAGCATCTCCAATTGAATGCAACACTTTTTGAGGATTAAATTTCATTAGATAATCAGGACTTCCAAAAAACATGTTACCATTTTTTAGACAAAGCAAAGAACCTTCCATGTCATTTTTTACAAGCCCGTCAGCAGTTGTAAAATGATCAAATGTGTTTTTTGCAGCATTGTAAACCATAAGTCCCTGGCGTGTAGCAAGCCAAATATATCCGGCGCTGTCAATCGCTATGGAGGTTATCGGCTTATCCATTTGTGATGGCAATTCAATTTTATGAAGCACAGCACTATCGCAATGCCATGTATAAATTGCTTCATCTAAAAATGTATAACAATAATTATCTCGATATAAGATTTGAACACAGCTATATTTTTCACCCAATCGTTTTGAAAATGGTTTTGAAAATTTTTTCGAAGAACTGTTATAAAAAATAATTCCTTCATCATAATCAGCAAACCACAAATTTTCATTTTTATCTTCAACTGCATCTGCAATTACCAGTTGTTTTGGAGCCCCTCCCTCGTTAATAAAATGACTGAATACTTGATGGAAATGATGATACGAAGAATCGGTAATCCATATTCCGTTTCTCCAGGGAAATATCCACCAGTCTTTATTTTTATCCTGGAAAATAGAAGTAATAAAATTTCCGGCAACAAAATCTTTCGCAAGAAAATTTAATGTATGTAATTGGGTAGTATGCGTGTGAAAATTTATATCGACGATTCCATCATTCGTTCCTGCCTTTATGCTTTCCGCTCCTGCTGGTTTTAATGATAAGCATGCCAAATTTTTTGTAATTTTTTTATTACTGTAATCATTCGTAACTGATAAATTTTCGTCATAAGCTTTTAAAAAATTATCGCCATAGCCGGACACCAGTAATTGGTTATTCCATTCAAGCATTGCAACACCCTGGCTTGTAATAGGAGACGAAAAATTTTTTTGAAGAAATAACGATTTTGAAGGATTATAAATATAAAGGCCGTCATCACTGCCCATCCAAAGCCAGCCGTCAGGCGATGTATACATATTGCTTATGATAGAAGAAGAATTGAAGTTGCCGGGAGCCGCAAAGTGCAAAAATTTATTTTGCAATGGATCAAAAGCGGTTAGAGAACCATTTATAAAGACCAGGTAATTTCCGTCAGTTTGTTTTGTTTCAGCAATTGAACTAATATTTTTATCAAAGGG
>JBQCIM010000080.1:0-33276 GCA_051953735.1 Ginsengibacter sp.
TATCTTTTTCAATAGACAAATCATTTTTTTGAAAAGTTTTTTTAGTTGGAGAAAGATTTCGAAGTCTTTCGCGCAACTTCACGATTTCTGTAGGCGGTAATCCTTTTTGTGCAAGAATTTTATAAATATCAGATTCATCAACACCAGCTTCAATGGCTTTGTTATAAAGAGAAATAAGTTGATTATCGCTAACATCATCAATATTTGTTTGACTCAAATCTTGTGTGTCGAATAAAGTATTTTGAGCTTGCAGTTGGTTTGAACAAAAAAGTATTATGGACAAAACAAATAGTACTCCTTTGACTATTTTCATTTATTTCTCATTTAAAAGTTTCTTGGGCAATAAGTAAGGACGGTAAAAATCGCTTGCGAAGTTAATAATATTTTAGACACGATAGGTTTGCTGGGCTTATATTTGATCATGAATTTACAGTTTTTGAAATGGCAAAAAACAGAAATGCAATTACTTCTTCATTTACTGAAGATTAGACAATTATTTGAGTTTAATTTTTAAAATTTCTAATCTGATGCACCAGTTCTATGGATCTCTTTGTCTCCTCCAAGGGAAATCCCTTTCCTTGTAAAATCAACTCATAAGATTTGGTATGTAATTCCGTAAAGCCATCACTAAATTCAAATGATTCTCCATCGATATTAAGAGTCCGGTAAGTCCGCTGACCCAATTGGATCACCTCTTTCGGAAGCTGATTTGCATCAATACTTAACTTCCATTTTATGAACGCAGTTTCCAATTCAAGAATTCCTGAAGCCGTATCCCTTGAATGCTCATTTACAATGTTTTCTTTTACATCTCCAAAAATCCACATCAGCATATCAAAAAAATGAACTCCAATGTTGGTAGCGATCCCGCCGCTTTTTTGAATGTCTCCTTTCCAGCTTGTGTGATACCAATGTCCGCGACTTGTAATATACTCAAGCTCTACTGTATGCTTTTTGTCTTTTGACTCTGCAGCAATTTTTTCCTTCAACGCAATTATTGCAGGATGCAATCTTAATTGTAAAATGGTAAAAATTTTCTTTCCGGTTTCCTTTTCTATTTCTGCTAATGCATCTATATTCCAGGGATTAAGTACAACGGGCTTTTCACAAATGACGTCAGCTCCTATACGCAGCCCAAAACGAATATGAGAATCATGTAAATAATTAGGGCTGCAAACACTTACAAAATCAGTTTTAATTCCCTTACGTTTTTGTTTTTCAATATGCCGATCAAAACGCTCAAACTCGGTAAAAAAATCTGCTTCAGGAAAATAACTGTCCAATATTCCAACGGAATCACTTTTGTCCAAAGCCGCAATAAGGGTGTTTCCTGTATCTTTTATCGCTTTCATGTGGCGAGGCGCAATATATCCTGCTGCACCAATTAAAGCAAAATTTTTCATCAGTTATTTTATTCTTTTTACAACATTATTTTCCAGTAAATATTCCTGTTTGCTTTCAGGACAAACAGCCATATTTTCAGAATTAAAATTAAGCTTATGTCCGTATTCGCTCATCCAGCCTTTTTGTCTGCCCGGATTTCCAACAATTAAAGCGAAAGAAGGAACATCTTTGGTAACAACAGCGCCGGCTCCGATAAATGCATATTCGCCAATCGTATTTCCACAAACAATTGTAGCGTTTGCACCAATACTTGCGCCTTTTTTGATCAATGTTTTTTTGTATTGATCTTTTCTGCTGACTGCACTTCGCGGATTGATTACGTTTGTCAAAACCATGCTCGGACCCAGGAAAACATCATCTTCGCAAATAACGCCTTCATAAATGCTGACGTTATTTTGCACGCGAACATTATTTCCCAAAACTACTTTTGGAGAAACAACCACATTTTGTCCAAGGTTACAATTGTTTCCAATTTTTGCTCCTGACATCACATGACTGAAATGCCAGATTTTTGTTCCCTCGCCAATTTCGCAATTCTCATCAATAATCGATGAAGGATGAACGTAGTAACTCATAATATTTTCGTTTTAAAATTGATTTCACTAACAGTAAATCAACTTTTATAGTCATTTTTTATTTTAACTAATGAAAATTCCTTGTCTATTTTTCAATATTTCTCAAATACGCTCCATACCCACTTTTCTCAAATCTTTTTGCAAGAGAAAACAATTGTTTCTTATCGATAAAATGCATTCTGTAGGCAATTTCCTCTAAACAACCAATTTTAAAACCTTGCCGTTTTTCAATCACTCTTACGAATTCAGACGCATCGTGCAATGATTCAAAAGTGCCGGTATCCAGCCAGGCAAAACCACGATCGAGAACCGCAACTTTTAATTTTTTTTCTTCTAAATATTTTCTATTTACATCGGTGATTTCATATTCACCGCGCGGTGATGGAGCAATATTTTTTGCAATTTCTACCACTGAATTATCATAAAAATACAATCCTGGAACGGCATAATTTGATTTCGGATTTTTTGGTTTTTCTTCGATGCTGACTGCGATTTTATTTTCGTCAAATTCTACTACACCATATCTTTCCGGATCGCTGACCGGGTAAGCAAAAATCACCGCTCCATCAGGATTTGAGGACTGTTGTAACAAATGCGAAAACCTGCTTCCATAAAAAATATTATCTCCCAAAACCAAAGCCGCAGCATCTTTTCCAATAAATTTTTCTCCTATCACAAAAGCCTGTGCAAGTCCGTTGGGCTTTTCCTGGATTTCATAATGAAGTTCGCAGCCCCATTGACTTCCATCGCCTAATAATCTTTTAAACTGTGCCTGATCTTCCGGAGTGGTAATGATCAAAATTTCGCGGATGCCTGCCAACATCAAAGTTGACAAAGGATAATAGATCATTGGCTTGTCATAAATCGGCATCAGTTGTTTGCTGATTCCCATTGTTATAGGATACAATCGTGTGCCAGAGCCGCCTGCAAGAATAATTCCTTTCATTAACTAATTTTGAGAATTTAGAGATATAGCCTGATAATTAATATTTGTTTGGACGAAGTTGCGAAATTAAGTAAGTTTATTTTTCTACTAATCTCTTCTCACGTTGTACTTTTTATAAATATTTTAATCCCTTTTTATTGAAGGAACCACCGGTAAACTTTCATTTTCAGTTTCATTCACTGATTGCACAGCAAAAAAATAATTGTCTTTTGAATAAGGCAAAGTCATTTCATTTTGGGTCGTAAAAATTTTCTTTTGCCAAACAGGACTGGTGGTTTCTCTCATTAAAATATAGTAACCTTTTACGTTTCCTGTTTTCGGTTGCTGCCATGAAAGCGTCGTGCTGTTAGATAAATTTTTTACTTCAATTTTTACTTCTTGCGGAACTGATGGCGCTTTGGCAAGATTAGCAAGATTAGATAAATTTAATGCGGTATTTTTTCTTAAATATTCATAATCTACAAACCCTGGAAGATCACCATATTGAACACCATTTTCTTTTCTTACATCCTGGTGCTGATGAGTAAAATTTTCATTCATTTCTGTAATTCTCACCACTGTAAATCCATTTTTTAAATAAGGCAAATGATCGCCGCCTCTTAAAAAACGATCCGTTCTGTAAGCCATTACCACATCTAAATGATCCACGTATCGTTCACCGATTTCTTTTATATAACGTGCTAGCTCCCTGGATTTGCTGTCATTTTCCAAACCCAAACTTCTGATTTTTGCGATGTCTTTTTCTGTTGCATCCGCAGGAATTCCTTCGCTGAAAACACGAACTTTTGTGTTGTTGATAATATTGGTTTCGTTGCTGTTATTGCTTCCGATAATATCATTATTGAAAACTCCTTCAACATCCCAATTTTCTTTTTTTGCTTTGTTTGCCATAAACGTAGAGCCAAGCAAACCCTGTTCTTCTCCACTCACTGCAACAAAAATAATGGTGGCGGGAAATGAATGCTTGCTCATAATTCTTGCACATTCAATAACAGCAGCAGTGCCGCTTCCATCGTCATTCGCGCCAGGCGCATCGCCGGTTCTGTCCATTACATCTGTACGTCTTGAATCAAGATGTCCGCTGATAATGAAAATTCTTTTATCATTAGAATCACTGCCTGTTAAAGTTGCCATCACATTTCCCAAAAGTACCGGCTTATCAACGCGTCTTCCATCTGCGGGAATCGTTGTCGTATCGATGATTGCGGTTAATCTTCCTCCTGAGTTTTTTGCAAACTGATTGAATTTCTTCAATACCCAATTTCTTGCAGCACCAATTCCTTTTCTTGAATCGGTTTGTATACTTAATGTATTTCTTGTTCCAAAAGAGATGAGAGTGTTGATATAAGATTGAAGAGAATCAGCAGAAACCTCTTTCACTATTTGTTCAATTTCCGGATCTCGGTTAATGATCGTTTGAGAAAATGAATTTGTGGAAATGAATAAAATTAAAATCGATAAATATTTTTTCATTTGTAAAAATTATAAGAGAAATATGATGGAAAGTTAAAGATGAACTTTCGAAATAAGTTAAAAAATCAATTTACGATTTTACAATAAACAAAGAAATATTTAGGATTTCTCTTTTAATTGAAAACCTGTTTCTACTTTTCAAAGCCTATTTTTAAAATCTTATTTTTGCCGCAAAATTTTTATCATGAGTAAGGGGCCAATTTCACAATTTATAGAACACAACTATCGCCATTTTAATGCTGCTGCTTTGATGGATGCTGCCAAAGGATATGTGGCGCATTTGGACGAAGGAGGAAAAATGTTGGTGTCGCTGGCAGGCGCGATGAGCACTGCAGAATTGGGAATTTCTTTTGCAGAAATGATCCGCCAGGGAAAGGTCGATATTATCAGTTGCACGGGCGCTAATCTTGAAGAAGATATCATGAACCTCGTCGCACATTCTCATTATAAAAGAGTTCCTCACTATCGCCATCTTACTCCGCAGGAAGAATGGGGTCTTTTGGAAAATCATTACAATCGTGTTACAGATACCTGCATTCCTGAAGAAGAAGCTTTCAGAAGATTGCAACAGCATATTTTTAAAATCTGGAAAGAGGCGGATGAAAAAGGCGAAAGATATTTTCCGCATGAATACATGTATAAAATGTTGCTGAGTGGCGTGTTGGAACAGTATTATGAAATTGACTCGAAGAATAGCTGGATGCTTGCCGCTGCAGAAAAAAATATTCCGATCGTAGTTCCCGGATGGGAAGACAGCACGATGGGAAATATTTTTGCTTCGTATGTTATCAAAGGAGAATTGAAAGCGAGCACCATGAAAAGCGGAATTGAATACATGGAACAATTGACTAAATGGTACCGCGAATTATCAACCGGAAAAGGCCTTGGATTTTTTCAAATTGGTGGTGGCATAGCCGGAGATTTTCCTATTTGTGTAGTGCCAATGATGTACCAGGATTTGGAATGGCACGACGTTCCGTTCTGGAGTTATTTTTGCCAGATATCAGATTCTACAACATCTTATGGTTCTTATTCAGGCGCTGTTCCCAATGAAAAAATTACCTGGGGAAAATTAGACATTCACACTCCGAAATTTATTGTTGAAAGTGATGCAACTATAGTTGCTCCTCTGATCTTTGCGTGGGTGCTTGGCCAATAATTTCAAATTTGATTTATCATGTTTGCTAAAAAAAATTTTTCTCCGCAACAGGTCGGCTTTGTAACATCTTTGCCGATTTGCGGTCTTGCAGCGCTTTCATTTTATTTTTATTCTGAAAAATGGTTGCCGTCATTGTTATTGTTTCTTGTTCTGTTTCTGATAAGCTATTTTATTATTTATCTTACTGTAAAACGTTTTGTTTATCGGAAAATAAAACTGATCTATAAACTTATTTATCAAACGAAGGCAAGCAAGAAAGAAGAGTTTTATTTTAAAAATATTTTGCCACAAAAATCAATTGACGAAGTGAATGAAGACGTGGAGCAATGGGCAGTGCAGCATAAAGAAGAGCTGGAAATTTTAAGAAAGAATGAAACGTTTAGAAAAGAATTTTTGCTGAACCTTTCTCATGAATTGAAGACACCGATTTTTGCGATACAAGGTTATGTGGACACTTTATTAAACGGTGCGATCGATAATGAAGAAGTGAATAAAAAGTTTTTGGGAAATGCTTCAAAAAATATTGATCGTCTTGTAAATTTATTAGATGATCTTGACGAGATCGCCAAACTGGAAAGCGGTGAATTGTTGTTGCTGAAAGAAAATTTCGTGATCCAGGATTTGATCAAAGAAGTGTTTGAATCTCTTTCCATTAATGCAGATGGGAACAAAATAAAATGTTTCATAAAAGACGGATGCGAGTTGCCACTGAGTGTTTATGCTGATAAAGAAAAGATCAGAATGGTACTCATTAATTTGATCGATAATGCCATCAAATATGGAAAGCATGATGGCATCATTGAGGCAAGCGCCTATAAAGTGGATGGCAAAAAAATTTTGGTTGAGATCACTGACAACGGATACGGAATTTCAGAAGAACATTTACCGAGAATCTTTGAAAGATTTTATCGCACTGATCTTGCAAGAGCCAGAAAAGCGGGTGGCAGCGGCCTTGGTTTATCGATCGTAAAACATATCATCGAAGCGCATGAAGAAACCATTCATGTGAGAAGCAAAATAGATGTTGGAACCACTTTTGGTTTTTTATTACCTGCTTCTAAAGCGGCTGTCAGCGCAGTAAACAGATAAATAATTGAATTTTTTATTTCAAAATCAAAATTGATTTCTCTTTAAACGTCTTGAAAGAGTTCTGTCAGTAAAGCAAGAAATAAGGGTGATTTTTATTGCAAGAATTTATTTTTTTACTTGTGAAATTCCTTCAGCAACCGGATGTTCTGCTGTAAATTTCAACCCTAGTAAAGAAGCAATGGTTTGTGCAAATTGCTTTTGATAGATTTGCATATCCGTTTTTATTTCGCCTTTTGAAGGTGTATCCGGCCCCATCACAGCAAACCATATTTCATGTGCATCAGGAATATCGCTACCGTGGCTTGTCCATTGATTTTTATTCTGATCACCACGTCCATGATCAACAGTGATGAATAAAGATGTTTTGTTTTTGTATTGTGGATCACTCTGAATAAAATTCCAGATATTTTTTACCCATTCATCAAACTGGTGAGCAGCTTCAAGATAATCTTTGTAATGTCCTGCATGCGCCCATTCATCGGTTTCTCCGTAAGAGATGTAAAGCACTTTTGGTTTACGTGTTTTTAAATCTTCCATCGCCTCATAATGAGTAAATACATCAAGGCATTCTTCCATGTTGAATGGCTTGTAAGAATCTTTCAACATTGCATTGATCAATTGCTCTTTCGCTGTTGGATTTTTTCCTCCACATGGTGTAAATGCAGCGACAACCGGAAAGCCACAACGTTGTTTATTCAAAATCCTGTCAAATGCATCCCATGCTCCGAAAGCTGCCACACGATTTTTGAATTTGGATTGTTTGTTAATGAATTCAAGAACGTTGGTGTTGGGATTATTTTTATAATTGTTGGAATTAACAAGCGTATCAACAAAGCCGCAAAAAATTTCACTATAGCCCGGATACGAGAACCAGTAAGGGTTTGAGTTATCTACTTTATTTCCAAAATCACGATTTCCATAAATTTGTCCGTTTACTGCAATCGTATCCCAGAGAAAGGGAAGTAATTTTTTTCTTCTTTCATTTACATCATTTGCCCAATATTTTTGATAGATAAAATCACTGTCGCCCTGGTTGAACCTTCTGTTGTTGGCAATTGCAGAATCCATTCCGCCGAATACTTCCTGCCATCGAAAGCCATCTGTGGTGATAATGATTATATTTTCTGTTTTTTGCTGAGCAAAAGAAAATGGATTGTTGGCTAAAAAAAGAAAAATAAAAAGGTAGATGAACTTATTTTTTTGCATTTTTTTTCGATTAATTATTGATGATTAATGATTCAGTATTTGTTTATTGCAAGTAAAAATATGTACTTATTAACCTATTACTTTTACTCGTATGCTTTTCATTTCCCTTCCTTCACAATCAACAACCATCCTTTCCCTTTTTCAACAGGAATTTTTTCATCTACTTTAAAAGTTTTTGCCGGCTGAAAATTCTTTACTTCAGGTGCCGTAATCGTTGCTTTTGCAGGATCAATCCCTAATTTTTCCCAATCAATTTTTAATGCAACTTCTGTGTCCTCATCTGCCCAGCTTGCAATTGAGATTAATGCTTTTCCTTTTTTCTGATAGACGGTCGCCAACACTTTTTCATTGTCCGTCTTCACCGGGCAATTATCGCTCCAATAGCCAATCATTTGTGTTCCCTGCATTCCGAAATTATCCCACAATTTCCAGATAGGGCGTGGATCTGCATTGTCACTCCAAGGCATCCTGTTCGTCATTCCATAGATCATTCCACGCCACGGATTTCCTCCGCCTTGCAGCATTTCTCCCATGAGGCCAAAAGGAATTCCACTTACCTCTGTCAGGAAAAAATCAGGAGAATTATGTTCGTAATCAAAATATTCTCCAAACCATAATCTGTTCAAACACGGAAAGTGTTCCATGTACAAATTCGCGCTGTTATTCCATCCATCAGCTTTGTCGTATTGGTTGGCAGAATGCAAATCAATAATTCCGGGATGTCCGTCTTTTGTCAACACTCTTTTAATGCGTTTCATTGTAACACGATCAAACGCAACATCATCAAGATAAATTCCATCAATGCCTACATTTTGTGTTAGCCAGTTCATTCCTTCCACATAATAATTATGCCACCGGTTCATGCCGCTATTAATGATCGCCGCGTCTTTTAATTCAGGCACAAACCAACCTGCGATATAATCATTTCCAAGATGTTCCTGAAGCCAGCTAAAGCCGCCGCCTTTACCCGAAGAATAAATTTCGTGGTTCAAACTTCTCATAGCAAATGTTTCATAACAGTGATCAGAAAGTTCGCGAATTGTGTTGTAGATCTTTACTTTTAAGCCGACTGCATGAGCAGAATCAATATATTTTTTCATTGCTTTCCACGCAATGAACGGATAATTAATATAAGGATTGATCGCATTGCCATGATGAATATTAATGATCGTCGCGCCGGTTTCTTTTACAGTGTCAATCGGCTTATAAGCATGATAAAACCTGGTAGCCCACTGAAAATCGGTGTTGATCGGATGAAAAGGAGTGATGAGTAAATTGAAATTGAAATAAAGAACATCTCCTTTTTTCATGCTTCGTGCACCGCTGTAATTATCACATAAAATGGATTTTCCTTTTTGAAAAATATCAATTCCGCCTTTGTTATCATTGCCCCAGGAAGTGGGCAGCAGCAAAGGTTTTTGTAAATAGAAGTTGGTGTTCAACGGCCGCACATAATTTTCATCTCGAAGTGAAAAATGCAATCCCTCATTTACATTTCCGATCCATGCGCCATCCTGGTTTTTATGCGCCACATCCCATTTCCATAAAACACTGTCAGGTCTTTGTTCTCCTTTCAAACCTAATCCCATTACGTATTTTGCTGACATTTTTTCAAAAGGGATATGCATCGAAATATTGCTGAGATCAACATCTTTCAACGCCGTAACTTTTATTTTATAAGAAACAAAACCATCGAATTCCAATGAACCATCTACTTCCATTTTTATTTCATCAGAAGAACTGGTGGATGTCCATTGAACCGTTCCTGGTTGTTTCAAGGTAAATTTCAATTCATCTGTTTTCAACGGAATATCTTTTGAATCGGATTTTTTCGTGAAATGAAAATGCATTCCTTCTGCTAAAATGTTGTTCGGTTCCTTTTGATATCCTGTCATTTCAGTTGTGAAAAAAGTTTGAATTTGTTTAGGTAATCCTGAATTATCGAGGATCACTTTTCTTCCCAATAAACTGATTTCATTTCCTGAAACTTTTAATGGAGTATAAGGAGCAATAACGGTGTTTTCCTGTGCCATTGTTGAGTTTAGCCAGGTTAACCGCGTCATTTTCCATGGTTCATTTACGCCATGATTTTTTGCAGTTTGATTGGTTACAATCAAAGTGATATCGATGCTTTTTGAAGAATTATTTGCTGTTGTTACAGTTACTTTTCCTGAATATTTTCCTGCAGAAATATTTTGAGGAACATTGACCAGACACCATAATGGTTGCACATTTCCCTTTTCTACATCTACGATTTTATGCAAAGGCTTTCCAGTGTAATCAGTTCCGTCAGTATTGAGGCATGACATATTTTTTATAGAAATAATTTTTCCATCATTGTTTTTCAGATCAGAAAAATGCAGCTGAACATTTTTGATGTTTTGCAAAGCATAAATAGCTAATTGATACGCAAAATTTTCTCCTTTCATCGCCGTATCAGTAAACGAAGTTTTAATGCCTTTTTTTATCCAGCGTTGTGGTAAATCATTTTTCATCCGGATTGAATGCAAGCGGTCCTCAGGAAAAATTAAATAAGAATCGGTTTTATTTTCTTGAATTAATTGTTCCGTTTCTTTTTTTGCTGCAATAATTTCCATCGGGTAAAAGCTGTTGAAAGCATTGATGGACTGGAATTCTGTAACTTTTGCTAGAGGAATATTTTTAGTTTCTTCAACTGAATGAAGCCATTCATCCGAAGCTGTATTTTCTGGTTTTAAATAAACACCTTTTGGATAATTACTTCTTCCTTCATTTTTATAAGGCATGTAGTAGGCGTAATATATTCCACTCCCTGAAACTGGTTCGAAAAAAATTTCACCTGACTCACGATTAAGCACCAACGTTTTTACGTTCAACACTTTTTCATGTGTTTTTGCATTTTCAACAATGATCCTTTTTTCATCAGGATGGTAATCTCTTCTTCTCCAGGGAATAATCACTTTGGCAATTTTTCCTGAACCATTGAATTGAATAACAGCGCGGTGATTGCCGAGTGAATCAGGATTCCAGCAGCTATCACAATTGGTGTGAGGAACGTTTTGTGAAAATGCAGAGAAGCCTGTTAACAGAAAAACAACAATCCATTTTATTTTCTTCATGATCATTTTAATTCATCCTTTGTTTAAAAAGGACGCACTAAACTACTGATTAAAATAAAGATTGTTTTAATCAACCGTTTGCATGAAATAGATCGGAAATTGAAAACGAAAAATTATGCTTTCCGGAAAAGCCATTTACCCATTTCTCTAAAAGTTACTTTTTTGCCATAAAGTAAAATGCCTGTGCGATAGATTTTTGCAGCAAGCATCGTTGTCAAAATAAATCCTGCAACGAGAGAAAGCATAGAAACTATAATTTGCCAAGCCGGCACATTTCCTGATGGAATACGCGCCATCATTACAATTGGCGACGAAAAAGGAATAATACTAGCCCAAACAGAAATTGGTGCATCTGGTTTGCCAACAGCTGTTGTCATGATCACAAAAGATAAAATGATGGGCATCGTGATTGGTAACATTAATGATTGTGCTTCCTGCGGATCTTCGTTTACAACACTTCCAACGGCTGCGAATAAAGATGCATAAAATAAATAGCCTGCCAGAAAATAAAATAGAAAACAAGGAATGATCAATGCCCAGTTGGCTGATAAAAAGGTTGATTTTGCATTTAAGAAATTCATAGCTGCAGAACTGTTGCCAGCCGCTCCAATTGTAGTGTTCATTGCCTGTGCATGATGCAAAGCATCGGCTGTAAAAATAGAAGTTGTTACAGATGACAATAAAATTATCAGAACGATCCAGATCAATAACTGTGTGATTCCAACCGCCGCAATTCCTAAAATTTTTCCAATCATTAATTGAAAAGGTCTTACAGAGCTGATGATCACTTCTGCAATGCGATTCATTTTTTCTTCCATCACACCGCGCATTACAGCAGCACCATAGATGAACAAAGTCATATAGATCAAAATTCCGCTGCCATAGCCAATTCCATAAGAAAGTCCTGAATTCGATTCTGATGTTTTATTGCCTTGTTTTACAACTGTGCGAAACTGGTAAGAGTTTTCTTCATTGATTTTATTGATGGAATCAAGAATTTTTTTGTCAATATTATTTTTTAAAAAAGCCTGGTTTCTAATCGCGTCGTCAATCTGATCTTTAATTTTTTCTTCTGCATCCATACCCAATTGTTTTGTTGAAATCAACGAAATAGAATCACCGCCGCTATTATAGTTTTCAGGAATTTTTAAAAACGCAGAGTAACCTTTTTCTTTGAAATTATCAGCGTTTACATCAGAAGGATATTCATAAGTGATGAGGTCATTGCTTTGAAAACTATTTCTAAAAATTCCGTTGCTGTCATCAACAGCGATCTTTTGTTTTTCCTGGCTGCTAATAGAAAAATAAGCGGATGCAAAAATGAATCCTATAAAAAATAATGGAAGCAAAATGGTGGAGAGAATAAAAGTTCTGTTTCTAACTCTTGTCAGGTATTCGCGTTTAATTACTAACCAGATTTTATTCATGATAAAATTTTAATTCTTATTTTTTAATTCTTAATTCTTCCTGCCGGCCACTTTTATAAAAATATCATTTAAAGAAGGTAATACCTCATTGAAGGATATGATTTCGGCTTTATGATTTAGAAACTCCTGCAAGACGTTTGCCGGTTTATTTCCATCTTTAATTTTTACCTTAAAAGAATTTTCTTTTGAATCAACGATGTCAAACACACTACTACTAAAGCGTTCAGGCAATTGACCGAAACCAACTTTAAAAATATGTTCTTTAAAATCATCCTTGACTTGCTTCACAGTCCCATCTAAAATTTTCTTTCCATTATTCACCAACACGATGTTGTTACAAATTTCTTCTACCTGTTCCATTCTGTGTGTGCTGAAAATGATCGTGGTTCCTTTTTGTGCGAGTTTAAAAATTTCATCTTTAATAAGATTGCTGTTCACAGGATCAAGGCCACTGAAAGGTTCGTCGAGAATCAACAATTTCGGATCATGCAGAACGGTGATTACGAATTGCAGTTTTTGCCCCATCCCTTTGCTGAGATCATTTACTTTTTTATTCCACCAGCTTTCCATTTCAAATTTTATAAACCATTCTTTTATTTTTTTCATAGCGTCGCGACGACTCATTCCTTTTAGCTGTGCAAGGTATAACGCCTGCTCGCCGATTTTCATTTTTTTATACAATCCGCGTTCCTCGGGCATGTAACCAATCTTAGCAATATCATCCAAAGGATTAAATTTTTTACCTTCAAAAAAAATTTCTCCGCTGTCAGGATAAATAATTCCGGTGATCATCCTTAACAAAGTGGTTTTACCTGCGCCGTTCGGACCAAGCAATCCAAAAATGCTTCCTTCGGGAATCGAAAAACTTATATCATCAACAGCCTTGTGAGTGGAATAATATTTTTTGAGATTTTTTAATTCGAGTATCGCCATTATTGTTTTTTAAAATGAAATATTTCGGTAAGAAAATAAATGGTTACGAAGATATAAAAGCAGTTGTAGGCTAATCGTTTTTTATATAAACATTTTATAAACGGTAAATTGATTACAGTAAATGAAAAAATAAAAGCATTTCTTATTTTCAATTTTCTTTTGAAACACAAGCGAGTGCTACTCTTTCGCCGTCCATCGCGGCGCTTACAATTCCTCCTGCATAACCGGCGCCTTCGCCACACGGAAATAAATTTTTGATTTGGGGATGATGTAATAACTTTTCATCACGCGGAATTCTTACGGGGGAAGACGTTCTGCTTTCTGTGGCTACCAACACTGCTTCGTTTGTAAAATACCCATGATGCTTATTTTTTGCAGGCATTTTTTTTGCAAATAATCTGAAAGCCGTTTTTAATCGCTGATTGATGAATTGCGGTAACACATCTTTTAATAAAGCCGTTTCTATTCCCGGCAAATAAGAACATTTTGGTAAAGTAGCAGAAAATTTTTCTTCAGTAAAATCAACCATTCTTTGTGCAGGCGCTACAAATTTTCCTCCACCTATTTCAAAAGCTTTTTGCTCAACTTCTTTTTGGAAATCCATCATAAGCACTGGAGAATTAAAATTATTTTCTGATTTATTTTTTTTGAAAGAATTGTATCGGATCACATCCTCAATTTCTACCTGCACCACCATTCCACTGTTGGCAAAAGGATTGTTTCTTTTGGAAGGACTCCAACCATTTACAACTAATTCGTTTTCGTTGGTAGAAGCAGGAGCGATAATACCTCCGGGACACATGCAAAAAGAAAAAACGCCTCTTCCCTCCACTTGTTCTACCAGGCTGTAAGAAGCGGGAGGAAGCAAATTGGTTTCAGCATATTGTTGTCCGTATTGAATGGTATTTATCAATTCCTGGGGATGTTCAATTCTTACGCCTAATGCAAAACCTTTTGCAATAATTTCAATATTTTTTTTGTGCAATAAAGTGAAAATATCTCTTGCAGAATGTCCGGTTGCCAGAATAAAAGAATCGGCAGATAAAACATCTCCATCAATGGTTTCCACTGATTTTATTTTATCTTTTTGAATAGTAAAATCGATTGCTTTTTTACCGAAATGAAATTCGCCGCCACAATGCAAAATCAGTGTACGCATGGCTGTTATAATGGCGGGAAGCTTGTTCGTACCGATGTGTGGATGCGCGTTGTATAAAATATTTTCATCAGCGCCGAAGTGAACAAATAAATTTAGGATGCGGTTGATGTCGCCGCGTTTGTTGCTTCTTGTATACAATTTCCCATCGCTGTAAGTGCCAGCGCCGCCTTCACCAAAACAATAATTGCTTTCAGGATTGATAACACCTTCTTTATTCAAAGCGGCCAGGTCTCTTCTTCTTGCTCTTACTTCTTTTCCCCTTTCAAGAATAATTGGTTTTATTCCATTTTCTATCAATTGTAAAGCTGCAAAAATTCCTGCTGGCCCACCACCGATTATGATTATTTTTTTTGCAGCATTTTGTACATTTTTAAAATCAAATTGCTGTACAATTCTCTCATAAAAAGGCTCGTTGATGAATGCATTTACGGTAAGATTAACCCATACATTTTTACCTCTTGCATCAATCGATTTTTTGAGCAAATGATAGCCAGTAACCTGCGAAATTTTTTTTCCTGTAACGTTCGCAATGCTTTCAATAATTGAAGCATTATCAGAAGCATTTGAAGGTGGAAGTTTAATTGAAATTTTTTGTTGCATAATCTTAAGTGCCAGGTGTTTATCCTGGAAACCTTTTTTGAAAAAAATCAGCGTTTTTTAAAACGGAAGATCGTCATTCGCTTCATCGTTTGAAGAAGTAAAAGTGTCTAAAGGTTCCAGGTCGATATGCTCGGAATTATTTTTTGCCGGCTGCAACATTTGTTCAATGCGCCATGCGTCCAGGTTGTTGAAATAAGAAACCTGTCCATTCTTTTCCCACTTGCTTCCTTTGATGTTGAAATGGACTTTTATTTCGTCGCCAACATTCACGCGATCTACAATACTGGTGCGGTCTTGCACGCATTGAAACTTAATATAGTTGGTGATCAATTTACCATTAATATCTTCAGATTTTTCTACCACAAATTCGCGTGTTTTAAAGGTTTCTGTTCTTTGTGTGGTGTCGAATTTTATTAATAATTTTCCTGTTAATTCGTAACTCATGATAATTCAATTTTTATTTTTTAAGGGCGGTAAAGATGACATATTGAATCAGAAAATCAAAAAATGTTTTGCACATTCAAAAAAATAAATAAAAAAATTTTTTTGTTCAGAAAAATGCAAAAAAATTTTTGATTTTAATCAACCAAAAAAGTGTCATCAATCGTTTGAATGCAATGCAGGTGTGCCTTTTAAATTCCGGCGAAAAATCGAAATAAATATCATTTCATTTTTCAAAAGAGAAAATTAATTTTCAGGGTAAAAAAACATACAATAAAAAATTTTTTTTTCAACAAATTCTTTTGATATTCGCTGTGTTGTTGATAAATTTTTACAAAGATTTTTTGTTTGAATTTTAGATGATTCCCACAGAAGAACCTTTTTTCTAAAACAATAAAACGGCTTACAAGAAAATAATGGATAATGCTTGCGAAACAGTTTGGGGTAATTGTCTCAATATAATTAAAGATATCGTTGAATGGCAACATTACAAAACATGGTTCGAGCCAATCAAGCCTGTGCTTTTGAAAGAAAATGTTTTGACAATACAAGTCCCCAGTCAATTTTTTTATGAGTATATTGAGGAACATTATGTAAACCTGCTGGCAAAAACTTTAAAAAGAGAATTAGGAAAAAATGCGAGACTCGAATATCGCATTATGATGGACAGTGGAAATAGTAAAAATAAACCGCTGACGATGGATGTGCCGGGGCATGGTTACAAATCTTATTCAAATAATGAAATGGATTTTCCTTTAGTCATAACCAATCCTGTTAAGAACCCATTCGTAATACCGGGACTTAAAAAGATGCAGATTGATCCGCAGCTAAATCCATCTTATACTTTCGATTCATACATAGAAGGAAATTGCAATCGCGTTGCACGACGTGCAGGAAAAACAGTGGCTGAAAAACCAGGTTCTACTTCGTTTAATCCTTTGGTAATCTATGGTGGAGTTGGTTTGGGAAAAACTCATCTGGCACAGGCGATTGGAAATGAAGTAAAAAGATTGCATAACAATAAAGTAGTTCTTTACGTAAGTTCTGAAAAATTTATCAACCAGTTTGTAGATCACGGAAGAAACAATGCCATTAATGATTTCATTCATTTTTACCAACTCATTGATGTTCTGATCATTGATGATGTTCAGTTTTTTAATCGTGCGGAAAAATCACAGGATGCATTTTTTGCGATATTCAATCATCTTCATCAAAGTGGCAAACAATTAATCTTAACCACTGATAAACCACCAAAAGATCTGGAAGGAGTTCAGGAAAGATTGCTAAGCCGTTTCCGTTGGGGGTTAAGTGCCGATCTTCAGGTTCCTGATTATGAAACCAAGATTGAGATCCTTGAGAGAAAGATGAAAAATGACGGCCTGGAAATGCCGAAAGAAGTGGTGAAATATATTGCGTACAATATTCAAAATAATATCCGCGAGTTGGAAGGCGCTCTGATTTCCCTGTTGGCACAATCTTCGCTGAATAAGAGAGAAATAGATTTGGAATTGGCTAAAAAAGTTTTAAGAAATTTCATCAAATCTTCTTCAAAAGAAATTACTATTGACACCATTCAGAAAATGGTATGTGATTATTTTGATGTGCCTTACGAGAAACTTTTACAAAAGACCCGCAAGCGCGAGATCGTTCAGGCACGACAGATCACTATGTTTTTAGCAAAAGCGTTTACAAAAAATTCTTTAAAAACCATCGGCGAACATTTTGGCGGCCGTGATCATACGACCGTAATTCACAGTTGCCAAACAGTGAAAGATCTGATGGATACTGACACACTATTTAAAGAAAGTGTGATCGAACTTCAACAAAAAGTGCAACTGGCTGCGATGTAGAGTTATCATTTTATTATTAGAAGAAAAACATTACTTATTTATTCGTTTACTGATCTTTTGATTTCAGGTAATTTGAAAACAATGATCGAATAAAAACTTTTTTTAAAACAGATTCAATGAAATCAAAATCGCTTCTTTCATTTTTCCTAGTGTTTTTTATTGGCTTCAATATTTCTTTTGCTCAAATAAAAAAAGAAAGCACTTCCGTAAAAGTTGACATCACAAAAGACACTACCATCAATTTTAAAAAGCCTCAAAAGTCAATAACAGAGGGCATTGTGACCGTTGAAGGGAAACGGATTTCTTATGAAGCAGTTACGGGAACATTGATTCTTAAAAACAATCTTGATTCTCCAACCATCAGCATGTCTTATGTTGCCTATTTTAAAAATGATGAAAAAGATCCGTCACAAAGGCCTCTCACTTTTATTTACAATGGTGGTCCGGGTAGCGCAACAATCTGGCTTCACATGGGTGCGTGGGGACCAAGAAGAGTTTTCATAAATGATACGACCAGAACGAAAGCTCCTTACAAAACTGTGAACAATGATTACAGTCTTTTAGATGCAAGCGATCTGGTTTTTATCGATGCTCCTGGAACAGGTTTCGGAGAAGTTATCACTAAAGAAAGGGGCGGCGCGGGTAACAACAAAGATTTTTTTGGAATTGATCAGGATGGTCGTGCATTTGCCAATTTTATCACTCAGTTTCTTTCTGAAAATAATCGATGGAATTCTCCAAAGTTCTTATTTGGCGAGAGTTATGGCACTTTCCGGTCTGCGATCGTTTGTAATCTTTTACAAAATGAAGGTGTAGGATTGAATGGTGTGATCCTTCTGTCGCAATTATTAACTTATGAAAATATGAGCGACATTGCAAGCGATCATCCGGGTAATGATCTGCCTTATGAATTGGCTTTGCCTTCGTTTGCTGCTGTTGCATGGTATCATCATAAAGTGCCTGGTAATCCTGAAAAGCTGGAACCTTTTTTAAAAGAAGTGGAACATTTTGCAATGAACGAGTATGCACTTGCACTCAACAAAGGATCGCTGCTGGATTCTGCATCTTTTAACGCAATGGCAGAAAAATTACATAATTATATCGGCCTTCCTGTTACTTATATTAAAAAAGCCAACTTAAGGGTAAGCGGACCACAGTTCGAACAGGCATTGTTGGGAAAAGAAGAAGAAATTACTGGCCGCCTTGACGCAAGATTCTCAGGAAGCGCAATGGATCCTTTGAGTGAATTTGCAGAATATGATCCCATGGATTCCTATATTGACGCGGCTTTCACAGCTACATTCAATAATTATGTAAGAACAGAACTAAAGTTCGGAAAAGGAATGAAATACAAAAATTTTGGAAATGTAGGCCCCTGGGACATGAAAAGAAAAGGTTATGTTGGTTTTCCAAATGTAATGAACGATCTTGCTCATGCGATGATCTACAATCCTGATCTGAAAGTGATGTTGAATATGGGATATTTTGATTTGGGTACGCCTTATTTTGAAGGAATGTATGAAATGCAACATCTTCCGATGCCGAATAATTTGCAGAAAAATATTGAGTACGATTTTTATAATTCAGGACATATGGTTTACCTGCATCCTGAATCATTGAAACAGTTGCATGATAATGTCGTAAAATTTATTAATTCCACGCTCCAATAAAAATTAAAAAAAGGAATTCTATTCAGTGTTTCCTTCCAATTTTTCAGTAAAAGGATCGATGAAAAAATTAACCTGACTTTTCATTGATCCTTTTATTGTTTAGGTGAAATAAAAATCGTGATTATTTCTTCGTTTACTAAGAATTATAAAGTAGAATCTGCGAACTAATAATCATATTCTCTTCGTGCTGCATTCCATCTGATACCAATATTAAAACTATTTGAATTAGCCAGTCCTGTATATTTTCTGAAAAGAAGATTCCCATCGACAAAAAGATTTTCTTTCAGTTCGTAAGACAACGTCAAAGATGCATTCACACATTGAACCTTGCGGCCTGTGCCGACATAATTTCCGTAATCATTGCTTCTATTTTGATATAACACAAATGGATTACTACCAAAATCCATTCCTGCTGAATCAAGTCCCTGGTAATAATAAATCGCTCTTGCATCAACATACCATTTAGGCGCCGGCTGATATTTTAAAATGCCGATCCATTCCTGGAAATTAGCACCGAGAGGATGCGCCAAAGGTTGATTGTAATGTGTATAATTTGCAATTGAATCGCTATGGGAATAAGTGAAAGGCCTTACCCTGTTCGTTTCCAGCTGAAGATCCAGATTGCTGATGTTGAATGCGTCGATATATTTCGCGCCAAGCTGATAGCCATATTTGTTGGCCCAATAGCCGTTTCCTTTCACGATTTCATGCACCAAAAATTCATCTAAAAGCAATTGGCCATAAAACTGAAAATGATGCGCTGCATTCGCTTTGAAATCAATTCCTGCCAAAGCATTATCCGGACTTCCGACGGTCCCTTCAATATGACGCAAGAAAATAATCGGATTCAGATATTCAAAATCAAATAAATTTTTTCTTCCGAAAATTACCGCCTCAAACAAACCCACATTCAACCATTTGGTAACATTCATGCTCAAGTGATGCATCGCGGCATATTTTCTATCTAATAAATTATCGCCGGTTTTAACGAACTGCGGCATCAACTCCATGAACAGATTTTCATAATCGAATTTCCAGATTTTTGTGTTGAGTTTCAGGAATAAATAACTATCGCCAAAGTCGCTCAGGAAAAGACTTCTGTAGCCATTGCCGATGAAATTTTTGTCATAGCCAAATTGCACATCAATGTATTTGGTAACATTGAAAGTGACATATCCTCTTCCATCAAAATAATCATAACCATTGCTTTTGAATTTTTTGTAGAAACCCACACCAGGCACAGCATTGAACTGTTGAACCCGATCTTCAAAAAAAGAAGGGCCTCGTTCCTGGTTGTCAGTAATTGTGGTTGAGAAACCGATTTTGTTTGCAATTCTTCCACGCAATGTGACACCACGTTTGTTATAATAAAGATTTTGATTATTTCCTGATTCTGCACCCACCTGTAAATCAATTACCGGGTTTATGGCAAGAAAAAAATCTTTTGTATTGACTTCCAAAAGATTCGGTTTAGTAACATAAAATGTTTTTAAAATTGGTTTCTCGCTTAAAAAATTTTCTTTCGATCCGCTATACCATTCAGAATTGTCCATGAATAAAGATTGCAAATTATATTCATCAACACGGGATAAATAGCTTCCGTTATTTTCACCTTGTGCATCTGCTGTAAGTGAATCGCTCTCACGGTTGAGGCTATCAATGTATTCTGCTTCCTGCACAATTGTACGGCGACTGTAAGGTTTTAGTGTGGAAAAATTAATGTCGGTATTTTTTCCATGTTTTATTTCCATCCGGTCAATAATCTGATAATCTTTGGAGCCCTCAGGAATATAAGTGGTTTGTGCAAAAATGCTGACCGGATAAAAAAATACGGCGAGAGTAATAACTCTTTTTATAATTTGCATAGAGTTGTTTATTAATTATTTAAATTCAAGATATGCAAAATTATCTTTTAAAAAATATATCGGTTGTAAATGAAAATAATATTTCTCAAAAGGATGTTTATATAAAAAAGGGACGAATAGAAAAAATAGAAAACGAAATAAATGTAAAAGAAAAAGTTGCTGAAATTAATGGTGAAGGAAAGCATTTATTTCCCGGAGCAATTGATGACCAGGTTCATTTTCGGGAGCCTGGATTAACGCACAAAGCCAATATTTATACAGAAAGCAAAGCCGCAGTTGGGGGCGGCGTCACTTCTTTTATGGAAATGCCAAACACAATACCGAACGCGCTTACAGAAGAATTGCTTGAAGAAAAATATGCAATTGCAAAACGTGATTCTTTGGCGAATTATTCTTTTTTTATGGGAGTAAGCAACACCAATGCGGATGAAGTTTTGAAAATGAATAAAAGAAAAAATGAAGTTTGTGGTGTGAAAATTTTTATGGGATCGAGCACCGGAAATATGTTAGTTGACAGTGAGCCGGCATTGCATAAAATTTTTAGCGAAAGTGAATTACTGATTGCCACGCATTGTGAAGATGAAAAAATTATCAAAGAAAATTACCGGAATTTAAAAAGTGTAAAACCAATTCTTTCTCCATCGGATCATCCTGTGATAAGAGATGTGAATGCCTGTTACGCTTCATCTTCATTCGCAACTTCCCTTGCAAAAAAATACAATAGCCGTTTACATATTTTACATATTACTACTGAAAAAGAACTTGAACTTTTTACCAATGAAATTCCTTTGAAAGAAAAAAGAATTACTGCAGAAGTTTGTGTTCATCATTTGCATTTTACTTCTGATGATTATGAAAAATTGGGTTATTTAATAAAATGCAATCCGGCGATAAAAGCGCCGGAAAATAAAGAAGCGCTTTGGAAAGGCTTACTTGACAATCGTTTGGACGTTATTGCGACCGATCATGCGCCGCACACAATAGAAGAAAAACAGGGACCTTACGAACATGCACACTCGGGTTTGCCATTGGTGCAGCATCCTTTATTGATCATGTTGAAATATTATAAAGAAGGAAAAATTTCTTTAGAAAAAATTGCAGAAAAAATGAGTCATTCAGTGGCAGATTGTTTTCGCATAAAAGATCGTGGATACATTCGTGAAGGATATTTTGCAGATCTGGTAATCGTTGATTTGAATGAATCAACGACGGTTACGAAAGAGAATATTTTATACAAATGCAAATGGAGTCCTTTTGAAGGTGCCACTTTTCCTGCAATAATAAAAAATACCTTTGTAAATGGCAATTGTGTTTATGGAAATTCAATGTTTCATGAATCTGTAAAAGGAGAAAGATTATTATTTAATTAGGAGAAGGGATTCCGGGCACAGACTACCGACTACCGAAAGTCCATTCATCATTGGATAGTTGGAATCAGTTGATAGCATCCGTCGTCGGTTGTCAATAAACTAATAAACCTAATAACCCAATTAACTTAATTAATGGAAACAGACAAAACCACATTAAATGACCTTTCGATTTTCAATCATGAAGATGAATTTTCTGTTTTCAATAAAATGAATCTTACAAGAACAACCGGCGGACGTGAAAAATTAAGATACATTTTTAATCATTCTTTAAGTGATATCGAATCAATAAAAAATGTACAGAAAACTTTGCAGCTGATCCTTGAAAGGCGTGATCAGTGGCCGCTTTTCATCAGTAATGGTTCTGTGATGATGATTTATAAATTTTATGAAAGTTCCATTGATGAACCACCTTCAAGGCCTTCTCCAATCACTGCTTATTACTATAAATTATTCCATGGTCCTGATTTTTCATTGATAAAATATTCTGTAGGACATGCTTTTGATTTTATAAAAGGAATGCAGCAAATCATCTCTGGTTTTTTAAGTGATGCCGCTCCTTTGAATTTGAAAAAAGCATTGCAAAAAGCAAGTGTTTTAATAGAAAGAAGTCAATTAAAGATTGTTTTTGAAAAAGAAAAAGCAGAACATTTTTCTTATAGTGAAATGCTTTCATTCGCTTATTTTATACGCTATCATTACAAACAGTATTTTTTTGAACTTATCGAAATTTATTCGCAACTGGATGCATGGTATGGAATGGCAATGGCAGTAAACGAATATAAATTGTCATTTCCTGTTTTTGTTTCTTCGGATGAACCGGCTTTGAAAGCAAAAAAATTATACCATATTTTATTAAAAGATCCTGTTGCTTATGATGTTGAATTAAATCAGAATAATAATTTCATTTTTCTTACGGGCGCTAATATGGCTGGCAAAAGCACATTTATCAAAGCGGTTGGAAGTGCCGTTTTTTTGGCACATATCGGAATGGGAGTCCCGGCAGAATCGATGGAGCTTACTTTGTTTGATGGATTACTGAGCAACATCAATGTGGTCGATAATATTGTGAAGGGCGAAAGTTATTTTTATAACGAAGTGCAGCGAATAAAAAATACGATCCTGAAAGTAAATGACTCACGAAAATGGCTCATATTAATTGATGAGTTGTTCAAAGGAACCAATGTTCAGGACGCGATGAAATGCAGTACAGTTGTCATTGAGGGCCTGATCAAAATAAAACGTTCTCTGTTTATCTTATCCACTCATCTTTATGAAATCAGTGAAAATTTGAAAGGTTATCTGAACATTGATTTTAAATATTTTGAAACAGAAGTAACAGATGATAAACTGATTTTTAATTATCAACTAAAAAACGGTGTAAGCAACGACCGGCTTGGATATTTGATTTTAAAAAAAGAAAATGTAATAGACTTGCTGGAAAAACTATAAAATCCCTCCTAAAAAACAGCAGTAAGCAAATTTTTAAACCGATTTTTTCTTTAATTTCATCCTTACCAATTTTTATTTTCATGTTAGTCAAAACTTTTGGAAGTGCTGTTTATGGGGTAGAAGCTATTACCATTACTGTTGAGGTGAATGTAAGTGGCGGAAAATTCACTTCCATTGTTGGTCTTGCCGACAACGCTGTGAAGGAAAGTCTGGAACGCATGGAAAGTGCTATCAAAGCCAACGGTTATCATTTCCCAAGAACAAAAGTTGTCGTAAATCTTGCTCCGGCAGACATCCGCAAAAGCGGAACCGCATTCGATTTGCCAATTGCAATGGCGACTTTAGGAGCAAGCGAGCAATTGGAAAATGCAGAAAAACTTACTGATTATGTGATCATGGGCGAATTGAGCCTGGATGGAACGGTGAGGCCAATAAAAGGCGCTTTACCAATTGCAATCCAGGCAAGAAAAGAAGGATTTAAAGGATTGATTTTGCCCAATGAAAATGCGCGTGAAGCGGCGATGGTAAATAATCTTCATGTTTATGGAGTCGGCCACATTAATGATGTAATCGATTTTTTTATTGATGAAAATTCAATAAAGCCAATGGTGGTAAATACCCGCGAAGAATTTGCAAATGCACAAAGCGATTTTGAAATAGATTTTTGCGATGTAAAAGGGCAGGAAAATATAAAACGGGCGCTAGAAATTGCTGCAGCAGGTGGACATAATGCCATTTTAATTGGGCCGCCAGGGGCAGGAAAAACGATGCTGGCAAAGCGGTTGCCAACGATTCTACCTCCGCTTAGTTTGCACGAAGCTTTAGAAACTACCAAAATTCACAGCGTTGCCGGAAAACTTCCAGAAAATGCAACGTTGATCTCCAAACGCCCATTCCGCTCGCCGCACCACACGATTTCAGATGTTGCGCTGGTGGGAGGCGGAGGAATGCCACAACCCGGAGAAATTTCTTTAGCTCACAATGGCGTTTTATTTTTAGATGAATTACCTGAATTTAAAAGAACGGTTTTGGAAGTGATGCGTCAGCCAATGGAAGAAAGAAGAGTTACGATTTCACGGGCAAAAGTAGCGCTGGATTTTCCATCCAGTTTTATGCTGATTGCGTCCATGAATCCGTGCCCGTGCGGCTTTTACAATCATCCTGAAAAAGAATGCAGTTGTCCTCCCGGCGCTGTTCAAAAATATCTTAATAAAATATCAGGGCCATTGCTCGACAGAATTGATCTTCATGTAGAAGTTACTCCTGTAGCTTTCTCAGAATTATCTTCTACAAAAACTTTCGAAAAGAGTGAAAATATTCGTGAGAGAGTCATTAGAGCCAGAGAAAAGCAGGCAGAAAGATATAAAGACAATCCGGGAGTTTATTGCAATGCTCAAATGAGCAGCAAAATGTTGAAAGAGATTTGTGTGATCTCACAGGCAGGCTCTAATCTTTTAAAGATTGCAATGGAAAAATTAAATCTTTCTGCACGTGCATATGATCGCATTTTAAAAGTAAGTCGCACGATCGCTGATCTTGCAGATAGCGAAGAAATAAAACCCGAACATCTTGCAGAAGCAATTCAATACAGAAGCTTGGACAGGGAAGGTTGGGCTGGATAAAGAAAAATCAAAATTGTTTATTGATTTACTGACGATCATTTCATTATAGAAATTTTGTATTCTCCTTGCTTTTTGAATAATAACAATTATTTTAATAACCGCAACTTTCACTAATTCCTTTTTTTATTAAAAAATAAATTACTTTTGCCGCCCCAAAAGCGCATGTGGTGAAATTGGTAGACACGTCAGACTTAGGATCTGATGCCGCAAGGTGTGGGGGTTCGAGTCCCTCCATGCGCACTTTCTTCAAAGATTTCTATCAATAGAAACACCGTTCTAAACGGTTTTTAAATTTTGAGCAATGGCAAGTGTAACAAAAGAAAATCTTGGTAATCTCCACGATAAATTGACAGTGAAAGTTTCAAAAGAAGATTATCTTCCTTCGTTTGAAAAAGCAATAAAAGATTATAGTAAAAAAGCCAATATTCCTGGTTTCCGGAAAGGAATGGTACCTGCGGGAATGGTGAAAAAAATGTATGGCGCTTCTATTTTTTATGATGAAGTAATTAAATCTGTAGAAAAAGAATTGCAGCAATATCTCATAGCCGAAAAGCCGGAAATTTTCGCCCAGCCTTTACCAATAGAAAATGATTTGCGCAAGCTGGACATGAATCATCCCGAAGAATATGAATTTCCTTTTGAAATTGGTTTGAAGCCGAACGTTACACTGGATGCGCTTTCTACTGCAAAACCTATTTTTTATAAAGTAAAAGTAACTCCTGAGCAGATAGATGAAGAAATCGAAAAATTGGTGACCAAAAACGGCGAAATGAAAGATGCCGAAACCGTTACTTCTGCCGAAAATGTGTTAAACGTTTTATTCCAGGAAAGTGATGCTGAAGGAAATGTAATTGAAGGAGGCATTTCAAAAGATGACTCTATTTTATTAAAATATTTTTCTGAAGATTATCAGCAAAAATTGCAAGGCAAAAAAGTGGATGACTCCATTGTTTTGCAATTGAAAGATGCTTTTCCTGATAAAGAAAGAGAATGGATTTTGTCCGATCTTGGTTTGGATAAAGAAGATCCTTCCTCCTTGGAAAAATATTTTAAAATGACCATTACCAAAATCGGTTTGGTTGAGAAGAAACAATTGAATGAAGAATTTTTCAATCTCGTTTTTCCGGGAAAAGATTTGAAAACTGAAGAAGATTTTCGCAAAGCCTTGGAAGAAGAAATTCAAAAGCAATGGGACGCTGCGGGCCACAACCAGGTGCAGGATCAGCTCTATCACACTTTAATTGACACGCCTTTAGAGTTTCCTGAATCTTTTTTAAAGCGCTGGCTCGAAATAGGAACCGAAAATCAAAAAACCAAAGAACAGGTTGAAGAAGAATATCCAAAATTTGTGAACCAGCTAAAATGGACACTGATTAGCGATAAGATCATCAAAGACAATCAGCTGGATGTTTCACAAGAAGAATTGAGAAACTCGATGAAAGATCAGATCATGGGCTATTTTGGCCAAATGAATCTCGGCGAAGACACTTCATGGCTCGAAAGCTATGTTGACCGTATGATGAAAGATGAAAAGCAGGTAGACAGTTCTTACAGAAAATTGCTGACTGACAAAGTGTTCAACTGGCTTGAATCGCAGGTGGCTGCTGAAGAAAAAGAAACTTCTTCTGAAGAATTTTTAGCAATGCAGCATCACCACCATCACTGATGATTGAGTAGCAGTGGCTTTATAAGAATTAGATAATTTAGAAACTTGTTAGAATAAAATTTCTACCGATAAGTTCGTCTACTGTATTTCATCATACATCACACCATCCCCCACATCATACATTCGACATCAGGGCGTTCTCCCTGTCCTTTTGTCTTATTTTTTTTGTTAGCATAATATTTGGAACTTCACCGCTTGTAAATTGTTTTTACACTAAATTTAATTTATGAATACAGGAAAAGAATTTGAAAAATACGCCGTGAAGCACAGGGGCATCAGCAGCAATACGCTGGATGGATATATTAAACATAATATTACGAATCTTACACCAAATATCATTGAAGAAAGACCGATGAATGTTGCTGTAATGGACGTTTATAGCCGTTTGATGATGGACAGAATTATTTTTTTAGGTTATCCGGTGAATGACGAAGTTGCTAATATTATTACTGCACAATTATTGTTCCTTGAAAGCACTGACAGAACAAGAGATGTACAACTTTATATCAATTCTCCCGGTGGCGGCGTTTATGCAGGTTTAGGTTTATATGATACGATGCAATTTGTAAATCCTGATATTGCCACAATTTGTACAGGAATTGCCGCAAGTATGGCAGCCGTGTTGATGGCAGCGGGTGCACCCGGAAAAAGAAGCGCTTTGAAACATTCAAGAATTATGATGCATCAGCCAAGCGCGGGCGCCGCAGGACAAGCATCTGACGTGGAGATCACTGTAAATGAAGTAAGGAAAATGAAGCATGAACTTTACGAAATTTTGAGTAATCATACAGGACAAACCATCGAAAAAATTGCTAAAGACAGTAACCGCGATTTTTGGATGACAGCAGATGAAGCAAAAGAATACGGATTAGTGGATGAAGTTTTAGTTACCAATTCGAGAAAAGTAAAAAAATAGATTTACAAAAAATAGAGAATATGAATTTATATAAAAATAATTTAGCCCGTTTTGCAGAAGAAGAACCGGAAGTTGCCGTTCCAGAAAACCCGATTGAAAAGATGATGGATGGAATGATGTTCGATAAAAAATTTATTGAACAGCGTAAAGTGTTTTTGTGGGGCGAAGTCCATGATAAAAGCGCAAGAGAAATTACGAACCGGCTTTTGTATCTGGAAGCAATGGATCCTGGAAAAGAAATCACTTTTTACATTAACAGTCCTGGTGGCGTTATTACCAGTGGAATGGTGATTTATGATACAATGCAAATGATTTCGTCTCCCGTGAGCACGGTTTGTATGGGGATGGCGGCGAGCATGGGAAGTATTTTGTTAAGTGGCGGCGCAAAAGGTAGACGTTTTATTTTTCCTCATGGAGAAGTGATGATCCATCAGCCGAGTGGTGGCGGACAAGGAACCAGTGCCGACCTTGAAATTATGGCAGTGCAAATACAAAAAGCAAAACAATTAGGCGCTCAAATTCTGGCTGATAATTGCGGGCAGACTTATGATAAAGTAATGGAAGATTTTGATCGTGATTACTGGATGGACGCCGAAGAAAGTAAGAAATACGGCATCATAGATGGAATTTTAAAAAAATTATAATGCATCATTTTGACAGTTTTTATTGTCATTAAAATGGTATAAAAATTAGCTTTTATTTTTTATCAAAAGAGCTAATTTGCAAACAATTTTATCTGTAACCTCATGGCTAAACAACAAACTCTACATTGCTCATTTTGCGGCAGAAACCGTGATGAAGTAAAAATTCTTATTGCAGGACAGGAAGGTCATATCTGCGAAAATTGCATTGAGCATGCACAGGAGATTATTATGCAGGAAATCGTTCCGCAGGAAAACGCTTCTGTTTCTAATTATAAACTCTCTGTAAAAAAACCAATTGAATTAAAAAAATTTTTGGACGAATACGTGATTGGACAGGACGATGCCAAAAAAGTTTTGGCCGTTGCTGTTTATAATCATTACAAACGCCTGAATCAAAAGATTGATAATGATGTTGAGATAGAAAAAAGCAACATCATCATGGTTGGTGAAACCGGAACCGGAAAAACTTTATTGGCAAAAACGATTGCACGAATTTTAAATGTTCCATTCGCAATTGTTGATGCTACTGTTTTTACAGAAGCTGGTTATGTTGGCGAAGATGTCGAAAGTATTTTAAGCCGCCTTTTACAGGTTTGCAACTTTGATGTAAATGCTGCACAAAAAGGAATTGTTTACATTGATGAAATTGATAAGATTGCACGAAAAAGCGATAATCCAAGTATAACCCGCGATGTAAGCGGCGAAGGCGTTCAGCAAGGGTTATTAAAACTTTTGGAAGGCACAGAAGTATTGGTTCCACCTCAGGGAGGAAGAAAACATCCTGAACAAAAACTAATTAAAGTAAATACAAGTAATATTCTTTTCATTTGCGGCGGAGCTTTTGATGGTGTTGACAGATTAATTGGAAGAAGGATCAACACGAATGCGATTGGATTCAATGTAAACAAAGATTTGCAGGAATATCAAAGGAAAAATTTATTGCAATTTGTAAATGCCCAGGATTTGAAATCATTTGGATTGATTCCTGAATTGCTGGGAAGACTTCCGGTAGTTACTTACTTAAATCCTCTTGATGCTTTTACTTTAAGAAACATTCTTACTGAACCTAAAAATTCTTTGATTAAGCAATACAAGAAATTATTTGAACTGGAAGGAATCAACCTGGTGGTCGAAGAAGATGTTTATGATTTTATGGTAGAAAAAGCGATGGAATATAAATTGGGAGCACGTGGATTAAGAAGCATCTGCGAAAGTATTTTGACGGACGCAATGTATGAATTGCCTTCTCAAAAAGTAAAAATGTTTACAGTTACTAAAGAGTATGCAATGCGTAAATTCAGTACCAGCAAATTAAGCATGTTGAAAGTGGCCTAAAACTTTTATATAATTTTTAAAAAATAAAAGCGTCACTCATCATGACGCTTTTGTCACTTTTAATAAAAAATAAAATTTGATTACTTATTGGCTTGCTGCAGGATTCAATCGAATCTGTAACCCATCTGAACGTCTGAAATTTTAATAAAATACTCCAATAATTTTTCGAGAAATTCATCTCAGTTTCTATTTTTAATTATACTTTTACCGCCGTCAAAAACGATATATTAAATCTCTTTAAAAAATGGTTGATGTTATTCTTGGGCTCCAATGGGGCGACGAAGGGAAAGGAAAAATTGTAGATTATTTTGCTCCCGGTTATGATATGATTGCGCGCTTTCAGGGTGGCCCAAATGCAGGTCATACACTTTATGTTGACGGCAAAAAAATTGTGCTTCACCAAATTCCTTCCGGTATTTTTCGTGACAATAAAATGAATTTAATTGGAAGCGGAGTTGTGCTTGATCCGGTGATTTTAAAAAAAGAATGCGAAGCGGTTGCTTCCTTCGGTGTTGATTTCAAAAAATCGTTATACGTCAGCGAAAGAACGCATTTAATTCTTCCAACTCATAGGGCGATTGACCGGGCAAGCGAGGCCGCAAAAGGGCATGAGAAAATTGGTTCTACATTAAAAGGAATCAGCCCGGCTTACATGGATAAAACCGGCAGAAACGGTTTGCGCGTGGGAGATATTCTTTCGGAAAATTTTTCAAAAAAGTATGAGCAGTTGAGAAAAAAACACCAGCAGATTCTGGATAATTTTTCTTTTGATGAGGATATTTCAGAAGCAGAAAATGAATTTTTTGAGGCACTGGAATTTTTGAAAACTTTAAAAATCATTAACGGGGAATATTTTATCAATGATACAATTAAACATGGCAAAAGAATTCTCGCCGAAGGTGCGCAGGGAAGTATGCTTGACGTTGATTTTGGCACTTTCCCGTATGTCACTTCTTCAAACACAATCACGGCAGGCGTTTGCAGCGGTTTAGGAATTTCTCCACAAAAAATAAAAGAAGTAATCGGCATTACAAAAGCTTATTGCACAAGAGTTGGCAGCGGTCCGTTTCCTACAGAATTAAATGATGAAATGGGAGAATTGATTCGCAAAAGTGGAAACGAATATGGCAGTACAACGGGGCGCCCACGCAGATGCGGATGGATTGATTTGGTTGCGTTAAATTTTGCATGCATGATCAACGGAGTTACAAAATTAGTAATGACAAAAGCTGATGTACTCGACAATATTGAGATTTTAAAAGTGTGTAACAAATACAAAGTGAACGGGGAAGAAACAAACCAGGTTCCTTTTCAAATGGAAGGCAAAAATATCGAGCCTTTGTATAAAGAATTTGAAGGTTGGCAAACAGATATTACCTGCGTTAATAATTATAAAAACCTTCCTGCACAAATGGATACTTATATCAATTATATTAATGCAACATTAGGAGTTCCGGTGAAATATATTTCAAACGGCCCTGGCACTGATCAGATTATTGTGGCACCATGATTGCGCTTATTTTCATAGATGTTTTTTAAAAAAAGTATTCATTATTTTTGGATAATTAAAAATGAAATTGAAATTTTACAAAAAAAAATCCTTGGAAAAATATGAAAGCAAAATCTGAAAAGGAAAAACAATCTCCACCCAAAAAACCTGCTAAAGCAGCTCCAAAAACTTCATCAAAAAAATCTTCAAAAGGCGATGAAGATGATGACGATGACGATTTCGAAGATGACGACATGTCGGCAAAAAAAGGGAAAGCTACTTCATCTAAGAAAAGGAAAAATGATGACGATGAGGATGATGATGATGTAGAAATTGAAGATGAATGGGAAAAAGTTGAAGAAGACGATTATGATCCTGATTTTGAAGAATTTGATATTCCGAAATCAAAAGGGAAAAAATCAAGTGGAAAAAAAGGAAAAGAAGATGACGATTTTGATGTAGATGATGATTTCAAAAGCATGGATCTTTTTGACGAAGGGAATGATTTGTTTGACGACGATGATGATTTTTAAATAGTGCTTTAGTGCATTTTGAAAAGAAAATTTACTTCATATTCTCTTAACGATTTTGATCAATTTAAATATCAATTGCTGAGCTTCTCGAAGGGGTTCAGCAATTTTTGTTTTTTGGATAACCATGAATATGATTTTGAGAAATCCTATGAATGCATTGCTGCTTTTGGAACAATAAATTCGATTGTTTCAAATGCTGAAAATAGTTTGAAACAACTTGATCAATTTAAAAATGAAAATAAGGACTGGATCTTTGGTCATGTTTCTTATGACGTAAAAAATCAGGTTGAAAATCTTTCTTCCAATAATCTTGATTTTATTGGATTCCCTGATTTTTATTTTTTTGTTCCTGAAATCATTTTCATTTTGTCAAAAGACGAAGTGCAAATAGGCATTTATTCTGATGTTGATTCGCAAGATATTTTTGAAGAAATTATTTCAGTTATTCCTGATAAAAATAATTTTCCAAAGCCTGTTTTTTCTTCCAGGTTTTCGAAAGAAGAATACTTGAAAACGATTGAAAAATTACAACAACATATTTTGCGTGGCGATTGCTATGAAATATGTTTTTGCGAGGAATTTTTTGCAGAAAATATTCAAATCGATCCGGTAAGTGTTTTCAAAAATCTCAGTGAAATTTCGCCCAATCCTTTTTCCGCTTTTTATAAACATGAAGGCAAATTTCTGATGTGTGCAAGTCCGGAACGATTCTTAAAGAAGACGAAAGATTTTATTATCTCTCAACCGATAAAAGGAACTTCAAGACGCTCAGCTGAAAATATAGACCTGGAAAAAAATCAATTGCAAAACAATGAAAAGGAGCGTGCTGAAAATATCATGATCGTTGACCTGGTAAGAAATGATTTGAGTAAAATTTGCCAGGAAGGCACGGTAACAGTAAAAGAATTTTTAAGCATTTATTCTTTTCCACAGGTTCATCAAATGATTTCTACCATCGCGGGAAAGCTCCAGAGGAATATTTCTTTTGAACAAATTTTATCTGCTACATTTCCTATGGGTTCAATGACGGGAGCCCCAAAAAAACGCGCCATGGAACTGATAGAACAATATGAAAAAACAAAGCGTGGATTATTTTCAGGATCGGTGGGGTATATTAACCCCGAGGGCGATTTTGATTTCAACGTTGTTATCAGAAGCGTTCTTTATAATGCCAGGAATCGCTACATTTCAATACAGGCTGGGTCGGCCATCACATGGAAAAGCAATCCGGAAAAAGAATATGAAGAATGTAATCTTAAAATAGAAGCAATTAAAAAAGCATTGCAATAAGTTTTCGAAAGTTGAAATAGAAATTCGATTTATTTCTTCATTTACTGAAAAAAACTACTTCTTCTTT
>JBQCIM010000081.1:0-57511 GCA_051953735.1 Ginsengibacter sp.
GAAGATTATTTTGATATTTTTGTTGCCGGCCATAAGAAGCAGTCTCTAACTCATCTTGCTTTTAAAAGCGGTAAAAATAAACTTCAATTGCATACAAATTCAAAAATCATTTTAGGAATCGATCCCGGAACCTTGTTTATGGGTTTTGGAATTATTGAGATCCATTCCTCCGGAATGCGTTTGATCGTAATGGATGTTTTAAAGCTTTCTCCCAAAAAAGATGCTTATGAAAGACTGCAAATTATTCATCAGAAGGTTTGTGAATTGCTTCGCGAATTTTGTCCGCACGAGTTTGCAATTGAAGCTCCTTTTTTTGGAAAAAATGTACAAAGTATGCTGAAGTTGGGCCGTGCACAAGGCGTGGCAATTGCTGCGGCCATGCAGGCAGGAATTCCGGTTACCGAATATTCTCCGCGGAAAGTAAAACAGTCTATTACAGGAAATGGAAATGCCGATAAACTGCAGGTTTTGAAAATGTTGCAGCGACTAATTTCTTTTGAAGAAGATCCAAAATATTTTGATGCTACAGACGCGCTTGCTGTAGCCGTATGCCATCATTTCCAGGGAAATAGCTTATTAAATAAACCTGCAAAAAAGCTAAACGGCTGGAAAGATTTTTTAGTGCAAAATCCGGGAAGAGTAAAATAAAAAATCACTTTATTTCTTCATTTACTGATAAAAAAAATTCCTGCTCATCAAACTGATCGAACAGGAATTCTAATTATTTGTTTGTTTACTGCTGCTAACTTTCCAAAGCATTCAGAATTTTCTCCTGTGCTTTTTTCAACTGCTCAGGAGTGAGAGAAAGCTTTTTCCTGGTGAAATTAATATCATCCATCGTGTTCAAAGGAATCAAATGCAGATGTGCATGCGGCACTTCAAGTCCTACAACGCTTAACCCACAACGCTTGCAGGAAAAAGATTTTTCAATAGCGGAAGCAATTGGTTGTGCAAATAATAAAATTTCAGAAAGATAATTATCCGGCATATCCCAAAATTTATCTACCTCTATCTTCGGAATTACCAACGTATGTCCTTCCACCAACGGATTGATATCAAGAAAAGCAAAAAACTTTTCATTTTCTGCAATCTTATAAGAAGGAATTTCTCCTTTAATGATTTTTGTAAATAAGGTCATGCTGTTATTTTTTCAACCTTGAATTTGATCATTCCGGCAGGTACTTTTATTTCTGCAATTTCACCGACCGCTTTCCCCAACAAGCCATTTCCTATGGGAGAAGAAGCAGAAATTTTTTGTTCTTTCAGATTCGCTTCTTTCTCAGAAACGATCTGGTAAGTAACCTGCTTTTTTGTGTTTAAATTTGTCAACGTCACTTTTGTAAGAATAGAAACCTTGCTGGTATCGATAGTACTTTCGTCAACGATTCTTGCAGTAGCAATCACCGCTTCCAGTTGTTTTATTTTTGCTTCCAGTAATCCCTGCGCTTCTTTGGCAGCGTCATATTCGGCATTTTCTTTCAGATCACCTTTTTCGCGGGCTTCTGCAATTGCTTTTGAAGCAGCAGGACGATCCACACCCTTCATGTGCTGAAGTTCTGCCTGCATTTGTGCAAATGTATCTTTTGTTACATAATTTACCTGGCTCATAAAATCAAAATTTTAATTTGAAACTTTACAGAATATCGAAAAAAAATACAACGCCCCATATTTACTAAGACGTTGTATGAATACAAATAAAAGGAAGATTGAAACTATTTCAATCCTAATTTTTCCAGCAGAACTTTTGCCATTTTATATAAAGCCTCATGGCTGTATCCTGCAATATGTGGTGTTAAAATAACATTTGGCTGCGCCAGCAACCAATTCAATCTTTGATTTTCTTCTTTAGAATACGTTTCCAATCTTTCATTTTCCATCACATCTAATGCAGCACCCGCAATTTTTTTATTTTTCAAAGCATTGATCAAAGCTCCAGTGTCAGTTACTTTGCCGCGACAGGTAGAAATAAAATATGGAGATCGTTCCAAAGAATTAAAAAAATGCTCGTTGGCCATATGCTCAGTTTCTTCTGTAAGAGGAACATGAAGACTTAAAACATCAGAATACCTGCAAACCTGTTCGAAGTTGGCTTCTTTAATATAACCAGAGCTAAAACCAAATTTATATTTATCATACGCGAGCACCGTTACATCAAAACAGCCTAATAATTTTGCGACCGCCGAACCTGTGTTTCCAAAACCGATAATACCGACTGTTTTTCCTTCCAGCTCGATTCCCCTGTTTGCATCCCGAATCCATTTCCGGTCTTTTATTTCCTCAAAGCTGGAACATATTTTATTAGTAAGATTCAGGATCAATCCAAGTGTGTGTTCTGCCACGGCATTACGGTTTCCTTCTGGACTGCTTACACAACGGATTCCTTTTGATTCGGCATAAGCCACATCGATCAATTCCATTCCGCTTCCTAACCTGCCAATCCATTTTAACCTTGTCGCTTTGTCTAATAAAGGTTTGTCAATCTTCAACCGCGTTGTTACCACCAATCCTTCAGCCTGGCTGATAATAGCACTTAATTCTTCATAAGTAATTTTTTCTGCAAAAAGAACGGAATAACCTTTATGCTGTAGTGTGTCCGTTAAATAATTATGTGCTTTGGATGTTATAATTACCTGCCTGTTCAACTTTTTTTATTTTAACTATTATGACAATTGCCCGCAACTCACTATTCCACAGCCGCAATCATACTGATTTCAACATTTACGTCTTTTGGCAAAGTTTTCACTGCCACTGTTTCCCGGGCCGGAAAATCTTTATCAAAATACTTTCCATATTCCTCGTTTACTGCTGCAAAAGAACTCATTTCTTTTAAAAAAATAGTAGTCTTTACTACGTTACTAAAATTTAAACCCGCTTCTTCCAAAACGGCTTTCAGATTTTGCATCACCTGTGCTGTTTCTTCGGTAATATTTGAAGTGTTCAGATCAGAAGTTCCGGGAATCAGCGCTACTTGTCCTGACAAAAATAAAAATCCTCCTGCTTTTACAGCCTGGCTATAAGGCCCGATTGGCGCCGGCGCTTTTGCTGTTTTGACGATTGTTTTACTCATATTTTCTATTTTTTTAAAGAGTTTAAAGTTGCAAAACTTTCAATCAACTAACAAACCTATTTTTGTAAAAAATAAAGTATGAAGTTTTTGATCGTGGCAAATGAGCAGCAGCAAAGGGAATTAGAGAAATTGGATATTGTTGAAAATGACACTTTTATTTTTAAAAATTATCTTCCTCAAAACAGTGAATCAACAAATTTTGATGCTTTTTTTATTCTTTCCGATTTTTCGCCCCCCCATGATTTTTCGTTTTTTGAAAACAAACCTGTTTTTATAAATGAAGTAATTCATACTTTATCAGAATTGAATTTGCCAAAAAATTTTAGCAGAATCAATGCATGGCCCGGTTTTTTGCAAAGAGAAACATGGGAAGTCGCTTCGAACGAACCTGGAAAAGCCCAACAGGTTTTAAAAGAATTGAAACCAAAAATCATTTTTGTAAAAGATGAGCCCGGATTGGTAGCAGCAAGAGTGATCAGCATGATTGTAAATGAAGCATTCTATGCATTGGGAGAAAATGTAAGCACTAAAGAAGAAATTGATCTGGCGATGAAACTTGGAACCAATTATCCTCAAGGACCCTTTGACTGGGCTGAAAAAATCGGAATCGAAAAGATTTATTCTTTATTAAAGAAATTATCACAAAAAGAAGAAAGATATATTCCGGCGCCGGCTTTGGAAAAATTTATTTTAGAAAAATGAACATGAGTTACATTTTAAATATTGATACTACATCAGAGAAAGCAATTGTAAATATAGCTGATGGACAGCAAGTGATTGGCAGTTTATTGAATGCGGATGCTAAAAAACATGCTTCGTTTTTGCATAGTTCCATACATCAGCTTTTAAAAGAAAGTAATATCAATCCATCAGATTTAAAAGCCATCGGAGTTACCGGTGGCCCTGGTTCTTATACCGGAATCCGCGTAGGGCTTGCTACAGCAAAAGGGTTGTGCTTTGCATTAAATATTCCTTTAATGATGTTCAACACTTTAGAAGTGATCGCTTTTTCAGCAGTTGAAAAAATCTGTAAACCGGAGGTTTTATATTGTCCGATGATCGATGCGCGAAGAATGGAAGTTTTTACAGCGGTTTATGATGAGCAACTAAATCAAACCATGGAGCCTTCAGCAATGATCTTAACAGAAGATTCTTTTAAAGAAATGGCTGAAAAACAATCGATTTATTTTTTTGGAAGCGGTGCCGAAAAATTTAAAAACTTAACCAACGAATCAGTCAAAAACTTTCATTTTTCGGATGAAGAAATTTCTTCGAATTCTCTTGCAAAATTCTCCTGGAAAAAATTTGAAAAAAAGGATTTTGAAGATATAGCTTACTCGAAACCCCTATATATTAAGGAATTCTTCTCAAATTTGAAAATTGGCTGAAAGAAATAATTATTTTAATATTTCCTTACAAAATATATCTATTTACAATACGTACATTTGCCTGTGAAAAAAATCGAATTCGTTTGAAAACTAATTTCAATACTCTTTAAAATCTAATAAGAATGACACTCACAGCTCAAAGTCACGAAACAAGCCGCCTGGAGCACACTCATGAAAGTGAAGCTCTCAGAAACATGGATTACTTAAAAATTAAAAAAGCCGCACTGGTATTACGCGCTCTTAATCATAAACTCAGACAACTGATTCTTAAAACCATTGATGAACACAAAAGAATTACCGTTACTGAACTTTATGTAAAATTACGCCTCGAGCAATCTGTTGCTTCCCAACATCTTGCTATTTTGCGTAAAGCTGATATTGTAAATACCGTTCGCGAAGGAAAATTCATTTTTTATACTATTAATGAAGACCGTATTGCCGATATCAACAAGTTTGTAAATGAACTTGTAGGATAAGACGGATTTGGAAGAATAAAATTTCGGATTATTAGTTCGTTTACTGATTCTTCTCAAAAATTTAAGTTTCACAAACATTTGAGCCATATTTATGATCTTTACATAAATATGGCTTTTTTTTAAAACTAATTATTATGTATATCCAACAAATTTATACCGGTTGCTTAAGCGAAGCCGCCTATTTTATAGAAAGTAATGGTGAGGCAGTAGTAATAGATCCGATGCGCGATACCACCGCTTATTTAGAAATTGCCAAAGATCACAATGCAACCATTAAGTATATTTTTGAAACGCATTTCCACGCCGACTTTATCAGCGGTCATCTTGATCTTGCTAAAGAAACCGGCGCCACCATTGTTTATGGCCCGAATACAAAAGCCGATTTTAATTTTCATTTGGCAAAAGATGGCGAAATTTTCAAAATCGGAAATATTACTCTGGAAGTGATTCATACTCCCGGCCATACTTTAGAATCTACCTGCTATCTTTTAAGAGATGAAAATGGAAAACCATATTGCATTTTTACCGGTGATACTTTATTTGTTGGCGATGTTGGAAGGCCGGATCTCAGCAGTGGAAATTTATCAAAAGAAGAACTGGCTTCGATCATGTATAATTCGGTTCAAAATAAAATTTTGACTTTGCCTGATGATGTGATCGTTTATCCGGCTCATGGACCCGGAAGCAGTTGCGGAAAAAATATTGGCAGTGAAACAACCAGCACCATCGGCAGCGAGAAAAAAAATAATTATGCATTGCAACCGCAAACAAGAGAAGAATTTATAAAATCAGTAACTGACGGACTTGAAGAAGCACCTCCGTATTTCAGTATTAATGCCCGAATTAATAAAGAAGGTTATGAAAATCTTGATGAAATAAAAGCAAAAGGTCTTCGCTCTCTTTTAGTAGAAGAATTTAAAACGAAAGTTGATGAAGGTTGTATCATTTTAGATACAAGAGAAGGTGCTGAATTCACCAATGGTTTTATTCCTGGTTCCATTTCTATTGGTCTTGACGGAAGATTTGCAGAATGGGCAGGAAGTTTACTTTCTTTTGACCAACCGATGGTGTTGGTAACTCCAGAAGGAAAAGAAGAAGAAACACTTGTAAGGCTTGCCCGCGTTGGTTTTGATAAAGTAGAAGGATACCTGAAAGGCGGATTTGAAGCATGGAAAAATGCAAATGAAAAAATAGATCTGATCATAAATGTTGAAGCAGACGAACTGGCAATGGACATTCCTTTTGATGAAAAACTAACAATCGTGGATGTTCGAAAATTTTCAGAATTTGCTGATGGGCATGTAAAAGATGCCATCAATATTCCACTTGGCGAAATGAAGGATGTTGCACAGATAGCCCAATTAGAAGAAGATCAGAATTTGTATGTTCACTGTGCCAGTGGTTATAGAAGCGTTATTGCTTCCTCTCTTTTGAAAAGACAGGGGTATCATAATTTGAGAAACGTTATCGGCGGATGGAAGAAAATAAAAGAAGAAAAAAATATTCCAACCGAAAAAGAAGCGGATGTTCTAAATTAAATTTTCGAAAGTTTCATTTCTAAAAACGAACCATAAATTGTATCTTTCTTTGGTTGATAGAAATACATGGAAAGATCACAGCAAATAAGATATTTTCTTTTTAGCCAATACCTTTCAGATGGTATTCGAATAACAGCCGAAATTATCATTCCGGCTGTTGTTTTTTCATACCTCGGCAATTTGGAAATTGGACTGGCAATGTCTTTGGGCGCTTTGTGTGTCAGCATCAGTGATGCGCCGGGGCCAATCGTTCACAAGACAACTGGAATGTTGCTTTGCAACCTTTTCATTTTTATCAGCGCATTTCTTACAGGCATGTTGAATGGAAATATGATCTCGCTGGGAATTTTGATTTTATGCGCTTCATTTATTTTCACCATGTTTTCAGTTTATGGAAGTCGCGCTACTTCTGTTGGCTTTGCCGCATTGCTCATTATGATTTTACAAATGACAAAAGTGGTTCCTGCCCGGCAGGTTCTTATAGAAAGTTTGTTGATCCTATGCGGCGGTGTTTGGTATATGATCGTTGCGTTGATTTTTTATCGCCTTACTCCTTATCGGCCCGCTCAGCGTTCTCTGGGAGACTGTATTCATGAAACGGCAAAATATTTATTGATCAAATCAGAAATGTACAGCCCTGATTCTGATCTTGCTGATCAATATAAAAAACTATTGGATCAGCAGATAATTGTAAATCAAAAACAAAATGATGTAAGAGAATTATTATTTAAAAGCCGTTCGGTTTTAAAAGAATCTACGCGGACAGGACGCTTGCTGGTATTGACTTTTGTAGATGTGGTTGATTTGTTTGAGCACATCATGGCCACATGGTATGATTATTCTCTGTTGAGACAAAAATATGCTTCCACAGGAATTTTAGAAGAAGTCTCTTTTATTATAAAAAATATTGCTGCTGAGATGGACAATATCGGTCAGGCCATCCAATCGAACAGCCGCTACACAAAGCAATTTGATCTGATCGCTGAACTGAATTCTTTAAAAGAAAAAATTGATGTTGTTTCTGATAAAGGAAGCACAATTATGTTGAAAAAAATACTGGTTAACCTCAGAAATCTTGGTGAGAAGGTTGATGAGATCTTAAAATATTTCAATGAAGATAATTTGATAAAAGGCAAGCTTCGGACAGGAAAAGAATATTCAAAATTTGTAACGCATCAAACGATCAGTTGGGAAGTTTTTAAAAATAATCTCACTTTTCAATCTTCCATTTTTCGCCATTCATTAAGAGTGATGATTACGTGTGGCGTTGGCTATACTGTTTCCAAATTATTATTGCATGGACATCATAGCTATTGGATCGTGATGACCAGTATCATTATTCTGAAACCAGCTTTCAGTTTGACGAAGCAAAAAAATTCAGACAGATTATTAGGAACGATTGGCGGAGGAATTATCGGATTGTTGTTGCTTTATTTTATCCAGGACAAAACCATTTTATTCGCGCTCATCATTTTCTTTATGCTTGGCACTTACACTTTTAAGGCGCTGAATTATATTGTGATGGTAATTTTTCTGACTCCTTATGTCTTGATACTTTTTCATTTTCTCGGGCTTGGCGCTTTGAACGTAGCCAGCGAAAGGCTGATGGATACTGCAATTGGCTCGGCGCTGGCGGCGCTTGGAAGTTATTTTTTATTTCCACAATGGGAATCAGGACAGTTAAGAAAATATATGGCCGACGTGTTAAAAGCGAACATTCATTATCTGCAAAAAATGAAAGATCTTTTTTCAGGTAATAAAATTCCGACGCTTGATTACAAATTAGTTCGTAAAGAATTATTTGTAAGTACTGCTAATTTATCTGCTGCTTTGCAGCGCATGCTGAGCGAGCCAAAGAGTAAACAAAAACATCGTAAGGAAATTTATGAATTTGTGGTTTTAAATCATGTGCTTTCTTCAAATGTAGCGAGCCTTACAGCGGAGATGATCCAACAGCAGAATGACCAAACTTATTTTGAATTTATAAAACCGGTTAGTTCTTCTATTTCCGTTTTGGAAAAAAGCCTTGAAAAAATTGATACTGGTTTTTCAATTCAACGACAGGCAAACAATCTTAATTCTTTGGTTGTTTCTAAGATCGCAGATGAACAATTAAATGAACAAATGAATTTCATTTATAAGATCTCGGGTGATATTGGCAAGATCACCAATCTGATTACTGCTTAATCTTTTATAGAGAAACTAAAAATCAGCATTATTTGTTACTTGATGTTCTACGTAAATCTTGCAATTAAAATTTTAATTCCAACAATTCCGATCGATACTGCCAATGCCTTAATAATAATTTTTCCCTTTATTTTTCTTGATAAATAAGCACCGAGTTGTGCGCCGGGAATAACTCCAATCACTAATCCGATCACCATTTTTTTGATCAATGGATTATCATAATTTCCCTGTAAATAATGAACAATAACGCTTACCGTTGACATGATAGCTAAAATAAAATGAGAAGTTGCGGTTGCAATATGCACTGGAAATGAAAGCCATTCAGCCATTGCGGGAACATGAATGATTCCGCCGCCAATTCCCAGCAATGGAGAAAAATATCCAACAAAAAGACTAAGGATCATTCCCAGCCTTAGATTATAAGAGAAGGAATATTCTTCGCCCCATTTATCTGTCAAACATTGATGTATCCATCCTTTACGGCCTTTTACCATTTTATGAACCGGTTCTTTATTTCCTCCTTCGAAGAAAAGAAAAATGGCAAGACCAAGCATTAATATTCCAAAAATAATGTCAAACAATTCGCGTGGAATTATTTTAGTAGTAAGCACGCCAAGAATAGAACCGGGAATGGTACAAACAGCAAAAATAATTCCTGCTTTATAATCCACTCTTTTTGATCGCATATAAGCGGCAGAACCGGAAATAGCATTGCATGCAACAACAACCATTGAAATAGCAGTAATGGTTTCAGGAGTAAAATCAGGTCTCATAATGATGAGAAGTGGCACTAAAAGAAATCCGCCACCAGCGCCAATTAGAGTGCCCAGAGCTCCGATAAAAAACCCAATAAAAATCAGCAAATAAATATTTTCCATACTTTTTTTCCAAAGTCAAAAAATAATGTTTAAAAGAAAAAATTTACTTTTTGAGAAATAAATAATCCGCAAATGAGACACCAAAAAGATGAAGTTATGGTTTTAATATCCATTTGAGTAAACGAACAAATAACCCTGTTTTTATTTTTCTTTTTTTAAAGAGAAAAAATTTACAGTGGAATCAACCAATAATTTAATTTTTTATTTTCAAAATGATCAATCGATTAACTTTCCTACTCTTCCGTTTCCTGCAAAAAAAACAGCATTTCCTTTTTTTGCTTTCCTGCAAACATGAAAACTTTCGCTGCTGATTTTTTGCCAGTTCATTCCGTTATCATTTGAAATGTCAACGCCGTTTAAACCGCAGGTGATCCATTTATTTTTATTCAGATATTCAACACAACTTCTGTAGCCTGTGGGAGATACTTTTGGTGAAGTCCAGGCGTAGCCACCATCTGCGCTGATTGCACAATTTTTAGTAGTATCATCTTTTTTCAAAAAGTCTCCTCCAACGACGATCATTGTTTTTCCTTTTTTTACAGCAACAGAATTAGCGCCTGTTGATTCAGTGCCTTGAACAATTGGAAGAAGAATTTTTTTATCACGAATAAAAATGTGTGAACTTAAACCACCACTTACAAAAACTGCTTCTGACTGATTTAATTTTCTGATGTTGGTGCCGCTGCTTGCAAAACAAGCTTCACCGCTGTCTGCAACAGGTTTAAATTTTTCAGGAATATCTCTCCATGTTTTTCCTCCATCAAAGGTTCGACCGATAAAAAAATCATTATGGATCGGATCGCCAATTACAATTCCACTTTGGTCATTCCAGAATTCCATCGCGTCCAAAAACATTCCTTTTGTTTTATTTTCAAAAACAACTTTCCATGTTTCACCTCCATCTTCAGTTCTTAAAATATACGCCGGTTCTGCAACAGCCATAACGACTGCAGTTTTTTTATCAAAAGCTTCTACATCACGAAAATCATTTTTCTCAAAACCTTTTACTGTCATCCATTTCCATGTTTTTCCCCCGTTGATAGTTTTGCCAACAGTGCCATTGCTTCCACTAACCCAGGCAATGTCATCATCAACCACACTCAGCCCGCGCATAGCGCAATGCACGCTATCTGCAACAATTTGTATTTTTTGAGAAAAGCAATTGCATACAAAAAAAAGAGAGAGAAAGAAGAACAATAATTTTTTCATCATTGAAATGTTTGGATTGAGAAAAAGATTTCAATCAAATATACATTCCCGGAAAATTTTATGATGATAAAAAGAGAAAGGAAGTTTTTTATAAAATATTGTGCATTTTGTTTTCAACAAACTTTTTCAGATTAGAACCAATGATCTGATTCCATCCGGCTCTGAAATTTTCTTTTGCAAAATCGGGTTCAGAAAAAGTTTCCAATCCTTCGTGCATTATTTTAAGGCGTGTTTTTCCATCCTCATTAAACAATTCAAAAGTAAGTAGTGAATCTCCTGGATAGCCGTCATAGCGCCATGTGTAGCATAATTTCTTTTCAGGAATTATCTCAACGATGCGGCAACGATGAACGTAAGTTTTATCTTCAGTTCCGCCATTAAATTGAAATTCAAAACCTTGTTCCGTTTCAAAATCTGAAACATCGAAATACCATTTTTGCATTTGATTTTTGTCGGTGATGGCTTGCCAAACTTTACTAACAGGAGCGTTGTAAACAGCTTCAACAATTATTGGATTTTCGTTCATCATATTATTAAAACAAGTCGAAGGTAGACAGAGTAAAACTTGTACACAATCTTACAAATTATTAGCAGAGATTTTTTTAGTTCTTAAAAATTGGAAAAGCAGTAGAATAAATTTTTAAATAGAAAGAATTCTTTGCAAAAGATTTTTCTTTTTTGGTTTGGCATTATAAACATTCTCATCTTCATCCTCTTTTTTAGCAACAAAATTGGTAACTCCATATTGAAGCGCAGTACCTAAGGCTTTTTTAAGAATTCCTGCTGATTTTCCAACCACCATCTTTCTGGAAAAATAGCCTGCACCGAGGCCCAGTGCTACTTTAAAAAGATTATGTTTTAATTCAGTAGATTCCTGTACTTCGTCAATTGTATTTTTTAAAATATTCTTGGGTTTTAAATCCTCAAGAAGAATATGGAAATGATCTTTCAAATCCTCTTCCATGACCGCTTTCTTTCGTTCAAGTCGTTTGATAGCGGTAGCAAGATCTGATGTGCTCGCAATCATTTCAAGCTTTTCTTCAGCGGATTCCTCATTATTCATTTGCTGGGATTTAATCAATTAATTCTTTGATCAGCTTATCGCTTATCGGCGCTTTCAACAATTTATTTCTTGATGTATAAAAGACAAGGCCGATGATAATATAAATAGCTGCCATGATGAAAAATCCCCAAAATGCATTACCAAGCCATGTTCCGATCAATAACGCAATTCCAATGGTAAGGCAAATCAGAACCATAAACAGAAGTACTATTAATAACACTGAAACGATCAAGGTTGACAAAAAACCTGAAACCTTATTAATACTTTTTAATTTAAATAAATCAAGCCTTGTTTCTCCGTAATCTTTTAGCTTATAAAACAGTTCTTCTACAATGGTTGTTTTATTTTCCATGTTTATTATTTTATCACCGGTCGCTTGCCTTTTTCTAAAAACCGATTTATGAGTTGACTGGGTTAGGGTTTCTAACGTCGTTCCTCATCGCATTTGCTTTCTCTTTTGCCTGGCTAACCATGTCTTTGCCCATGTTTTGACCCTCGGAAACTAAATTAGATAATTTTTGTTTTGCCTGGTCGTATTTTTCAGAAACTGTATCAGAAATATCATTGTATTTGTCCTTTACAGTTCCTGCAATTTCAGAGCTTTTTTCGGCAATTTTGCGCCTGGTTTCTGTACCTTTTTCAGGTGCGAATAAAATACCTAATATGGCACCTGCTGCGGCACCTGCTAATACGCTAGTGAAAATTTTTCCTGCGCCCATAGTTGTAAGTTTAAATTTAAAAAATATTGTTACAAATAAAGAAGACAAAATAATTTGCCAAGAAAAAAGAAAGTCTGGAAAGATTTGCTGAAACCCTTGACAGAAGCGCACTTCCGGCAAAAAGAATCTGCTCTGCTGTTAATTTTTAAGAACGCTATGAGTAAAATTTTGCCCACTGTGAGGAAGCTTTTTAAGGCTCTTTAAATGCTTTTGTTTCATAAAAACAACAAACCATGTCGACTTTATTTTTTCTAAAGCAAGGTAGGAAAAGTTGAGTAATTTTTTGGCATAATATTTTGATTGAGAATAAATTAGAAATAAACTCTTTTTCTTCTTTAAAACTATTACAATTGGAACAGGAAAAAGTAAAGTACGAAAAAAAAATGCCGAAGAAAAATGGTAAAAAATTTTCGAAATTTTTCAATCGTTTTTCGGCTGTCGTCACCAAAGCGACGGGTAGCCCCTATGCGTTTATTATTGCCAGTTTTATTATAATTATTTGGGGCGTTTCCGGGCCGATCTTTAAATTTTCGGATACATGGCAATTGGTGATCAATACCGGCACTACCATTGTAACTTTCTTAATGGTCTTTATCATTCAGCATTCTCAAAACAAAGACACCGTTGCACTGCAGGTAAAATTAGACGAGCTGATTGCTGCAAGTACAGCAAGCAATAAACTGATCAATGTCGAAGAGCTTACAGATGAAGAACTGGAAGTGATCAAAAAGTTTTATACAAATCTATCAACAGTAACAAAAAAGGAAAAAGAAAACAAACCTCATTCTTTGGAAGAGGAAAAAGAAAATATCGAAAAGGATATCGACGAAGTAAAAGCAACTTAACTAAAACCTTTATTATGACTAAAATTTCATTAAGCAAATTAATTCCAGCGTGTCTCCTTCTTGCACTAACATTAAACAGTTGCGAAGCAATTGGAACCATTTTTAAAGCCGGTGTTTGGGTAGGAATTATCATAATTGTTATAATCGTGATAATAATTTTCTGGATCATTAGAAAAGTATCCAACAAATAATTTGGCTTTGTATATTTAGGTGAAATCAGATGTGGGCAAATGGTAAAACGTTTTTTTAAAAAGATGACTACGCGTACAAGGATTGGTTTTCTTGCCGCATTTTTCCTATTGTTTCTTTCTTATATCCTGACTTTTATTTCTACACGAAAAGTAGCAACACAGGATTTTTGGATGAATCATACCAATGAAGTGATCCATAATCTTGATAATATTATCGGCTTTATTACAAAAGGCGAATCTGCATTCAGAGGTTATCTTATAACTGATGACAAAAAGTTACTCGCATCTTACGATGAAAGTATCAGGAACACTGACAGCACCTTTTCAAGGTTAAAAATTCTTACAATCGATAATCAACATCAGCAAAAAAACCTTGATACACTTCATTATTTGATCAGGGAAAAATTTGTTTGGATCGAATCTGTCATCTCTGATTTTTCTTCTACTCACAAAATTCTCCCTTCACTGCTTGAAGGTAATGAACAGGGAATTACAAAAACAAAAAATATTGAAGCACAGGTCGCTAAGATGAAACAGGAAGAAAGAGCTTTATGGTTAGAGCGTTCCAAAAAAGTTTCAGAATATTCAGGACTTATACAGGTATTGAATATTGCTTCTCTTGTAATAGCGATATTGCTTACCATCTATTCGATCTTTGTTTATAACAAAGAGAATAAAGAAAAACTGCAGGTTTCTAAACAGGCCGATGAATACAAAGATATGTTGCAGGAACAGGTAAAAGAACTCGCTGCCGTCAATGCCGAATTGCTTGATTTGAGAAGAATGGAAAAATATTTGGTAACAGGAAGAATCGCGCGTGTTATAGCTCATGAAGTAAGAAATCCGTTGACAAATATTAATCTTGCGTGTGAACAATTGCAATCAGAAATTGATGCCAACGACAATGCAAAAATGTTGTTTACGATGATCAACAGAAATTCAGAAAGGATCAATCAGCTGGTAAGCGATTTATTGAATTCTACCCGCGTTGCAGAACTTAGTTTTTCTGAAGCTTCTGTAAATGAAATATTGGATGCAACGTTAGAATTGGCACGGGATAGAATTGAATTGAAGCAAATATTTGTTGTAAAAAATTATGATGAAAATGTTTGTAAGATTTCTGTGGATGTTGAGAAACTGAAAATTGCTTTTCTGAATATTATTGTAAATGCAGTAGAGGCAATGGAAGAAAATGGAACATTGGAAATTACTACTGACAGCAGCAATAATCATTGCACCGTAAAAATTTCTGACAATGGACGCGGTATGAAAAAGCCCGAAGTAGATCGTCTTTTTGAACCTTATTTTACCACGAAAGAAAAGGGAAACGGGCTTGGCCTTGCCAATACTCAAAATATTATTTTAGCTCACAAAGGAAGCATTTCAGCCGAAAGTGAATTTGGCAAAGGAACTTCGTTTACTATCACTTTCTAGCGCTTCGTTTATTTTTTTGTCTTTTTCTGGTAAAGTCCTGTATCCGTTTATAAATTGTATTTTTTTCCGAGTAACTGGTATCGTCTCCCATAAGCATTCCCCACGGTTTCAGGCTTTCCATCTGATCGCAAATGATCTTAATAAAAGCTATTGCCGGCACTGACAAAAACAAACCCGAAATTCCTGTAAGCGCGCCGCCAATTACAATTCCAAGAATAGAGATCAACGCATTGATCCTTAATCTTGACGCTACAATTCGTGGAACTAAAAAATTAGTATCAATAATATGCACTCCGTAAAAAATTACAATGATCCAGATAATATCCCCCGTGCTGTTGGATGTGGTAAGCGTAACTAAAACGGTGGAAAGCGTTGCTGTAAACATTCCTATGTAAGGAATAATATTCAGAATGGCAGAAAGAACACCAAAGAAAATCGCATATTTTATTCCGAGGATAATCAATCCGATGGAATTGGCAGAAGCAACGATCGCCATTTCAATTAACAAACCCACCACATAACTGCGGATCATTAATTTTGATTTGTTGATCACACTCTGAACATCGTCGTTGTATTCCTTTTTAAAAACAATGAACAAAAAATTCCGGATATGAAGCCGGTAATACAAAAGTAAAAATGTATAGATCGGCATCAGGAATAAAAGCAAAACTGCTTCGGTAATTGAAAAGAATGTTGTTTTAATATAGCCGGTTCCACTGTCTTTTAATTTTGTTGCCTGCTCATTCAGATATTGATTTTGTTCACGGAAAGAAATGTTGAATTTCGTTTTGATCCATTGCTGTATCTGCACAAAATGTTCATGAAGATGCTCTTTTATGGAAGGTACATCCTGGATGAAACTTATGATCTGGCTGCTGAGAAAATAGATCACTCCGGCAATAAAACCAATGGCAATAAAAATGGCGATAAAAATAGAAAGGACTTTGCTGACATGTTTTGATTCCAGATAACTGACAATAGGCAAAAGCAGCACAGTTAGCAGCACAGCAAATGCAAATGGGATCAGGATATTTTGAGCTACATTGATAAAAAAACAAATGAAAAAAATGATCAGGAACTGAAATCCTAATTTTACATAAACGGGTAATTGATCATATCCTTTCATTTGTTTTGTACTGTTAAAAAAACATAAAAAACCTCATGCAAAAAATGTATGAGGTTTTGTTGTTGAATCTATCGGGAGAAATTCAGAGATTTTGAATCCAATCAATTACCTGATCTTTTGTCTTTCCAAGCTTTTGTTGTAACCTCCCTACTAATTCGTCATCTTTCCCTTCTTCATGTTTTAGATCATCATCGGTAAGATCGCCGTAAGCCTCTTTCATTTTTCCCTTTATTTCATTCCAGTTTCCATTTAATTTTAATTTCCAATCTTCCATGACTTTTTTGTTTTTATAGTTAATAAATCAGGCGGTCCTTATTATTCGCAGAAGAATTGCTATAACAGCAATCACAAGCAAAATATGAATAAGGCCTCCCGTGTAAAATCCCCCTAAAAAAGAAATAGCCCAAATGATAATAAGAACCACGGCTATAACATACAATAGATTTCCCATGTTTTTTATTTTTAAGGTTAAAAAATTATTTGAAACAATTTTACTCAACCAAAAGTTATCAGATGTTTTTTATGCTCTTCGTATCACTCCTAAAATGATTGCAATCACAGCAATAACAAGCAGGATGTGAATCAAACCGCCGCTAACATGATAAACTAAAAAAGAGATCACCCAGATAATTATCAGAATTACGGCGATGATGTATAACAGACTTCTCATTTTTTTAAGGTTTTAAATTTGAAAAATAGATTTACAACAATTATAACATTCAAAAGTTTGCCAATTTATTTTTTTACTTAAAAATCTGCCTTCACGTTATATATTAAATAAGAAAGCTTTTATAATTATCAGAAAGCCAAAATGCTTGGGGAAATCCCTCCACGAAGTGAGCATTTTTCTAATATTTTCGGCCTTCCTTTTTTTATTATTTTACCCCAAAAAAAGCAGAATTGCTTTTGCTGATTCATTCCATTTTTTTAAGCAGCTTTAATTTCTTTTACACTAACTTTATTTACACCGAAAAAGAATCGTCAAATGCTTTTCAAAATAAATTTTCGAAACATAGGAATAGTTTTTAAAGACGTATTTAAAGAATTTTCGGCAGATAATATCGTAAAATACAGCGCTTCTCTTGCTTATTACACCGTGTTTTCTATTGCGCCTTTGTTAATTGTAATAACTACCATTTTCGGATTTCTTTTTGGAAAACAGGCGATGCAGGGAGAGGTTTATAAACAATTAAATAAATTGGTGGGTAGTTCTGCAGCTTTACAAATACAGGACGTTATTAAAAATATTCATCTTAGTAAAAACAGTTTTTTTGCAACGGTTTTAAGCGCGATCATTTTGCTGATAGGTGCCACAAGTATTTTTGGAGAAATTCAGGATTCTATCAATAAGATATGGGGCCTGCGCATAAAAGCGCGCAAGGTTTGGTGGAAGTTACTTTTTACAAGGCTCATTTCTTTTTCATTGATCATCAGTATCGGAATTATAATGGTGGTTTCACTTTTATTAAATGCGGTTGTGTCTGCATTTGGAAAATTTATTAGTAAATTTGTCGCAGGATATAGTCTTTATTTTATAGAAATATCTGATGCGGTACTTTCATTTGTTGTAGCAACATTTTTATTCGCCCTGATTTTTAAAATATTACCCGACGCAAGAATTAGATGGAAAGACGTTTTATTCGGTGGTTTCATGACGGCAATATTTTTTACAATAGGAAAACTGGCAATTAGTTTTTATTTAAAGAACAGCAATATAACATCGTTATATGGCGCTGCCGGTTCGATAATTATTTTGATGGTTTGGGTTTATTATAGTTCGATAATTCTATATCTTGGTGCAGAGTTTACAAAAGTATTTGCGAAATTATATGGCAAAAACATTTTGCCGAATGATTATGCCGAATGGATAAAAATAGAAAAAAAAACTGTGCTGTCTCCCGAATTGAAAAACAAAGATTTAAATTAACTTTGCAACCCCTAATGCTTATTTTACTGATATGAATAAAAAAATATTGATTATTGACGATGATTTCGACATGTGCGTTCTGTTGAGCCGGTTCCTTAATAAAAAAGGCTACAGCACAGAAGTGGCGCATAATGCGTCGAAAGGATTGGCAAAATTTAATGAGTTTAATTTTGATATTGTGTTATGCGATTTTCGTCTTGGCGATAAAGACGGAAAAGATGTTTTGATGAAGATCAAAGAATTGAAACCAAAAACAATCGTCATTATTATTACCGGCTATTCGGATATCAAAACTGCTGTGGACGTTATTAAGTTAGGCGCTTTCGATTATATCACCAAGCCGCTTATTCCTGATGAAGTAATTAATGTGATCGAGAAAGCGCTCGCCAATCCTGTAACAGAAGCTGCCATACAGGCTCCAACATCCGCTAACAGTGCTCCTGTACAAAAGAAAAGAAGTTATGAGCTTTCGCTTAATAATGAATACCTGATCGGGCAGGATGGTGAAACTGCAAAAATTTACAGGCAAATTGAAATTGTAGCGCCAACTAATTACAGCGTGATCTTGTATGGAGAAAGTGGAACCGGAAAAGAAGTAATTGCCAAAACAATTCACGAAGCCAGCAACAGAAAAGGAAAACCTTTCATTGCCATGGACTGCGGAACGCTTTCAAAAGAATTATCCGGAAGTGAATTGTTTGGACATGTAAAAGGCGCGTTTACAGGCGCTGTTACTGATAAAGAAGGACATTTTGAAATGGCCAATGGTGGCACTTTATTTTTGGATGAAGTTTCCAATCTTCCAAAAGATGTTCAGGCTTCATTGCTTCGTGTTATCCAGGAAAGAAAATATAAAAGAGTGGGGGGTACAAAAGAAATGGATGTGGATGTTAGAATTATTGTTGCTTCCAACGAAAATCTTCAGGAAGCTTATCAAAGAGGAAAATTCCGCGAAGATCTTTATCACCGGTTCAATGAATTTTCAATCAACCTTCCACCGTTGAGAAACAGAAAAGGCGATATTCCTTTGTTTGCTCAGTTTTTCCTCGACAGAACCAATGCAGAACTGCAAAAAAATGTAGAAGGCTACGAAGAAGATGTGGAAGAAATGTTTTTGAATTATGCATGGCCGGGAAATTTAAGAGAATTCAGAAATGTGGTTCGCCGGGCAGTTCTATTAACTCCTTCAGGAAAGATAAATTCAAAAGTTTTGCCTTGGGAAATTACCCGGGCACCTTTTGAAAACGAAACCAGGACAAACGGAGTTGAAAATATTTCGATCACTACGAGCACGCCGATAAAAGAAGTAGATCTGAAAGACGCAGCTGCAAAAGCAGAATACGAAACGATCATGAATGTATTGAAGGAAGTGAACTTTAATAAAACAAAAGCTGCCGAAATTTTAAAGATCGATCGCAAAACTTTGTATAATAAAATCAAAATTTACGAATCGCTGTAAAGCAAAAGGTTTTATCATTTTTTTAACCTGCAGTTATTATTTACACTAAAGTAATAATTGCGGGTTTTCTTTTTCCGGTATATAATTTGTCTTTTCAATAAAAAAATTTTTTATGGCTTATTTCAAACCAGATCAAAAAATTGAAATGACAACTCTTTCTTCCATCTTGGAAAAATTAAGAGTAAAAAAAATAGATAACGAATTTAGAATGACTCCTGAAGGATTTACAGCAGGGAACAGCAAATTTTATAAACCGGAAGAGTTAAGAATTATACGCACTTATCGCTTTGAAGGCGAATCAAATCCTGAAGATAATGCTGTTATTTATTTGATAGAAGCCAACGACGGACTGATCGGCTACAGCATTGATGCTTACGGCGCGTATACAGATCATGATGGAAATTATGATGATTTTCTTAGAAAAATTCCGGTAGAAGAAAGAGAAGAAGATTTGGTATTTTAAGTCGATCTACTGCAATTTTATAAAATAAAAATCAGCAATATTGGTTCGTTTACTGCAAGTCAGCTTAAGCATAGATCTTACTGATAAGTCCTTTGTTTTTTTCCAAAACTACTTTTCGTCTCAGGCTCAGTTTGGGCGTCATTTCCCCTCCATCAACAGTCCATTCTGATGGAAGCAATTCAAATTTTTTGATTTGTTCCACATGGCTGAAAAAAGGATTGTAATGTTCTATTTCTTTTTCATACAATTCTTTCACCGCCGGATCGTTGATCATTTTTTCATTGCTGCCGGAATCAATATTATTTTCATGGCACCATTTTTTTAAATTCACAAATGAAGGAACGATCAACGCGCTTACAAATTTTTCTCCCGCTCCGACAACAATAATATTTTCTATAAGACCTGATTCTTTTAATTTATTTTCAATGGCGAGGGGAGCCACATATTTTCCGCCGCTGGTTTTAAAAATTTCTTTTTTCCGGTCAGTGATCTTTAGAAAATTCCCAACCATTGTGCCGATATCGCCGGTTTTAAACCAGCCGTCTTCCATCACTTCAGCTGTCAGTTCCGGGTGTTTATAATAGCCCATCATAATATTCGGTCCTTTGCATAAAATTTCTCCGTCTTCTGCAAATTTTACATGAACACCATCAATCAGAGGGCCAACGGTTCCAAACATTCTGTTAGATTCTTCAAACCTGTTTACGCTGATAACAGGAGAAGTTTCTGTAAGTCCATAACCTTCCATGATCGGAATTTTTGCAGCGGTAAAAAGCCGTATCAGTCTTACCTGGCAGGCTGCGCCACCGCTGATGATACAAATTACTTTATTGCCCAGCGCTTCACGCCATTTATCAAAAATTAATTTGTTGGCAATTGCTAATTGAAGCTTGTAAAAAAAAGATTGCTTTTTATTGATATCATATTTCGAAGCAAGTCTATGAGCCCAAAAGAATAATTTTCTTTTAATGCCCGTAAGTTCATTGGCTTTTTGCATGATCTTTTCATAGATCTTTTCAAGCAATCTTGGAACAGTGGTGAAAATATTAGGCTTCACTTCTTTAAGATTGTCGCCGATCGTATCCATACTTTCAGCAAAAAAGATGGAAGTTCCCTTAAAAAGATAGATGTAGCTCGTCATCCTTTCAAAAATATGATTGAGCGGCAAAAAGCTTAACGATTTTAAATTTTCCCCCGGAGGAAAACAGGGAAGACTCGCCGTCACATTGCTTAAAATATTTTTGTGCGAAAGCATTACCCCTTTTGGTGTTCCTGTTGTCCCTGAAGTATAAATGATCGTAGCGAGGTCATCTTCCTTGATCCGGTTTGAGATAGATTGTATTTCGCTGAGAATATTTTCCGTTAAAGGAAGAAGCATTTCGTGCCAGTGTTTGACGCCATGCACATTTTCAAAAGAAATGATCTGTTTCAGCGATGGCAAGCGCGACTGAAGGCATTTTACTTTTTTAAAAAGATCTTCATCATTAACAAAGATCATTTTTACAGCAGCATCTTTTAAAATAAATTCAAGATCAATATCACTGATCGTAGGATAAACCGGGATCAATATCGCACCTACTTTTTGAACGGCAAGATCAAGTATCGTCCATTCAGGCCGGTTTTTGGAAATGATCGCCACCTTATCGCGGCCTTCAACCGTAAAATCTCCCGGTCCAATTCCATTATATAATAAACCGGAACTGAGTTGATCTACAGTCTCAGAAACAGCCACCGTTGAATATTCTTTCCATTGTCCCATTTCCTTACCTGCAAGCATGGTGCGGCTGGGAGCATCTTTTAAATGAAGAGAAATACAATCGAATAAACGTGTGGGCTGCAACATGAAAATCTTTTAAAATAAGTTCTTGTCTATGCTTATAGGGTAGCACCGGAAATTCTAAATTAAGGAATTAAATAAAATAGCCTAAAAAAATTGTTTAAAAAATCATTAATGATAATATTGTCCTTCCGGGACTATAAACGTTCTTCCGCTTTGAAACTTCTTTAAAGCATCAGCTTCGGAAGGATGATTGCTCGTCCAAACCTGGTAAGCTGCAAGATTATCTGAAGCGCCAAATATCCATTGATTATAAGCTGGAAATAATCCTTCTTCCAGCAATTGTTCCTGGTAATCAAACAACCTGAAAGGAAATTTCTTTGCATAATTTTTATTCCAGTCAAGAATGAAACGCGTGCGGATCATGGTAAGAGTTTCGGCATTAATTCCGCGAATGACAACGCTGTTTTGTTGGTTCATGCAGGTAAGAAACGCCACCTCGAAAGCATTTTTATCTTTTACGTTTTTCAGCAGATCGGGGTCAGCAAAAAGTTTTTTATAAGCACTGAGAAGAATATCCTTCATTTCAGCAGTTCTGGCAGTAAATGATTCAATATTCACAAAAATTTCTCCGTAAAGAACCGTCCAGGTATTGTCGTTTTTATAATAATAAAATTTGGCAGCATTATAATAATTTCCACCAAAAGAAGGGTCGTTTTTAATTCCCTGTTCCCAAAGTTTTATCGCATTAGGGTCGTGTCTGAATAGAAGCAGTTCGCCATAATCATTATACAACCCACCACTTTTAGGGTATTGTTTGATTGCCTGTTTATAAATCTTTTCAGCTTCTTTATCATTGTTTAATGCACGGTAAATAGTTCCTGTTATCTGGTAAGTCTGATCATCGGCAAGCTGGTTATCTATCAAAGGTTTGATAACGTCCAGCGCTTTTTGATTTTCTTTCTGTAAATAATAAGTAAGTGACAAATCCTTCATGATCGATGCATCTTTTGGCGCCTGTTGCAATGCTCTTGTAAGGATCAGGGTTGCATTGGCAAAATCGCCCTGGCGCATAAAAGCTTTTGCATTTTCATGAAGCTGATCCACATCTTCCTGTGCAAAAACACCGATAGAAAGAGTGCAGAAAATAAGGCCGAATAAGATTTTTTTCATGAGGTAAAGATAAAATACTTTATCACCTGAAATCTTTATAAAAAGAAAAAATTATTCAGGACAGAATGAAAAGAAATCAATCCTTTCTTTTCTTAAGAACAAATAAGATGCGTAAGAAGGCCGTCTCTTAGTTTGGGCTCAAACCATGTACTTTTCGGAGGCATAATATTATTGCTGTCGGCAATATCGAAAAGCTGTTGAATCGTTACAGGATAAAAGCTGAAGGCAACTTTCCATTCACCACTGTTTACCCTTTCTTCTAATTCGCTCAGGCCTCTTATTCCACCCACAAAATCAATTCTTGAATCAGTCCGCTGATCTTTGATTCCTAAAATCGGCTCTAACAAATTGTTTTGTAAAATCGTTACATCCAAAACGCCGATCGGATCTGTAGAGAAAGTTCCTTCCAGTGCATTTAACTGGTACCACCGGCCGTTCAGATACATTCCAAATTCATGAGCCTCATTCGGTAAAAAAGCTTTGGTAACTTTAGTTACAGAAAAGTTTTTATTGATCTTGTCAAAAAATTCTTCTTCAGATAAGCCATTCAGATCCTTCACCACACGGTTGTAATCCATTATTTTTAATTGTGATGCAGGAAATAAAGTAGAAATAAAATGTCCGGCTTCTTCATCGTCGGCTAAGATATATTTTACCCTTGCTGCAGAAGCCACACGGTGATGGCCATCAGCGATGTAAGTGCAGTCAACTTCGGTTTTAAAAAGTTCGGTGATGCGGTCGATTGTTTTTTCATCATTGATCACCCAAATGCTGTGTTGAATCTGGTCGTCAGCAGTAAAATTATAAACCGGGCTCTTATCTGATTTCCACTTTTCCATGATATGATTCAGCTCATCAACATCTTTGAAAGCAAGAAAAACATTGCCGGTTTGGGCGCACGTGGTTTTAATATGGTCAACACGATCCTGCTCTTTTTCCGGCCTCGTCAGTTCATGTTTTTTGATCAATCCTTCTTCGTAATCAGCAACAGAGCTACAACAAACCAATCCTGTTTGCGTTTGACCGTTCATCGTTAGCTGGTAAATATAATAGCAGGGTTTGCTTTCGCTAAAAAGAACCGGGCGGCTGATGAAAGCGTCTAAATTCTCCTTTGCTTTCTGGTAAACTTCAGGGCTGTGAATATCTGTGTTTGCAGGAAGATCTATTTCACTCCTGGTAATATGCAAAAAAGAATATGGATTTCCCTGCGCTTCAATCTTCGCTTCTTTTGTACTCAAAACATCATAGGGGCGGGAAGCCACTTGCCTTGCAAATTGGGGCTCGGGCCGCAATGCTTTAAAAGGAGAAATAGATATCATGTTTAAAATTAACTTTCAGCCTGCAGAGGCAATCAAATTTTTGTAAGGGTTGCAAATATAAATCAATCAAAGAATATTTTTGAGATTTTGGAAAGCCGTTTTTATTTAATTATCCACGGTTTTAAATGAATTAGTTCTCTCTAAACCCCTTTCTCAAATTCTTCCATTTTCTCCACAAGGTATTCTACGCTTTTTAATGGCAAAGCATTATACAAAGAAGCTCTGAAACCTCCGACACTTCTGTGTCCCTTGATTCCGTAAATATTATTTTGTTTGGCAAAATCAAGAAATGCTTTTTCCTTTTCAGCGTCTTCCATCACAAAACAAACATTCATTTTGCTGCGGTCTTCTTTCGCTGCTGTTGGTTTGAAAATTTTGCTGTTGTCGATCGCGTTGTAAAGCATGGTTGCTTTTTCATTATTCAGTTTTTCCATTGCTTCTACGCCGCCATTTTCTTTCAGCCACCGAAGCGTAAGCATCGAAACATAAATGGCAAAAACAGGCGGAGTATTCAACATGCTTTTGGCCTCAATATGATTTCTGTAATCCATAATGGCAGGAATCGGCCGATTTACTTTTCCTAAAATATTTTTGTTTACAACAACAAGATTCGTTCCTGCCGCTCCCATGTTTTTTTGAGCACCCGCGAAGATCAAACCAAAAGAATTGAAATCCATTTTCCGGCTCATAATATCGCTCGACATGTCAGCGATCACCGGCATAGTTACTTTTGGAATTTCATGCCATTGTGTGCCATAAATGGTGTTGTTGGTGGTGATATGAAAATAGCTGGCATTCTCAGGAATGGCAAAATCTTTTGGAATATAATTGTAATTATGATCCTTTGAACTGCATACTACATCTACATTTCCAAAAAGCCTTGCTTCTTTGATCGCCTTCGTGCTCCACACGCCGGTATCAGCATAAGCAGCTGTTTCATTCTCATTTAATAAATTCATCGGCACTTCCATAAACTGAACCGTAGCGCCGCCATGCATGAACAAAACCTCATGATCCTCGTCCAGCTTCATTAATTCTTTTACCAACGAAATGGCTTCATTCATTACCGATTCAAAAAGCGGGGTGCGATGGCCGATTTCCAAAATGGACAGACCACTGTTGTTAAAATTTAAGATGGCTTTTGATGCTTCTTCCAAAACAGTTGGAGGAAGAATAGAAGGGCCGGCGTTGAAATTGTGGATCATGTATTTAATAGAATTATTTCTTTGATTATTTGTTCGTTCACTGAAAAATTTTTCAAGTCGCGAAGTTCTCACTTTTTTATTTTTTAAGTAAAATAAGATTTCAAATTATTTGTTGGTTCACTGTCTTGCTTGCTTGCTACTTTCTTCTTGCTACTTTCCTCACTCATGCTCCCTCCCCAAAACCCGCTCACTATTTTTCCACTCTTCATTTAATTGCTCAAATTCTTTCAAATCGTTTTCAGAAAAATGCTGATTTGCCAATGTGGAAAGATCCGGCTGTCCTGCATTGATCCAGGCGGTGTACCAAAATGACGCAATCGCATAAATGGATTGCCGCATTCTTCTTTCAACCATTCCGTTCAGCATTTGATCATAAGCGATCGTATATTCAGAAGAATATTGCCTGAACAAAATGTTGTTTCTTTTTTCAAACGAATATTTTTTATCTCCTGGAAATTGAAGTGATAATTTCTTTTCAAATTTTAAAACAGAATCAGCAGCTTTCGCGCTTTCCAATACTCTTTGCCAGATGAATGAGGAAGGATCTTTGATGTAGTCGGCTTTGCCAATAAAAAAATCAAACTTTTTATCGGCCAGTAATTCGGGCACACGGCTTTCCCAAAATGAATGAATTCCTTTTTGATCGGTTAGCTGTCCGTTGTGATTTTGTGAAGCATGCAAAGGCACATGCGCATCAGCAATGTAATGCCCGATCTCAGCGCTGTTTTTTAAAATAGACAGGAAGTTTTTTTCTTTAAAAGCTTTTGTCAAACGGCCCAACATGGTTTGAACATGCCACGGAACAATTCCATAAGTCTGCAACGAATCTTCTCCAAATTTTTCTACAGCATCTCTCCATTGATGCGGCAATTCTGTATATGGATATTCACCATAATGATCAATATCTATAAAATGGCGTGCGCCTTCCGGGACAATGGCGTATCTTCTTTTGTCAGGATCAGTAGCATGTTCTGTGATAAAGCCAATATGTGGCTTATAAAACAAAAGCATTTGTGGCGGCAACAGAAAAGCCGCATAATAATTGATTTTTTTATGGGCAAAAAATCCCCAGCAAAAGCATTTTGAAGTAATTCCCAATAAAGCAATCAGAAAAATAATTTTTTTCAAAATAGATCATTTTATTGTACTGGCACAACTGTTAAGCCTTCATCTGTACTATCAGAAATCGTGGTAACTCCGCCGCTGACGGCGAATTTCATGGATTGAGCTGCGCTGATACTGTTGATGGGCCTGATCTTTTCTTTCGGAACAATATACACATTTCCTGCAACAGAATAGGCCATAGGCAAATAAACGGCTACATAATTTTCCATTCCAAAAATAGTCATGTCCTCCTGGGTGATAAATCCAACGCGCCAGATGTCAGTATCATCCACGTTGGCCAAAACATTATGCGTAAATTTCTTTTTATTTCCTGCAAAAGCTTCAAAAAAATCTCTTACAAAAGAATAAAACAATTTAATGCCCGGCGTTTTTTCCAAAATTTTATCTACGACAGAAAGGATCCTTCCCATCACAAAAAAAGAGCTGATATATCCAACAAAAAGAATGAAAGCAATGATGATCACAAACCCCAAACCGGGAATATTGATTGCCGGCCGTAGGATGCTGTCTATTTTATCGAAAACGATATAAATAAAATAAATAGTGATCGAAACTGGGCCAAGGATTAATAAGCCCTGTAAAAAATATTGTATAATTCTTTGAAAACCGGCGCTTTTTTTCATCTTTAAATAATTAAGTTTTCAAAGGTAAGTGAAGTAACAGTTTTTGATTTTTAATTTATGCATCTCACTCAAATGAAAATAGAAAATTCTAAAATTGGTTGCTTTACTGCTAGGGGCAATCCCACCGTTCATCACGAAAAGTGGGCATTACAGAAAAATATTTCCTCGGAAACTTTGGTAACATAAAAAGTTTCCATAGTTTTGCGCCCGCTATGGAATTAAAAGACAGGATCAAACAGAAAGCTGACGAGCTCTACCGGCGATACGGAGTAAAATCCGTCACAATGGATGAGATCGCTTCGCAAATGGGCGTTTCTAAAAAAACAATTTATCAATGCTTTTCCGACAAAAATGAGCTGGTCGATGCAGTGTTCGCAGAAATGATTGAAACGAACAAAAATTGTTGCCAGGATAGCCGCAGGAAAGCTACGAACGCTATTGACGAAGTGTACCTCGGAATGGAAGCATTGCAGGAAATGCTCGATAATATGAACCCCACTATCTTGTATGATATCCAAAGAGGTCACCCGGAAACTTTCAAAAAATTTACTGAATACAAATACAATTTCCTCTTCGAACTGATGAAAAAAAACGTGGAGCGCGGAATTGAAGAAGGTTTGTATCGGCCGGAGATCAATGCAGAACTGATCTCAAAAGTAAGATTGGAAACGATCGTGCTCGCTTTTAATGAAGAGATATTTCCTAAAAATCAATATTCACTTCTTTATATCCAGCAGGAATTGATGCAATATTTCCTCTATGCAATGGCTACTCCGAAAGGCTATAAATTAATTACAAAATATCAAAAAGAAAGATTGGGAAACAATCGGACGAAAAAATAAAGTATGATGAAAACAAGGTTTAAGCAAATGATTTTAGTTGGATTATTGAGTGGAATTTTTTTTACAGTAAACGGACAAAAAGATTCAATTTCTAAAATCCATTATTTTACCGCAAAGGAAGCAGTGGATTATGCGTTGCAAAATGCGGTGCAGGTGAAAAATGCATTGATTGATATTCAATTGCAACAACAGCAAAATAAACAGATCACTGCGCAGGCACTGCCGCACCTAAGTGGAAGTGCAAACTTAAGTTACAATCCGAAGGTTGCTGTTCAAACCATTCCGGATTTTATTTCTCCCGCTGTTTATGGCGTCCTTTCACAGAACAATGTGAAAAATGGTAATGGAGAGCCAATTGTTGCGCCAAAAGATTTTGGTTTTTTTGCAGTAGGATTTGGTGCGAAGTATACATTGAATGCAGGTATAGACTTTAACCAAATTTTGTTTGATGGCCAGGTTTTCGTAGGGCTTCAGGCAAGAAGAGCTTCTATTAGAAATGCTCAAATGGCAGCCGAGGTTACTAAAGAACAAATCAAAGCGAACGTTTATAAAGTTTATTATCAATTGGTAGTTGGCCAAAGGCAAATCGGAACGATAGATGCCAACATTGCCAACTATGAAAAACTACTTCATGATACCAAAGTAATTTACCAAAATGGTTTTGCAGAAAAGCTGGATGTAGATAAAGTGCAGGTGCAATTAAGCAATCTTCAAACACAAAAATTAAAAGCGCAAAATCAGATTGATGCAGGAAAAGAAGGCTTGAAACTTTTGATGAATATTCCACAAAAAGATCAATTGGTTCTTACAGATAGTTTATCAGATGAAGAATTAAAATCAGGAATCCTTAATGAAAATTATAATTATGAAGACAGGAAAGATGTTCAGCAACTGGAAGCGGCGATGCAGCTTGGAGCCTATAATATAAAAAGATACCGGCTTAGTAAATTGCCGACACTTTCATTGGCTGCTAATTATAGTCAAAGCGCACAAAGGGAAACATTTGATTTTTTTAAATCACCCTATTTTACCTCTTCGTTTATTGCTTTGCGTTTGACTGTCCCAATTTTTGATGGAGGTGAAAGAAATGCAAATATTGCGACTGCAAAACTGAATCTTCAGAAAATGAATAACAACATGGATCAATTGAAATCTTCAATAGACAATGGAGTTGCGCAATCAAGGATCAATATGAAGTCTGCGATTTTAACAATGGATGCTCAAAAGAAGAATATTGACCTCGCAGAGCAGGTGTATAATTCCACCAAACTAAAATACGAGCAAGGGTTGGGAAGCAACCAGGAAATTTCCACTGCACAGGCGGATCTGGTTACGGCACAAAACAATTATTACAGCTCTTTATATGATGCCATCATCGCAAAAATTGATTACCTGACAGCAGCAGGAAAACTATAATTCAAAAAAGACAAATAAAAATAAACAATGAAAAAATTAATTCCGATCGGCTTAGTGATCCTGTTTACAGCTTTTATTTCTTCGTGTGGAGATACCAGTAAAAATTCTTTGAAAGACAAGAAAGCGCAGCTTGAAAAATTGAAAGCTGATAAAGAAAAATTGGATACCAAAATTGCTGATCTGCAAAAAGATATTGCCAAGCTTGATACCAGTGCATCAGCGGCAGTGAAGCCCAAATTAGTGGCCTTGACTACTGTTGAAAAAGGAGATTTTAAACATTACCTCGAATTGCAGGGAAGCGTGGATGCAAAAAATATTTCTTACATCACTCCAACCGGGCAAGGTGGACAGATCAAAGCCATTTATGTAAAACAAGGTGATAAAGTGCATAAAGGTGAACTCATTTTAAGACTGGATAATTCTGTTGCAGAGCAAAATGTAGCCGCTGTTAAACAACAAATGGGAAGCGTAAAAGCGCAACTCGATCTTGCAAAATCAGTTTACGACAGGCAAAGCAATTTGTGGGCGCAACACATTGGAACCGAAGTACAATTGCTTCAGGCAAAAACCAATGTAGAAACCTTACAAAACCAGCTGAAAGCCATTCAGGCACAGGTAAAAACGGCGCAGGAACAAGCCAACCAGGCAAATGTTTACAGCAATGTAAATGGAACGGTAGATGATATCACGGCTCATGTCGGCGAAACTTTCAATGGAAATCCGTTAACTGGGGGTTATATCAAAATCGTAAATGAAACTGATTTGAAAATTACGGTAACTGTGCCTGAAAATTATGCGGGAAAAGTATCAAAAGGATCGAAAGTGATCGTTCAGGTTCCTGATATTAATAAAACTTTCGACAGTGAAATCTCTTTTATCAGCCAGGCAATTGGAACCACTACAAGAGGTTTTACGGCAGAAATAAAAGTTCCTGCAGGAATCAATTTGCGTCCTAACCAGATTGCTTTAGTCAAAATTCTGGATTACTCGGCTCCTGGTTCTATTGCAATTCCCGTAAATACGTTACAAACCGGTGAAAATGGAAAATACGTATTGGTAGCTGGAAAAGAAGGTAATGAAAGGGTTGCGCAAAAAAGAGATGTTACCATTGGCCAGTTGTCTGGTGATAGTATTGAAGTTAAAAGTGGTTTGCAACCGGGAGATCAGCTGATCACTGACGGTTTCCAGGGATTATTCGACGGACAGCCGATCGTTACCAATCAATAGATGAACATAAATTTCAACTGCTTTTGAAAAAAAGCACAACTAAATAAGTATGAGCTTAGCTGAAAATTTTAAGGAAAAATATAAGGAGTTTAAACCGACAAGCTGGTCTATCAGAAATAAAACTTCCATTTATTTATTGATACTTTTTGTATCGCTGATGGGAGTTTACCAGTTCGTCACTTTACCCAAAGAACAATTCCCGGATATTGTGATTCCTACTGTGGTGATACAAACCATTTATGCCGGAAACTCTCCAAAGGACATTGAAAACCTGGTGACCAAGCCAATTGAAAAACAATTAAAAGGAATTACCGGGGCGAAGATCAATAAGATCACCAGCACTTCGCAGCAGGATTATTCCATCATCACTGTTGAATTTGAAACAAGTGTAAAAACAGAAGTTGGTTTACAGAAAACAAAAGACGCTGTAGATAAAGCCAAAAAAGATTTGCCTACTGATCTTACTGAGGAGCCGAATGTGCAGGATTTTGACATCAGCGAATTGCCGATCATGTATGTAAACCTGAGCGGCGATTATGACATGATGAGTTTGAAAAAATTTGCTGATGATGCCAAAGACAAGCTGGAAGAAATTCCTGAGATTACCCGCGTAGATATTGTTGGAGCGCCGGAAAGAGAATTTCAGATCAATGTTGATAATTATAAAATGCAGAGCGCGGGAATCACTTTCAATGATATTGCGAATGCGGTAAAAAGTGAGAACGTCGATATTTCCGGAGGTTTACTGGATGTAGGAAATATGAAACGTACGCTGCAGCTACGTGGCCAGTTTAAGAATGCTTTTGACATTGACAAAATAATTATCCGGAACACTTCAGGCGCACCGATTTATCTGAAAGACATTGCAACAATAAAAGATACCGTAAAAACGAGTGAAAGTTATGCGCGGTTGGATGGTAAAAATGTAGTTACCTTAAATATCGTAAAAAGAGCCGGCGAAAATTTGATCGAAACTTCTGATGCGGTGAAGAAAGCAGTGGCAGAAATGAAAGGAAATATTCTTCCTTCCAACCTGAATGTAGTCATCACCGGCGATCAAAGCAAGGCTACGCGTGCTTCTTTCAACGATCTGGTTAACTCGATCGTTATCGGGTTTGTGCTGGTTCTGTTGATTCTGATGTTCTTCATGGGAGTGACCAACGCGTTTTTCGTTGCGCTTTCTGTACCGCTTAGTATGTTCGTGGCATTTATGTTTTTGCCTGCAGCAGATTTGATTGTTGGAGGAAATGTAACGCTAAACTTTATTGTGCTTTTTGCTTTGCTTTTTGGTCTGGGAATTATTGTGGACGATGCGATCGTGGTGATAGAAAATACGCATCGGATCTTTATGGAAAACAAGGGCAAGCTTTCAACTGCGGAATCTGCGAAGATGGCAGCCGGAGAAATATTTGTGCCGGTGCTTTCAGGAACCTTGACGACATTGGCGCCGTTTGTTCCATTGCTTTTCTGGCCCGGCATCATTGGTAAGTTCATGATCTATTTGCCAACGATGTTGATCTTTACGTTGACTGCATCATTAATTGTGGCATTTTTGATGAACCCGGTTTTCGCCGTTGATTTCATGAATCATCCGGAGGAAAAAGTGAAAAGGAAATCCGACGTATTTAAAAGCAAAGCATTTCTGATTCCTTTGTTGGGCGGAATTTTCTTCGATCTGATTCATGTTCCTTTTGTTGGAAATTTATTGATCTTCTTTGCAATTGTGGTGGTTCTCAACAAATATATTTTTGACAGCCTGATTCATAAATTCCAAAACAATGTTTTGCCGGCAATTATGCGCAATTATGAAAAATTATTGCGTTGGGCTGTCGCAGGATGGCGGCCGGTTTGGCTTCTGGTGGGAACATTCCTTCTGCTCATCTTTTCTTTTGTGTTTTTTAATTTAAGAAATGTGCCGGTTGTTTTCTTCCCGAAAGGCGATCCGAATTTTATTTATGTTTATTTAAAACTGCCTGTCGGAAGCAGCGTGGATTACACCGATTCTATTACAAGAAATATTGAAAACAAAGTAACCAAAGTGTTGGACGGCCCCTCAGGAAAACCAAATCCAATCGTTGAAAGTATTATTTCAAATGTGGCAATTGGAGCCAATGATCCTTCCAGCGGCGATAGAAGTACTCAACCTAATTTAGGAAGAGTGCAGGTTTCATTTGTGGAATATGAAAAAAGAAATGGAGCTTCTACTGCTCCATATTTGGATTCTATCAGGGAAGCGATAAAAGGAATTCCCGGTGCGCAAATTTCTGTAGCGCAGGAAAGCAGCGGCCCTCCAACCGATCCTCCAATTAATATCGAAGTGGCCAGCGAAGATTTTGATCAGCTAACTTCTACCGCTACCGCTTTGAAAAATTATTTGGATAGCCTGCAGATTCCGGGAGTGGAAGAATTAAAATTGGATGTGGATCTGACGAATCCTGAAATAACTCTTTCTGTTAATCGGGAAAGAGCGCAAATAGAAGGTGTTTCAACCGCACAAATCGGCCAGCAAATAAGAACGGCTTTATTTGGATTGGAGGTTTCAAAAATCAAGATAGGAGAAGATGAATATAAAATTCAACTGAGAAATGACGAAGTACAAAGAAAAAATTTGTCGGATCTGTTGAACATGAAAATCGTTTTCCGTGATATGGCAAGTGGCGGACAGGTAAAATCAATTCCGATCAGCACTTTGGTGGATGTAGATTATACCAGCACTTACGGTAGCATCAAGAGGAAAAATGTGAAACGCGTGATCTCAATATTTTCAAATGTGCTTACAGGATATACGCCAACTGCGGTGAATAAAGACATCGCAACAGCCATCAACAATTTTACTAAAAAAGGTCCGGGAGTTACCATCAAACAAACCGGTGAAGGCGAGCAACAGGCAGAAACAGGCGCATTTCTCGGAAAGGCGTTGGTGATCGCATTGATGATCATTTTGTTCATCCTTGTGTTGCAGTTCAATTCTGTAAGCAAAGCAGTCATTATTCTTACGGAAATTATCTTCAGTGTCATTGGTGTGATCCTCGGATTTTCAATAACGGGAATGCAGATCTCTGTGGTGATGACGGGAATCGGAATTGTAGGCCTGGCGGGAATTGTGGTGAAAAATGCGATTTTGGTTATTGATTTTGCCGATGAATTAAGAGCGCGCGGAATGAAAACAAGAGAAGCGGTAATTGAAGCAGGGAAGATCAGGATCATTCCTGTAATGCTTACCGCTTTGGCAGCGATCTTCGCATTAATTCCGCTTGGGATCGGGTTCAATATTAATTTTGTCACTTTATTCTCTCAGTTGAATCCTCATATTTTCTTCGGTGGCGACAGTGTGGTGTTTTGGAAACCATTGGCATGGACAATCATTTTTGGTTTGGCATTCGCCTTCTTCATGACTTTGATCATGGTGCCAGGAATGTATCTGATTGCTGAAAGACTTCGTCGTCCAATGCGTCGTCAGTTTGGAGGAAAATGGATTTCTATCCTGGGAATTCCTCCACTCACTCTTTTATTCATTCCGCTGATGTTAGTTTCAATGTTCATTCACAACGCCAATGTAAAAAGAAGAGTTAGACAATTAGGAAATAAAGTAGGCATGAGATGGAACGGTAGCTGGTTCTGATAAAATCGGATTGTAGATGTTTAAGTTAGGTATAGCCTTGCAGGAGAAATTCTGTAAGGCTTTTTGTTGACAACAGTAAAAGAAGAAATAATCGGTTTTTTATTTTTCTCTAATTGCTTGTTTCATTAATTATTTTATTCCCGTCCAATTTGAAAATTTTTCCATAAGCCACAGCGGCTTTGTGAACCTGCACGGTCCAATCTTCTGCTGCATTGCTATCTGCGCCGTCTGAAATGTATTTCAAACATAAGAAGGGAATTTTTTCTTTCATCGCTATCATTGCTAAAGCATAAGCTTCCATATCAATGGCGTTATAAATGGTAGCAGCATGTGCCATTTCAAAAGTATCGCCGGTTCCGCAGACGCTTTCGTGCAAACCATCCATCTTTAAGCCATATTCCAAAACGGTAGGCAAACCTGATAAAGGCGTTTCATATTGCTCATATCCCAATCCGCGAACATCCATATCTCTTTGCACGAATCTGGTACAGCAAACCACGTCGCCTTTTTGAAAATAATTACTTCCGGCCGAGCCCAGGTTGACAATTAACGATGGCCTTTTATATTGGATTGCTTTTGACAGTTCATAAGCGGCGTTCACTTTTCCTATTCCGGTTATTAATGTTCTGAATCCTTCAAACACATCAGCTGCTTCAGATTCCAGCGCAAAGGAGAACAATGTCTCCTCTAATTTGAAAGAATATTTTTCAATATGTATCATGAGTATTTTTAAATTTTGGAGACAAAGGTGCAACATTAACTAATCTTAACCTTTTTTATAAAAAACAAGCTTTATCAGGCACCCTGTTTGTAAAAAATATTAGAAAAGAAATTATGAAAAGAATATTTATGATCATTGCGGGATTGGTTACATTTTCAGCTTTTTTGATTTCGTGCACGAAGGATCCCGTAAATAATTTAACTGCTGATGAATCACGGATTTATATTACCGACCATGATTCTACCGTGAATTTCAGTAATTATAACACGTATAGTATTTCTGATTCCGTAGCAGTTATTGACAATGGAAATTCGTCAAGGGAACTAACCGATGTTGACGCTGCTTATATTAATGCGGTAAAAAAATATATGGATGCCGCCGGATACCAGTTGGTTTCAAAAGATGATAACCCGGATTTAGGAGTTGATGTTAACCACATTATCAACACTTCAACAGGTGTGATCACCTATGGTGATTACTGGAATGACTACAGCGGATATTGGGATCCTTATTATTGGGGCTACCCTGATTACGGATATTATATTCCTTACGCTTACAGCGTTTACCAGGTGAAAGAAGGTGCTATCTCAGTGGATTTGCTCGATTTAAAAAATGCAGCGGCTCATGATAAGATCAATATAATTTGGACTGGCCTGATCCGCGGTTCCGGAATTTTTAATTCCTCTGTCGCTGATGCACAGGTGAAAGCATTATTTTACCAATCCTCTTATTTAAAACATTAAAAGATGAAAAAGATAAAAATGATGATAGCGGTGGCTTTTATGATGTCTTGTTTCGCGATGCCGGCATCTGCTCAGCAAGGACTTTTAAAATTGGATCTGAATTATAATTACAGCATTCCCCTCGGTGGTTTTAAAAATGATCTCGTCAATCATAGCTCACCTCGGGGATTTGTGGCAAACGTGATGTATTATTTTAAAGACCAGCTTTCCGGCGGACTCTCTTTTGGCTTCCAGGATTATTATCAAAAATATTCCCGGACTATTTATCATTTAAGCAATACACAAGATATTTCTGCGGTTTTAACCAACTCCATCCAAACAACACCGGTTTTATTAAAAGCAAGGTATTTTGTAAATTCGGCTTCTTTTTTAAAACCTTATGTTTCTCTTGGGGCAGGAGCAAATATTATTGATTTCAAACAATATTATGGGGAATTTTCAAATACAATGGCCAACATTGGTTTTCGGGCACAGGCGGGAGCTGGTGTAATAATTCCTTTCAGCAAAACAAGCAGTTCAGGAATCAATATCGGCGCTTCTTATGATTATGCGCCTTATAAAAAGAATGGTTATAAAGACCTTAATTCAGCCAACATCCAGGCGGGCGTCTTAATTCAATTGAGATGATTTCTATTTAAAAATCAAAGCCTTTAGGAAACTAACGGCTTTTGTTGTCACAGCAGTTTGGCTTTTATTTTGCTTTACATAATAAAATTACTTTCAGAAACGTTTAATTTTTTTATTAACCTCAAAACCCGTCCTATGATCGTTAAAGAAATTGTATGTGAACTTTTAATTGCTATCCACATTATCCTGTATATCCAATCGAGAAGAGAAAAATACAACGTAGAAAAATAATCAACTTCAGGTTTTTATTAATCGTTTCTTTGAACTTCAGTTTTTGCAGTAAACAAAGAAATACTGATTTTATATTCTGTCTGAAACGCTAAAAGTTTATCTTCGATGCAGATTTTTTTCTGTATCTAATATTAACTTAATGACGAAGTTTAAATTGCTGCTTTTAGCCGGCCTTATTTTTGTTTTCCAAAAAAATTCTTTCGCACAAAAACCTTTTTCGGTTATTGGATATTATGCCGGTCCTGCAACAGCTTTGGACAGTTTCAATGTTAATCAATTAACGGAGATCATTTTCAGTTTTGCCCATTTAAGGGGAAATCAGTTGGGAATTATGAATGCAAGAGATTCTGCAACATTAGAAGCAATGATAAGGCTTAAAGAAAAAAATCCTCATTTAAAAGTACTTATTTCGATGGGTGGCTGGAGCGGTTGTGCTCCTTGTTCTGACGTTTTTTCTTCAAAAGATAATCGCAAAGCTTTTGCAAAATCAGTAAAAGCAGTTACCCAACATTTTAATACAGACGGAATCGATTTGGATTGGGAATATCCTGCTATTGCCGGTTTTCCTACTTACAAATACCAACCTGAGGATAAAGAAAATTTTACCAAACTGGTAAAAATATTAAGAAGGACATTGGGAAAAAAGAAAGAGATCAGTTTTGCCGCTGGAGGCTTTTCAAAATACATTGAGAATTCGATCGAGTGGAAAAAAGTAATGAAAAAAGTAAACCGTGTAAATCTGATGTCATACGATCTGGTTGATGGATATGCAACTACAACCGGTCATCACACGCTTTTATATTCCAACTCCGCGCAACACGAATCCACTGATCATGCGGTAGAAAAAATGATTGCACTTGGAGTTCCCGCTCATAAAATCGCTATTGGCGCTGCTTTTTATGCTAAAGTTTGGCAGGATGTTCCTGATACTTTGAATGGGATATATCAACCCGGAAAATATAAAATGGGTGTTTCTTTTAAAAATTTTGATGAAAAATTATCAACCGACAGCGGCTTTGTTTATCATTGGGATTCTACAGCTCAGGCGCCGTTTCTTTACAATCCTCAACAAAAAATATTCGCCACTTTTGATGATAAAAAATCAATTGAGCTAAAAACAAAATATGCCAGGGAAAAAGGATTGAACGGAATTATGTTCTGGCAGTTACACGATGATAGTTTTAGCGACGGGCTTTTGGACGCCATTGATAAAGCGAAAAAAGATGAGGAAACAACCGTGGCTTCTCAATAAATCAAAGCTTATTTCCTTCTTTTGGGAAAACTACAGTGGGCTTAAAGGCTTTGGCTTTCTCAAAATCCATTTGAGCATAGGAAATAATAATTACCACATCACCGGCAGTTCCCTTTCTTGCCGCAGGACCATTTAAACAAACGACACCGGAACCTCTTTTTCCTTTGATAAGATAGGTTTCCAGTCGTTCGCCGTTATTGGCATTTACCACAGTTATCTTTTCATTTTCAATCAGATTGGCTGCATCCATCAGGTCTTCATCAAGGGTAAGGCTGCCTACATAATTCAAATTCGCTTCCGTGATTACGGCTCTGTGCACTTTTGATTTCAGGATTTCTATTTGCATCCTGCAAAATTAATCAATCACATTTTAATGATTTCGCTGCTTAGAAGTTTTAAAAGAAAAACAACATTTTATACTTTAAAAAATATTCTTTTCCGATAAAGCCAATAGCAAAGTCCCCATTCTACCATAAACAAAACGATTGCTGACATGATCAAAATGGCGTTGGCAGAAATAGAAAAAGGAGATATAAGTCCGTTTACTATTGTATAAGTATATTCATACAACCAGCGGCTTACAACAATCTCGAAAAACAGGTAAATGAAAATAGAATTCATGCCGACAATGATAAAAAACTGCAGATTCTTTTTGTGATTCTTCACGTCGATCCAGAAAAAGAACAAGGCCAAAGCCAGCAAACACCATCCACCGGAAGCAAGTGTAAATGAAGTAGTGGCAATGCGCTTAATGATCGGAGTAATATTTAAAAAGTCAAGTGCATAACCTAAAACCAAAACCGTAATTCCGAGGAGAAGAATATTTCTGATTTTGGTTTTATTGTCGGGAAGAGAAAGCAGCCATTTGCCCGCAACCGCTCCCCAAATGGTATGGGCAGCAGTCGGAATGCAGTTAATAGCTACCCAGCCATCATGATTGATCTTATTCATTAAAAGCAGATCAACATAATTCCCAAAATTGTGTTGATCAGTAAATGGCTGATCAAAACCGGGAACGTTTGTATAGCGATACAGAATTTCTGTGAGAATTAATAAACCAACTGTCAGCAATAGTTGATAAGCCGGTTTCCAGCGAAAGATCAGGAAGGCGAGCAACAAAGTGAATGACAATTGTGTCAACACATCCCAAAGCTCGAACGACAAATGCTTTCCTCGCACCGCATAATCCAAAACTCCCCAAAAAAATAACCAGCCGCTTCGCTTTAATGCGTGCTTCAATTGCTTTTTCCATGGAACTCCGTTAGCAGTTTGTTTGTACAATGAGAAAGCCATTGCTACTCCGGCAATAAACATAAATCCCGGCTGGATCAAATCCCAGAAACGCAATCCATGCCAGGGATAATGAAAAAACTGGATGACAAGCGAATGAACAGAAGTGCCGGCGGTAACTGCATTCAAATGTTCATACATACCGGTGCTTTCCAACATTAATAAAACCATGATCAATCCGCGATAAAAATCAAGGGAAGTTAGTCGTAAACCTTTTGCCGCAACTTTTGCGATGTCTGATTTTTCCGGAACTGCAATTGGCCCTGAAAAAACCGTTGGCTCCTTTTCCTGTAAGGATTGATTTTGATTGGATGGAAGCATCTTGAAAGTTTTGCTTTGAACGGTGAGATTGTTTATTAAAAATACAATCTTTCAAATAATAAAAAACTAATTACTTCTTTTTATTTATTTGAAAAGTCAAAACAAAGACTCGTCATTTTTAATTAAAAGAAATTGTTTCCATGAAAGCATAAGGATCTATCGAAGAAAATTCATCCACTTCGGCAGGCAGTTCGCCGATTTCAATATCAATGCTTGTTTTGTTTTCTTTGATCTGCCAAAGGAAAAGATCCTTATTATCAGTTTCGCAAATCTCAGGAAGCATTTCTTTTAAAAGACCATTCCAGCAAGCGTCCTGCAATTCATCAGCTTCGGAAAAATTGCCTTCGCGATTTTTTCCCTGGAAACATTGTCTTGATGAAAAATGAGTACCTGTAAATAGTAATATCTGTTGTTGTATAGTTTTTTCCATAATTGACAATTTTTAATCTTTCTGTTAAGACTTCAAATTGTTTAGGAAAATTAATGTGAAGAAGCAATTTTATGTTAAAAGAAAGCGATCATATTATTTCAAATGCTGCTTAAATTTTTTTAACTCTGCTACGTCGGATGCACTAAGCGTTTCGTTGTTTTCGTATTTCGCTTTCAGAAATAAAACTCTTTTATGCTGTGGATATTTTGAAAGAATTTCTCCGATCAGCTTGCCTGCTTCCTCGTCTTTTACAAACAGCGGTTTGTTTTCGGGAAGCGCTGATTTTTCGCGTGTTGGCATTTTTTTAATAATAGATTCTAACGCTGCCAGCCTGCCAGGTAGAACACCATTTATTTTGGAAGCTTTATCGTATAAACCCTGCAATTGCTTTTTGCTTAGCCAGCCGCGGCGCTGATATTGCTGGTAAATGCTGATCACAAATGAAGAAACAGGAAAAGCCATGATGCAATCTTCCAGCAGCATATTGATGATGTCTAGTTTTGGTTTGTTTTGCATGTCAGAATAAATTAGGCTGCTTCACCTTCTTTGTTTCTTTCGACAAATAAATCGTAATAAATCTGTACGCGCAACCAATATTCTGCGGGAATATCTAATTGTTTTTCAAGTTTAATTGCAGTAGCAGCGCTTACATGCCTTTTCCCATGAAGTAGCTCGCTTAAATGACCGGGTTTCATCCCAATATGGGCAGCGAAAGATGATTTTTTAATTTTTCTTGCTTCAAGTTCGTCATTTAAAACATCTCCCGGATGCAAAGCGATATCAGTAAATATTTCTTTGCCTCGCGTGTTCAATACTTTGTAATTGCTCATGTTATATCGTTTTACTTATAATGATTTGATAAATCATGTATCATAATTATTTCTGTAATTTCTAATTTCCCATCTTTTTCAAGTGTAAAAATTAATCTATATTTTAAATCAACTCTTACCGAAAAAAATCCTTTCTTATCGCCTTTCAAACCTTCGAAATTCAGTCCCTTTTGTAGTTTGACTTCCTTAATATTTTCAGCGATAACTAATTTTAAAACTGTTTTTTTAAATTTTGTGATGACAATGTTTTCGTACTTTGGTTTTCCCGGAATTTCTGAACCTTCAAAAAGTTTTTGAAGATAGAGATTTCTAAATTTTACAATCATACAAAAACATATATTCCCAAAATTAAGGAAATTAATGATTTTACCAAAATTTGGTAAATCCATTTGGAGAGATTTTTCAATAAAAAACCCACCTTGCTCGGTGGGCTTATTTTAAAACTTATTATTTTAAAACTAAATTAATATCTATACATTTCAGATTTAAACGGACCTTCTTTTGGAACGTTCAAATAAGCGCTTTGCTCATCAGTAAGTTCATCCAGTTCAACACCAATTTTTTTCAAATGTAAACGCGCTACTTTTTCATCCAAATGTTTTGGAAGCACATAAACTTTATTTTCATATTTGTCTGAATGCTGCCACAAGTCAAGCTGCGCAAGCACCTGGTTGGTAAATGAATTACTCATCACAAAACTTGGATGACCGGTTGCGCAACCAAGATTCACCAAACGGCCTTCCGCCAACAGGATAATGTCTTTTCCATTAATGGTGTATTTATCCACTTGTGGTTTAATAACATCTTTTGTGTTGCCATAATTTTTATTCAGCCATGCCACATCAATTTCAATATCAAAGTGGCCAATGTTACAAACGATCGCTTTATCTTTCATTACTTTGAAATGTTCAGCAGTAATCAAATCGCGACAGCCAGAAGCGGTAACAATGATATCAGCTTCTTTTACCGCGTCAATCATTTTCTTCACTTCATATCCGTCCATCGCAGCTTGTAAAGCACAGATCGGGTCAATTTCTGTAACGATCACTCTTGCTCCCGCACCACGCAAACTTGCTGCAGAACCTTTTCCTACATCGCCATAACCTCCAACTACAGCCACTTTCCCGGCCATCATCACGTCTGTAGCTCTCCTGATTGCGTCTACCAGGCTTTCTTTACAACCATATTTGTTATCAAACTTAGATTTGGTAACAGAATCATTTACATTGATTGCAGGAATTGGTAAAGTTCCTTTTTCCATTCTTTCATATAACCTGTGAACACCGGTTGTGGTTTCTTCAGACAACCCTTTTATATTGTGAATCAGTTCCGGATATTTATCAAAAACCATGTTGGTCAAATCGCCGCCGTCATCCAGAATCATGTTCAACGGGCGATCTTCACTTCCGAAAAATAATGTTTGTTCGATACACCAATCTGCTTCTTCCTGTGTTTCGCCTTTCCATGCAAAAACACCAATTCCGGCAGCGGCAATTGCAGCGGCAGCCTGGTCTTGCGTAGAAAAAATATTGCATGAACTCCATTTTACCTCAGCGCCCAATTTGATTAAAGTTTCAATTAAAACCGCAGTTTGAATGGTCATGTGAAGGCAACCGGCGATGCGCGCGCCTTTTAAAGGTTTTTCTTTTCCGAATTCTTCGCGAAGCGCCATTAAACCTGGCATTTCAGCTTCGGCAAGTTTTATTTCTTTGCGGCCCCATTCAGCAAGGCTCATATCTTTCACCTTATATTTAAGGCTGAAATCAATTGTATTTTTTGTAACAGATGACATAATTAATAGGTTTGTTTTTTAGAATTGCAAATGTACTATCATTAGAATAAAATACTATTACTTTTAAAAACTTTAGAATAGATTTGTATAAATGTTTGTTTTAAAAGAATAAACCGATAATTTTAAATGAAAACAGCGACTCCAAAAGAAGAAATAACAACAGCTGGTTTTGCCCCTGATAAAAAAGACCGTGCTATTTTAAAATTACTGCAGGAAAATGCAAGGATAACCGTCAAAGAAATTGCTGAAAAAGTTCATTTAAGTACAACGCCAGTTCATGAACGGATCAAGAGAATGGAAGAATCAGGCGTGATAAAACAGTATGCCACTTTGGTCAACCATTCCAAAGTGAACAAAGGTTTGATGGTAATTTGTTATGTTTCTCTAAAACAACATGGCAAAAATGCAGGAGTAAAATTTATCAAAAGGATACAGGAACTGAACGAGGTAATTGAATGTTTTAGTATTTCAGGCGAATTTGATTTCATGCTGAAAGTGGTATGTGAAGACATGAATTCGTACTATGATTTTCACGTAAATAAATTAAGTGAAATAGAAAATGTCGGTCATTTGCAAAGCATATTTGTGATGGGAGTGGTAAAACAAACCCACCAGGTTGTTTGGGACGAATGAATTGACGGAACCTGATTGGGCAGAATTTTTTCCGTTTCACGCAAATAAAGAAAGTAATTATTTCTCTGTTTACTCATCCCATGCTAATTTTCTTCTTATGGATAATTGATATTGCTCCCTTACTTTTGCATAATTAAAATCCTTGTTGAGATGCATATACTTTTATATGTATGAATTGGATTAAAATCTAAAATAAGCAGATAGCAAATGGCTTTTTCACAGGAAAAATTAGATAAAGTAAATGAACTGATAAAGCAATATCCCGAAGGAAAAAGTAAAAGTGCTTTATTGGGTGTACTTCATATGGCGCAGGAAGAATATGGATGGCTTAGTGTGAACACAATGGATTATGTAGCTTCTTTATTAAATCTTCAGCCAATTGAAGTATATGAAGTCGCTACTTTTTACACAATGTTTCATTTAAAACCGGTAGGAAAATATGTATTTGAAGTTTGTCATACCGGTCCTTGTATGCTCAGGGGCTGCGACAATATTATTGAATACATTAAGCAGAAATTAAACATTGAAGAAGGCGAAACCACAGAAGACGGTTTGTTTACCTTAAAAACAGTTGAATGCCTTGGTGCGTGCGGTTACGCGCCAATGATGCAGATGGGTAAATATTATAAAGAACATTTAACTCCTGAAAAAGTAGATCAGATCATTGAAGAATGCAGGAAAAACGCCGAAAAAAATAATTAGCAGTAAACAAATAAATAAGTTGAATTGATAATTAGCATCACGGTAAAACGATTAATATTTAGACGAGAGAATTATATAGCATCGTGATATATAAGGAAAACTGATAAGCAAATAGAACATGTCAAAAAAATTATTATTAAAAAATATAAATATCCCTGGCATCAAAAATTTTGATGTTTATCGCCGTGAAGGTGGTTACCAAAGCGTGGAAAAAGCTTTGAAAATGCAAACGGGAGATATTGTGGAAGAAGTAAAGAAAAGCGGATTGAGAGGCCGTGGTGGCGCAGGTTTTCCTACCGGAATGAAATGGAGCTTTCTTGCAAAACCCGAAGGTGTTCCCCGCTACCTTGTTTGCAATGCTGACGAAAGTGAGCCAGGAACTTTTAAAGATCGTTACCTGATGGAATACATTCCGCATCTGTTAATAGAAGGAATGATTGTTTCGTCTTATGCACTCGGCAGCAATGTTTCCTATATTTATATTCGTGGTGAATATGATTGGGTTGCCGATATTTTGCAGGAAGCGATCAACGAAGCAAGACAAAAAGGATTCATCGGAAAAAATATTTTAGGTAGCGGCTTCGATTGTGAAATATATATTTATCGTGGCGCAGGAGCTTATATCTGTGGTGAAGAAACCGCTCTTTTGGAAAGCCTTGAAGGCAAACGCGGATTGCCAAGAATTAAACCTCCATTTCCAGCGATAAAAGGAGTTTGGGGTTGCCCGACTGTTGTGAATAATGTAGAAACGATTTGCGCTGTTGTTCCAATAATTAATGAAGGGGGAGAAGCTTATTCGAAAATCGGGGTAGGAAGATCTACAGGAACGAAATTAATTTCTGCCTGCGGGAATATTAATAAGCCGGGCGTTTATGAAATAGATATGACCATCACTGTGGAAGAATTTATTTACAGTGATGAATATTGTGGCGGTATTCAAAATGGAAAAAGGTTGAAAGCGTGCATTCCGGGTGGCTCTTCAGTTCCTATTTTGCCTGCTAATCTTTTACTCAGAACTGCTAAGGGAGAGCCACGGTACATGAACTATGAAAGCCTTGCTGATGGCGGATTCATCACAGGAAGTTCAATGGGCTCCGGAGGTTTTATCGTTTTGGATGAAGACCAGTGCATTGTAAAACACACTTATACCATTTCCCGTTTTTATCATCATGAAAGCTGCGGACAATGTTCTCCATGCCGCGAAGGAACCGGATGGATGGAGAAAATATTTTACAATATCGAAAACGGACGCGGAAAAATGAAAGACATTGATCTTCTTTGGGATGTGCAGAGAAGGATAGAAGGGAATACGATTTGTCCGTTTGGAGATGCAGCTGCGTGGCCGGTAGCAGCCTCCATCAGGCATTTCAGGGATGAATTTGAATGGCATGTGTTGAACCCGGAAGAATGTTTGGTAAGAAATTATGGATTGGCAAATTATGCGGATCCGTTGGAAGTTGCTGCTACATAAAAACACAGTTTGAAAAAAATTAATTAAAATGGCTGAACAACAAGAATTATTTAAAGTAACGATAGACGGAATTACTGTAGAAGTTCCCAAAGGAACTACTATATTAAATGCCGCCAGGAAAATAGGGCCGCAGGTAGCGCCACCAACAATGTGCTACTATAGTCATTTGGAAGGTAGCGGGGGCAAATGCAGAACGTGTTTGGTAGAAGTGGCTGCAGGTTCTACAAAAGATCCACGTCCTATGCCAAAATTAGTGGCGTCATGTCGTACAGAAGTGATGGACGGAATGATCGTAAAAAACGTGACCAGCGAAAAAGCGCTGGATGCACGCAAAGGAATTGTTGAATATTTATTGATCAACCATCCGTTGGATTGCCCCATTTGTGACCAGGCGGGCGAATGTTATCTGCAGGATCTGAGCTATGATCATGGAACTGAAGGAACACGTTATGAATTTAAAAGAAGAACATTTGTAAGAGAAGACATCGGTCCATACATTCAGCTTCACATGACCAGATGCATTTTATGCTATCGCTGCCTGATGGTTGCTGATCAATTAACCAATTCACGTTCACAGGGAATTTTGCTTCGTGGTGATTCTTCTGAAATTTCTACTTACATCTCCAAAGCGATTGAGAATGATTTTAGCGGAAATATGATTGATGTTTGCCCGGTTGGCGCTTTGACAGACCGTACTTATCGTTTCAAAAATCGCGTTTGGTTTTTGAAACCCATAGATGCTCACCGGGATTGTGATAAATGTTGCGGAAAAGTTACTTTATGGAATCGCGGCGAAGAAGTTTTTCGCGTTACTTCAAGGAAAGATCCGTGGGGCGAAGTGCAGGTAATAGATGGAAAACCAGCCTGGATCTGTAACACCTGCCGTTTTGAAAAGAAAAATACTTCCGATTGGATTATTGAAGGACCCACTAAAGTAAATCGTCATTCAGTTATTTCTACAAACCATTATTTGAAAAAAGTAGTTCCTCCCGATCCTTTAAATAAGGTTCTCAATGGTCGTAAGCCAATGCTGCTAATGGATATTAATAATGTCAGCCAGGTAAATGAGCCAGAAATTGATTTAAGTATTTTACCAGGCCCGGCTACATCTACCACCTTTGTTGAACATGATGAGCAAAAAGAAATCAGCGAAACCGCAGCAGAAAGACTATCGATAAATGATCATAAAAAACCATAATTAAAATTTAGTTTTAAAACATGTATTCAAACCCAATTCTTTTAACCATTGACTGGACTTTATTTATTGAAAAACTGGTTTTAATTATAGTAGTTGTAATGATCTCGTTATTTGTAGCTATGTATTCAACTTATGTTGAAAGAAAAGTAGCCGCATTTATGCAAGATAGAGTTGGCCCAAACAGAGCAGGTCCTTTTGGAATACTTCAACCAATGGCCGATGGAATGAAATTATTTTTTAAAGAAGAAATTGTTCCCAACTTCTCGTCTAAATTCTTGTTTATCCTTGGGCCAATTCTGGCCATGCTTACAGCCATCATGGTAAGCGCCGTTATTCCCTGGGGGGATAAACTTCATATTTTTGGCCGCGATGTTTCCTTGCAAATTGCAGACATTAACATTGGAATTCTTTACATATTTGGTGTAGTAAGTTTAGGCGTTTATGGAATTATGATTGGAGGTTGGGCCAGCAATAACAAGTTTTCTTTATTAGGCGCAATGCGTGCTGCTTCTCAAATTATCAGCTATGAACTCGCGCTGGGAATAGCTTTGATTTCTTTGCTGCTGTTAACCGGCACTCTTAGCTTAAATGAGATGGTGGGCCAGCAAAAAGATGGAATATGGAATATCTTTAAACAACCTCTTGGCTTTTTGATTTTCCTTGTCTGCGCCTTCGCAGAAACCAACCGTACTCCATTTGATTTACCCGAAGCTGAAAATGAATTAATGGGCGGTTATCATGCAGAATATTCTTCGATGAAACTAGGATTTTATTTATTCGCTGAATATGTAAATATGTTTTTGAGTGGCGCCGTGATGACAACTTTATATTTTGGCGGCTATGATATTCCTTTTGTAAATGACGCAAATCTTATTCATACAATCGGACAAAATTGGGTAACGATAATTGAAGGGGCTGTATTTTTTATAAAAATATCTTTGTTCATTTTCCTGTTTATGTGGGTAAGGTGGACAGTTCCGAGATTCCGTTATGATCAATTAATGAATCTTGGCTGGAAAATATTATTGCCTTTATCACTTTTGAATATGCTGGTAACGGGCGCATTAATTTTATTAAAACAAAATCACTGGCATTTCTAAAACTTAACGATATTTTTGCAGCGCAGAAAAAATGATTAGAGAAGCCAGAATAAAATATTCAAAATGGAAGCATTAACAAACAGAGTGAAACCGGTTGACAGAAGGAAAATGTCCATTTGGGAAAAAATGTATTTGCCGGCTGTTTTTAAAGGAATGTCAATTACTTTAAAACACTTTTTTACAAAAAAAGTTACTATAAATTATCCCGAGGAAGTAAGGCCATTTAGCCCGGTTTTTCGCGGATTACAGATTTTAAATCGGGATGAAGAAGGACGTGAAAACTGCACTGCCTGTGGATTGTGCGCTTTAGCTTGTCCGGCAGAAGCGATCACTATGGAATGTGCTGAAAGAAAACCCGGAGAAGAACATTTATATCGTGAAGAAAAATATGCAGCAAAATATGAGATCAATATGCTGAGATGTATTTTCTGCGGATTATGTGAAGAAGCCTGCCCGAAAGATGCAGTTTATTTATCTGAAACTTTTGCTCCGGCGAATTATCAGAGAAAGGGATTCATTTATGGAAAAGAAGATCTGTTAATCCCTGATCCAAAAACAGATCCTGAAGGTTTTGCAAGAGCAAAAGGCTCAAGAATCAAGCATCCGCAGGGGCATGGAAATGAACATTAGTAGTTTGGAAAAAGAGAAAAATTTTACGCCGTTTGAAATAGTAAACAAGGAAATAAATACTATTTCTTTTTTAAACGATAGTAATAATAAAATTAAAAGAAAGGTTACAAAAAATAGAAACGAAATATCGAAATGGATATAGCACAAATCCTCTTCTGGTTCTTATCTGCACTGGCTTTGTTGGCTGCCATCGGTGTAATTGCCAGCAAAAATCCCATCTATAGCGTACTTTGCCTCATCATTGTATTTTTCGCTATTTCCGGTCATTATATTTTAATGAATGCGCAGTTTTTAGGCATTGTAAACATCATTGTTTATGCAGGCGCTATCATGGTTTTGTTCCTTTTCGTGATCATGTTGATGAATCTGAATTCAGAAACAGAACCTGTAAAAAATTTTTACATGAAACTGGCCGGCGTAATTGCAGGATTGATGCTCATGATCGTTTTTGTTGCTGCGCTGTCGCATTCTGATACAACCAACACGGTTATTCGTGCTGGTACAAGTGTTGGACTTACAGAAAGTCTTGGAAAAGCCTTGTTCAATAAATATGTAATTCCTTTTGAAATAAGCAGCGTTCTGTTTTTAAGTGCCATGATCGGCGCAATTTTAATCGGTAAAAAAGATTCAGTAAAACAATAAATATGCGAAAATCCTTCACACTCTTATTGCTGTTTTCGGCTTTATTATTTGCTGAAAGATCTTCAGCGCAAATAGACCTGAACAATTTGGATTTAAAAGATATTATCGGAAAAGTAATGCATGTAGAGAAAGGATTTGCACCTAAATTTTCCTTGGGAAGAACGCCGATTCAAAAAATCTCAAAAGTGGCCGAAATCCTTGGAATGAAGCAAAATGATGAGGTTAACAAGCTTTTCAACACGTTCAGAACCGGTAGAATTATTTATAAAGCTGCTGCTTATGCCGGTGGTGCCATTGCCGTTTACAGCCTGGTTAGAAAAACGGAAAAATCTGTACAATCACAGGATTATAACACGGCGTTATATTCCGGTTTGAGTGCAATCGGTTCAGGATTGATTGTAAAATTTCTGACGAAAGGCGCGTCTTATAAAGCCGTAGATATTTTCAATGGAATCGCAGCTAAAAAAATTAAAGATATTTTTTCAATAGCTCCTGCATCCAGCACTGCAGGAATTGGTTTATATGTAAAATTGTAATCATGGAGATCAGGTGGTATATATTTTTGTCTTTGGCCTTGTTTTGCATCGGTATTATCGGTGCACTTACCCGGCGAAATTCGATTATCGTTTTTATGTGTATTGAATTGATGTTAAACTCAGTGAATTTGTTGTTGGTCGCATTTTCAAAAATGCATATGGCTACTCCAAACGCTTTTAATTATTCAATCGCATCAAGCGCACAAATTTTTGTGTTCTTCATTATGATCGTTGCTGCCGCTGAAGTGAGTGTGGGCCTGGCGATCATTGTAATGCTCTATAGAAATACCCGGTCGATCGATATCAATTTTTTAAACAGGTTAAAAAACTAAATCATTTTCAAAATTGAAAATGGAAAAAATATTTTAAAATTTTAAACGCTGCCGAAAGTTTGGTTTATGGACGCAATTCAACTTATTTATCTCATTCCTCTTCTTCCTTTGATTGGATGTTTAATTAATGGCCTTGGAAGAAATGCACTTTCAAAATCCCTGGTCGGCATTATCGGCAGCGGCGTGGTTTTTATTTCTTTCTGCATCAGTTTTTTAGTTTTTTTAGCAGCAACAAAAGAAGGTTTTACCGCTCAAAATATTCATTACTTCGATTTTATTCATGTTGATAAACTCATTATTCCTTTTGAATTTCAGATAGATCAACTCACTTCTTTATTTCTTTTGATCATTACCGGCGTCGGGTTTATTATTCATGTTTATTCGATCGCTTATATGAAAGAAGAAACCCAATCGGGCTTTGGAAGATACTTTTCTTATCTGAATTTGTTTGTTTTTTCCATGCTCATTTTGGTCATGGGAGGAAATTATGTAATGATGTATATCGGTTGGGAAGGCGTAGGGCTTTGTTCTTATTTATTGATTGGCTTTTGGTTTAAAGACCATGCAAATAACGATGCAGGCAAAAAAGCGTTCATCATGAATCGTATCGGTGATGTAGGTTTTCTGCTGGCCGTGTTCTGGATGATCTCTTCATTTGGAACCACTTCCTACAATGAACTTTATAATCCACAAAATGGAATTATAACTTCGTTTACTGCAATTAATTCTCCTGTAATTGTTGGAATCACTTTATTATTGTTTGTGGGAGCAATTGGTAAAAGCGCTCAGATTCCTTTGTACACCTGGCTTCCCGATGCAATGGCTGGTCCAACACCGGTTTCTGCTCTGATACATGCCGCAACAATGGTTACTGCTGGAATTTATATGATCGCACGAAGCAATATTTTATATTCTTTGGCGCCGGTTACTTTGGCCGGAGTTGCGACGATCGGTTTGGTAACTGCAATTGTAGCAGCAATTATTGCTTTGAAACAAAATGATATTAAAAAAGTGTTGGCTTATTCTACGGTAAGCCAATTAGGTTATATGTTTTTAGGATTGGGCGTTGGCGCTTATTCTGCTGCTGTTTTTCATGTAATGACTCACGCATTTTTTAAAGCGCTTTTATTCCTTGGAGCCGGCTCAGTAATTCATGCAATGGGCGGGGAGCAGGATATGACAAAAATGGGTGGTTTGGGCAAAAAGATGAAAATAACTTATGTTACTTTTTTCATCGCAACGCTTGCAATTGCCGGTATTCCACCGTTTTCAGGTTTCTTTTCAAAAGACGAAATTCTTTCCGCTACTTATGCTGAAAGCCCACTAATGTATGTTCTTGGAGTTGGCGGCGCTTTGCTTACTGCATTTTATATGTTTCGTTTATTAGCCATGACTTTTAAAGGAAGTTTTCGCGGAACTGCGGAGCAGGAACATCATCTTCACGAAAGTCCTGCCACCATGACAATTCCATTGATCATCCTGGCTATTCTTGCCGCTGTTGCAGGATTTATAGGATTGCCGGAAGTATTTGTGAAAAATGGAAATAAGCTCGCTGATTTTTTATCACCTGTGTTTGCTCATTCCCGCCAAATACTTACTGCTCATGAAGTGCCACACCAAACCGATCTGATGCTGATCATTGTTTCTACCGTTTTAATCATTATCGTTTCTATCTGGGCATTTATGAAATTTAAAAATTATTCACCTGCTACTGCTTCTGACAATGGTTTTGTAAAAGCCATCAAAAACAAATTCTATGTTGATGAAGCATACGACATGCTTTTTGTAAAACCATATCATTCTTTATCTGCTTTTTTAAATAATGTTTTCGACAAAAAAGGAATTGATGCAATTGTAAACGGCGTAGGCAAAAGTGTAAATTATGGAAGCCGTCAGTTGAGATTATTGCAGAGTGGCCAGGTTGGTTCTTACCTGTTATTGATGGTTATCGGATTATTGATTTTATTTATTATTCAATTGTTTACAAAATAATTTTAATGCTGGGCACATACTATACTTTTCCGGAATTATTGATTTGGATACCTTTTATCACAGGGCTGATTGCTATTTTTATTAAAAATAATAAGAGCGTAAAAATGTTCGCGCTCTTATCTTCCATTGCTACTTTGGTAGTTTCTGTTATCAGTTTATGTTATTCGGATGTTGCGCATCATCCTGAATTTTTTTATTATAATAATGTTTCTTACGTCTGGATGCCTTATATCGGTTCCAGTTTTTCTGTAGGACTTGATGGAATGGGCTTTTTGCTCACATTTTTAACCGCGCTTTCTTATCCGTTAATTTTTGCAGCAACCTATAAAACGAATCATAAAAACCCAAATGCATTTTTTGCGTTGATGCTTTTGACACAAGCAGGAATTATGGGTGTTTTTGTGGCTACGGATGCTTTACTGTTTTATTTCTTTTGGGAACTGGCTTTGATTCCTATTTACTTTTTGTGCAGCAGATGGGGAGGAGAAAAAAGAATTGCCGCTACTTTCAAATTTTTCGTTTATACATTTCTCGGCTCGTTGCTGATGCTTGTTGGAATTATTTACGTGTATGTTCACACTCCTTCCGTTTCTGCAGATTCCGTTCATTCATTTTCTTTAAATGCTTTTTATAATGCGGTTTTATCTCCCGGCCAGCAGGATTGGTTATTCTGGCTTTTCTTTGTTGCTTTTGCAGTGAAGATTCCGATCTTTCCGTTTCACACGTGGCAACCGGATGTTTATGAGCAATCCAATTATCCATCAGTAATGGTTTTGAGCGGGCTGATGGTAAAGATGGGCGCCTTTGGTGTAATACGTTGGATACTTCCGATCTTTCCGGCTGCTGTTGCAAAATTTGATAATTTGGTAATGATCCTTTGCATCATTGGTTTGTTATATGCAAGTTGTATTGCTTTGTACCAAAATGATTTGAAGAGGTTTGTTGCATGGTCTTCCATTGCACATTTGGGATTAATGAGCGCTGCAATTTTTGCGGCGAATAATTTGAGCTTACACGGAGTAATGCTCGAAATGTTGAATCATGGAATTAATATCCTGGCACTGTGGATCATTGTTGATATTATTGAGAAAAAAACCGGAGTAAGAAAAATTTCAGAATTGAGCGGGCTTGCTGCTAAATCTCCGGCGTTGGCAATTTTCCTTGTTATTATTGCATTTGCCAATATCGCTCTTCCGCTCTCTAATTCATTTATTAGTGAGTTTTTGATGCTGAATGGATTATTCAAATTCAATATTTGGTTTGCTGTTTTTGGAACTCTTGGAATTGTAGTTTCAGCCGTTTATATGTTGTCGATGGTTCAAAAAACTTTTTATGGAAAAACAAATGGATTGGTTGAACAGGCCCAAAAGATGAGTGCGGGACAAGGAATTGTTTTATTCGTTCTTGTAATTGCCATTTTGTTTTTAGGTATTTATCCTGAACCAGTTATTCATCTTACACAATCAACCGTTACAGATATTTTAGGAAGGATACCGAGATAGGAGGAATTAGTAATTATAAAATAAGTAATAAGAAATAAGTAATAATGAACGCGATTATTTTAACTGCACTTTGCGGAGTAGTAATGATGTTTGGAGGAGTGTTTTTCAAAAAACGCACCACACCAAAATATTGGGCTATTGCAGGTATTGTTCTTGTATTGATTGCAAATATTCTTGAGTTTTTTGGACATCCTTTTTTCAATGTGGATACCAAGGGAATGCTGAAATTTGATTCATTCGGCCTTCATTTCAATACAATTGCCTTTATCTGCACTTTATTATTCTTTCTTTTGAATGGAAGAGATTTTGAAAAAGTGGGTCATCACGTTTCTGAATATTTCAGCCTGATGTTTTTTGTTTTATGTGGACTTTCCATCTTATCTTCTTTCAATACTTTGTTGTTGCTTTTCCTCGGAATTGAAATTTTATCGATCCCTTTATACATTCTTTCAGGAAGCGAGAAAAGAAATTTAAAAGGCAATGAAGCTTCTCTCAAATATTTTTTAATGGGATCATTTTCCACCGGCATATTGTTAATGGGAATTGCATTGATCTACGGCGGCAATACGCTTGGTTCTTTTTACATCGATTCTATCAATACCGGTGCAGGAAGTCTTCCTGTTTTAATTGGCGCAGGCCTGGTTTTGATTTTGGTTGGAATGTCATTTAAAGTTTCTGCCGCGCCTTTCCATTTCTGGGCACCCGATGTTTACGACGGAGCCCCGGCAGTCGTTACTTCTTTTATGATGACCATCGTAAAAGTAGCTGCTTTTGTTGCTTTCTTCCGGCTTTTCCAGGCTTCATTTGGTGCAGTACAACATCAATGGCAAACGTTGATCGTTGTGATAACAGCTGCTACTTTGCTGATAGGAAATATTACAGCCGTTTTTCAAAGAAGTGTAAAAAGAATGCTGGCCTATTCCAGCATTTCTCACGCAGGCTTTCTGATGTTCACTCTTTTTGCATTAAATGATACTGCTAAAGAAGGATTGCTTTTGTATTCTGCTGCATATTGCCTTGCTACTATCGGTATTTTTGCAGTAGTTATTAAGATGTCAGATTATTCGATCGAAGGATTTAACGGCTTTGGGAAAAAGCAACCTTTGCTGGCATTAACCTCAGTAATTTTTCTTTTGTCATTAACCGGAATTCCTTTAACGGCAGGCTTTACAGCAAAATTTTATGTTTTGATGGCTGCGGTAAAAGATGGACACCAATTGTGGCTCGTTGTCCTTGCAGTAATTTGCGCAGCTATCGGCGCTGTTTACTATTTCAGAGTAATACAAGCGATTTATTTTAAAGAACCGGTTCCCGGAGTGAATGATGAAATTTACGTTTCTTCATCTTTCAAATTTTTATTAGTTGTAACTGCTGCGCTTATTATTCTTTTAGGATTTCTTCCCGGAATTTTGATTGACTGGATATATTATTGATAGTGAATGAAGAAATAATCGCGTTTTTTGTTCTGATACTCTTGCGGCAATTTTAAAATGTTTAAATTTATTATACCAAAAGCCGATTAGATGAAAGTTATAATTGTACTTCTTTTTTTTATTGTTCCTTTTTCAGCTAGATCACAAAAGATCGCATTGCTAAATACAGCTTTTCAAAGTCCCATAATTTACACAGATAGTGTAACAGTTCAACAAGTTACAAATGGCTTATTCCCAGTGAACGTTAATGATTTTGATACACTTTATGCAAATCTTGATTTTATAAATCAAATGCTTGAAAAAAGGCAGAGATCCAAAATGAAATCGTTCGAACTTCATTCGGGAGCCACTATTATTACAATTAGCCGAGTGCCATTTTCAAATGGCGACAGATATATCATAAAGGCAAAAACTGAAGTCGGTGAAGTAACATCCAGTTTAAATTTAACTGATGTTACGAAATCAAATAAAAAAAATTCGGAAAGGATTGAGAAGATTATGGAATATTTGAAAACCAATAAAGAACTTTTTAAAATTCCTTATCCAGTTCATCCAAAAATTTACAATGTCGTTGTTGTTACTGAATAATTGATTCAAAAAAGAATGTTTTAAAAGTAAACAAACAAATAACTCAATTTTTTTTTTTACAACCCTGAATAATAATCGTACCCGCGTTCGTACCAATAATCGGGTGGAGGAGTATTGCTGAAAAATAAGGTGCCAATTCTTTTTAAACTTTTGATTCCATATTTTACCGGAATCATCAAACGCAGGGGATATCCATTTTTTAAAGGAAGAGGTTTGTCGTTCATTTCATAACAGAGCAAGGTTTGCGGATGCATCATACTTGCCATATCAATTCCTACATAATATTTTTTATCTGGTGTGATCAAACCCACGTAATTCATTTGTGTTTGTAAATCAAGATGATACTTCTTTGCAAAGTCACTGAATTTTACACCGCCCCAATGTGAGATCTGGCTCCAGCCCTCGATACATTTAAAATCAAAAACGATTTCTGTTTTCGGAAGTGCTTTAATTTCATCAAGAGTTATCGACAAAGTGTCACCTGGCTTTCTTACTAATTTTAATTTCCATGAACTATCCAATGCGCTTCTTAAACCTATGTCACCATTGAATCTTACGTTTTTTGCCGCTGCAGATACAGGATAGATTTTTACAAGATGGTCATTGCTTAAAGTTTTTGAAAATACTTTTTCATTAATGCTTAAAACTTTTCTGATCGGTTTTGGTACATCAGCAATTTCCGGTTGACGATGTAGCCATTTCCAAAAAAATATTGCTGCAAAAATTGCAAGGATAAAAATGATAAAAGCAATGATTGTTTTTCTTCTTAATTTCTTTTCAGAAACTAAAATTTCTTTTTGGTCATCCATCTTTTCCTTTTTTAGAATGATAAAATATTTTTCAGAAAATACTTTTTTTAAAAAGAATTCAATCTTCAGTTGTCGGCTCTGCAATTGGAATTTCTACAAAGAAACAAGTCCATTCTCCTTCTTTTGTTTCGAACCATATTCTTCCATTTAAGGTTTCAACAATTCCTTTGCACATTGCAAGTCCAAGACCGGTTCCGGAAGTTTTTGTAGTAAAGTTCGGCGTAAAAATCTTATTGATCATCGAAGCCTGAATCCCATTTCCATTATCCTTAATTGAAATCACTACTTTATGATCATTCAATTCGCTTTTAATCTGAATTTTGATTGGCCGGTAATCAGGAACAGACTGGACCGCATTTTGAAGAAGGTTGGTAAACAAACGATTAATTTGCGTTTTATCTGCATTGATCAAAATGGAGGAAGGATAAAGTTCAGAATTGATACTGACCTGATTGTTGGTAGAATAAAGCGTGATGGAATTTTCAAGCATTTGATTCACATCAAAAATTTGTTTTTGGGTGTTACCAATTTTTGCAAACTGTGAGAAATCACTCGCAATTTGTGAGAGATGTTCAATCTGTTCCAACAAAATTTGTGCAACGTATAATGAAATATTTTTTACATCAGGAGAATTTTTATCAATCGCCATTTGTAAATACTGGAGATTTAATTTCATTGGCGTCAGTGGATTTTTTATCTCGTGCGCAACCTGTCGCGCCATTTCACGCCATGCGCCTTCACGCTCGCTTTTGGCAAGCATTTCGGCGCTCACATCCAATTTCTTAACCATTTTATTGTATTCCTGAACCAGTTCGCCAATCTCATCTTTTCTGTTCCAGATAATTTCTTCGTTCCCTGTTTCAAGATTTATTTTTTTCATCTTATCACTGATCAACGAAAATGATTTGGTAATGCTATTGGTAATGAACAATGCGATAATACCAGCGACTAAAAAAATAAATGCATTCAGGTTCATGATGGTTACCAAAAAGTTGGAGATCTCATCCTGCAATTTATTTTGTGATTCAAAATAAGGAATGTTCAGATAAGCATATTCTCTTCCTGTTTCATCACGCACGGGTAAATAATTACTTAAATAAGTAAGGCTTCCGATTTTTTGTTCCTGGAAAAATTGAACATCTTTTAGTTTGCTCAAATGATAGAAGGCAACAGGATCCATTTTTTCACTAACGATTCCTTTGTTATATGGCAGTGGGATGGAAGACACTTTTAAATTTCCATCTAGGTCATACAGATTTATATCCGCAGCATGAATATTCGAAACTTTATTGATGATCTCTTCCAATTTTGCATGCGATAAATTTTCAAAAGTGATTCCACGATAGCCATTCACAGGAAGCGTATCAATAGCACTTCTCAATTCATTTTCCATTACGTGAATCGTAC